>JANRLP010000113.1:0-52225 GCA_033762425.1 Leptospiraceae bacterium
GGCGGAGGTTCGCAGCTACAAGATATTTAACAAATATCTTGGTAACCGAGATTTTTTTGTATTAACAAAAAAATAAGGTTAAAAAGCTAACGTTAGTGGATAATCCGTAAAAAATCGGAGTGACTGGATTTGAACCAGCGACCACTTGCCCCCCAGACAAGTGCGCTACCACTGCGCTACACCCCGTGAGACAATTTTTTTTTGTGAAGTCAATGCTTCAATGAAAATAATTCCAAGTTTTATGAATTTATTATTGTCAAAATGTAAAGTAAAGAATTTATTGAAAAATCAAACAAGGAAAAGGGGAGTTTATGCCTGCTGATAAAGGTGGCTTACTTTCAAGC
Source organism: Leptospiraceae bacterium (assembly GCA_033762425.1). GTDB lineage: Bacteria > Spirochaetota > Leptospiria > Leptospirales > Leptospiraceae > JANRLP01. The sequence goes on from JANRLP010000113.1 coordinate 345, forward strand.
AAAGCTGCGAAGAAAGTTCTTAGTGCTAAGAATCCAAGTGAGTATATTGCAATTACTGTAGCAACAAAATTACCTAGAGGTGAGAGGGGAGTTATAACTAAGTTGTGGTTAGAGAAAACTGGTTATACTATTGAAGACGTTATGTATGCGAGAAATAGGCATCCATTTTGGAAATCCAAAAAGAAAGAAGGTGCTAAAATTCGTCAAGAGAAGAGACTCGAAGAGCATAACTATCAGCCTAAGAATTATGAAAGAATTGTTTGGGATAAAGAGAAACTCAAGAAATTTTTAGATATGAATGAGTCTTTAACAGATTTTGAATTAGCTAAAAAGTTTAAGACTAGTATTCCTAGCATCAATCATATCAGAAGAAAATTGAAATATTCAAAAATTCTTTTGGAACAAGATGGAAAGAAAGTTAGTAAGGTGAGTGTGCTGCCACTTCTAATGAGAGCTGAAAAAAGTTTAAAATCTGAAATTAGCTCATAGTAGTTATGTTCTTAGATAAAAATGGGAACCTTGAGCTAGCATCAGCAGCTAACGTTTCCATTTTTGACTATGGTTTTTATTATGGTTTCAGTGTCTATGAAACCTGTTTTATAAAAGATTCAAAAGCAGTTTTTCTAAAAGATCATTTTAAAAGACTTCAGTTTTCACTCGATCATTTTTCTATCCCAACAGATTCCAATTTCTATTTCAATTTAGAAGAGCGTATTCAAAAAATCATCTCTAAGAATGAGATTGTATTGGGCAGACTAAGAATCATAGTATCGGCGGGAGATATTAGTTCAGGGTTCGGAAAGAACATCACATCCATTTTACTTACAGAGAAAATTTTAAAAGAACCTGAATCTGTTTCACTTACCGTAACTAATATCAAAAAAGTATATCCTGCTGTATTTCCACCTTCCACAAAACTTTCTAGTAATATTGCATCACTTCTAAGTATTATTGAAGCTAAGAAATCGGGTTTTGATGAAGGTATTATGCTAACTCATAATGGAATCATAACTGAGGGTTCTTATTGTAATTTGTTTTGGTTGAAAAAAAATATCTTATTCACTCCTTCTCTAGATTCATCGATACTTTCTGGTATTACTAGAGATAAAATAATTCAAGCAGCCAAAGAAAATAGTATTGAAGTTAGGGAAGGAATTTATACTCTAAATGATTTACTTTCTGCAGAAAAAGTTTTTATCTCAAGTTCTACTAGAGGATTGTTGAGAGTGAATAAGTTGGATAATCTAGAATATGAAAATATTCTTCCTGAAATCATTGAAAAAATTCAATTGACTTATCAAAAATATTTGAAAGATTCATTATAGTTCTGATTACTGAGAGTAGTAATCTTTGTCTATAGTTAATAATCAATGTCTGAACCAAAAGAATTTCAACTCATAAAACAAAAGATTAAAAATCTAGGTGTTGAGTCTGGTTGTTATATTTGGAAAGATAAAAATAATAATGTAATCTATGTTGGAAAAGCAATTAGACTTTCAGACAGAGTCAGAAGTTATCTAAATCCTAATCTAACTGATTTGAAAACACTTGCATTACAAGGAGAAATTTTTGATTTAGATTGGATTCTTACAAACACAGAAGAAGAAGCATTAATTCTAGAAGCAAATCTAATTAAGAAGTATAATCCTAAGTATAATATCAGGCTAAAAGACGATAAACGTTATCCATTTATCTGTGTATCAACAGATGAACCTTATCCTATGGTATATAGAACTAGAAAAGTAAAAGCTGATGGCAAAAAATACTATGGTCCATACACCGATGCTAAAGTAGCTAGAGACTTGCTCTATCTAATCTGGAAGATTTTTCCTATTAGAAAAAAATTTCAAAAACTTCCTTCCAAAACTCCTTTAAGACCATGTTTAAATTATCATATTAAGAGATGTATCGCACCTTGTAAAGGTGATGTAAGTGTTGAAGAGTATTCTCTAATTGTTAATGAAGTGATTCAATTTCTAGAAGGTAAAAAAGATGAATTGCTTGTGCAACTAAATTCTAGAATGAATGAATTTTCCGAAAATATGCAATATGAAAGAGCAATTATATATAGAAATGCAATTGAAGCAATTCAAGAAATTAGAAAAAAACAAGCTGTAGTGAATTCTAATTTAGGCAATGAAGATGTGCTTGCTCTCGCCACACGAGATGATACAGCTCAAATTGTTATATTTGAAGTTAGAGGTGGAAGATTGGAAGGAAAGAAATCCTTTGCACTTGATGGAACTTCTAATTCTAGTCAATCAGAAGCTTATCTGTCCTTCATTAAACTACATTATTTGAACAAAGACTCAATTCCAGATCAAATCAAAGTACCAATGAGAACTAACTCAGAGTTACAAGTTTTAGAAAAGATTCTATCATCTTTTGCTCAAAAAAAAGTTTCTATAAAGAATTCAATCAATAGTTCTTCTAGAGGAATTTATAAACTTGCTGTCAAAAATGCTGAGATGAATCTTACTGAAAGACTTTTAGCTACAAAACTTAGGAATAAAGAAACCGCTTTAGAAGATTTGAAGAAAATGCTTATGCTGAATAAGATTCCATCAGTAATTGAATGTTATGATATAAGTCATTTTCAAGGAGCAGAGCCAGTTGGAAGTGGGGTCATGTTTGTGGATGGAAATCCATACAAGCCAGGATATAGGCATTATAAAATCAAAAGTTATAATGAGATAAACGATCCAGGAATGATGCATGAAGTTATTGCAAGAAGATTGCAAAGACTAATCAATGATGGAGATGATTTACCTGATTTAATTGTAATTGATGGTGGACCAACCCAACTAGGCAGAGCGACAGAAGCTGCTGTTGCACTTGAGCTTCCGAATCTTGCATTTGTTGGACTTGCAAAGAAAAGAGAAGAAATTTATTTCCCTGGTGAAAAAGAGCCATATAGTTTTCCTCTAGACTCTCCAGGGCTTAGATTACTCAGAGAACTTAGAGATGAGGCTCATAGATTTGGAATTACGTATCATCGTGAAAGAAGAAATAAAGCTACTTTAAAAACAATTCTAGATGATATAAAAGATATTGGCGAAGTAAGAAAGAAGAGTATCTTGAAACATTTTTCAGGAAATAAAAAATTGAGTAACTCTAGCTTGGAAGAACTCAAGCAAATTGCAGGAATTGGTTCTTCCCTTGCCCAGAAAATTTATTCTAAACTACAAACTAAGAAAGATCAAGAACAAGTTTTTTGATTTTCTATAGAAGTTTTTAAGATTGATCGTTCATCACTATCTAGGTCTTTACTCTCTAATCTCTTCTGCATAGTTTCGCTTCCTGCTTTGAAGAATGGCTTACAATTTTTTGCAAAGTACTTATATGCATAAATTCTAGAACCGTAATTATCTGATTTTAGTTTCAAGTAATTAAAGAGTAGGTCTTTATTCTTGTTTCTCATATTCACTTCAACATGTTTATTAAAACATTTATCTACAAGGAATGCAGGTAACTCAGTGATCCCACAAGTCTTGCCTGTAAATTTAATCACCTCATCTAATTCAACCGAACTCATGGAATAGATTGCATCAGTGTCTAAAAGTGCAAGCTTCGCTCTTAGTGCATTTTCTTTCTCTATTCTTTCTCTCTCAATTCTTTCTTTATCTGCCTGTTCACGAGCAATTCTTTCTCGTTCAATTCTTTCTCTTTCAGCTTGTTCTCTAGCCATTCTTTCACGTTCTGCTTGTTCGCGAGCAAGTCTTTCTTTTTCGAGACGTTCTCGCTCAATCCTTTCTCTTTCAGCTTGTTCTTTAGCTAGTCTATCTCTTTCTGCTTGCTCTTTCATGAGTCGTTCACGTTCAGCTTGCTCTCTTGCAAGCCTTTCTTTTTCTAGTCTTTCTTTCTCAGCTTGATCGCGGGCTAGTCTTTCTTTTTCTGCTTTTTCTCTTGCAAGTTTTTCTTTCTCAGCTTGTTCCCGAGCAAGTCTTTCTTTTTCCTGTTGCTCGTTGTTTGGTTTAGTATTGTCAATGTTCTTTGAATTAGATGAATCTTTTTTATCGATTGATTTTGGATCATCTTTTTTATCTGCTGTCTTAGCATCTTCTTTCAAGGTGAGTGCATTCTTTAGAACTGTTTTTTTATCATTTGGATTTTCTAAAGATATATCGTAAGTTCCAACATTCAAATCTTTTTCATTGAGCTTTATCTTATATGTGTTGCTATCTATAAGTTTAGATTCAACAACTTTAATCTCTGAGTTCTTTGAAAGTATTCTAACCTTCATTGTCTCAAGGAAATTTTTCCCTTTGAGTAAGATTGGTTTTTTTGCTTCTGAAATACTTAATGAAAAAGTTTTTGGTGGAGTAACTTCAGGACTTTTAGAAACGATTACTCTAATTGCTTTCCAATAGGACCAGACTGTAGGTTTTTCAAAGACATTCAATGGAGAAACTCTAAACTCATAACTACCCATAGGAGTTTTTATATAATATTTATTAGTTTTGGTATTTTCAGCTACTAAGAGTTTTTTGTTGGTGTCTCTGACTTCAATTCGATAGCCATTAGCACCATCCACAGCTTTCCATTCAATGATACCTTTATCATTTGCTTCCATTAGAAAAAAAGGCAATAGGATAAGTAAGTAAATAAATTTTTTCATGTTAGTCCCTGTAAATAGTCTCTGGAGAAAGAATTTGAATTTCATCTGGCTTTAAATTTTTCAATTTATCTTTAGAAACTACAGTGAAATTAGCTGTAGAAGATTTCCCTTTTTTTCCATCTGCAAGCATAGGAGTAATTTCCCAAGAAAATTTACCTTCATTCAAAACTTGAAATTTAGTGAACTTCAATTGGTTTGTTCCAAGATTTGTTGTATAAACCTGTTTATTGGTTTTGGAATCAAAAATTTTGAATTGGTAAGTTTTCACACCTTCTAGTTTTTCCCATTGAAAAGGAATGGAGGAATTTTTCTGAACAATAACTACCTTATTATTAGGAGCCATGTTTGTTACTTCAGACTTGCTAGTTGTTGCTTCTTTATTATCTTCGGGTTTTGTGGTTTCTTCAGAAGCAGTTGAACTTTTTTCTTCTGTGGTTTCCACTTTACCAGATTTGATTGTAAAAATTCTAATCTTAGAAAGAGAAGGTTTTGCACCAGAAACAGGAAGTGTGCTCACTTTCCAGTAATAAGTTCCTTCTTGAAGATCACTCACTGAATAAGAATTGGAATCTAGCACAAAGGATTTATGAGATCCCGAGAAACTTTGGTTATTAGCAATTTCTAGTTTATACTTTGAATCAACCCTATTTTCACTCCAACTAAAATGGATTGTAGGTAAGTTTCCATTCTCTGTTCCAATCACTGCATTTCGTTCTGGTGAAAAAAGTAGCATAGGATCAGTTGCCACTACTAAGAATTTTCTAATCTCAGAAACTTCTTTTTTACCATTTTCAGAATTACCCGAAAGTCTCCAAAAATAGGCACCAGGGTCTAGTCTTACCTTGCTAGAATTGCTAGAAGGAATACTGGAAGTTACTAAATCAGAAAAGTCTTTGTTTCTACTTACTTCAAGTCTCAATGTATCAATTTTAACTTTGGTCTCCCAAGTGAAATTTACAGCATCATTACCTGGTTCTGTGAATATTTTTTTCTGGTTTGGTGGGCTTTGCATTACAAACGGAAGTTGACTAATTTCCATTTTATTGGAAGAAATGGATGCTGAATTAGAACTATTAACTTCCTTGGAAACTCCATTATCATCTAATTTAGCCTTTCCAGAATCAACAATTAGATTAAGATTATCAGGTGAATTCTTTTCGAGCTTATAGTTCCCTTGTTCCATTAAGATTGTTTTATTATTGGAAGAAAGAGAAACACTGTTTTTAGGGTTAGTAACCTGAATAGCACCACCGTTAAAATTAATGTTCGGAATTTGATTCTTAACATCTAAATATACTAAGCTATTCTCATCTAGTTGGATCTCTGTGCCATCTTTTAAAATGATTACTGCATCTGAGTCTTCAAATGTTCGAACAGTATCTCTATTCTTTAAGGGAACATTTTGGTAAAGATCTTTCCATACTACCTGAGAATCATACTTTCTTTGCAGTCCATTTTTTTTGAATATGATTGTTCCAATCTCTTCGTTATTGTTTCCTGAGACTGCTTTATTCAAATCATAATAAAACAAAAATCCAAATAGCCCAGCATTGAAAAGTAGTAGGGCAATGATTGTTAGATCTCTTCCACTAAAGAATTTCATATTTCTCTTCTTTTTCTAGATTGGCTTTTTTCTTAGGTTTTTTCTTAGAATCGTCTTCAGCCTCTTCTTCAAAATGAATCCCTACTTTTTCTCTAAGTTCTTTAAGTGTTTTGGGACAATCTTTATCATCTAGTCTTCCTAGTACTGCATAGATTGTCTGAGGCTCTTCTTTTCCTTTTACCTTGATACTTGGCATTTTCTCAACTCTAAATATTTTGGAAACTTTGTCATAAGAATCTTGTGTAATCAATAGATCAGTTCCAAAAGGTTTATTCAAGGACTCAACTCTAGAAGCTAAGTTTACTGCATCTCCAATCACAGTATATTCTAGTCTTTCATCAGAACCAATTTGACCAGAAATCACATAACCAGAATTAATCCCGCAACCAATTTGAATGATTGGTTTTTTTGTTGAACCTCTGCCAATATTGAATTTGAGAAGTGCTTCTCTCATTAGTAAACTAGCGTTGATTGCAGCTTCCGTTTCATTCTTTAAAGGCTTCAATGCTCCCCAGGTTGCCATGATTGCATCCCCAATAAACTTATCCACAATACCACCAGTTTCTCTAACACATCGAACCATCTCAGTCATGTACTGATTTAAAAATTCAACTACTTCTTCTGGTTCTAGTTTTTCAGAAATTGAAGTGAAGCTTCTGATGTCTGAGAAGAAAATTGCACAAAATTTTCTTTCCCCACCCAGTTTAATTTCTCCTTTCATAGAAAGTTCTGCTATTTCTTCATTCACAAATTTACGAAATGCAGTTTTCATCTTTTCTCTTTCATCTAAGCCTTTCGCCATTGAATTGAATGAGGTTGTTAAAACACCCACTTCGTCCTTAGATTTTGGTTCATTGTAAATTTGGTAATTCCCTTTAGAAATCTCATTTGATGAATCTACAAGTTGTAGAATGGGAATTGTTAGGCTTCTAGAATAGATAAATACGATTAGAATTGCAAAACTCAGGATAGCAATTGTAATGAAAATATTTCTTTTTTGAATATTATAAACTTCTTCAAAAGCCTTATCTTCAGGAATAATAGAAATGACTGCACCTGGTGCGAAGTCTAATTTTTGAAAGGTTCCAATAAATTTTTCTCCATTTTCTTCAAAATGAATTTGGCTATTTCTTTGTTTAGCACTAATCATAGATTTTACAACTGGTAAGTCAGCAAAACTTTTTTCTTGCATCACAAAACTCACTTCTGGATGCCCAAGAACAATACCTTTTTCATCTACCATATAGACTAGATTGATTCCATTAGAACGAAATGTCTCGGCAGACTTAGAAGGTTTAAGAAAAGAAATCAAAATTGTCTTGGTATTATTGATTTCTTTATAAGGAAAACTATAACCAATTACTGCTGCTGAAAATGTAGAACTTGAATTAGTGAGTATTGTTGATCCATCAAAGGACTTAAAGAATAGAGATTTATCAGTGCTAGCAGCAGAAATATAACCTTCTGAATCACTAAAATTTTTGCTTAAGATCTGTGGATTTAGACAAGAATTAACTTCTTTGAGAGAATTTCCTTCTTTCTTAAAAATTCCAACATATAAAATTTCTTCCTCATTTTCAAAAAAAATTCTGTTAGTAGGAAGTGATTTACAATCTTTTAGAGACTCTAATTCAGAAGCAAATAGCTTCATATTCTTTGCTCTAGCTAGGAATTCTGATTGAATTTTCAATGAAACTAAATTGGAAATCTGAAGGTCATTTTCTTTTACTCTAATCTCGCTATCTCTTCTAAAAAAATGGGTTGCGAGTTCAATGATTAGGAAAAGGGAAACAAAGATGATTCCTGATATGATAAGCATGAGTTTCACGCGAATATTGAATTTAGATACTTGAAAAGAACTGGTTTCTGCCATAAATACAAGCTAGGATTTATTCAATAAAAGTCTAATATTTTTCTTTTTTTAGTAAAATAGAAGTGCTGAACTACCGTAAATAAACTAGGGAAATGTTTTTGCATGAAATCGCTTGCCATAAGTAAGTGATTTTCTTACCCTGTCATAAATACCCTAGTTCGAGGTTCTATGAAGACTTTTGTTAAGTTATTCCTAACAGTTTTTTTGATTCTAATTGCTTTGAATCCTGTTTTTTCTCAGGACTCAGCTGATACTGCAGCAGAGCCAGCCAAAGCTGCTCCTGAGCCAGCTAAAGAAGTTCCTGAGCCAGCTAAAGAAGCTCCAAAGCCTGCTAAAGAAGAAGTTCCCAGTTCCAACAAAGATGCTGTAAAAGCAAGCATTGATGACTACTACAAAAGTAAAAGGACAGCTTCCTATTTTTATCTTGGTATGGGTACTTACTCAGTATTATACCCATTCCTCCCTAAGAATGACTTTATACCAACAGGTGATAATTCAATTTCTTTAAAAGGAAATTCTCTAGGCAGTCCCTTTGAATATAGAACGAATAAAAATTTATATACACAAGGTTTTTCTACTGTAATGTTTTTTGGTGGTCTTTATGAGATTTACGAAGGTTATTCTTTATATAAAGAAAGCAGCCCTGAAAATGTTTCAAATGTAAAACAAAAATTGGATAATGATGCTACAGCGTTCAAACAAGAAGAATCAACTAGATTGTATGGTTCCCCAAAAGCTTCTGATGATAGAGGATCTGAACAAAGTAGAATTAGAAATAGAAGGGTCTTCTTCACTGCGACCACTGCTTTAGGCTTGTTCGGTGTTTATTTTGCTCAAATGCAATCTCCTAATGGAACTGCTCAAGATAGAGTTTTGGGAAGAGAAAAAACTGAAGCATATTTGACTGGTTTCTCTCATGCTCTCATTTTCCAAAGTTTATACATTCTTGGGGTAGATTTTTTAATTACTGAAAAGAGCAATAACATCTATATGGATGCAATTCGCAATCTTCAGTTTACCTATATTCCTGCTTCGCAAAATAGAGACCCATTCACTGGAATTCGTGAATCTTATTCAGGAATTAGCACTACAATTAGATTCTAAAAATGCCATTTCATTTTTCTGTATCGCCTACTGGACTCGTTTACAGCAGGTCGATACATGAAAAATAGTCCATCCCCTTCCTTTTACCAATCAGTCTTTCATCTTGTAAAAAAAATTCCTAAAGGAAAAGTGATATCTTATGGAGGAATTGCTTATCTTTTAGGCAATCCTAGGGCTGCGAGAGCAGTAGGATATGCTTTGAACTCTCTCCAGAAACATCCCGACCAAGAAGTTCCTTGGCATCGAGTCATTAACTCACAAGGCAAGATTTCCTTTAAAGGGGATACTTTGAGAGCTAAAATGCAAAGAATTCTTTTAGAAAAAGAAGGAATAGAATTTGATTCAAATGATAAAATTGATTTCAATGTCTATGGATGGAAAAGATGAAAGCACCAATTGCAATGACCATAGCTGGCTCAGATTCAGGTGGTGGGGCGGGAATCCAAGCAGATCTAAAGACTTTTGCATTTCATAATGTTTTTGGTACTTCTTCCATTACTTGTCTTACTGCTCAAAATCCAGAAGAGGTAACTTCTATTCTAGAAGTCCCAATTGAGGTTTTAGAAGCACAAATTTTGACCGTACTTCGGTTCTTTCCCGTGAATTCTATGAAAACTGGAATGCTTTTTGCTGATAAAATCATCAAATTAGTAGCTATGATCCTAGAAAAAAAACCAATCCCAACTGTAATTGACCCTGTAATGGTTGCATCCAGTGGGGCTGTGCTACTCAAAACTGAGGCAATTGATTCTTTGAAAACTGAACTTATTCCCAAAGCGGCCTTAGTGACACCCAATATTGATGAAGCAAAGATACTCATCGAAGAAAATATTCAATTCGACACAATGGACGAAACTGTAAAGAATCTATATAAGAAGTATAAAGTCCCATTTCTATTAAAAGGAGGTCATATTCCAAGTAATGGAATCGTTAGAGATGTTTTCTTTGATGGAACAAATTTTCTCATTTTGGAAAAACCTTTTATAGAAAATGTAGGGACACACGGAACAGGTTGCACATACTCGGCTGCAATTACTGCAAATTTAGCTCTTGGTAAAACGCTAGTTGATTCCGTTTTTGCTTCCAAGGAGTATTTACATGCTTGTCTTGTAGAATCTAGATTTACTGGTGATTACAAAAGTTTAAACCATAACCCTAGAGGAATTTAATGACAGTGGAAATTACAGACAAGTTTTCAAGTTGGCATAAAATTTCTTATAATGAAATTTTTACTAAAGAAAATGAAATTAGAGAAGAGTATGAAAACATACTCACTTTTTTTCAATCTCAAACTGTGGAAAGGCTTCGTTCCATAAAAAAAAGAATTGATTTCGTCCTACGAGAGCAAGGCATCACTTTTGGTGAATTTAGAGCAGATGGATATATAGAACGTGCTTGGTATCTGGATATGATACCACATATAATTACTGAAAAAGAATTTGAAAAAGTAAAAAAAGGAATTGAGCAGCGACTTGTTGGATTGAATCTTTTTCTGAAGGATATCTATTCAGAACAAAAAATTTTAAAATCAGGTAAGATACCACTTTCTCTTATTCTAGGTGATATGAATTATTTGAGAGACTGTGTTGGAGTAAGTGTTCCGAATGATGTTTATTTGCATGTAGGAGCATTTGATCTAGTTAAAAGCAGTGATGGGGAATTTAGAATTATTGATGATAATGTTAGTATTCCAAGTGGAGTGAGTTATGCACTAGCAAATCGTCAGGTGCTAAGACAACAATTTCCAAATCTTTTCAACAAATTAGAAATTCGTCAGATTTGGGATACGACCTCTGTGATGCTTTCCAAACTTAAGGAATGTGCTCCAAGGCAAGTTGAAAATCCATCTGTTGTTCTTCTTTCTCCAGGGATTTATAATGAAGCCTATTCTGAACATGAACTTCTTGCAAGTAGAATGGGTATTCCTCTAGCATTACCTAAAGACCTTGTAGTTAAAGAAAATTTCTTATATATCAAAACTGTTTATGGACTATCTAAAGTGGATGTTCTCTATAGAAGGATTCAGGATTTTTTTATTGATCCAGTGAGTTTTTATCAAGATAGCGTACTTGGTGTTTCTGGACTTCTTTCCTGTGTTCGACATGGAAATGTCACTGTAGCAAATGCAATCGGTTGTGGGGTAGCTAGCTCTAAAGCATTACTACCATATATTGATACTATTATAGAATTTTATTTAAATGAAAAACCAATACTAGAAACTATACCTACTTTTTTACTCAGTGATTCAAAAGTAATTGAATACGTATTTCAGAACATAAATAATTACGTAATAAAACCAGTGCAAGGAACAGGTGGGAATGGACTAATCATCGGAAGAGAAACAAGTAATAAAGAAATCCAAGAGTTCAAAGAAAAAGTTAAGAATAATTCTACAGCTTATATTGCTCAGCCAGTTGTTTCTTTATCAACTTCAAAGGTTTTTTCACCTGAAGGATTGAAAGAAAGATATGTTGAGACTAGATTCTTTTCATTCTTAGGTTCTAGTTTTTATCTTAGTAATTGTGCACTGACTAGAGTTTCACCTAACAATAATACATTGATGGTAACCAATTCGAAAGGAGGAGGGAGCAAAGATACTTGGATCATGGGCAAATCTGATAAGTTTGCATCCCATTTTGTAATTACAGGAACCAACTCCGTTTCAAAGAATTTTTTACTTTCAAGAGTAGCAGAGAGTCTTTTCTGGTTGGGTAGATATGTAAATCGTGCTTTCAAGATCGCAAATGTATTACAAGTAACATATTCCTCTGAGATTGATATTCTATTAGGTAAAGAGTCGGGCTCCTATAAAACAATCACTAGGACAATATCTAGACTCACCGGTGGACCATTGAAAAAATTCATGAAAGTGAATGCATCCAATTGGCAAGAAAGTTTTTTTCATTATTCTGTTTCTGATAAATCAAATCCTTATTCAGTGCAATCAAACCTGAATTTTGCAATGAGTAACGCTAGAGAAATCCAAAACATGTTGTCTGACGATATGTGGGTTTCATTGAAAAAATTATCTGAGTATATGAATAATCTTCCTGGAAAAGGTGAGTATAGCAATAGTGTAGAGGATTTAACTGAATGGTTATATGGTGTAATTCATTATTCTCAGTCTTTTTATGGAGCTGCCCTTGATAGTTCTTCTAAAGCAAGTATCATGCAGTTTGTTCAGCTTGGCAGACTTTTAGAACATTGTAATTCTATTTTCCAAGTAATTAGATCTACTATAACTTATTTGATTCAAGTAAAAGATGATGAAGAAAGTTATTATAATAATCAACCATTTATCATTGTAATCCTAAAAGTTCTAAATTCCTATGAAGCATTTCAATGGAATTATGAGTCTAGGTTTGAACCTTATCTTGCTTATAGAATGTTACTTACTGATAGAAGTTTTGGAAGTTCATTTGTGAGTTCACTCCAAAAGATTAAAGGTTTTTTGCAAGAGTATAGTATCGACAAACGATATAATGAAAATAGTCCTGAACATGTTTGTGATATCCTAACAAGTAGAGTTGAATCTTTTGATTTGCTCAGACAAATTGGTTCTAAGGAAATGATTGAAAAAAGTGAGATACAGAAGTCTAAGTTTTTTACTCCAAAAGAAAAAATTCTTCCTGGTCTTTGGGCAAGTGATCTAAGAATGGGTTTAGATTATCTTGGGGATTTGATTATAGATAGATATAGTCATTTGCATTTTAGCAACCCATTCACAAAGGAAAACACATGACCCAACGTTACTCGATAGTCCATAAAACCACTTATGAATATGAATGGGAAGCAGTAGAGTCTTATACTAGATTAAAAGTATCTCCACTAGAGACTCTCTGCCAAAGTGTGAACTTTCATTCAATTGAAGTTAAACCAGATGTACCTATGTACTATCATAGAGATTTTTTTGATAATCTAGTTCATGAATTTTCTATTCCTTTTAGACATAGAACTCTTGAAATTGTTGCGAAAAGTGATGTAAGCACTTTTCAACCATCTCAGGCCCCAGCAACTTCTAGTATGACCTTAAAAGAAGCAAAGAATTGGTTTCTGAATTATCAGTATGAGTTTTATGATTTTATTTCTCCAAGTTTTTATACACCTATCTCAAATACACTTCTAGATTTTGCTCGAAAGATTCTAAGCTCTGAAAGAAAAATTGGTGAGGCGATTCTTGACTTAAATGAAGTTTTTACTAAAGAGTTTAAGTATAAATCTGGTTCTACAAATATCAATACTCCTATCGAAGAAGTAATTATGAAAAAGTCTGGGGTTTGTCAAGATTTTGCTCATACAATGATTGCAGCCCTTCGTTGTTCAGGAATTGCAGCTAGGTACGTTAGTGGATATATCGAATCATATGACCCAGAATCAAATCCTGATATGATTGGCTCAGAACAAAGCCACGCTTGGTTGGATGTATATATACCTGAATATTCTTGGTTTGGGCTGGACCCAACAAATAACATGGCATCCTCAGATAAACATGTTAGGATTGGAGTTGGTAGAGATTTTGAAGACGTATCTCCTGTCCGTGGAACCTTTACTGGTTCAGGAGCACAATCCTTAAGAGTAGATGTGAAGATGAGACGGATAGATCCAAAATTAGAAACTCCCATTGGTAAACTTCAAGGAGCAACATGATTGAATCTAAACTAAAAATTGATAAAAAGGTTTCTATTAAAGTATCAGGGGATAAATCAGTTTCCCATAGATCTGTTTTATTTTCTAGTCTTGCAAAAGGTAAATCTAGGATCACAGGATTTCTGGAAGCAGAGGATCCTAAAAATACAATGCATTCCTTTTCAGAGCTAGGAGTAAAATTTCAAAAAGTCAAGGAAGGTGAATACTTAGTTGATAGTCCTGGAAAAGAGGGACTTGTATCCCCTGTAAATGTTTTAGATTTTGGAAATGGTGGAACAGGAATTAGACTCTCAGCAGGATTAATCTCAGGTCTTACTGGTGTAACAGCAACACTAACAGGTGATGAATCGCTTCGCAAAAGACCAATGAAACGCATACTGGATCCGTTAGTCGCGATGGGAGCAGAAATTTTTTCTATTGATAAGAATGATAAGGCTCCGCTAAAGATCATTGGAAAAAAATTGAATTCATTCAAGTACAAAAGTAAACTTTCTAGCGCACAAGTAAAATCATGTTTGATGCTTGCATCGATTGCTTCTGATTCTGAGCTTGAATATGAGGAAGAAGAACTTTCTAGAGACCATACTGAGAACATGCTTACTCATCTAGGTGGAAAATTAGAATATATTAACGGAAAGACACATTTCAAGATTCAACCTCCCTTTAGTTTTTCTGGTTCAGAATTTTTTGTTCCAGGAGATATTTCTTCTGCATCATTTTTTATAGTCCTTGGAGTTCTATTGAAGAAAGGCGAGATATTGATTCAGAATGTTGGACTCAACCCCGCTAGAGTTGGAATCCTCGAGGTTCTAACGGAAATGGGTGCGAATATTGTGATACAAAATGAAAAGATAGAATGTGGTGAAAAAACCGGCGATCTACTTGTTTTACCTTCTGAACTTCATCGAATAGAAATTTCTAAATCTATAATCCCATCTATCATTGATGAAATTCCCATTCTAACTATTGCTGGACTTTTCACAAAAGGCGGATTTAAAATTTCAAATGCAGAGGATCTTAGGGCAAAAGAATCTGACAGAATTCATTCAATGGTAACTAACTTAAGAGCGTTAGGTGTTATTGTAGAAGAGTATAAAGATGGATATGAATTTTCTGAAGTAAAAGATCTAAAAAAAATTACTGTTGAATCATTTATGGATCATAGAATTGCAATGAGCTTTTTAATTCTGGAAAAATTAATTTCTTTAGGAATTAAAATTGATGACGAAAGTTGGATTGATACTAGCTTTCCTGAGTTTAAAAAAATTATGAGTGAGATTTAGAAAAAAATGGATTTTGAGTTGTATCTAGAAATTGTGTTAACCAAAGATATACTTGGAACACCTTATAAGAAAGGTGATTTGGCTACAATCATTGATATACATGAGGATAGTCCTAAAAAATCATACACATTAGAGTTTTATAATTCACTTGGAGAAACTCTTAGCACTAAAATTGTTCAAGAAGAAGCAATTACGATGATTCCTAAAAATACAATTGTATGCATTAGGGATTTATAAGGTTTAAGAATTTAGAGTATGTTATTTTAATTCTACTGTAAGTAATAAAGTAAAAGAAACTTTATATAGTTTCAGGAGTTGTTATCAATGATTCAAGTCAATAATCTATCCAAACATTTTAAAATCAGAAAACGAAAATCAGGATTGTTAGGTTCTATTCAATCACTATTTACGAGTGAGGTTGAAACACTAAAAGCAGTTGACGATATTTCTTTCAATATAGGAGAAGGGGAACTAGTCGGATATATTGGCCAAAATGGTGCAGGTAAGTCCACTACAATTAAAATGCTAACAGGAATTCTAACTCCATCAAATGGTGAGATTTTTATTAATGGACTTTCACCTTATAAAGATAGAAAAGAAAATGCATATCAGATTGGAGTTGTGTTTGGACAAAGAACTCAACTATGGATCGATCTACCAGTTGAAGAATCTTTTGATCTACTTCGTTCAATATACCGAATTGATGAAAAGGTTTATAAACAAAAGTTAGAACTCTTTAATGATCTTCTTGGACTAAATGAATTTTTCAAACAACAAGCAAGAAAACTTTCTTTAGGACAAAGGATGAAAGCTGATTTAGCAGCAAGTCTTCTACATAGTCCAAGAGTATTATTTCTTGATGAACCAACAATTGGTTTAGACCTTCTAGTTAAAGAAAGGGTGAGAGAGTTTATTCACAAGATTAATGAAGAAGAGAAGGTCACAATTATTCTAACAACTCATGATATTCAAGATATTGAGTTTTTAGCAAAAAGGATTATTATTATTGATAAAGGAAAGATAGGTTATGATGGAGGAATCGCTGATTTTAATAAATTAGTTGGAAATGAAGCTTCCTTAAATATTCATTTTCAAAAACCAATCAAAGATTTAAAACTTCCTAAACGATTTTCAATTAAAGAAAAATTTTCTGATAGTCATTATTCTATTCTTATGCCAGAAAATGAAACAATGTCTAAGTTGTTAGACTATTTTCAAAAAAATTCGTATTTAGTGCAAGAAATCAATCGGGAGAAGCCTGATTTGGGTGATGCAGTAAAAAAAATGTATGCAGGCAAAGGTGAACTTTAAATTTTTTTCTGGAACCAAGCGATAGTTTCTTAGGTCTCATTTCTAAAAGTGAGGAAAACATGAATAAACTAACGAAACTAATTTCTATTCTATCCATTACCAATCTAATTGCTTGTGGTGGATGGCATAAGAGTCCAGAAGATAAAGCCAAATGGATTGTGAAAAAAATTTCAAGTGAGCTTGATCTAACTGATAAACAAAAATCAAGTTTAGAGAAGATGAAAGAAGAATATCTTGCTAAAAGAAAAGAGCTTAAGTTCGGGATGAGTAAAGAAACTCAAGCAGAAATTTTAGCTCAGGTGAAAAGTTCTAAACCTGATGAAAAAAAATTAGATTCTATCTTTGATGAAGAAAAAAAGAAAAGAGAGCAAATGTTTACTTTTCTACAAAAAAAATTCTATGAGTTTCATTCCACTCTTACTCAAGAGCAAAAAAATACTCTAGCAGAAAAAATGGAAAAGATTTTTAAAAGACATTTTCATGAATTCTAAAGAATTTTCTAGTATTGTTGCTGAAACTAAACCAATAGTTTTATCAAGTATTGGAAAGTTTTTAAACAAGGATTATTTTGATTCCTTAGATGATGTCGTTCAAGAAACATACTTGAGAGCCTTTAAGGCTCTCAGTAAAAATCAATTTAGGGGTGATGCTAAAATTAGTACATGGTTATATGGAATTGCAAGAAATGAATCACTAAGAATGAATGATAAACTAGATAGGCAAAATGCAAAAAAAGAGAAATTGCTTTTAAAGAGAAAAGAGGACTTAAGAATTTTTTCAAACCCAGAAAACCTTTTAGATACTGTGTTAGATTTTTTAAAAAAAATTCCTTTGCAGTATAGACTTGTATTGGAAAAACAACTAGAAAATAAATCTGAAAAAGAAATTTCTGTTGAGTTAAATCTACCAAAGGGTACAATTAAGTCTAGAGCTGCGAGAGGAAAGGAACTACTAAAAAAAATGGTGAAAGAAAATGAATCATGATAACCTAGAAGAAGAGATACAAAAAAGACTGGAAGATTCCAATTGGGATTCCAAAATAGCTACTAGAATTTTGCAAAAAAGAAGAATAGAATTTTTTCAAAAAGTTTCTGTTGCTTTGATCATTTTTTCAGTGATTTTGATAACTTCTTTCTCAACAGAAATCATCCACATTAATGATGAGGATTCTATTTCAAGCCTACTTGAACTAGATTATGTTAGTATCTTAGAAGAATGAGATTAGTAGTATTTGTCTTCTAGGATTTCAACACCATCCCAATCTTTTGGAAGTTCAAAATTTTTATAATAATTAGATCTTTGAATATATATTTTTGTAGCATTATCTTCAGGTGCAAGTTTTAGAACTAAATTAAATTTTTCTATTGCTTCTTCAAATTGTTTATTCAAATAAAAAGTGACTCCTTCTTCAAAGTAAAGTTTAGATTCCAATAATTTTTCAACCTTATTGGGCGGTAGTCCATCAATGATTTCAATTACTGTAACGAACTGTTCTTTGCCCTTTACTTTCACTCTATCTAGGATTCTAAAATTATAGTCTTCGGGTGAATCTAAATTCAAAAAAGTATCCATACTGATTAAAATATTACAGTCATAAAGTTTTGTTAGATTCTCAAGTCTTGAAGTTAAATTTACTGAGTCTGAAACAACAGTTCCTTCCATTCGTTCATCTTCACCTATTGTCCCAAGAATCACACTACCATAATGAATTCCGATGCCTACCTTAATTGGATCTTCTCCAGTATTTCTTCTTTCCCAGTTGAATTCTCTAACTTCATTTTGAATCTCAATAGCACTCCTAACAGCATCATCTGCTGATTTTGGAAACAAAGCCATAATAGCATCACCAATATATTTATCTATGAACCCAGTGTGTTTTCTAACAATTGGTCCAACACGTTTGAGATAAGAGTTTAAGAAAAGAAAATTTTCATCGGGAGTTAACTTCTCCGAAATTTTAGTGAAACCTCTAATATCAGAAAACAAAACAGATATTTCTAATTCTCTATGATCACCAAGTCTTAGATCACTAATATTTTTTTTCTTCAATAGATGGATAAATTCACTAGGAAAAAATCTATGATAAGACTTAGCTAGTTTCGAAAATTTTAGTCCAACAAGAACTCGTGCATATAATTTTTCTTTAATACATGGAGTAATTAAAAAATCATTGATTCCTATTTCAAGATATTCAAACATTTTCTCTGACTTTTCTAATGAAATGAGTAGGATTATTGGTAGCTCAGCTTCATTGAATCTAATCCTTAGTTTTGAAATAAATTCTATTTCAGAATTTTCTAGAACATCTAGACTCATAATTAAAACTTCTGGAGGTTCTGACTGAATTTTTTTATATGCATCGGCTGTATTGTCTGATTGGATGATATTGAACCCAAAGTACTTGAGTTGGTTTTTAGTAATTTCAGACTGAATTGGATTATTTTCTAAGAGTAAAATTGTCTCAGTATGAATTGGATTTTTTCTTTTGGTTATCGTCAGTTCTTCACTAGAATCTGAAACATAAAACTCTAACCAGTTCTTACTTAACAAATCGTTCCCTTTAAAATTAGTTTAATATCTATTTTATTCAATATACCAAATTTTTGTAAATAACTTAAATCATAAATCAAAAATACAATAATAATAGTTTACCTCCTTTTTATTTAGTTGGACTAAATTAACCTTATAACTGATTATTATCTTCTTAATATTATATTCAATAAAATATTTACTATTTGGCTTTTATTTGTAAAAATTGTAGCTCTAATTGATTGAATATTTCCTAGTCTATCGTTGAGCCTTTCCAAAAAAAGATTGCTAACCATAAACGCTTCTAAAGAATCATCACATGAATCGAGAGAGATTGCATGAGTATTTGCGTTTTATCTTATTTACAATTTTTTTAATTTTAGCTTATATTCTTGCATCAAAGATAGGATTCTTTCTTGCATTTTTGAACTCACAGGTTTCCCCTATATGGCCTCCCGAAGGTGTCGCTTTAGCAGCAATTCTACTTAAAAAAAGAAGGGCAGTGCTTGGAATTTTCTTGGGAGCATTTCTAGCAAACTACTTAAACAACCCTCATCTTCCAACTGCATTACTCATCGGAATCGGGAATTCTTTTGGAGCAGTTCTAAACTCATATCTAATTCTAAGATTTATGAGTTCATGGCATATTTTTGATGGGATTTGGAATCTAGTTAAGTTTTTTACTTTTGGTACCATACTAGGTTCGGCATTTAGCGCGATACTGGGAGTAACTTCCTTACTTTATTATGGATTTGTTCCCCGTGAAGTTTATTGGAATGTTCTAGTAACATGGTTCAGTGGAGAGCTTCAAGGTTATATTATAGTTGGTCCGTTTCTATTAGTTTGGTTTGGCTATTCAATTCCCAAAATAAGTCTTACCCAAACCATAGAATTTTTTATTGGAATCATTCTTCTGTTTATTGCTTGCCAGTTTGCATTTGGAGATACTCTACCAGTTTCTTATTTGCCATTACCATTTTTGGTTTATTTTGTATTTCGTAATGGAAGACATGGAGCACTACTAGGGATTCTTTTACTTTCAATTTTTGCAGTTTATAAAACAATTTCTGGAGTAGGTCCATTTGTAGTTTTCAAGGACGAAAAATTATCTTTAAACAATTCATTGATATTACTGGATACATATATTGGATCAGTTACTTTTTTGACTTATGCACTTCTAGCAGTCCTTAGAGAAAGGGAAGTAGCCAAGCAAAAAGAAGTAGAAAGTTGGCTCACCATACAAGAAATGAAAGATGATGCAAATAGAGACTTAGAAAGAAAAGTACAAGAAAGAACATTAATTATTGCTGATCAGAAATTAGAATTAGAAAAGCAGATTGAAATTGCAGGTAAAATTCAAGAATCTCTTTTGCCAAACTCAATCCCTGAATTTGAAGAATTGCGAACCGTTGCTAGAGTTCAACAAATGATGAACCTTGGTGGAGACTTTTATGATATCAAGGCTGACGTTAAGCGTGGTACAATTGGTTTTTTTCTCTGTGATGTTTCTGGACATGGGGTTCCAGCAGCCTTACTTGCTGCAATGACTAAAATGTCTCTTTCTTATTGGTATGAGCATTTGAATGACTTAAAAGAATCATTTGAGTATGTTCATAAAACCATCCATGAAAAACTTGGAAAAAATTTTATAAGTGCATGTATGATGTTTATTGATGTGAAACGAGGAAAACTAAAGTTTTCTAGAGCTGGTCATTTTCCTGCTGCTGTAATTAACAAAGAAGGGGAACTAACGCTCCTAAATCCAAGAGGAAGAGTTTTACTTTATAACATAAAGCCATTATCAGAAGAAATTCGCTATACATTAAAGAAAGGAGATCGAATTTTTCTATATACTGATGGACTCTTAGAAGCTAGGAATCCAGAAGATGGAACCATGTTTACAGAAGAAAGACTTCTGAAACTAATTCAAACAAAGTCTCATCTTCCCATTCAAATTTTGTTAGACCTTGTTTTTAGAGAGGTTCATGAACATTGCCATGGGCAAGAAAAAATGGAAGATGATGCAACTCTAATCATTACAGAATACATAGGTAAAGACTAAAGTCAGTAAAAAATTTAAAGAGATTAGTATTCTGAAAGTATTTGGTCTAGTTTCGCACTTGCATCTGAGTTAGAAGGATTGCTCTTCAAGAAGTCTTGTAAAATTTTCACAGCCTTATCTTTCAAATTTCTTTTATAAAACCATAGATCAGCTATTTCAGTGATTGGTCTAGCATTCAAAGGATCTTTGATATGAAGTTGCTGATAGATTTCTTCTGCTTTTTCATATTCTTCCATGAGAATTAGAGTAGTCGCTTTTCCAAGCAGAGCATAATAATCATCGTTCAGGTCTAGAATCATGTTAAAACATTCTAATGCTTTTTCAAATTCACCAAGTCCTCTAAGACTATCAGCATATCGATTGATGATGAGTTTGTTATGTGGATCAAACTTTAAAATTTCTTCCCAATAATGAATTGCTTTCTTGAATTCTTTTTTTCCTCTGAAAGATTCTGCGAGACCATACAAAGCAAAAAAGTTTCTTGAGTCCAGAAGTTTAGCCTTTTCATAGTATTCAATTGCTTTGTCAAAATCTTTTATCTTACGATAGCTATTTCCAATCTCAGTTAGGATTTTAATATTATCAGGTTGAGCACTTACAAGTCTTTCCCACCATTTGATCGCATCCTGATATCTTTGGCATGCAAAAAATAGATGTCCAATTCCAACGATTACATACTGGTCATTTGGATTAATTTGTAGAGCAGACATATAGTATATTTCAGATTCTTTAAAATTCTTTAGCTTTCTGTGAGCATCAGCAACTCTACTCAAAATGGATGCATCAGACATTGTTACATGTCTAAACTCTTCTGCAATTGCAATGACTTGTTCTAATTGTTTCATGTCTCTGTAACAATTCATAAGACCCATAATGGAAAATTTGTTTGCAGGATCATTTTCTAGACATTTTTTGTAATATACAATTGCTTGTTCATATTGTTGGGTTTTATAGAGCATATCACCCATTCCAACGAGTCCGTAGGTATTTTTAGGGTCAGCAATCAGTAGCTCTGAGAATTTTTCTCTAGCATCAGAAAACTTTTTTATGTCAATGAGTCTATAAGCTTCTTTAGCAAGAGTTTTGATTTTGTTGAAGTGTTGTTCTTCTAGTTCTTTCGCTTCTTTAAGCGCTTCGATTTCACTCATATATGTCAATTTATTTTTGAGCTGTTATAGGTCAAACCTAGTAATTAAGATATGACTAAAAAACTGCTTAAAAAATGTGCATGTTTAATACAAAAATTATTTTTCCCAAGAATTAAAAATTGGATGAATCCAAAAGTAACGGTCAAAACATGGAAAAAGAAAAATCCCACGCCCAAGGTTGAAATATGTCATGTCAAAGATAGTTAAAGAAATGAATGGAGCTAGCCTACTAATAGAACTTCTCCTAGAGAAAGGAGTAGAAATTTGCTTTGGATATCCCGGTGGAGCTATTTTGCCGTTTTATGATGAACTTTATAAAAGCAGGATTAGACATATCTTAGTTAGACATGAACAAGGTGCAGTCCATATGGCTGAGGGTTATGCTAGAGCAACAGGTAAGCTTGGGGTTTGTATTGCAACCTCAGGTCCTGGGGCGACAAACCTAGTCACAGGACTAATGGATGCTAGAATGGACTCTGTTCCAATCATGGCGATCACTGGACAGGTTTCTACCGCAGTAATTGGAACGGATGCTTTCCAAGAAGCTGATATTTATGGAATCACAATCCCCATTACTAAATACAACGCTCTCATGAAATCTGCCGATGAAATCGCAAGACATTTTGAGGAAGCCTATAGGATTGCTCTTGGAGGAAGACCAGGCCCAGTTCTATTAGATTTTCCTAAAGATATCCAAACTGCTAATACAAAGGTTTTCAAAGCAGATAAACTCAAAATCGACAAAAGACATTATGAAAAACCACCGATCCAAGGAGATTTAAAAGCATTTGCAAAAGAGTTAAACCAGTCCAAACGCCCACTATTATATATTGGTGGTGGAGCCATCAACGCTAGCGCTTCAAAGGAAATTTTAGCTCTAGCTGAAAAAGCTGATATCCCTGTAACAACTACTTTGATGGGAATTGGTGCATTTCCAGGAACTCATTCCCTCTCTCTTGGAATGCTTGGAATGCATGGAACAGCATATGCTAACAAGGCAGTGATTGAATGCGATTATATCCTAAACCTAGGAGCAAGGTTTGATGATAGGGTTGCAAAAATTGGTGACTTTGCAACTAACGCTATTAGAGCACATGTGGACATCGATCCTTCTGAATTCAATAAGAGAATTGATGTAAAACATTTAGTCCATGGGGATCTTAAAGATGTATTGCAGAATTTACTTCCTTATGTAGAAGAAAAGAAACACAAAGAATGGAATTCAAGCTTGAATCAATTGAAAGAAAATCATAAGTTAGACTATGAAGATTCAGGTGAAATCATAAAACCTCAGTACTTTCTGGATAGGCTTTATAAGAAAACGGAAGGTAAAGCAATTGTGTCCACTGATGTGGGGCAACACCAAATGTGGGCAGCACAATACTATTTATTTGATGAGCCAAATAATTGGCTAACCTCAGGTGGGCTTGGAACAATGGGATATGGTTTGCCAGCAGCAATTGGTGCAAAGTTTGGTCGCCCCGACAAAATGGTGATTTGTGTTTCAGGTGATGGTTCTATTCAAATGAATATCCAAGAGTTAGCTACAATTAGAATGTTTAACTTAGGTGTAAAAATTTTAATCTTCAATAATAATTTTCTTGGAATGGTTCGTCAGTGGCAAGAGTTATTCTATGAAGAAAGATTTTCTCAAACAGAATGGAATTTTAATCCTGACTTTGTAAAGCTCGCTGAGAGTTATGAGATCGCCGGAAGAAAAGTTTCTAAAAAATCAGAAGTAGAAGACGCTATTGACTTTTTCATTAAAGATGATAATGCTTGTTTGTTAGAAGTTATGATTCCAGCTGAAGAGAAAGTGTTTCCAATGATTCCTGCCGGGATGTCACAAAAAGATATGATCGAATTCAAAGACTTAGATAAATTGAGAGCAAAATGAAACATACACTCAGTATTTTAGTAAACAATCATTCAGGAGTGATGAGTCATGTTTCGGGACTATTCACAAGAAGAGGATATAATATAGACTCAATTGCGGTAGGTGTGACTCACGATCCAGAAATTTCTTCTATGACCATAGTTGTAAAGGGAGATGAACATGTAGTCAATCAAGTCAAAAAACAACTTATGAAACTACCTGATGTGATTTCGGTAAAAAATCTTCACTATGTTGAATCAGTTATTAGAGAATTAGTAATCATTAATCTAAAGGCAGATGATGTTACAAGACCAGAAGTGATTTCTATTTGTGATGTATTTAAAGCTAAAATCTTAGATGCAACTGAAACTTCTGTAATAGTAGAATATTCTGGTAATTCTAGACAGGTAAATTCAATAATTTCTTTACTAAAAAAATTTGGTATAAATGAAATTGCAAGAACCGGTTCCATTGGAATCGCTGTAGGTGAGTAGGATTTTGTCTTCCAAATTCATTTCACTACTAGGATTTCTATTACTGGAACTAGTAATGGTTGGTTGCGTTTCAAGATGTAATTGTACGAACACTGTCTCTTCTCCAAAAATTGGTTCAGTAAAAATTCCATCTTCAGTAAGTTTTGCATCTGAAAAACTTCCTCTTGAAACCCAAGAAGTTAGAGAAAGACTCGAAAGAGAATTAATCGTAAATCAAAACTATCATACTTCTACAATTTTAATATATAAATCCATAGCTAGGTATAAAGATTTGATTTTGAAAATTCTAAAAGAGAATGAAGTCCCTGAAGATTTCTTTTATCTAGCTGTTGCAGAAAGTGCATTAAATCCAAATGCAACTTCCAGTGCAAATGCTGTAGGTGTATGGCAGTTTATGCAACCTACAGCTGAGGCATTTGGGTTAGAGATTAATAGTTATGTTGACGAAAGAAGAAATTTAGTGAAGGCTACAAAGGCAGCTTGTCGTCATTTGAGAGAGTCTTATAAAGAGTTTGGTTCTTGGACAATGGCAGCAGCAGCCTATAATCGTGGGAATAGGGGCTTAAAAGATGCTGTTGTTGGTCAGAAACAAACTGACTATTATAAACTTTATCTCAATCAAGAAACCTATCGTTATGTATTTAGGATTGTTGCACTAAAGATTATTCTCACAAATCCTGAGGATTATAACTTCGCACTCTCGCAAGACGATATGTATCCAACTTATAAACTAAGATCAGTAATTGTAAAAGAGTCAATTCCAAGTCTTCCTGAATTCGCGATCGCACAAGGAACTAACTATAAAGAATTGATTTTGCATAATCCATGGATTCGAACAGGGAAATATAATTTTGATGTAGGTAAAGATAAAACCTATGAATTTTTATTACCTGATAACTGAGGAAATTGGATGAAATTTCATAGTATTTTCAGTAAAGTAAATCCTAAATTAAGAAAGACAATTTATTCATTCATTCTCACATTCTTTTTTTCTTGTGGAGTAAATACTTCTACTCCTTCAATCCCATTTATCTTTTTTATTCCACCCGGCACTCCACAAATCGTAGGAGTTATACCAACTTCCAGTATTCCCATTGACCCAAGCATATTTAGTTCACTTCCCGCAGAACAATTTCCTTTTAAGCCTGAGTTTATTATAAAGTATTATGTAACCAATAGAGAACAAAATTTTATTGGATACAATTTATCAATTACTTCAGCAATACCTTCTCTTGCTGACACCCAAACAGGGGCAGCAATATACACTGAAAATGGGATTCAACCCTCATTTCCACATCTTGCAACAGAAAACTCAACTGACCCAACTAGAATCAAAAAAAGAAAGATTGCTAATAGAGTTCCCGCCCCTGGAGTATATCCGTTTCAGCATTGTGAAGTGTATAATTTCACTATGAGGGCTTATTTCAATAACGGTGTCCTTTCTGGTCCATCTGTAACAGTTCCCGCTTGTGCTAGTCTATATCCTTCCCAGTGTACTGTAGGAACAAGTTGCAACACTAGCATATGTAATAATGCTTCTTGCTCAGTTGCTGAGAGACAGACTTGTTTTGTTGGGACAAAATGTAATCCATGTCTTATCGCATCTGCAATTAATTCAGGTTGTGAATGTCCTGCTGGAACACCACCTCCTGGCTGTAATCCATGAAAGAAGTTGGATCCCTATATATTGTCGGTACACCCATAGGAAATCTAAGTGATATGAGTTTTAGAGCAGTTGAAGTGCTTAAAACTTCTGAGTTGATTCTCTGTGAATCCTTAATGGCTTCTAAAAAACTCTTTTCTCATTTTCAAATTACAACTAAGGCTAAACAACTTTATAATTCAACTAGAATGGAAGACTTAGATTGGTTATTAAAAATGCTATCACAAGGAGATAGTATCTCGTACATTTCTGAAGCAGGCACTCCAGGAGTTTCAGATCCAGGTGGAAAGTTAGTTCGTTTCGTGCGTGAGAATGGCTTTGAGATAATCCCAATTCCAGGAGCTAGTTCACTTACAAGCATTCTTTCTGTCTCTGGTTCCCAAGTAAATCCTACAATATTTTTGGGCTTTCCACCTGATAAAAAGGGCAAAAGAGAAAACTTTTTTTCACCTTATAAAGACTTTGAAGGATTGATCGTTTTTTTAGAATCAGTATATAGAGTTGAAGATACTTTGCTTCAAACAAGGGAATTATTTCCTCATTCAGAAATCATTATTGGAAGAGAGCTAACCAAGATTCATGAGGAAATTATCCTTTGGGAACCAAGCAAAGAACTGCCAAAATTCACCTTGAAGGGTGAGTTTGTGGTCTTAATTAATAATCATAGACGGAAAATTGCTAAAGAACTTTTGAATCTTCACGATAATGGAAATAACAGGGAGTAGAAATAAAAACTATGATGATTGATAAAATCAAAAGCATTGCACAAGGTCTAGAAACAAGAAAGACCTCACTTTCAAAGCAAGCACTTCCCGCAGTAAATGATAACGTCCAAATCTCTGAAGCTGCTAAACTAAAATTTTCTGAATCTAAACTTCAGGCAATGATCACTTCTACAACAAATCTAGTTCTTTCCATGCCAGAAGATGGGGAAAGAGTTCAAAAAGTTTTAGACATCAAGAATAAAATTCAATCGGGAACATACGACTTTCAATCTGCTTCAGTTTTAGATTCTACTGCTGAAAATTTTCTAAGTATTTCTCTTGCTAAGACCGAATAAATTCCTGTAATAGGAATTCAAATGCCAGTTTTACCAAGTTGGGTAAGCTACTACTTTCCCTCAAAGATTCATCTTGAAATTGATTGCGCCGCTAAAGCGGGAGAATACGTCAAAAACGTAGGCTCTCGTATTTTAATCATAACAACTCAGAAAGAGATGATGAACTCGACTGAACTTGTAGCAATTAAAAAAAGTATAGAGCAGCACACTGAAGGTGTTATCATCTATGATGATGTTAGTGCAATCCCTAATTTTAAGTCTTTAGACACAGCAGCACATTTTGCCAAACAAGCTCAAATTAATTGTATTCTTGCCTATGGCTCTTATGAGTCTGTAAACATAGCTAAAGTTCTTTCCCTCTTGATTACAAATGATCTATTTGCAGATGAATTGGTTCTGGGTGCAAAACCACCTACACGAAAGCCAATCCCCTTAGTGGTTATACCCACAATGCCACTGATGGGTCTAGAATGTTCTCCTTTTTGCTTTATTCAGGATGATAATGATGGAATGAGAAAGTACTTTTCTCACTCATTCCTATTTCCTGAGCTTATCATCTGCGATCCAAAGATTGGAGCCTATATGAGTGCCTCAGACACTGCCAAGGCGGGCACCTCTACCATGGCTGCTGCAATCGATACAATCCTTTCTAAGTTTGCTAATGAAGTTACAAATTCCTCTGCACTTAGAGCCATTGATTTGGTTGCAAAAAATCTTATTCCTTCTATCCGTGATCCTAAGAATATCAACGCAAGAAATGCATTATATTCAGCTAGTTTACTCACAGGAATTTCTCAATCAGTGAGCTCACTAGGAATTAGTTTTGCACTTTCCCTTGCAACCACAAGTATGACTAAATTGGATATTTTCCAAGCCATGTCTATTTTTCTTCCCCATGTAATGGAATACAACCTGACTTCTTCAGCAAGTAAATATGTGATGATTGCAAGAGCCTTAGATGAGGACACGAATGATATCTCCATAATTGAAGCTGCAATTCGAGCAGTGGAAGGAGTTCGTAAGATTTATATTGAACTAAAAATTCCTCAAAAGCTTTCAGAGTATGAAGTCAAAAAAGTAGAACTTCCTGGAATTGCTAGTATGGCTTCACAATTTTCTTTTTTAGATTGTCTTGTGAAAGAACTTCCTAAAAATGAGATTGAGACCATCTTGGTCGCAGCCTACTAAATGAGGAATTCATGAGCGAAGATAGAATTGATACCATGATTAGTGATGATATTGTTTTTAGAGGAAGACTCAAGTTTGAGAATTCTTTGAAGGTAAAAGGAATTATCAAAGGCACAATCGATGCACTAGGAAGCCTAATCATTGAAGAAGGCGGAAGGGTGGATGCAGATGTTAATGTTGCAAGCCTAGTCGTGAACGGTGTTTTAAATGGCAATGCTGAGGTTAAAGATAAAATAGAAATTGGAAAAACTGGTGTTGTAGTGGGTGACGTGAAATCTCCCGTTCTATCAATTGAAGCAGGGGCTAAGTTCACTGGCAATTCTTCAATGTGAGAAAATTCCTTGCACGGAATTCAATTTTCAAATTTACCAAATACTAACCAAGCTAATCTAAGCAAATTTCAATTTTATCTATTAAACCAAATTGAACTTCTGGAGTCTGAATGGGAGAATTTTCTTAATCCCAGTTTAAGCTCAATCCCATCCCCATTTGATCTTCCCGATATGGAAGTTTCTATAAATTTAATTGAAGATTCTCTGATTCAAAAAAAACAAATTCTTCTCTATGGTGATAGAGATACAGATGGGGTGACAGCAACCTCTCTTCTTGCTATCTATCTTAGAAGAAGAGCTAAAGAAACAGGGGCGAATATAATTGCAATGACCTCAAGTGCAAATGATGACTATGGTCTTTGTGATACTGTTCAAAAAAAAATAAGTAATATAAAACCTGATCTTCTGATCACACTAGATTTTGGTACTTCAAATTTTCATGAAATCAATTCACTTGCTGATCAAGGAATTAAAGTGATTGTACTAGACCATCATGAAATTCCTACAAAGATTCCTAAATGTTGTCTTATAAACCCCAAACGTTTAGATAGTGAATTTGGTGAAAAGAAAATTTGTACAGCAGTTCTTTCTTTACTTCTTATATTAGCACTTGAGTCAAAAAAAAATTATTTCCAAAAGAAAGAAGAACTCTCTGGATCCCTTTTTTCTAAGATTGAATTTGGAAATTTCTTGCAAGAGAACGAAACTCTATTTTCACTTTATAAAAGTCTTCTAGATATTTCATCAATTGGTACAATCACTGATATGATGCCTTTGGTTGGATTCAATAGAGTTGTAGTCAAACATGGTCTGTCGGTGATCAGTGAGAGTTTATCTAAGCAAAAAGAAGATAGGCTTGGATTTCATTTTTTATTGAAAGACCTAGGTTTAAATCCCGAGAAAATTCTTTCCAAGGATATTGGTTGGAGTATTGGTCCTGTTCTGAATGCAGCAGGCAGAATGGGTCGTACAGAAACCGCACTTGGACTTTTACTTTCTGAAAAAGAAGCAGAAGCAATAAACTATTCAAAAGAAATTCAAAAACTAAATTCAGAAAGAAGAGAAAGAACAAAAAGAAATCTATTCAAAGTAGAGGAATATTTCAAACGAGATAAAACTCGTGAAGATAAAAAAATTATTTTTTGTTATGAACCTGACCTTGAACCCGGTGTCTCGGGAATTGTTGCAACCAAGCTTGTAGAAAAATACAAAAAGCCTGTAATCTTTATTACTCCTGATAATGGTAAAGCAAGAGGAAGTATAAGATCATATGGAAAAGAAAATGTGCTTCACTTACTAGAACAAGTTTCTGATCTTCTAGAACATTTTGGTGGGCATCCTGAAGCGGGTGGATTTTCGATTGTTATTTCTAAGATTCCTATTCTAGAATCTGTTTTGGAAGAAAAGGCAGGTATTTGGTTGGGTGAAGGTTCAAAGACTAAAGATTTTCGTTCTATAGTATCTTTTTTACCCGAAGAAATTTCAGACAAATTGTATAGTGATTTAAAAATTTTTGAGCCATTTGGGCAGGGCAATCCAGTTCCCATTCTTTCGATTATGGACGCAGAGATTCAAAATTTTAAGCCAATGGGTGATGGGACTCACGCGAGATTTCAAATCAAAGGAAACAGCAAACTTCCATTTTTGATTTGGGGCAAAGCAAAAGAAATTTATTTGCTTTCTTCAAAACAAAATAAGATTCAATTGTTTGGGAACCTCGAAGAAAATTTCTTCAGGGGAAATACAACTATCCAATTCTTAGTTACGAATTTTTATTGACTACTAGTTTTGAGATCAAAAACATCTATTCAATGAGTGATTCAGCTTATAAGATTAAACTAGGTGGACCCAAAAAAGCCGCACTACTTCTCATGTCCTTAGGAAAAGAAGAAGCAGCAAAAGTAATGGCACACCTTGATGACAAGCTCTTGGAAGAAGTCGTAATCGAGATGTCAAAGATTTCTTCCATCTCTAAATTAGAACGTGAATCAATTCTAGCTGAATTTAAAGAGAGTCTAGAAGAATCTAAACAAACTTCCACTGGTGGAATAGAAGCTGCTAGAGAGATTTTAAAAAAATCAGTAGGACAACAAAAAGCAGAAGAGATCTTACGAAAAGTAGAAAGAAAAGATATTTCTGATGAGTTTGAATTTTTAAATGAAGTAGAACCCCAAGTACTTTCTTCCCTACTAACTGGGGAAGCACCTCAAACAATTGCAGTTACACTTGCCTATTTACACCCTAAACGTGCAGCTGAGGCATTGAAGTTTTTTCCTAAAGAAGAGCAATCCAAAATAGCGTTGAAGCTTGCAACAACTTCCCGAACATTCCCTGAGGCGGTGCTTGAAATTGCTAGAATCTTAAAAAAGAAGTACGAAGCAAGAGAAAGATCAGATCTAGCTTTTGCGGGAGGAGCTGAGTCCCTTGCAAATATTTTGAATCATCTGGATAAAAACCTAGAAGACTCAATCCTCGAAAGTATCAATGAAAAATCTCCTGAGGTTGCAAGTCAGGTCAAAGATAAACTATATGCTTTTGAAGATATTTTAAATCTGGATAATAAAGAGATGAGAACCTTACTCTCCAAGCTTACTAATAATGAAATTCTTACCTATGCTTTACGTGGTGCTGGTGATGAAATGAAAAGACATTTTTTCAATGGTATGTCACAGAATAGGGCGGGAGATATCATTGAAGAAATGGAAACCAGAGGCAAAGTAACGTTAAGAGAAATCAATAATGCTCGTGGAGAAATTCTAAAAATTGCAAGACAATTGGAAGAAGATGGATTTATCTTACTCAAGAAGAAAAAGGACGAATTCATTTAATATCGTTTTCCGATACTATTCTATCTAAATCCAATTCTTTAACATGTTTTTCCATTTCTTTTAGCATGTAGAGATTTGTTTCTTTTAAAATTTTTCCTGCAATTTCTAGTTCCATTGTGTTTATGATTAGTTGAGTAATATCATCCGTTAGTTCTTTTGTTAGCCCTGAAAGCATTGGTATAGAATTTAATGTTCTAACTGCTTTCATGGAAAGTAAAGAGTTTTCAACTGCTTCTTTTAGTTCTTCCTTGTGAACTAGCATTATTTCTCGGGATACTTTTGAAAAATCAACTCTTCTAGTTACTTCCTCAACCCTAGAGAGTGAGTTTAAAAAAATTGCATCTGAGATTGAATCTACAAAATAATTAAAGAAAGAAAAATTCATTTCTCTATCAATGAATTGCTCTTTATTGTGTTCCCCTCTTTTGATATACTTATAAATGATTATAATTAATTTTGCTGTTGCAAGCAGTAGAAAAAATCTAAAGAAAGGAATTGGTATTAGTCCAACAAATTTATACCATCTAGTTTGTGCATAGTTGATCTTATCTTCAGTCTTACTAAGTTTAGAAATTAAATCTATAAGCCAGATGAATGCTACAACTAAGTCAAAGCTAATTAGTCCAATACTAACATAACTTGGGATAAGAGGTTCATAGGAATTTCTAAATACAATTAGAATTGCATCAATGAATAGGATTGAGTGAATGAAGTATTGTTTCTTACTGATTGGTAGAACAGAAATCCAACTACCTATGACTCTAAGTGACTCTTTAGTATTTTCATTACTCATTTAGATTCAATCTTTTTTAACTCTGCTTTTAGCCAAATTCCTGATTCAATTTTTTTCCCATCGGGTAGAATGATTAAATATGGTGAACCTGTAAAATAGGACTTACTAGCGATTCCTTCAATGAAATCATTTGCAGTCTTCACTCTATCTCCCGCATAGTCTAGTTTTTTTTTCATATGTTCTACTGCTTCTTTTGGAGAATACTCTTGTCCATTTCTGAAAAACTTTGCATTAAGGTTTTCTACTTTGGAAAGTAGTAAATCAATTTTTTCTTTTTCAGTATAGTTTTTCTTTTGAGAATAAATGGAAATGGAAATGATAAAAATTAGTAATATAAATCTTTTCATAAATTTTCTCCTGAAAAATGACATGCTACAAAATGAGATGGACTTTTCTCTTCATATTTTGGACTCAATTCTTTGCAAATATCTTTTGCTATGGGACATCTTGTATGAAAGTAACAACCTTTGGGTTTATTCAAGACTCCAGGTATTTCACCAGTAAGTAACATTCTTTTCTTCTTGGGATTTTTAAGATCAAACATATTAGAAAAAAGAATCTTTGTATAAGGATGAAGAGGATTTTCCATCATATCTTTTTTAGAACCAAACTCTACAATTTTCCCTAAATACATAACAGCTATTTTATCTGAAACAATGCTAATTAGTCCAAGGTCATGAGAAATATACAATATACTCAATAAATTATTCTTTTTAAATTCTAGAATTAGATTCACAAGTTGTGCCTGACTTGAAACATCTAACGCAGAACTAATTTCATCACAAACCAAAAATTCAGGATTTAAAATCAGTGCTCTAGCTATTGCAATACGTTGTCTTTGCCCCCCAGAAAATTCATGAGGGAATCTATTTAAGATTTCAGGTCTTAGACTCATTTTTTCTAGAATAGAAATTACTCTTTCTTCAGCTTGTTCTTTAGTGATTTTTTCATGAAAAAAAAGACCCTCAGTTATGATTTCCCAAATATTCATTCTAGGGTTAAGTGATGAATATGGATCTTGGAAAATGATTTGCATTTTTTTTCGATACTTCATCATTTCATTCGAAGAGTATTTAGAAATATCTTCATCATGAAATAAAATTTTTCCCGATTGTATTGGTAACAATTTTAAGATGCCTCTTCCTAATGTGGATTTACCACAACCAGATTCTCCAACAAGTCCTGTGATGGAATGAGGTTCTAGAATTAGGTTTGCATCCTCAACAGCTTTGATTATATTTTTTTGAAAGAATGAACCAGATTTACTTTTATACTGAATGTTAAGGTTTTCGATTTTAATCATCTTTTCTCCAAAAAACATCTACTCATTCTTGTATCATCAATTCTATAGAACTCTGGTTTAGATTTTTTACAAGGTTCAAACGCCTTCTCACATCTATCTGCAAAATGACAGTAATTAGGAAAATTTGCTGGTGTTGGAACTGTGCCAGAGATTCCTTTAAACTGTTTTTCAATTAAACTTGAACTAGTAACACTTTCGATTAGTCCCATTGTGTAAGGATGTTTAGGATTTTCAATCACAAGATTTGTGTTTCCAACTTCAACAATTTCACCTGCATATAGAATCGCAATTCTATCGGCTAACGCTGCCACAAGACCTAAATCATGAGATATAAAAAGCATAGACATCTTAGTTTCTTTTCTAAGTTCAGTGAGTAGTCCAACAAGTCCTGCTTGCACAGTTACGTCTAACGCACTAGTTGGTTCATCAGCAATGAGTAGTTTTGGATCACACATAAGAGCCATTGCAATGGCTACTCTTTGTAGCATTCCACCACTCAACTCTTTTGGATAGGAATTGAGTCTTTGTTTTAGATCAGTAATTCCAACTCTAGAAAGTAGATACTCAGCTTTCTCAAGACCTTCTTTTTTATTCTTAGATATATGAAGTAAAAAACCTTCCAACATTTGATCCTTAATCTTTTTTAAAGGATTTAGAGATGTGAATGGATCTTGAAATATATAAGAAATTTCTTTACCACGAATTTTTTGAAGATTAGAAACTTCTTCCCTCAATAAATCTTTTTCCCCATATAGAATTTTTCCTGAGTGAAATTCAAAAACGTGATTAGGAAGAATTCTAGTGAGTGCCATAGCAGTGAGTGATTTTCCCGAACCAGATTCACCAGCTAAGGCTAGAATTTCTTCTTCATAAATTTCAAAAGAAATGTCTAGAAGAACGGGAATGGCAAGTCCTGTGTTTATTAAATTTACGTTTAAATTTTCAACTTTTAAGATTGGCTTCATGATAGTCCAGACTTCTCTTTTGAATCATAAGCATCTCTTAGTCCATCTCCAATAAATGACGTTAGTTGAATTGTGAGAAAAAGTGCTAAGGATGGAAATGTGATTAACCACCATGCACTTAGTCTTTCTCTTCCTTGTCCAATGAGCTCACCCCAAGATGGATTGGGTGCAGGAATTCCATAACCTAAAAAATCCAGTGCTGATAAAATCGAAATTGAACCAATAAGTGAAAATGGAAAAAAAGTAACGATAGGCGTGAGTGCATTCGGAAGAATATGTCTAAATATTATTCTAAAATTCGAAATGCCAAAAGCTCTAGCAGCTTCAACATATTGGATATTCCTGAGTTTATAAAATTCTCCTCTAACATAATAACTAATTCCAATCCAACCAAAGATGGCATAGGTAAAAAGTAGAATTGAAAAACTCCTTCCAAAGAACGAACCCATAATTAGTATCATATATAGAAATGGAATTGAGGATAAAATTTCAATTGCTACCTGAATAGAGATGTCTATGTTGCCTGAGAAATATCCTTGGATACTTCCAATGATAATTCCGAGTAACATTTCAAAAAAAATAAGTATAAATGCGAAAGTTAAAGAAATTCGATAACCATAGAAGATTCTTGTGAATACATCTCTAGCTCTATCATCAGTTCCTAGCCAATGTTTAGAGCTTGGAGGACTTGGGGGAAATTCGTTTTCAGTGAGTTCATCTAAATGACTTTCATTCATTCCATAAGGAACAATTGGAAATAAAATAAAATTTCCATCTTCTGAAAATTTTTTTTCTTTTGCTAAAAGTTTATAGTTTGCTTCTGTAGATTCTTTTCCACCAAAACTAGTTTCAGGATAAAACTGAAAAATTGGAAAGAATAAATTTCCTTGATACTTAATCAAAAGTGGAGTGTTGTTTACAAGAATTGGTGCAAAGAGTGAAATAATATATGTGATTAGAATTATTAAAAAGGAATAGTATGCGATTTTATTTTTTTTGAATTTCGCATAACGTTTTTTAGTTGTTTCGCTTAACTCAATCATTCGAACTCTATCCTTGGATCCACAATTACATAACAAATATCAGAGATGATTTTTCCAATGAGTGCAAGAAAACTTTGGATCAAAAGTAAACCCATCATTAGATTGGTATCTCTTTGTTTAATTGCAGTAAAACTTAGAAGTCCAATTCCATCAATATTGAAAACGAGTTCAATGATTAATGAACCTGCTAGAATTAAAGTTAAGTTACTTCCAAATCCAGTCGCTATTGGAATCAAAGAGTTTCTGAATGCATGGTTAAACACTGCTTCTTTAAAACTCAAGCCCTTGGAAATTGCTGTTCTAACATAGTCCTTGGAAATTTCTTCTAAGAGTGAGTTTCTCATTAGAATCGTAAGTACTGCAAAGGAATGAAATGAGTAGCAAAGAATTGGCAGAAACATATGATGAAGTCTATCTAAGATTTGTTCCAAGAGTCCTAAGGATTCATAGTTATCTGAAACCTCATGTCCTAAAGGGAAGATAGAAAAAACTTGACCAGATGCAAATAAAAACAGAAGAAGCATTGCAAGTGCAAAGACGGGCATGGAATATGTAAAAAAAATGATTAGACTTGTTATCAAATCAAATTTTTCACCCTTACGTAATGCTTTATGAATTCCGAGCGGAATACAAATCGAATATGTTAGTATAAATCCTGAAATACCAAAACTAAGTGAGATCGGAAGTTTTTCTA
The DNA here is from genome assembly GCA_033762425.1 of Leptospiraceae bacterium. Taxonomy (GTDB): domain Bacteria; phylum Spirochaetota; class Leptospiria; order Leptospirales; family Leptospiraceae; genus JANRLP01. The sequence continues at coordinate 36,762 of JANRLP010000113.1, forward strand.
AAATAAGATCAGTCACTTTCTTATAATTAATTCTAGATTCACCAAGGTCTAGCTTAACAATATCTGAGAGCCAGTATAGATAGGCAATGGGAATTGGTTTGTCTAGATGCAGTCTTTTTTTTATGATTTGAATTTCTTCATCAGTGATTTGTTTTTGATTTGCACCAGACTCACTACTTAATGATTTCAATTTTGCTAGTTCAGATTCTAGGGGTCCACCTGGCGCAAGATGAGAGACTATGAAAACTGAGAAAGTAATTCCAAGAAGTGTTGGGATGATGAGTAAGAGTCTCTTAATGAAGTATTTTTTCAAAATTGAATTCCATTTCTAAAACAAACTTATCAATCATGAATTTGGGCTAGGAAAAAATCCATTAAAATTTTTTCTGATTGATTCCAATTCAGATGCTTTTACTTGACCCGGTGCTCTTGGTTCTTCAATACAACAATAAGTAAATTTAGAGCCAAACTTTTCAGGATAGATTCTACTCACTACACCTTCTTTTCCCATTGCGATAAGTATTAATGGATAGTTTTGTGAAAGTTCCTTAGAAGATTCAAGAAATTGAATTGCTTCTTCGTTTGAATTAGGCATTACAGCAAACTTATAGTATTTGTTTCCATCGTATTTTTTTTCTTGTGCTAATTGGATGAGTTCAAACATTTCTTCTTTTTTTAATATTCTTTGAAAGTTATGAAAGGAATATATAATTGAGTAGTTACAGTTTTGAATTTTGTCAAAGATTCCCGAACCAAATTTTAGGTCTATGTCCAAGAAATTATTTTTATTATTATAAATATCAAATAAATAAGAAACTCTTTCATACTTAATCTTAGACTTTTTGTTTTCACTGGAATCTTCAGGATGTCTGTAGGTAAATAGAAGTTGTTTTTTCCAAGCTTGTAAACTTTTAAGAATTTCTAAACTCAAAAAACTAGGCGAACAAAGGTCAAGTCTAACTTCTAGAACATCGACTGACTCTAGTTCTTGTCTTAGGTGAATTAATTTTCTAAGTTCCGATTCTCCTGCAGTTGCAATTATACCAAATTCTTTCAAGGCTTAACCTTAGTCTTAATTTTTTCCTCAAATGGAACTGTAATCTTTCCAAGAAAGGTTTCAAAATGTACGTTTCCTTTCAGCAAAAATTCCATTTCTTTGTTTGTAAGTAGCGCCCCTAAAATATCTCCAACAAAACCATAAACTTTGCTTTCTTTGTTATCCTCAAGAGTAGTCACCATATCTAGTTCAATGATCTTATTTGATTTAGCTTCTAAAACATGTTCTTCCACACTTACTGCATTTGCAAGGGTGATGTTTTCTTCATTTTTTTCATTAGTAAGTAATTTAAAGTCAAACTTTTGAATCGTTACTTCTTCAGAGTTTTGATTTTCAATCTTTAGTTTTGCTTTAAAGTAAATTTTGGGAACAGGAGGAATTAATAATATTTGGTATTTCTGAATTTTAATGGAATCAAGAGTGATCTTGCAGTTTTCCATTTGTTTTTTCTTACGTTCAATTGGATTTGCACAATACAATAGAACTAACGTTAGTGCAATAAAATTAAGTTTAAATAATTTGTTCATTATTTTTTCCATTTAGGTAGTTTGATGTTTTGAAGTTTAAACTTTAAAGTTTCAAAGCTATCTTTTATATTTATATTGAATGGTTTAGAAGGTGTTTCGAGTTCTACCGTACTTTCAGGGAGTTCTAAAGGTAGTGCTTTTAATTCAAGATCTACTCTTAGATATTTTTTGTTGATTAAACCCATTTCTAGTTTTCCTTCTAGCAGTCTAAGAATTTCTTTGATGATTGCCCATTGAACGGTTTGAAGGTCTTTAATTCTTTTATCATTTAATTGTCTAAACAATTGAATTGTATTTCTATGCTCTTTATTATAGAACATGAATCTAAAATGAAGATGGTCTTTTAAGTCTGAGGTAAGTATTAGGTCTTTACTTGTAAAATTTTTAAATCCTGTAAAATCAATGATTCTAATCATGAGTGAATTCACTAGATCTAGAGTGTTATTGATTTGAAAATTAGGATCAACTTTGATTGTATAAGTAATCTCCCCATCAGGAATGATTGATTTGATGAAGTCCACAAAGTTTACTGTATCTTTGAGTGGTGAATCAGGTTTTACTTCTAGTCTAGAAAGTTCCAGTATATCATCTAAGGAATGATCAATTTCTTTGTTATGCTTTTCAATGATTTGCATCTGTTCACTTGAGTATATCTTAGAATCAGCCTTTATCGCTCTAATCAGTTGGAGAGTAGATTCAATTGGAGTGAGTATAATTAGGTTCATATACTCAAATAATTTTTCTCTCAGTCGGTCAATTTCAGTAAGTTGATCAAATCTTTTTTGTAGATCTAGTTTTAATTTTAAAAACCTGAAACGAAGAAGTAAGGTAATCATAAACACGTAAAATAACAATGCTGAATCAATGGAAGAATCACCATGAAGTAGTCCTTTTTCAAGAAGAACTTCTTTTACTACACCATAGAAAAAATAGAGTAGGGCAATTCCATATAGATATGCATCATAATTTTTTTCTTTAATTTTTTCATAAGTAAGATAACCAGTGTATATCAAAATGATTGGCACATGATATATCCAAATTGAAGTGATTATACTCCAAAGGCTTGGGTCTCTAATGATTAAAAACAAAATTGGAAATAATAAATTGAATATAAAATACAATCTTTGTCTAGGAATTTCTTTTGCATGGAAGAATCTTTGAAAAAATAGAATATAAGCAAAAGGAATATTATATAGAAATACATATTCAAAAAATTTGAATATTAGAAATTTATTGCTTATTAAAAATCTGAATTCATTTCTACAAAAATCATAACCTGAAAAAATGATGATAAAAAGACTAAAGGAAAGATATTCTTTCATCTCAGGCATTTTAACATAGTTGATAAAAAAGAAGATTCCAATGAACAGAAAAGCAGAAAGAAAAACTGCATCAATTAGTGCTTCATAAAATACAAATTCACTTGCACCTGAAAGAGTAGAAATTCCATTTTCACCTGCAATGATTCCAGCATAATTATGGAAATTTGAAGTAATTCGAATTGCGATAGTATTATTTCCCGATACTAGTACGTTAGCGGGAATTGGATAGTTTCTGATTCTATTGTATGCATACTCTGATTGTTCAATATCATCTGGTCTTTTTCCATTGATACCAATCAACTTTCCATTTAGATATACTTCATCTTTTTCATAAACCTTTCCAAGGTTTAGAGAAAGATTAGTATTGATTGCACTAGGATTAATTTCAAAATTTTTTCTTAACCAAAAACTTCCTCTATGGCTTGGATCAATTTCTCTAATGTTTGAAGGAATTTCAACTTCAGACCAACCTTTCACGGGATATTCAGGTTTGGAATAGTCGGGATTATCATCTAATGCTAGCAACCAAGGAGTTTTGGAAAGATCAAGACCTTCCTTTAGTGCTTCTTTTTTATCTTCATAGGCACAAGACTGAAAAAAAATTAACAGTAGGAAAAGAAATTTTTTTAGAAGATTAGTCATGATTACTTTTTCAGCTTATGATTCGGTTCTTTATTTTACAATTTTTTTTCTTGAAATTCTAAAATTCTCTCCTCATTCGTTTGGTACTTAGCTAAAAGTGATTCCCAGATACTAGCGAATCTTTCAATTTCTTTTTCAGGAACCTTTCCATGCTTTAGTGTATAAAACAGAACAATTTTTTTTCTGGGATATACTTTTAATTGATTCCTAGCAAAATCACCAATTCCATTATGATAGAAATTTTCAATATAACCTTTTGCTCTATTGACTCTCCAACCGAATGCATAATAGTATTTAAAATCAGTTTGCTTTTTACCTGCACGAAACATTTTCCGAATTAATGATCTTGGCAAAACTTGCACCTCTTCTTCACTTGCTCCGCCTTGCATAAAAAATTCTGCAAACCGAATGAGCTCTTCTGGAGCAAGGTATAAGGCAGAAGCAGCATCAGCCGAATCCAGATTGTACTTCTCAATTCCTAATGGGTCAAAGACTAGAGTTTTCATTGAATTCGCAAACGTATCATCATTTGCTGATTCAATGATAGAACCTAGAAGTCTATAGTTTAGATTTGAATATTGAAATTTAGCTCCCGCAATATGAGTTTGAGCGGGCAATAAAAATTTTTTTCCATTCACTGAAAAGCTAACTTGAGTCAATTTTCCTGCATAGGGAATTCCAGAAGTGTGGGTTAGTAGATGTTTAATTTTGATTGACTTTCCACCAAGTTTGAACTTTCTCATTTGAGGGATATAGTTAGCAACGGGATCGTTCCAATCCAAAAGACCATCGTCCACTAATTTCATGATGGCAAGTGCAGTGAAAGGTTTGGAAACAGAAGCAAGGGGAACAAGATTTTCTTTATGGGCTTTTTCGCTAAATTCTAAAAGATTTTTTCCTTCTTTTTGAATGATAGTGTAAGAACCATCAATGAGTCCAGATTCCATTCCTGCTTGGAATGTATCTCTAAGTTTCCATTCTAACTCATTTCTTTGGTCTAAGAAGTTCTTCCATTCTAATGTTTGTTTTTTGGGGATCGGAAATAAATTTATGACAATTATGGTTAATAGAATAATGAAGTAAAACATGAATCTTTTCCCTATCCTCCCATTATTTTCGGAAAGGAATAGGGATTAATATGATAATAAAATTTATTTTGAAACGGGATATGCCTCGTTTCCGTGTTCAAGAATGTCTAGACCCACAATTTCTTCATCTTCGGTTACCCTAAGTCCAATTGTTTTTTTCAAGAGAAAGAAAACTACTAAGCTGGAAGCAATTGCCCAGAGAAATGCAACCAAAACTCCTAGAGCTTGGACTCCAAGTTGGTGAAAACCTCCACCAAAGAATAGTCCCTTAATTTCTGGGTTTCCCCCAAAATTTGGATTCGCAAATAGACCTACAGAGAGAGTTCCCCAAGCACCAGCAATCCCATGAACACTAACCGCTCCAACAGGATCATCAATCTGAAACTTATCCAGAGTCATCACTCCTACAACTACAAGTGCTCCCGCTATAAAACCAACTATTAGAGCTGAGGTTATGCTTAGGTTATTACATCCTGCAGTAATTGCGACTAGTCCCGCAAGTCCACCATTCAATGTGATTCCTATATCAGGAAGTTTAAACCAAATCCATGAAACAAGCATAGCCCCAATCACTCCCGCAGCAGCAGCAGCGTTAGTCACTACTGCTATGACAGTGAAACTTGCACCTGAGATTGTTCCCGTGCTTCCAGGATTAAAACCAAACCAGCCAAACCAAAGAATAAACACCCCAAGGGTAGCAAGGCTCATATTGTGCCCAAAGATTGGTTCAATCTTACCATGATGAAAACGATCTAATCGAGGCTTTAGAATTATCGTTCCTGCAAGTCCCGCCCAAGCTCCAATGGAATGCACCACAGTGGAACCAGCAAAATCTATAAAACCAAGTGCTTCTAAGAACCCTTTTTCAGTTCCACCATAGAGTCCTTTCCATGCAAAACTTCCAAAAATGGGATAGATTACAGCAGTCATCATGAGGGAATAGACCAGATAACTAACAAATTTAGTTCTCTCAGCCATTGCACCTGAGGCTATGGTAGTAGCAGTCGCAGCAAATACCATTTGAAAAAAGAAAAATCCAAATGCACTTGGACTAGGGATGTTTCCTTCTAGAAAACTCGGACCAAGAAGATTTCCTTCTCCCCAAAGTTTTCCTATGCCAATTCCTGAAAATAATTGTGGACCAAACATAAGTCCAAAACCCACAAGCCAAAAAAATACAGTTCCAATCGCAAAGTCTGAGAGATTTTTCATGAGGATATTAACAGCATTCTTAGCTCTAGTAAATCCCGCTTCAACAAGTGCAAATCCTGCTTGCATAAAAAAGACTAAAAACCCCGCGATCATTAACCAAAATAGGTCAATCTCTTTAGACTTTGTTTCTAAATCTTTTTTTAGACTTTTATTTTCTTCAGTAAGTTTTGTACTAATAGTATCAATATTATTTTTTAACTCTTGAAATTCTTCTTGAGATACGGGCAGAGTTTTCTCTGGTTTTTGAGCTTGAGCAATAACTAAATTAAAATTTAGCAAAAATAGAAATAGTAATATTTTCATTGAATACCTCTAGGATTCTGAGTGGATTCCTTCTAATTTTTTTAAGGAAGATACTAGTGCATCATTGGTTGGAGTACTTTTAACTCCTCGCTGAAGTGTCTTGATTGCTTTTGGCACTGCATTCTCCTTTAGATAACATTTTGCAAGTAAAAGACTTGACTTTGCAAATGCATGATCAGAGGAGAGAGATTTTTTTAACGCACGTTTCGCTTCACTGATTCTATTTGCATTGAATAATGCTTTTCCATATAAATAGTATATGATTGCAGTGGACTCGCCACTACAACGGATATATTCATGAATGAATCTAACACTTTCTTCATAGTTTCCATCATTATAGTATAACTTACCAAGGAAGAGTAGATTGTCTTTGAGTGAGGGATCAATCTTAAAAGCTTCCAGAGCCAGTTCATAGGCATCAGCAAAATTTTTATTCTTTACTGCAAGTTTTGCAGATCTAAAAATTGGTAGAGCTTCTTTGATGGAAGGATTGCATTGTAAGAGCAACATTGCTAGATCGTCTCCATTGGATTTAGAGCCTTTGAAGTTTCTCCAATCTTCAACAATGGATTTCACAAGGTCTTGAGCAAACACTTTAGAATTCAAGGCAATCAGTTCTTCTTTTTTATCCTTAAATGTTTTTTTAAGTCTTTCTTGACCAAATTCTTCTTCGCCTTCATTTTTTTGTTCCGTAAAACCATCAGTAAAAACTAATAGATAGTCTCCCGGTTCAATATAGCCTTGTTTTTCTTCATAGTCTTTTTTCTTAACTTCAAGAATTCCTAATGGCATACCTAAAGTATCAAGGTCTTCTGTATCCCCGTTAGCTTTGATATGAACTAGTTTTTGATGTCCACCATTCACATAGGAATAGGAATAGTCAGAAAAAATCCGAATCAAAAATGCAGTAAAGTAGGTGGATTCTGGTAGTTGAGGTTTTAAAGCCTCTCCCATTTGTTCCATGATTTCAGAAAGACCAAGTCCTTGGGTAACAAACTGGTTAAAATAGAAATGAATTGCCATGGTAACGAGGGCTGCGGGAATTCCATGACCAGAAACATCTACTGCAATTACAGTCATAGAGTTACCTTGTTTGATCACTCCATAATAGTCGCCACTGACTTCTACCATGGGTTCATAGTGAGTTCCAAAATAGATTCCATTCCAAGGGGGTATAGATTGGGTTAGGATCTGGCTTTGCACATTTCGACCCATCTTAAGATCCCATTCTAACTGAGAAAGAACGGCGGCTTCCCTTGCTCTTGCAGTCATCAGACCCTCAATCAGTCTAACACCAGTAAGTGCTAAAGCCAACTGAGAGCCCAATGCCTCCAAAATCTCTAAATCATCTTCTTTATAAAAGAATGCGGTATCACTTTCCACGGAGATCGTGCCTAATATTTCATCCTTATGGATGATTGGTACGCATATCGCAGATTGAGTTGTTTCCCCTTCATCAATATATTGGGTATTTTGAAGGTTACTAACCAGTAGTGATTTTCTGTAGGAAAAGGCTGCCCCTGAATATCCTTCAGTTGCGAGAAGATTTCTTCTTGGAGGAATGGTTTCAGTAATATATTTGACGGGAACAAGGAATTCACCATCCCAAAGTCGGAGGGTGGTGTTCGTACACTCAAAAATCTCTAGACAAATGGTCATGAGCTTGTTAAAAAGGTCTTCCTCACTCCCAGTATTTGCCATTTCTTTACTGATGTAGAGTAGGACGCTAATTTTGTTTTTATCAGTAAGACCACCGACGACTTTTTTAGCCCCTCTAAAAGAAACTACTCGTCTGGTTCCATATTTCAACTCTATCATAAGACTTAGTTAAGCAATAACCATACCAGACCTACTAGTGTAAATACCCTATTTTAGGAATAAAATTAGGTTTTAGAAGATAAATTTTGGGGATGTTTTGAAAAGCTTTTACAAAAAGAAATAATACTTAGACTTCAATTTCATGAGAATGTTCTAGTAGTTAGCACTTAGAGTTTAGTATAAATATAACTTATCATTCATTTGCTATACAATTCCGAAGTATTTAATATAGGAGAAATTTAGGAAGGATTGAGAACGGAGTTACTTAAGATAATTTCCTTTTTTTCCAACAAGTTTAAGAGCTTTTTTGCCATCGATGGTTTTCACTTTACCAGAAATAATTTCTTTTTTTCGTTTAGTTGCAGTAGAAGCCCAAGACTTTTCTAGTTTAGAAAAAGTTTTTGAGTCTAGACTTGCAATGAGTAGATCTACAAGTTTTGCCCTTTCTTGAAAATCCAAAGCTAAGGCATGATTGGAAATTTTTTGTATAGGTATAACTTGCATATATGCAATATCATAAGAGGAATTTATAATGTAAAGAAAAAAAATTGGTTTCGAAAGGCAAAATTAAGTGATTTTTATTAAGGAATACTACTTCAAAAGGAATTTCGCTTTATGATAGATGTGATTAAACAAACTATCGTTTTACGATACTATTCTATGGAGATACTATCACAGAAAAATCTGCCAAAGAAAATAAAGATTCAGTCCAAGCGATGAGGTTAAGATTTCTGCAACAATAAGTATAAGTTTGAGCGTTAGTCGTTTTGTGGGGAGTAGTGAAATTTCGAGGGATTGGATTTTTTAGAGTTAGAGTTTGGGAGGTTTGAGTCGTTGTTGTAAGTTTTGAGTTTCCCTACAAAATCTCATCCCTCTCCCAAAAACACCTCAATCGAAATATCGCCTATCGTTTTGGTGGTCACAGCATCGAATCCGCCACTGATGACACCACCAAAGATTGGAACTGCTTTTCCGAAATTAATGGCACCTGTGGTTCCAAACTTAGTGAGAAGTCTAAATCCGACAGCCTTGTTGATTTGTTTGATCGTTTCGATGCTGATTTTGCGAATCATCACGTGTGTGAGTTTTGTTCCAATTGTAATTCCCACTTGTTTTAGAATTTCTACGGCAGACGATCCTGTTAGACAACTGTATGCCAAAGTCTTTACTTTGTCTGACTTAACGTCAAGTCCTGCGATAGCCGCAATTGCTGCTATCATTCTGAGTTGTATAAATAGGACTGATGTAAGGTTAGCCGGTAGTGTAACTGGTAATGTAAGAATCCCTCCAAGTCCTGTCACAAAACCAGAAGTTCCCGCCTTTGCTATTTGCCAATTCACCAAACTCTCTGCTGCTTTTATTTTATCATTGTTATTCTCTTTTAAATATTCCCTTGCTAAATCTTCTGCACTAGAAAATACTCCCATTCCTTCAATAGAGCTATTGTAAGCAAAGTCTAATGTCTTAGAAATGATTTCCTCGTCCAACAAATCTTCTTTCATAACTTTCTCCTTCTAATCACAAAATTATACACTAAATCCCAGACAAAATATTTTATTTTTGTAACTTTCAATTCTGTTTTAAAAAACAAACAAAGCAATTCCCCCCAAAAACTCTATTGAGATAGAATTTGTATTGCAATTGACTAAATTCTAAGAGCTTTATAAAATAGTCCAAAACTTGGAGTTAAAAATGGATTCTGAAAAATTAATCCTTAAGTATGAATCTTTTCAACCAGAAATTCAAAAAGAAATTATCAATTTCATTGAGTATCTTGAATTCAAATATAAACCCACAAGCAAAAATAAAAAAGAAAAAAAGCTATCTTTTGAAAAAGAACCTTTTATTGGTATGTGGTCATCGCGTTTGGAAATGAAAGATTCTGAGAAGTATGTAAAGAAGTTAAGAGAGAGTCATTGGAAAAGAAACTAGTGGTATTAGTTGATACAAATATTCTTATACAAATCGGGAATAAAGATAAAAATACAGTAGAATTTGTAAAAGATTTAGAAATGAAAAACCATTTATCAATTTCAATCGTAACTGAAATGGAGATGTTGGTCGGATGTCGAAATAAAATAGAACTTCACAATTTAGATAGATTTCTCAAAAGATTTTTTGTTTATAAAATTACTGATCCTATCTCTGACTTAGCAAAAGAGTTAATTAAGAAATATTACTTATCACATGGATTAAAAATCCCTGATGCATTAATTGCTTCAACAGCTTTAAAGTTAGATATTCCTTTATTAACTATTAACAAGAAAGATTTTCAATTTATAAATGGTATTAAATTATTAAATAGTTGAAAAAAAATTTTCTTACCCAAATAATCATTTCAATAACGTTTGCAACAATCTAGAATAGTATTTGACAATTGTAATCGTGAATAAAACCATAATAGACCTGTATTGTATGAGACTCTTTTATCATTTATTCCTTGGAATTTTTTTTGTTCTGAGCTATTCTAGTGCAATCTATGCTGAAGAGTTTTTGGACTTGAATAAACTAGGAGATGAGCCTGTTTTTTTGCCTGAATATACAAAAGTATTAGAAGATAAAGAACGAAAACTAACGATAGAAGATATAGCAAAACCTGAAAACCAAGAAAAATTTCTGAAAGCCAAATCCTCCAAAGAAGGTTTTAATTTTTCCTACTCTGATTCTGCTTTTTGGTTTAGAGTAGCAGTGAAAAATTCTAATAAGGAAAGCCTTGGAGTTAAGTTTCAAATTCTATACCCATTACTTGAGTCGGTTCAGTTTTATTATCCTAAAGACAATACATATAAATTGATTTCAGCAGGATACAGAGTTCCCTATGAAGACTTAGTTCACAAAAATAGGTATAATACTTTTCCGTATAAAATCCCTCCACTAACAGAAGGTTATATCTATTTCAGAGTTCATTCAATCAATTCCATCAATGTACCTTTACTAGTCTTAAATGATGAAGCTTTTTTTCTCTATGAAAGAAATGATTATGTTCAACAAGCTTTATTTTTTGGTCTTTTATTGGGAATGCTCATCTTTAATATACTTTTGTATTCTATTCTCAAAGAATTTAGCTATCTACTTTATGTATTAGAAATATCTTTTACTGGACTAGCATTCTTAGGGTATTCAGGAATTGGTCATGAGTTAATTTGGAGAAATTTTCCAACAATAACTCAATATGCTACTAACATATTCGTCACATTTTCTCTTATTTTTATTTGTTTGTTCGCTCAAAAAATTCTTCGATCAAAAATCATTTTGCCAACTTTTGATAAATTACTAAACTCTGGAATCATACTAATGCTAGCGATTAACCTTGGTTTTCTGATTTACTTCAAATTTTTTGTCAGGATTATCGTTTTATCTTATGTAGTATTGTGTTTCTTATTGTTGATATTAGGAATTGTCTCAGTTACAAAAAAACAAAGAAACGCTTATTTCTTTTTGATTGCTTTTGTTATACTTTTACTATCGCTAATCGTTACTAGTCTAAGGGCTTTAGGGATTTTACCTGCAACTATGGTAACTTTAATTAGTCCACAAATTGGAGCTTCCCTTAAAATGATGCTCCTGGCTTTTGCTCTAGCGGATAACTACAACACAATGAGAAAAGCCAAAGAAAGTGCAGAGGCTCAGATTAAAGAAAATCTTGAAAAATCCAATTTTGAATTAGAAACAAAAGTTAAAGAAAGAACCTTAGCGTTAAATAATACCTTAGAAATCATTAGAGAAGATTTGATTATGGCTCAAAAAATTCAAAAAAATTCTCTAAACTTACTTCCCAATATTCAAAAGGAACTAACGTTTAAAATTCATTATAGTCCAATGTCAGAAGTTGGTGGTGACTATTACAGTATATATAAATTAAACGATACAAGTTATAGAATTTTTTTGGCAGACGCAACAGGTCATGGAGTGCAGGGAGCTATGATAACAATGGTTATCAAAGGAATTTTTGATAATATTAAAAATTCTGAACACTCAATCTCAGAGATTATGAGTATGTTTAATGATGAATATATTCTAAAATATAGTTCTCTACAGTCTTATCTTACAGCTATACTAATAGATATTAACACGGAAACCAAAACCCTTAGATATGTTTCTGCAGGTCATCCACCTACAATCTTAATCCAAAATTCCAACTTATTGCAATTGGAGAATACAGGCAAGATTGTGGGTGTAGTAAACGGATCTCAGTATAGAGAAAAAGAATTTGAATTCAAAGCAGATGATAAAGTACTAATCTTCACTGATGGTGTATTTGAAGAATTTAATGAAGCTGACGAAGAGTTTGGAATTAAACGTCTTGTGAATGTTATTTCTGAAAATAAAAACCTTAATGTGGAAAAAATCATAGACCAAATTCTTTCTGAGTTGGATTTATTTTTACAATCCCAACCAAAACAAGATGATATAAGTTTAATTGGGATTGAATATACTTCTACCTAAATTGAAAATAATTTATTAACCAATCCACTTGTTCTTCCGTGTCCGGTACTTTTAATTTTCTGCTTTCTGAAATAAGCAGAATAGCTTGATCCACAGAGAATCCTAATTCAAAAAGAATACAAGAACATAAAATGGAAGACCTACCGATTTCAGCACGACAATGAATTCCAACCGATTGACCAAGTAAAATTCTTTCTTTAATACTCTTACTAAACGTTTGCATTGCAGAAAAAGATTCAGGAACTGCTCTATCTTCTATTGGAAAAGAAAGAAAATCCATTTTTAATTCTTTACAAATCTCTTTCTCTTTCGATAGACCTAGCTCAGATTCTTCATACTGCATTAATGCTGAAATCACTGTATCAATTTTTTCTTTTTTTAAACTTTCAATAGACTCTCTTAAAAATTCATCTCTTGCGGGTCGGGAAATAATGGCAAGTTTTCCTGCTGCTTGGATTGGGATTGAATATATATTACTGTTGTTTAACATAAAATCTCACGTTAGTCAGTTTGTGACTAAATTCCATTTGGTAACTGTTTTCAAAAAAATCAAAATGAATATCCAAAGTGGATATAAATTCCCCGAGAATGATTAAAGTATCTAAGATTATTGATTTCACTGAGTTGAATAAGATAAATACTGCTTGGAGTAAATCGGTTGCCAGATTCTAGAATAGAAAGGTTTGAATTAGAATTTGGTCTTGGAGTATTTGGAGTATTAACTGTTCCATTGAGTTCTATTCCTAAAAATATTCCATTTGGAAATTGATATTCCAATCCATACTGTAATAGAAAATAGTAGTATGGATCAATTGTTGTTGTAAAAGTATTAATTCCTTTAAAGGAATAAAAATCCATTCCATTGTTTTCAAAATTATAGACTCTTGTGCTAGAAATTTTTTTACCAGAATCTCTTCCAAGACCTAATCCTATATAAAAAAAGGATGAGCTAGGATAATATTTAAGACTTCCAATTGTATGGATTTCTTCTAATTCCTTTTTATTGTTTGTAATTGCACTTACTGACTGATCTAAGATATAATTTACTGAGTAGTCTTTATAGTAATGATGAATGAATCTAACATTAAAGGATAAATATTTATTCATGTTATACTGAAAATTAATGATTTGAGCAGGATTCATGTGTTCTCTAGTCCTTGTAATGGAACTAGAAATCATTATTTTTTTTAAGTTTCTTAACTTTCCTTGACTTGTTTGTTTTTCCTGATTAGTTTTTTCTTCTGAAGCTAATTTAGTACCGAGAAGAGATAGTATCATAATTGTAATTAAATGGATCTTCATTTTTTCCGTTTCGCTAAAAAAATTGGATCCTGACTTAAATCACTCATTAACTTATCTATCATAGTACGAATAACTTTTCTTCTAGTTTCAGGAGCAGATTCATATAGATTGGAAAAAAGTGGAACAATACCAAAATATAAATTAGATGAGCTTGTTTGAATATATTTTTTTGACTCTAATTTTTTCACTGAATCTTTGAATTGTAGTTCAATCTCTAAATCACAATTTGTAATTACTGGGAAAAGACTCAAAGTAAATGCATAAAGGAATAGGGACGTAATATTGATATCGTATTTGAATCTAATAAATGCTTCTAAGTCAGGAATCAATTCATTACTGTTTGTGAGAACTTTATGAAAATTTTTTTTCTTAGAAATGTGCTCTTTAATTAATTCTAATTGTTCAAAAGTATTTATTATTGGAATAAAAATTTCTTGGTCTAAGGAAGCTGAAGTAATTTTTTGGCTCATATATACATCATAGCCAATCATTAGGTTCACTTCATTTGATAACAATTTCTCTTCAAACTTTATATCTGGTTTATAAATTGTTGTTAGGCAATTGATAAAATTGAATAGAATAAATAGTAGGAAATAATTTACTTTCATAGTCCCTTCTGAATAGATTCTAATACAAACTTGAATCTGTTATGAATAACTTCTTCAGTCCTGTCTTGAGAATTATATATATTTTGATTCTTAGAAAAGGAGAAATCATTGGAAGTTGAATTTAGTTTATTCAATTTTTCATTATATACATCAATCTTTATCTTATAGTTTTGTTTATAAGTTATTACAGGACCACCCACCCAAATATAAATTGTAAGAGTGAGTATGCTTAGTGGAAAGTATAATGGATGAATATAAACTTTATTTTTATAATCAATCAATTCAATATCTATAATTCTAGAGTTAATATACTGTTTTCCTTTTTTATAAAATTCAACTGAATGAAATGATTTACTTTTTTCAAAAGAATTTTTGAGATTGGATTTAAAATAAGATTCATAAAGAGTTTTTTCATCATCATCGTAATCTGTTATTTTCACATCTTTGATTACTAAATGGATCGGGTTTACTTCAGACTTGGATTCCTTAGTATTAGTTAAAGATAAATCATGAACTGTAATACAATTGATTAGAGTAATTACAATGCACAAAACAAAAAAATTCTTACTCTTCCAAAAAATTTTATTTAGCAAGATCATATCTTATTAGACTGAGTTCAGATTTGTAGAGTAATTTTAATTCTAAAAAATGAATTCTGAAAAAATTTGAGAGTAATTTGCTCAAAAAAAATTTTCTTTTAAAAAAAAGTTCTCATTTTATCGGAAAAACGAGAAGGTTTTATACCTTATATTGTTATGTGTCCAACAGTTTTATTCAACGAACTTCAAACAAATAATTTAAACTTAAGGTTTCAAAAGAAGACTTCATCAACCTTAAGGATTCCCAAAGAAATGATGGAAGAGTTTGAAGCGAAAATTAATAAACATGAAAGCATAGATCAGTATTTGAGGTATTTGCTGAGAACGTTTAGGTTATTTAATTATAGTGGGATGGTTCCCAAAGCTCGTAAAGTGAAAACTGAATATTAAGTCGCAGGCACGAACAGTGCCGAGACTCCTTGTCACCTGCGGAGCAGATCAGTGAACTTGGTGAGCGAAGTAAATTTTTTGATAAAAAATTTACAAGATCAAAAGGCGTATAGATTGCAGCAGTATGAAAACTTGATTGAAATAGTTTAA
>JANRLP010000114.1:0-30805 GCA_033762425.1 Leptospiraceae bacterium
AAGCGACTATTTTTTCCAAGTCTGATAGAATTCTTTCATAACCAATAGGAGAAAAATCATGCTTGAAAATTTAGCAGAAATGTTTTTAGAAACAAAAAAGAAGTTTGGGGAAAGACCAGCATTTGCCACAAGAAATAAGGACAAAAAATTTAAGACAATTAGCTATAGAGAATTATTTGAACAGTCAGAATATCTTTCTGCAGCTCTAATTGATTTAGGATTAGAGGCTAGAGAACATGTTGCGATACTTGCAGACAATCGTCTTGAATGGATACTTTCCGACATTGCAGTTATATTAGCGGGAGCCGCCGATGTTCCCCGTGGTACTGATGTAACAGATGGAGATATTACGTATATACTCCCACATGCTGATGTCAAAATTGTATTTGCTGAAAATATGCAAGTGGTTCAAAAAATTTTAAAGAACAAAGATAAACTTCCGAATGTAAAAAAAATCATTTTGATGGACAAAGAAACCAAAGTATCCGGAGAAATTTTACACCTCTACGATTTAATTGAAAAAGGAAAAATTATCCGTAAAGCTGGTGATGTTCGATTAGAGAAAAGAATCAATGGAATCAAGAAAGACGATTTATTTACTTTGATTTATACGTCAGGCACAACAGGCTCACCCAAAGGTGTGATGCTAACGCATAACAATATTGCTTCTCAAATCAATCATATTCCTGTGAAGTTTACAACAGAGGATAGATTTTTATCTTTGCTACCTGTCTGGCATATTTTTGAGCGAACCTTTGAAATGGTTGGGTTTGCAACAGGAGGCTGCACTTACTATACAAATATCCGGAATCTAAAAGAAGATATGCAAATCGTAAAACCAACTTTTTTAGCTTCCGCTCCGCGACTTTGGGAAAGCATCTACCAAGGAATAATGACAAATTTAGAAAAAGCTCCTCAAGCAAAGAGAAGTCTTTTTCATTTAGCCTATTCTGTTTCTAATAATTTTCATTCAGCATTACGTTTTCTCCAATTCTTAGAATTAGATTTAGTAGGAAGAAATAGTGTAACTTCTTTCTTTTTTGGATTATATCAATTAGCCGTTCTAGTTACTTTATTTTTACCAAATCTGATTTTGGATAGTCTGGTAATGAGTAAAATACGAACGGCAACGGGTGGAAATCTAAGAGGCTCTCTCTCAGGCGGTGGAGCCCTTCCAAAACATATTGATGAATTCTTTAATAATATTGGAATTCCTGTCTTTGAGGGTTACGGGTTAACAGAGACTTCTCCCACAATCTCTGCTCGAACGTTTGAAAAGCTCATAATAGGAACGGTTGGACCCTTATTCAAAGATACAGAAATACGAATCATGGACATTAACTCTGGAAAACAAATTTATCCCGGAAAAAATGGACTTGGAGTAAAGGGAGAAATTCATGTAAAAGGTCCGCAGGTCATGAAAGGATATTACAAAAACAAAGAAGCAACGGACAAAGTCTTAAAAGATGGCTGGTTCAATACAGGCGACTTAGGGGTAATGACATTTAATCACTGTTTGAAAATTGTGGGTCGTTCCAAAGAAACCATAGTATTACTAAGTGGAGAAAACGTAGAGCCCACTCCAATTGAAAATAAACTATTACAGTCTGAATATATAGATCAATGTATGGTAGTTGGACAAGATAAAAAATTTCTGACTGTGTTTATTGTTCCAAAGCTAGACAAGTTCAAACTGAATGGGGCTACTACAATGGAAGCACTCAGTCAAGATATGGAAGCCCAAAAAATCATCCGTGAAGAAATTAAGAAATTTGTTAGCACAGAAAATGGTTTCAAGTCCTTTGAAAAAATCCAAGACTTCCGTATTCTTCCAAAACCTTTCGAATTAGGAGACGAACTCACCGCAAAACTAAGCGTTAAGCGACATGTTGTGACAGAAAAATATGCAAAGCTATTTGAGAGTATGTACTCTTAGAAGGAATGGATTCTCTACAAAGTCTATTTGCCAAACTTTTACTTTTAGTTAGGGTAAGTAAACTTTGTTTATTGTCACAACCTAAATTATGAGAGTTTAGTTTTTAACTTTTTCAACTATATTTAGCAGTGTACTATGAAACAATTCTGGTTGGTCAAGCATTGGATAGTGTGCAGAATTTTCTAAAAGTATAAATTCTTTTTTAGGTGACTCCAGACTTTGCACATATTCTTGTACTAGCTTCGGTGAAGCATTCGCATCATTGTTTCCTGATATGAAATAGGCTGGAATCGCTAACCTTGGCACTGATTGAAATATATTGAAAGGCTTCAAGTCCTTTTCAGCAGCATCTAAACTCGCTTTTATACCTTGAGTGAATAGGACTTTTTCTATCCAAGAATACTCGGTGGATTCTATTACTGCTTTTGTGTATGCTTCTTCGATATTATATTGCGTACTGTCCCCGTGATAATGAGCAAGTAACTTACGTTGCTTAAGAATACTGTCCTTACCATTTGAATACCTTCCTTCCATTGGAGGACCGATTTCCTTAAGAGTTTCTAGTGCTTGTTTGTCATTTGCTTCTGTTGCTTTTTCTATTGTAAAGTCATAAGCCATTTTCTCTTGTCGGGTAAAGTGCACATTTTGACCTACCCCTATATAGACACGAATCAATTCTGGATAAAGTCTAGCTGTAGTGATTCCAACCAATGATCCCCAAGAATGACCTACTAAAATAATGTTCTTTTGCTCAAAACGTTTTAATAGATAGGTCGTTACAACTTTTGTATCTTCAACATATTGATCCAAGCTGAAAGGTTGCAGATCCATAAATAGAGTAAAGGATTTTCCCGCTCCTCTTTGCTCCCAATAAACTACAACAAAATCTTGCTCTAGTGCTTCATTGTGTTTTCGCATTAAAGGAGTCAATGGAGTTCCTGGTCCACCATGCACAACGAGTAATAATTGAGACTTAATATTTGTACCCCTAATCACGAGATACTGGGAACTCCCGTTTACATCAATGCTTACAATTTCTGCAATTGAATTTGTCCCAAAAAGTGATACGATAGACGGAGTATATGCAAGTTGTAAGTACCAAGAAAAAATGACTAGTGCCACCATTAAAGTAAAAAGAATCCAATTGTTTCTAAGTTTTTTATTCATAATTTTATTAATTAATTTCCATTTTTTAAAATTAGATAAGGTTGTTCAATAACTTTCTATTGAGAAAGTTTCATCGCATTCTATTTAAAAAAAACTTTTTGATAAATTGAATTTAAATGTTGAAATTTTTGTTCTAAGTTTTGTATCATAAGTATAACTTAATATACTAATGCATTGTTTATCTTATCCTTTCTACATAAAAACACATCGCCGATTTCATCTTGATTTATACCTACTACTTCAGCTTTATAGCCCACACCTTCCAAAATATCCAGCCACATTGCTCTAGAAAAAAGTCCTTCGATATGCCTATCATGGTGTGCTATCATTTTTTCGCCTTCTCGTAGCAAAAAGGAATACTCAGTATAGTAAGTGTTATCTGCTGGATTTGGATCCCAACTCCATTCGATACAACGTAGTGCCCGATTGTCATCTTCTTCGTTTATAAGCAGAGTTTTTTCTTGAAAAGTCTCTTTGACAAAATCTGGCGCGAATAAAGCGATCCCTCCGGGTTTGGTATGAACAAAAGCAGATTTTGCAACTGCACGCAGATCATCTTCACTAGTCATATAAGCAAGTGCATCGTGTGCAAAAACAATATCGAAGGTCTTATCCAATCGAATTGTTCGCATATCTCCCTCTAGGTGCTCACATTCGGGATTCTTATTCCTACTGAGTGCAAGCATTTCTGTTGAAAGGTCAGTCAGTGTGCACTGAAATTTTTTCTTTAAATAATAAGCATTATTACCCGCTCCAGAGCCCAATTCCAGTAAAGTTTTTTGTATATTAGACTTATCTAATATTACTTCCAAATATAATTTTGCTTCCTCCTCATGATCTTTGAGTGGGTCAAGAAGAGGATACCATTTACTTGCAAGTTCCGAATACATTAGCATTGTTAATTTTTCTTCGCTAAAACAATATGCATCGCTGCATCAGAGGGTTTATACTCTGAAATCTCATATCCAAGTGCGGGTAAATCAATTCCTGAAAAAAGATTTTCTCCTTTTCCAAGAACGATAGGCGAAATTGCTAGATGCATTTCATCAATTAACTTCTTTTGAAGATATTGACGAACTGTTTCTACTCCACCACCGAGACGTATGTCTTTAGCTCCCGCAGATTTTTTGGCAAGTTCAAGTGCTTTATGAATTCCATCGGTAACAAAATAAAATGTTGTGCTACCTTCCATAACAATTGGTTTTCTAGCATAGTTTGTTAAAACATACACATCACAATGATAGGGCGGGTTCGCTCCCCACCATCCCTTCCACTCATCATCTTTCCATTCTCCGCGAATGGGACCAAACATATTTCGTCCAAGAATCCAAGAGCCGATATTTTCAAATCCTTTGATTGCAAAGTCATTATCGACACCAGTTGTTCCCACACCTCCACCACCGTGCATGTCTGCAAATGATTGAGTAGGAAAAACCCATTGATGCAAAGACATTCCACCATCGCCCATTGGATTCTCAAGACCTTGGTTCGTTCCTGCTCCATACCCATCAATGGATATGGAAAAGCATAATACTTTTAGTTTACTCATTTAATTGCTCCTCAATGTTGCTAACAAATTTCCAAGCTCATTTAAAGTCGCTGTGATTCCTTCTTGGAAGCCCATTTCTATCATCATTTCCATTCGTTCAAAAGATTCATTGTAAATAGAAATATGAACTTTTGTGGTTCCGTTTTGTTCCGAAAAATTCAAGTCCCAATCCGAACCCTGTAATTGAGGTGTTTCATTCTCGTCAGCAAATGTATTAAAGAATTTAAAATTGGTTTTGGGACTAATGGAAGTGTATTTCTGTATCGCATAACGTTCTTGTCCTTCGGGTGTAACCATAGCATAAAATCTTCGTCCTCCCACTTCAAAGTTCATAACTTTGGTTCTTGATGCAAACGGCTTTGGTGCCCACCACTGGTCTAGTATCTCTTGTTTTGTAAATGCATCCCATACTAGGGAAAGGTTGGCGGAAAATTCACGTTTGATTGTGACTGTATTGTTTTCCTTGTCTATGGAAAATTCCATTGTTAAGTTTTTGTTCATTTTATCATCCTACTTTGTATATTAGAATTATCTAATATATTTTTATTTTATACCTTTAATGTATTCTACTAGTTGATCAATGCAAGTTCCCCAACCTTCATAGAATCCCATCTCTTTATGTTTCTCGCAAGCATCAAGAGTCCAGTGCCTAGCAATTGCAGTGTATTTTGTTTTGTCATTTCCTAAATCTTCAAAGTCCAAACTTGCAACTAACAAGAATGGTCTATCTGAGGAATCCTCTACAGGAATCCAACCGGGAAGAAATGCATCCGTCCATACAATTCGTTTATTTTGAATGAGCTCCAAATAAACTCCATAGTTTGGAAATTCATCGCCTTCAGGGGATTTCATTAGAGAATAAAATTCTCCACCAACTTTTAAATCACAACGAGCGTCTATCGTTTCCCAAGGCTTTGGGACAAACCAAGGCTTCATAAGCTCTGGTGTAGTCCAACATTTCCAGATAAGCTCAGCGGGAGCTTCCACGATTCGTTCAATTTTTAGTTCTCTATCATTCATTATTTTTTCCTTTATTTCATCTTAAACAGTGGTGCAAAAATTTCTTTATGGCTATATGCAACAAGTGAATTTGCTATAACTAAGAAAAGTGCAAAGGGCAAACCTTCTGGAGCAAGAAATGCATGAACCAAAACTATATTGATAATAATTGGTGAGATCACAACGGATGCAAGTGGCACAAAGAATCCACTCACAAAACAAAGCCCACAGATAAGCTCTATTACTTTTACAGTAGGCATCATATAGATGGATGCATTTAGCCCATCATTAAAAATTTTCATTGCACCAGTTTGTTCTGGTGGAGTGATTAATTTGAATAGATAGGTAATGGATGCAAATAGGAATAGAAGCCCCATAAGCACTCTTAAGATTGTTGTTGCTATTTTCATAGTCTTGTCCTTTTGTTAATTTGTTAAAAAATACATTAGATTCTTCTAATTGAGTTGTTGAAAAATAAATTAGAGAAAATGGTTTCACCCCTTGTGCGGGTGAAGTTCCTTTATACTCTAATTTTTCAACAACTCTAATATACAAGCGTTAGGGATTGTAGTGACCGAAGGGTCAGCTTGCTGACCGAAGCGAAGCGGAGTCACGAAAAGCCCGACCAAGCCTTTAGGCTTGGGAACGCCCAACGATACTATTGATATACGATAGTATCGTGAGGAAATACTACTTAGATTTTGATTAGCTCTACTTGTCATCATTCTTCCCCTCTGATTGTAATTTCTTTAAGTATTCATCTAAACGATCAAAACGAGCTTCCCAAAATTTACGGTATTGGTTTAGCCAATCATTCACTTCTTGCAACGGTTTTGCTTTCAGTTGGCAGGGTCTCCACTGTGCTTCCTTTCCACGAGTGATTAGTCCCGCTCTCTCCAAAACCTTTAAGTGTTTGGTGATCGCAGGCATACTCATCTGAAACGGTTCAGCAAGTTCAGTTACCGAGGCTTCTCCTTGGGACAGTCTTGCCAAGATCCCACGACGTGTTGGGTCTGCTAGTGCCCCAAATGTCAGGCTCAATTGGTCTGCTTCAGAAGAATATTTTACCATTTAGTTAATTAACCTTTTGGTAAAATAAAATACTATGAAATTTTTGTCAAATGAAAATAGAAAATTATTCAATAATCATTTTCTTTCTTAGGAATTCATCAAACATCTTCAAAGAGTTTTTGGATACTGCTTTGCAAGTGTCTATTGAGATAAAATAATAAATCTTATTGGAAAGTCTAGTGTATCGATTCACTGGTCGAAAGTAATTCGTACCGGGTTTAGAATTAAGATCAATTGGTTTTTCCAAAGTGGTTCCTGGATGTTTAGGTTGTTCTCTTTCAAAAGCAATATATTGAAAGATTGCTCCTCCTTGTTCTTTGTAAATATCTGGAACATTTACTTGAAAAGCAATGTAGTTCTCATAAGGTACATTGAATTTTATAGGTTTTTTTTCTTCATATCGATCAGTGATTTTATTAACAAATTGATCAAATGACTCTTCTTTGGTTCCTACTTTAGCAATGATATTGATGTTGGAATAAACCTTTATCTTATTGATCCCTAATTCTGGTGGTAGTTTAAAATTTATATATGCTCCATTATTTGCATAATCAGAACCACCTATTTGCCAATTTTCAGGAACTGAAGAAACTTGAATTCCTAAAGTTCTAGAAGTAAAATCAATTGAATTATCTAGATTACTATTGATTAACCATAATTCATCTCTTATGATTCTAGTTTGCTCATCGGAAGAAACTAAAACTTTTCTCCAAGTTTCCCCAACAAGGGATTCAAGTTTAGAAGGTTTACCAAGAATCTCTTTAGCATAATCTAGAGCAATAAGAGCGTTAGACGGCATTGAGCTAATGGATGCACCTTCAGCATAGTCTTCCCAAAAATTTGCGGGAAGATCTTTATAAGGAGCACCTTTCTTAATCGAAATTAGATGATTCATTCCTTCAATAATTTTTGCTGACTTAATTAGATGTTTCCCCAAAAACCAATGTGGACGAATATCTCTTTGGTCGATTTTGTATGCATTCTCAAAGCTAGAAATTGCTTTTTTGTTAAACTCAGTCTCATCAAGATTATACAAAAAATGTTCTACTAATCCTTTCAAAAGTATAGTGTCCATGTTTTTAGAATCTTTCTTCAAACGAGATTCTAATTCTTTATGTAGGTTTTTTAATTTTCTAATTACATCTTTTTTGGGAATATCAAATTCCCATTTCTCAATCCAATTTTTGTAAGTTACTTCATACTTGAATAGATCATCCAGTAATGGCTCTATTGATTTAACTTCAGGTATATTTTCATATTGAATGTCTCTAATGCTTGCAGAAAGATTCAAAATAGTTAAGTTTAAGGAGAGAATGATTGCAATTAAAGGTTTCAAAGTTTATTCCTATGTTTTAAGAAGTTAAGCCCAGATTTCTAATATTATGAAAATAAATCAATTGATATTGATGATGACTATAATCAAAAATAAATTTGCCATGTGTATTCTAAGGATAATAATATTTATTGAAATTAATTATATCTATTTTATAAATGGGATAGCCTATGTTTACTTTAAATAGAATTTTTACAAATGTATCACTCAAAAATTTCAGAATGATTTTTAGACTGTCTTTACTCATACTTTTTTTAACCAACTGTAGTTTTAAATATCATTCAACCAATATACCTAAAGAAGAGAGAAGCATTAGCTTCGACCCACCTAAGATAGAATACTATTTAGTGAATAATCTCAAAATCAAAGATCAGCAAGGTAAATTAACGTATAGTGAAAAAGAAGAAATGAAACATTTAGATAATATCATGAGAGACATGCAAAATAAAATGACTGAGTTAGGACTTTCAACAACGATCATTGAAAATCAATTGCAAATCAAATCTAATCGTAAAAACATAATCATTAACTGTAATAGATTCAAAGAAGAGGTTCCTGATTTCATTTACAACTATGTTAATCCAGTCATCTTTGTTTTATCTTTAGGGATTATTCCAACATATGATAATTCAACCTACACTTATGAATTTAAGCAAGTTAATGATTCAACTGAAGTTGCAAATAAAACTCATCCTTCAAGTGGTGAATTCTATATAAGCATTTCCACTTGGGAAGGTTGGTTTCCATTAATAATTGGTTTTTTTGGAGATGAATGGAAGGGTAAAAAAGTTTTTCATAGATATATTGACACAGAATTCGGTAATTATCTTGCAATCCAAGTTTTGAAGTTTTCAAAAAATCGGATGTAAAAATTTATACTGACGTTAGTCGCTATCATTTTCTATCTTTAGAATTTCTAAATGGATTTTTTCAGTCAATGACATGCAGACAAATTTCTATGCAAGTTCTATCAAGATACAATATTTTTTTTAATACTATAAATAAAAAGTTTCCATTTAAACTTATTGACAATCAAAAAGATAAAAAATATTCTTATTAGAATTTGAGAAATATCTCAGATTCAAAAGGATAAATAATGAAAAAAATTTCAATTCTAATGATTGCAATATTCTTTGCACTCACATCTATCTCTGCTCAGACTCAACAAGAATGCACAAAAAAAGCAATGGATGCAGGTGCTGCAGAAGTTAAACTATGTGATGGAAAAAAAGGTGATGAAAGAAAAGTAAAAGAAATATCTTTGAGCAAAAAAATTGCTCAAAGGTTCTTAAAAAAAATCTAACTATCTACTTCTTGACTTTGAACTCTTAAATTTATTTCCCGAATAAGATTTTTTGTTATCATTCGGTCTAAACTTACTTCTACTTCTTGGACTTCTTTCTTCTTTGTATTCTCTGTTAGAAGAACCTGATTTATCTAGAGTAATCTTATGAACAAATTCAGGTCTATTGCCCCATTTGGACTCCATCCAAAGTTCTAGAAGAGAGTTGATAAGATCTTCTGATTCAAACTCTTTTATTTCTTCATCATCTAAAATAGGATGAATCTTCTTTTTTCTTGTGTTAAGTTTTTCAAGTAAAAGAACTTTTAAACTAATTTCTCGTTTCGCTCTGATATCTTCTTGAGTTGGTGTTTGGAATGGTGTAATCTTAGTGCTTAACAAGCTCTCTAATTTTCTAATCTTATATAAAGATTTTTGATTGATAAAACTGATTGCTTGTCCTTTTTTACCTGCTCTTCCTGTTCTTCCAATTCTATGCACATAGTCTTCAATATCATCGGGAAAATCATAATTTAATACAAAGGGTAAATCAACAACATCAATACCTCTACCAGCAACATCAGTTGCTACTAAGAAGCTCAATTTTTTTTCTTTGAAGTCACGTAATACTTTTTCTCGTTGTGATTGAGTGCAATCTCCATGCAATGCAGCAGAGTTGATTCGCAACTTTTTTAATTCAGTTACTAATTCTTCAACCTTCACTTTGGTATTGCAAAAAATAATTCCATAAGTAACATCTGAAAACTCTATTGTTTGATAGAATGCATTCAATTTTTCTTTTTCATGAATAGCTAAGTAAAATTGTTCAATGTTCTGTTTCTCAGACTTCAAGGATTCTACTTCAATCACAATTGGATTTTTCTGGAACTCTTTCATAAGATGAATCATTTTATCAGACATTGTTGCAGAAAACATTACAGTCTGTCTTGTCTTGGGAGTTCTGCTAATGATATCTTCCATATCTTCTTTGAAACCCATGTCTAACATTCTATCAGCTTCATCTAATATAATTGTATGAATAGAATCAGTTTTGATTGTTCTACGATCTAAGTGGTCTAGTAGTCTTCCTGGGGTTCCTACAATCACTTCCGGATTTCTTTTTAAATCTTTCAATTGTTTAGAATAGTCAGAACCACCATAGATGGGCACTATCTCGAAACGATAGTATTTTGCTAATGAATTCAATTCATCTACAACCTGAGAAACTAATTCTCTAGTTGGGCAAATAATCAATGCTTGAGTCACTTTGAGTTTTTGATTTAACTTTTCAATGAGTGGGATTCCGTAACAAGCAGTTTTACCTGTTCCCGTATTTGCTTTTCCAATTAGGTCCCTATTGCTTTTCAAAATAGGAATTGCTTTCATTTGAATCGGAGTTGGGATGCTAAACTTTAGATCACTCAAAGCTTTAAGAGTATTCTCGCTTAGATCCATTTCTGTGAAATTTATATTTGTCATTTTGTTTCTTAAGTCATGTTTTTGGATAGCCCAAATAGGAATAGCAGCAATTAACTGAACTTTCAGGTTGGTATTTTTTTCCACTAAGGAAAACTCTGACAAAAAGGCATTGTTTCAAGGTTTTCATGTTAGTTTTCCCTTTGACTTTTTTATTTGTTACTTGTGGATATTCAAAATGATTAGAGGTTATTCATGAAATTAGTCCTAATGATTTTTTTACTTGTAATACAATGCAAAGAAAACCCCAACATACTCTCTGAAAAATATGCAGAACGTTATTTGAATGATGACAAGACAAAAAAACTCACTGAGAACCAAGTTACTCAATATATAAAAAATGGCGATCTTTTGAATAAAGCAAAAAAGTATGCAGAAGCTATTCAAGAATATGAGACTGGTTTAAAAATTTTTCCTACTCCTGAATTATACTTTAGTTATGGGAATACACTTTCTAATCTGAAAAAAAATCATGAAGCGAAACAAGCATTCCTCTTGGCACTGCATCTCAAGTATGAACCAATTGAAATCCTATACTATAATCTTGCTTGTTTGGCAAGTCTTCAAGAGAATAAAGATGAGTCACTTAAGTACTTACTTTTAGCAATGGAAAACGGATACTTTAATTTAGATCATATACAAAAAGATTCTGATCTAGTTTGGCTTA
This sequence comes from Leptospiraceae bacterium, assembly GCA_033762425.1. Taxonomy (GTDB): domain Bacteria; phylum Spirochaetota; class Leptospiria; order Leptospirales; family Leptospiraceae; genus JANRLP01. The sequence goes on from JANRLP010000114.1 coordinate 11,481, forward strand.
GGAGTCAGGTACCGAATTTTACTGAGTTAGTGCAAAATAAGAAATCGAAACTAATTAAAAATTATTCTCCAGCAGGAATGGTTTATGAACAAGCACCAGGAGGTGGGAGAATTGAATATTTTTTTTGTGGAGAAGCAGGATCTAAAGAAGGTTTACTTGTAATAATTGATAATGCAAGCTATCCAATGAAATTTTCTCAGGGAAGCTGGAAGTTAAATGGTGTAAGAATTTCATCAGAGCTAACTCTTGAAAATGGTAAAACAGGTTATGGTAAAATTATTTCTGAAGGGCCTAGGCATAATGAGTATGAGTTTTACAAAGATTATACTAAAGATATAAACACTAAACGTGAATATTCAGTTAAGCACTTTGAAATGATGAAGGAACTTTCTTGGTATAAAAAATTTACTGGTCCTTGCCCAGAATACAATCCAAGTCCTTGATAAAATTTGAAATTAAGATAATCGTTTTTCAATACAGAAACAATTTGAATTTTTTATTGCTGAATTTAGTATGTATAATAAGACTAATAACTGAGAATTTATAATTATCAACTTAAATTAAGAGATTGAGGATTTTACTTAAATTTATGAAATATATTATTTACTATATTGTAAAGCGGGGTTTGGAGTTGCAAACCCCAAAAAGACCCTTTAAAGGGTTTTGGGAGTAGAGTTTTCATGGATACTGTGCAAAGAATTCTAAAAATTTTCGAGAGAGAAGGTGTTGGTGTTGGAGTGCCAATTTCTAAAAGAATCATCTTAGATGAAATCAAAAGTTGGGGCTTGGATGTGGGTGAGATTCGAAACTCTTGGCATAGCTTAATTGGTTATGGACTGATCGTGCAAAGAGGAGATGAACTCATTCTAACCGAAAAAGGGAATTCAGTCCTCGGCAAATGAGAAAAATTTATCTATTCTTAGGACTAGCGATTTTAGGAATCGGGTTTTATCGAATCCTAGATAGAATCTGGGTTACTGAAGATGCTTATATCACATTTAAACATATAGAAAACTTTTTTGCAGGCAACGGTCTAAGTTTTAATAAAACAAATCGAATCGAATCATTCACCCATCCACTTTGGGTATTTCTCTTAATCCTAGGCAGGATTTTTACAGGGCTGAGCACTCATACTGTTTCGATACTGCTTGGAATCTTATTTTCATTTTCCATGCTACTCTATTATTTCTTTGATTTGACCCGAGAGAAAGAAAACTTAAAAATATTTTTGCTTCCAGCGTTATACACTATTCATCAAGGCTTTATTGATTTTTCTACTTCAGGTTTAGAAAACTCACTGACTTTTTTTCTACTTACATTGCTTCTCACTAAAATTTGGAATAAAAAAATTCCGAATGATTTTTCAGTTCCGACTTTACTTGCTCTTTTGTATTTTGTGAGACCAGAATTTGCGTTAGTGTTAGTATATTATTCCGTAATTTATGCAATTGAGAATTTTTATTCTGAAAATTATTTACTAAAATTATTTCGTTTCATTTTAATTCCTGCAATTCTAGTGATTGGTTATCATAGTTTTAGATATTTATATTATCATGAAATTTTTCCCATGAGCTATCATGCAAAAGCAGGCTCTGGTTCTGATTGGAATTCTGGTTTCATCTATCTAAAACATACCTTGCGTTACTCGCCATTCCTATCCCAAGTTTTGGTTATAGCTACTATTTTTTCACTTTATCAATTATTTGTTAATAAATTATTTAATTTTAAAATTCTTAGAGATGTGATCGCATCCATTGTTGCAGGCTACTATATCTTGAGAATGGGGGGAGATTTTATGGCATTTAGACTTCTGCTCCCAACAATTTTTATTCTATACTTCCTAATTCACAAGTACATTCAAACTAGATTTGAGTTCCAAAATAAAACTTCAATTTTAGTAAATCTATTATTATTGATTAGCTTATTGTATTATACATTCACAGAATCTAAGGTTCCTTTTGAAAAATGGAAAATTGGTGATGAGAGAAGTGTTTACTATAAAGATTTAAACCAAAGTTTTTCCTCTAGGCTTAAAGAAATCAAACACTCTTGGTATTTAGAAGGACTAAAGTTTCATCGACTACAATCATGTCTTGGTTATGAACCATTTATTGTAACAAATTCGGTAACTAATGCAAAATGTGCCTATGGTTTCGGTCTGGGTTATTTTGCTACAGCAAGTGGAACTAACGTTTCTGTTGTGGATGAACTAGGCTTCACAGATAAGAATGTGACACTTCAAGATGCTAAGGATAGAAGACCGGGACATTTGAAGAGCATTGATCTCAGTTATGTGATAGATACTGGCAATCTTTTTTGTTCCTTAAATGATGAAAGATATGATAAGATTATGAAAACTCATCTTGGAGTTTTGATCAATTTAGATCCAAAGCTTTTGTATTCCCTTGGAAAAGAAGAATACAGTGAGATTGTTGAAAAGTTAAAAACACTTTACGAAGATGTTTCAGAATCTGATAAACCTAAGGATAAAGAATTAATGTCGTATCTAAAACTAATAGAGAAAAAGCGTAAGATTTCTATTTTAGAACTTCCCGACCAAATTCCCAAAAAGTTTATTCCCGAAGATGATTGTTGGGAGTAAAAACCCCCGAATTTAGGGAGAAACCTATTCAAATCTCTCTTAATTTGGACAACTACTAGAGTGAAGTTGCACAACAAGACGAACTCCACCTGAATCTAAGAAAAACCCAATATACTCTTACCAACCATCAAAATTTTCCTTCAAGTTAAAATCAGAAAAAATTCTCATTTTCTAAAGAAAGAACTGAAAAAAAATGGTATTAGTAAATATCTTTCAAGGAATAGGATAGAATGAGAAAAGCTAAAGTGGGTGTCCTAGGTGCAACTGGATCCGTTGGACAAAGGTTTATTGAATTACTTGAAGATCATCCCTATTTCGAAGTGACTTATCTGGGTGCCTCTGATAAAAGTGCTGGAAACACCTATGCTGAAGTCATGAAGTCCCGATGGAAAGTATCAGCAAGCATTCCCGAATATGCTAAACAAATGAAAATTGTTCGATGCACTCCTCAAGAAACCCCAAATGTAGATTTAGTTTTTTCTGGTCTAGATAGCGATGTTGCGGGAGAGATTGAAATGGACTATGCAAAAGCTGGGGTCATGGTTATTTCTAATGCAAAAAATTATAGAATGCAGGAAGATGTTCCTATTCTTTCTGCTGAAGTGAATCCTGAACATCTTGAAGTATTAAAATTTCAAAAAACGAAAGGTAAGATTGTTACCAATTCTAATTGTACAATCATGGGTGTAACGATTACTCTTAAACCTTTGATGGATAAGTTTGGAATAGAAAGTCTATTCATTGTTTCTATGCAAGCAGTTTCCGGAGCGGGCTATCCTGGTGTTCCTTCCCTTGACATTATTGGTAATGTTGTACCACATATTGGTGGTGAAGAAAGCAAAGTGGAAACAGAACCTCAGAAATGTTTAGGTAAGATTGTTTCTGAAAAAATTCAAAGTGCTGAATTTAAAACCTCTGCTCATTGCAATAGAGTTCCAGTCATTGATGGTCACACAGTTTGCGTTTCAGTGAAGTTGAAAACAAAAACAACAGAGGCAGAAATTAAACAAGCTTGGAAAGAATTCTCAGGTGAGCCTCAAAAATTAGAACTTCCCTTAGCACCTAAACAAGTAATTGAATATCGTGAAGAAATCGATAGACCACAACCTAGGATTGATTTGCTTGCGGGTAAAGGAATGACTACTACCGTTGGGCGACTTAGACCAGATCCGATTTTTGATTATAAATATGTAGTCTTAAGTCATAACACTATTCGTGGTGCAGCAGGTGCTGCTTTATTAAATGCAGAACTAATTTACAGAAAAGGAATTCTGAACTTGAATTAATACTATCGTTGAAAGATAGCAAAGGGGTTTTCACCATGAGTGAATCTGTTTCTCAATTCTATAAAGTCTTAGAATATGCTCCGTCACTTCAGTCTGTGCAAGGGATGGAATCTAGAGATTTTGCATACAAAGGGATATTCAAACTATTTACATGCATCACAGAATGGACAGAAAAATATTTAGCGAATAAGATGTTGCCAAATGCGGAGCAACTTGCTAGAGAAATTGGTCTTGAAAGAGAGAGAATCGAAGCATATATCCAAGAACTTTGCTTTAAGTCTCCAACACCAATGGTTAAAAAAATTACTACTGTTGTTTTTGATCCTAACAACACTAACAAAACAGAAATGATTTCTCAGGTTCTTCAAAAGAATTCTGTATTTGCTAGACCACCTTCTCTGGATGCAGGTTCTGCACAACGTTATGTGAATGGTTGTAATGAAGGAAGCATTGAAGCTATCAAAAAAGCAATCCAAGCAAATAGAATCCCATGGAAAAGTGAAAAACATAAAGACTTCATATTTTCAAAGATAAATGCAAATAAACTCAGCGAATCTTATGCTTCTTCTGATATTGCAAATCTATTTAACTGTCAATATGATGTGAATAAGCAACAAAAAGAAATGACTGTGAATCTTCACCTAAAGCCAGTTCTGAAAAAACTTGTTGATGATAAGGTTTTGCTTTTCTTTAGAAATGAGAATGCCCCAAAATCAGGTAATAAATCCATTTTTCTTTATAACAATAAAGATGAGATAATGGAGAGAATCGAAATCTACATTAAGTATCTAAGGCAATACATCGTTCCATCATTCCAAAAACTTGGAGTAGTGAATGATATTACTGAAGATGACTATAAAAATTTTACCCATCTAGCTGAGAATCTTTTGAAGTATATGGATCAGTCTTATGGAGATCAAAAATGTGTCCTAGAAGAGTTAGTGATCCTTGGCAATTTTTATGAATCCTATAGAGAAGAACTAGCGAAAAAAGAACTTAAAGAAAAGGTAAACGAAGTAGTTCGTTGGCTGGAAACAGCAAATAAATTAACAGAGATCAATTCTATCAGAATCAATGGAGAGCCAATTCCGAAAGATCTAATTCCTAGTATTTACTCTCATGAGATGATAATACATACTGATTATGATGATGGTAAGAGTCTTTATGAATTTGTTCTTCATAGAAAAAGTACTTCTTTTGCAGTTGATAATGCTAAACGACTCTATGAAACTACAGATAATGATACAGAGCTTAGAGTGCTCCAAAGAATGAACATCAGTGTCCATCTTGATTCAACCAAAAGGCAAGAGTTTCAAAATACTGAATTTGCTAGTCTATTCAAATATCTTCCAATGCTTACTAGACTTTGGAGAACAATGTTAGGAAATATTTATGTTACTAAACCTGAAGCAGATTTAATTCGTGCTCAAAAAGAGATTGAACAAAAGAAAAGAATTGCTGAGTCAAGAGCCAAAGCAATTGCAAAAGAAAAAGAAAGATTGATTGTTGCAAGAATGAAGTCTGATGAAGAGAAGAATAAAGAATCTAAGCAATCTGATTCTCCTACTGAAAAGACTATCGCATCAATGCCTTCTTTTGAAGAAGAAAAGAAATTGAAAGAAGTGCTCAAAAGCATCACTTCAATCTTAGATGAAGCTTGGGATAAAAAATTAAAACCAGATAGAGAGTATCTTCTGCAACAACTTGAAGGCGCTATGACTGAAGACGAGCTTATCACCTATCTGAAGAAGAATTTCTCAAAGGAAATTTTTTCTTTCCAAGTGAAATCTGTTTCAGGAAATCCTACCAAATTCAAATGGCCAATATTAATTACTAAAAACTATGTCAAACGAAAAGGTCGTGCACTACTAGACCTAGCAGTAAGAGAATCAGACGAGGAAAGAAAAGATGTTACACCCGACCAAAGTAGATTTGATTTCTACAATTCACTTGAGGAGTTTCTCTTGAAAGTTCTTGGTAAAACCTAATGTATTTTTCATCCCCCGATAAATTTAGAAAAACAAAAATCATCTGTACAATTGGACCAGCAACCCTAGACACTGAGAGCATTCAAAAACTTGCAGAAGCAGGTATGAATATAGCGAGACTCAACATGTCACATGGAGATCATAAATTTCATGGTAATGTGATTAAGCGAATCAAAAATGTGAATAAGAACTTAAAGTTTCCAATTGCAATTTTACTCGATACCCAAGGACCTGAGATTCGTACAGGCGAAGTTAGTGCAGAACTAGATCTCAAAGTTGGAGAAATTTTTACATTTCATGTTATACCTGGGCTTGAAAGCGAAGCAAAATCTGTTTTTGTAAACTACACTGATATAGTGAATGATTTAAAGGTAGGTGATAAAGTCACAGTTGATAATGGACTTATCAATCTTATAGTATTAGAAAAAAAAGAAAAAGAACTTGTATGTAGAGTTCTAGATGGAGGAAAGCTAGGAAGTAGAAAACATATCAACCTTCCCGGTATTCGCGTGAATCTTCCTTCCATCACTCAAAAAGATACTAAGGATATTTTATTTGGACTAGAGAATGATATTGACTTCATAGCACTTTCCTTTGTGAGAACCCCAGAAGATATTCTTGCATTGAAAGATTTAATTGAATCTAATAAAGGACACGCAAAAGTCATTGCAAAGATTGAAGACCAAGAGGCAGTGAAGAATTATAAACAAATCATTGAAGTATCAGATGGTATCATGATTGCAAGAGGGGATCTTGGTGTTGAAGTTGAAATTGAAGAGCTTCCCATCATCCAAAGAAAGATTATCAAAGAGTGTGCAGTCAAAGGTAAACCTGTGATTGTTGCAACTCATCTTTTGGAAAGTATGATTCAGTTTCCTTCTCCAACTAGGGCAGAGGTTACAGATGTAGCTAACGCTGTTTTTGAAGAAGCTGATTGTATCATGCTTTCAGGGGAAACTGCTTCAGGAAAGTTTCCTATTCGTTGTGTTGAAATGTTACACAAAATTGCAATGAGAGTGGAAAATTCTGGTGGTGGAGTTGGATATGTAAAAGATAGAATCACTACAAATCAAAAAGAAGAACTAGCGAAATCAGCTGCACTTCTTGCAGATTCTCTCAAGTCACCTGCTGTAATTGTAATTACTAGAAGGGGGACTACAGCAATGAACCTTGCAGGCTTTCACCCACAACTTCCGGTTATCCATGCATTTACAAATATGACCTCAGTTAGAAGAAAATTATGGCTACATAGAGGTGTTCTTCCTTATCGAATGGACTTCTCTAGTGACCCAGAAAAAACTATCGCTCAGGCAATTGATACGATTAAGAAAAATGGTATGGTAAAAATCGGTGATAAAGTAGTTATATTATCTGATGTTATCGCTGGAGCAGATCGAGTGGAAACTATACAAATTAGAGAAGTAAAATGAATTCACCTAGAAGTTGGGCATGTCTAGTTCTATCGGGCAAAGATTTAGATCCAGACATAGTCACTCAAAAACTAAAACTGAAACCAGACTATTCCCATAAAGCTCATAAAACGGATGCTGGTGTTGAAGTTTCTGGATTTTGGCAACTCAATTCAACGTTAGCCGAAACTGAGAGTTTAGAAAATCATCTGATGGATTTACTAAAACGTCTTGCTTCTGTTCGAGGAGAACTAAAGTCATTCTTAGAAAATACTGATTCTCATTTTTATACTTCTGTTGAACATTCCACTGTTGTAACAGATGGTGTGATCCTTTCACCAAGAATTATGATGTTACTGGGAAACTTAGGTATTAAATTAGAACTTCATCAGTGGAGTGAAAAAAAAGATTTCCAAATAATCCAAAACTGATACTAAAGTATCCAACTAAATCTTATGACGTTATTGCAAAAAGTAAAAAAGGGAGAATTTTATATAAAGTTATGAAATATTTTATTTACAATAAATTCAAGATAAGCAATAAAAATATAGTTCATTTTAATTTACAAATGCGGGGCTTGTGGGGTGGCAACCCCACAAAAAGACCCTTTGAGAAGGGTTCTTGCAGTAGAGTCATCTTATGAAAAAAAATTACACAATATATTTATCTATATTACTATTGGTTTCTTGTGTTAGTACCAATAGTATTGGTTTAAAACAAGTATCTGAGTTTTCTGATACATATTGGGATGAGCTAGCAGAATTAGTTTCAGGTCTTCCATTAAGTGAAAAGAATCAGTTTAGAAAAATTTTCGAATCAAGTCGTTATAAGACTTATGCAAAAAAGATTGATACTGCATGGAAACTTGCAGAGAAAAATTATGTTTCTATTGTTAGGGATTGGAAAAAAGAAAATCTTGGTAATCTAGAATCGCCTAACGTTTGTTTCTATCCATTAAGCGGGGTTGACTTTATCAACTTCTATCAATTCTGTGAAACTGCTCCCAAATTTATCATGGTTGGTTTACAGAAACCAGGATTTTTGACTAACCCAAATAATATTAATGAACAAGAGCTATATAGAGCCTATGCATCAATTGAAAGCATCGTTTTTGAAATTGCAGGATTGAACTATTCAACTAGTAGAAGAATGGAGAATGAGTCCAAGAATCCTCATTTCACAGGAATTGCTCCAGTAATCTTAATCTTTGCCAAAAGGTATGGGTTCAAAATTCATTCATTGAAACAAGTTATCATGAATGAGAATGGTTTGATTGTTGAATCCAATGATTCTATCAAAGGACATCAAGGTGTTCAAATTCATATGAGTAAGAATGGTGATGAGTTTGCACGTGAATTAAACTTTTTTAAAATCTATCTTACGAATGAGTCCTTTGAAAAAAGTACCCCTGAAGGAAATTATTTAAATGCACAAGGAAGGCTGAATATTGTTTTGAAATCTTCTGAATACATATTGCAGTTACCTGAGTATGAAAAATTTTTGAGAAAACTATTAATCAAAACAGATAGGGTTGTGCAAGATGAGTCAGGGATTCCTTTTAATTATTATGATGAGAAAGAATGGGAAAGAAAAGTATTTGGCACTTACATCGGAAGAATTGAATTGAAACGAACTCCTAAAGTTCCATTTCAAACTGACCTTGACCAAGAGTTTAAAAAAGGTGCAGGAAAACTTCCTTTTTTTTATGGCTATGGGGTACTTAAGGGCAAAGACAAATCAAATTTACTTTTCCTGAAAAGAAAAGCATTGCCCTAAACTAGGACTTTACTAACCTGAATTAAAGTTCTATTATGGCTGAAAAAACTGAAAAAAATCTGGAAGAAGAACTAGAAAAGTTTAACACAAAATTTCAGTTGATTTTGGATAGAGCAGAACTGGATAAAACTTCTAGAATTCTAAAAATGGATATGAAGATTCCTGAATTTTATGAAAAAAATATGGAAGCTTTTTTAGAGAAATTTTTTTCCAAGAATCCATTTGAGCTACGTAAAGAAGATTTAGAGGACTATACTCTAGACAGAAAAGTCTTGAAACGACTTCGATTTGATCGAAGACCAGCTTCTTACTTAAGCCTGTTTAGATTTATAGAAATGTATCGTCAGGGTCTAAATATCATTAAGCAAAATATTTCTGTTTTAGCTAGCATATATAAATATAAAGAGCCTAGAGACATATTTGAAGAACAACAAAAAGAAATTTTGTTGAATGAATTACTCTCAGCAGGTAGGGTCTTTAAAAAATTACAATCCTTGAACGTTAGTTTCTATGCTACTTTCATAAAACATTTGAATGATTCCTATCTAGAATCTACAAAACTGCTTGGTGAAGATGGTTTTATTAATATCAAAAAACTAAACGGTGATACTTTTTTAGCTACAACTTTTTATCCTTATTATGATCAAATGATTACTAATAGTATTTTCTTAGAAACTCTTTCAATTAGGTTGAGGCAAGAACGTGAAAAATGGCAAGCTAGGTATCCTGATTAGGTTTCTAATATTTTTATTCTTAACAAATAGTTTGGTATCTCAGGAGTATAAATCTGAGAATGTTCAAAAATGGAAATCTAAGACTGAAAGTTTTGAGTCTAGTTTAGAAGTATATAAATCAAAAAAGAATATAAAAAAAAATCACAAAGAACTATATGAATTTTTAACTGATGCTCTAGTAAGTAATAGAAGAGGGGAGAACACTGATAAAGAATTTGAAGATCTATTGCATAATTTATTCTTAATTTGGAGAACACTTAGTGAAGAGTTAAAAATTAGAATTCTAGAAATTGTTCATGGTTTATGGGATAAAGAATTTATTTATGATATAGAAAGAATCTATCCTGAATTGAAAGATGAAAGAATGATTGCTATTGCTTTTTTATATCTAAACAAACATACTGGAATTTCTGAATTTAGTTATAATAAAAAAAATAGAGTCTTACATGAACTTTCCAGCTATATTTCTAAAAAGAATCAGCCAACAGAGAAAAATTTAACTTCAATTTTTTTACATGCTAGTGAATATGAAGGCTGGAAATTTTTTAATATTCAAAGAAAGAATAGAACTCATTCTGGAATTATTATAGTAATGGATGAGAGTGGGAACTTTGTTAAAGATTCTTCAGGAAAAATATTTAACAAGAAAATATTGAGTAGATCAATAACAAATTTACCATACTTCGTGATTAACGGGAATACTCCATCTGGAGTATATGCTTTAATAGGAAAAAATACTTCTTCTAATCCACTCATTGGACCAGTTCCTGTAATCAAGTTTGGTTTGCCTTATGAGTATAGTATTCAAAAGTTTCAAGCAACTAGAGAATATAAAGATTGGTCACTTAGTTTTTATAAATCCCTTTTTCCTAAATCTTGGCATGAATACCCCGAAATCACTGAATCACTTCAAGCGGGAAAACTTGGTAGATCGGGAATCTGGATTCATGGTTCCACGATTGATCCTATGAATTTTTCATCAGACAAACCAATCCCAGCTCTTGGTTGTTCTACACTTCTAGAAACTTGGTCAACAGATGGAGGTTTATCATCTTCAGACCAATGGGAACTAACGCAGATTCTAGGAGATGAAAAATTAGAAGTAATGAAAGGTCTTTTATACGTAATTGAACTAAATGACGAAGATTCCTCAGTTGAACTTGAAGATATTCAAGATGAAATTGATGAATATATTTTTTTGATAAAAGATGAATGAAAATATTTTAATCACAGGTGGTTCTGGTGGAATTGGTTCTGCAATCATTAGTGAAATTAGTGATTCTAGATTTATGAATCTAGATTTAAGGAGTAGGCAGCAACTTTTTGAAAATGAAACTTTCTATTCAATTGATTTAACTTCAGAAGAGCAAATTCATAATTTTAATAATACTACCTCCATTGAAACAATCACTGGCTATATCCATTGTGCTGGCTTTGGTGGTCCTTTTTTAACCCTAGATGAAGTAGATGAGTCTTTATGGAAAAAAGTTTTTGATATTAATATTAATTCTGCTTATCTTATACTAAAAAAGTTACTACCGATTTGGAAAAAAAAATCTTATGGAAGATTTTTAGCAATTGCTTCCAGCCAAAGTATTGTTGGTGCTAAACTTTCTGTCCCATATTCTTCTTCGAAACATGCACTAGTAGGTTTTGTAAAATCCATTGCAGATGAATGGGGAGAGTTTGGAATCACTTCTAATGCAATCAGCCCTGGATACATTCAAACCCAAATGGGAATTCAAGAGTCTGAAAAGAACGGACATTTAGAGGAGGTATTGTTTAAAACTCCCTCTAAGAAAATTGGCAGTCCAGAAGATATTGCTAAAGTTGCTAAACTACTCATGAGTCGTGAAACGACTTACGTCAATGGTGCAAACTGGACTGTTGATGGAGGCATTACCTCAATTTAATTTATCTAAAACAAAGTGTAGATAAATGGTGCAATTGCTGAACCTTGTGCGAAAACCAAAAGTGCTCCCAGCAACAAAAGGAGGATAATGATTGGTGCTAACCAAAATTTTTTTCTAGCTTTTAAAAAATCCCAGAGATCAGTGAGTAAATCAAACATTAAAATTGCCTCTCTACATGTGCAGTTTCTCGAATTTCTTTTGTCACTCGATAGCTTTTTAGATTTTTATCTTGCTTCAAATTCAAAGAATCTTTAGATAAAAGTTTCCTAAAAATACTAACTGGTGTAAACAATAAAAAGAAAATGAGTCCAAATAAAATTCTTGTTTGTATGAAACCAAGAATTGAACCAATTAACATCCAAAGTTTATAAACATAAAACAATGATTTAGGAATTACCAAACCTAAAATAATTGATAGTCCACCTGCACCAACTAGGTAGTAGTTAAACTCTCCACTAAATTTTTTTGATAACCATAAACCAAATATTAGAATGAATAGAATTCCAAAAATGATTCCAAATTCTCTGAGTTCTTTTGTTGTAGGTGAATTTTGTTTTTGCATATTTAATCCAACTCGAATTCTTTTTTCCATGAATCATCTTTCTCGATGACTGGTTGTTCTTTTTTATCTAAAAGAAAATTTTCTAGAACAAGAAAATCCATTTCAGTTCTCATAAAACAACGATAGGCGTCTGCAGGGGAGCCAACAATTGGTTCTCCACGAACATTGAAAGAAGTATTTACTAGAACTGGAACTTTGGTAATTTTTTCAAACTCATGAATCAAACTATAGAAATGTGGATTTGTGTCTTTATGGACAGTTTGAATCCTTGCAGAATAGTCAACATGAGTAATAGCAGGTATATTTGATTTTGGTACATTCAATTTAGCAATGCCAAAAAGTTTGTTCTCTTCTTCAGTCATTTGTATTCTATGCTTAGGTTGAACATCTGCAACTAAAAGCATATAGGGACTTACTTTATCTTTCGGAAAATCAAAAAAATCTTCTACTTTTTCGGCAAGTACTGCTGGCGCAAATGGTCTGAAGGATTCACGATATTTAATCTTTAAGTTCATTACTGATTGCATCTTTCGATTAGTAGGATCTCCAATAATTGACCTACCACCTAACGCTCTTGGTCCAAACTCCATTCTTCCTTTAAAGTATCCAAATACATTTCCAGAAGCAAGTAGCTCAGCGATTTTTTTGATTTGGATTTCTTCATTATCGAATTCGGTGTATTTAGCACCAATTGAATCCAAAAAATTCTTAATTTCAATAGAAGAAAATTTTGGACCTAAATAAGAGCCTTTCATAAAATCTTTCTTTGAAACAATTTGTCTTGGTTTATTTTTGTATTGATAGTGAACAGAAAGAGCAGCGCCTAACGCTCCACCAGCATCACCTGCAGCAGGTTGAATCCAAATATCTTTGAATATTTTTTTCTTCAAAATCTTTCCATTCGCAACACAATTTAAAGCAACCCCACCTGCTAAGCAAAGATTTTCATTTCCAGTTTCTTTTTGAACATTAGCGACTAACTTTAGCACTATGTCTTCAGTCACTTCTTGTATGGATCTAGCTAAATCCATTTCAATTTGAGTGAGTTCTGTTTCAGATTTTCTTGGAGGTTTGCCAAATAGTTTACTAAACTTATCGTTAGTCATTGTTAGACCACTTGCATAACTGAAATAGTCCATGTTTAGTCTAAAAGTTCCATCTTCTTTTACATCAATGAGGTTATCATAAATCTTTTGAACAAATTTTGGTTCTCCATAGGGAGCAAGTCCCATAACCTTATACTCTCCTGAGTTTACTTTAAAACCAGTATAATATGTAAATGCTGAATAAAGTAGTCCTAAAGAATGTGGAAATTGAATTTCCCAAAGAGGTTTTAAACTATTTCCATCACCTTGCCAAACTGAACTTGTAGCCCATTCACCAACTCCATCCAAACAGACAACAGCTGCTTTCTCAAAAGGACTAGGAAAAAAAGCTGAGGCAGCATGTGCTTCGTGGTGTTCTGTAAATAGAATCTTAGGAAGTAAATTTTTTTTGATTCCAAATACGTTAGAAAATTCTTTTTTTAGAGTAGATTTCAAAAATAGTTTTTCTTTTAACCATACTGGCATTGCCATAACGAAGGAAGCAAAACCCTTTGGCGCATAAGTCAAATAAGTCTCTAAAAGTCTTTCAAACTTCACAAGTGGTTTATCATAGAATACAATTGAATCTAACTCTGAAAGATTCAGGTTTGCTTCTTTTAAGCAATATTTGATTGCCTCTTCTGGAAAACCAGGGTCATGCTTTTTTCTTGTAAATCGCTCTTCTTGTGCAGCAGCGATGATGTCCCCATTCTCCCCAACTATAGCAGCAGCACTGTCATGATAGTATGCTGAAATTCCTAAAATAGAACCCATAATTACAAAAAGGGGTTTAGAGTGAAACATACAACACTTTTTTTACTTAAGTATTAAATCTAGTTTTGATATTTCATTCAAGATGCTTCTAAATAATGTATCATTTCTTAAAATTATTTTTATTGTTTTTAAATATATTAGGATATCTAAGTATAACCAAGGTAATGTTTTTCTTTAGAATCATATCTTCTTTTAGCTCAGAGAAAAAATTTGGTTCTCAGTTCTACAATGACTAAGAAATTCAATTTGGTAACATTAAATGATAAAATATAAATTTCCCTATTTCACGATAGCTATACTTTTTTTCTCAATGCTACCAGTTACAATGATTGTCCCTGTTTTCAAAGATATAATCAAAGATAGACTCGGGGGAGATAATCTAATGGTCTCCTATTTCATGAGTGTAGCAATGTTAGGTTCCTTTTTATTCTCTCCAATTGCAGGCTATCTATCAGATAAGTTCAAAACAAGAAAATGGTTTATAGGAATCTTTGCAATTTTAGATGGGATTAGTTTTATATTATTGAGCATAACCACTGATTTAGAAGTTCTACAGTTAGTTCGATTTTTTGAAGGTATATGCCATATTTTTGTAATTGGACTACTTTTAGCATTGCTTGCAGACAGAGAAAATGATGAGAGCAATGAAAAATTTTTTCGCAAAGGAATCGTTCTTGGTATTGGAGGAATGTTTTTAAGTTTAGGAGTTGGGCTTGGCTCACCACTAGGAGTATTAGGCAAAAAGAATCCTCTAGTCCCTTTTTATGTTGCAAGTGCAATAATGATAGCAATTGGCATTCTCACTATGTTTTTCCTTAAAGACTATGAATACTATCATGAAAAGAAAGTAACGTTAGGCAATTGGATTCAAGCATTAAAGGAGAAGCCTTTAGTGCTAGTACCATCAATGTTTAATTTCATTGATAGATTTACTGTAGGGTTTTTTGTAACTAGTTTTAATTTGCATTTCAGAGAGGAACTTCAACTAAGTGCAGGGATGGTAGGAGTTCTTTTGTCATTAGTGCTTTTACCAATGAGTCTATTTTCCTACCCATTTGCAATTCTTGCAAGAAAAACAGGACCATTCCCATTAATGCTAATAGGCTCATTAATCTATGGAATATGCATGGGAATTGCGGGATATATTCAGATTACTACTTTTCTAATCCCAGTTTTACTTTTTTGTGGGATCGGTGCAGGTGTGATGTTTGTTCCTTCTATGATGATGGTTATTAGGCTCAGTCCCAAAAATTTGAATGCTAGTGTTATTTCGGGGTTTACTGGATTTGGTTCTATTGGGTTTATGCTTGGACCGATTTGCTCTGTTCTTCTTCAAAACTATCTTAAAGAGCAGTTTGTTGGATGGAACTCATTCGGACTCACTGCTTGTATATTCGGAGGACTTGAAGTATTAATTGTGCTTTTCACTTTACCACTTTATAAAAAAATGCAAGAATCATGAGTTATGAAATTCAAAATTATACAGTGTATGCAATTGTATTATTTGCCCTCTATAAATTAACATTTCCACTCTTTGAAATCATCTTTCAAAAGCTAAAATCATTGTATTCTAGTGAAAAGCCCCCTGAAGATGAGTTTTCATGTTATAGTGGAACCTGCGCTAAATGTAGAACAAAATAAAAAATAGCTTGAAAACTCTTAGTTGAAACCATACATTGAAGGCTACACACTTTAATCAGTAGAGGTATTCACTATGCCCAAAATCAGTATTGTTGTTCCCGCTTTAAACGAAGAAAAATATTTACCTACTTTACTAGGCTCAATCCAAAAACAGACATTCAAAGACTATGAAGTGATTGTAGCTGATGCAGGCTCCAGTGATAAGACCATAGAAATTGCAAAAGAATTTGGAGCCAAGGTTGTTCCAGGTGGGCTTCCCGGTCCAGGAAGAAATCGTGGTGCTAAAGCTGCGAGTGGAGAGTTCCTATTCTTTTTTGATTCAGATGTTTTTATCCCAGAATACTTCTTGGAAAAAGCGTTAGCCGAAATGCAAGAACGGTTTTTAGACCTTGCTACTTGTGAGTTTTTACCTGACTCAAGTCTTCAATTAGATAAAGTAATGTTTAGACTTGCAAATCTAACTGTTAAGCTAAATCAGAATCTCAATCCAAGAGCTGCAGGTTTTTGCATATTTATTACTAAAAGACTTTTTGATAGGATTGGCGGTTTTGATGAATCAGTTAAGATTGCAGAGGACCACGATTTAGTAGAGAGAGCATCTAAGTTTAGACCGCTCAGATTTTTGAACTCAGTATTTCTAACGGTTAGTATCAGAAGACTGGAGAAAGAGGGTAGGTTTGCACTAGTAGAAAAATATTTACAAGTTGAGATGCATTTACTTACCAAAGGTAGTGTTAAAGAAGATATCATTGAATATGAGTTTGGAAATTTTCCTGAAGAAACCAAGAAGAATGGTAAAAAACTTTTAGATGAGTTAGAATCTAGAATCATTCAAATTGAAAATCAATACAACGTACTTTCGGGAAGTATTAAGTTTGGAATGAATGAGTTTCAAATGGCACAAGAAAAATGGAAAGCAAATCTTGATCAATTGGTAGATTCATTTAAAACAATTTTAGATTTGAAATAATAAAAAGAATAGGGCAGAGAAATCTGCCCTAAAAAGAGAGTTGATAAATTAACGAATTGGTTCTGATTCAGAAGATTCAACCTTGTTTCTTTCAATGATTCTAACACCATCAAGAGTTTCTACAGTGAATGCAGAATCAGTCATATTAGTAATGAAGCCTCGAATCACAGACTTGTCTGTTAGAATGATTTTTTCAATTTCTGACTTACCATGAAGTTTTGCTAATTGCTTTTCATCTAAGTCGTTAGTTCCATTGAAAATTTCTTCTACCTTAGGAACAGTGAGTTTACGATTCACTGAAATTGGTCCTCTGACACCTGTTTCTTGTGCTTGGTCTTGAGCATCTAATATCTCAATTGGCTCTTTAGTTTCAGGAACTTCATTATTGTGTTTAGTGATTCCAACCGAACCTTCTGCAACTGTTACTTCAGTAGTAATTTTTGCATTGCGATCAAAAGAAACTTGAAATCTAGTTCCACGAACCCCCGCAATTACTGTTGGAGTCATTACATTAAAGCTATCATCTTGTTTTTTCTTTTTGACTTCAGCTACTAGCACACCTTGTTTAAGATAAACTTCTTCAGATGCTGTTTCACCATAGATCATTTTTCTCAAAACAACCTCAGTATTCGATTTGATTCTAAGAGAGTTCCCGTCACCAAAACTAACTTCAGCTGTTGCCTTGTTAGAAGTTATGATAGTATCGTTCATCGCTACTAACATATTGACTTTTGGACTAGTCACTTCTTGTCCTGTAGAAGTTTTAATTCTAACATTTCCAGAAATAAAAGTAAGTTTTGCTTCCTTGCTTATTGCAGCAACTTGAGTTTTCTCCCCTGAAGTAAATACAGCAATTGCAACTCCGATTAAAAAGATTGCTGCTGCTCCTAAAATTGAAATCAGTTTCTTGTTCATAGTCTTTGTCCTGTTTTTGTTTCCTTGTTCTTTAATTAATAACTCGAAGTCAGGAAATTCTCTATCAGATTCAATTTTTTTGGAAAAAATTTTCTGAAGAGAATTTACCTGTGTAGAAAATTCATTTTGTTTTTTTTCAAAGATTGCATCGTAAAGTTTCTGTTCTCTTTCATTCCACTCATTCATTTTCTGCACCATCCATTATTCAATTGAGATTCCTTCTGTTTTTGCCATTTCGATTAGCGTTGAGGTTGCTTTAATTACTAGTCTAGATGCTGTTGAAACGGAAATATCCATGATCTCAGCAATTTGAACTAGTGTTAAGTCTTCTATGTTCTTGAGAAGGAAAGCAGTTTTTTGATCTTCTGGAAATTTACTCAATAGAAAATAGAGTCTTTGTTCCATGTCATTTAGTTCTTGTCTTCTTTCTAAAGAAATACTATTGTTTGCAGAAAATACATCAACATCTCCAGAAGATTCTTTCAAAGTGGAAAATTTCTTTCCATAGTTGATAGAACTATTTCTTGCAATGGTATAGAGTAGCATTAAAGACTTTTCTTCAGAAAGTTTTTCATCGCCATAACTTTTGATGAAACTGACGAAAGTATCTTGAACCAAATCCATTGCAATCTCCGAGTTGTTTACAAACTTAAAAAGAAAATCAAAAATTCTCTTTTTATGTTTATTGTAAAGTTCCGCTAGAATTAAGTTTTTCGTCTGCATTATTTCCATTTTATTAAAGAAATTGGTTTAATACAACTAAAAACTCTTTCCTGCTCTATTTATCTTCAACAACTGGATTTAAAAAATTCTCAAAAAAAATTCTCTAAGAAAAAAAAAGTAAGGAAATTTAGGATAAAATAGTCATAAACATGAAATTCTATCTGTAAAACAAATTCGTATAATGCTGAACGAGACAAAATGAGTCCTATGTTCAAAACAAAACTCAGTTCTTTAATCAAGAATTTAATGACTAAATAAACTGAGTTGTATTCTCAATTAGGGGTTGGGAAAACAAATTGAGTATTTGGGGTTTGGTACCAATTCCCATGTAAGTTCCCTCTGGATTCATACCATGGACGGAACAAACTATAGGATGTGCGAATATCAGTCCTTTCGTATGGGTGTTTCCAAGTTCCGGGAATTGCAATTGCCCAAGGAAAACCATTCGAATCTAGATAGATTTCATCACCATTTGAGTCTTTATAAAGTCCCGCAAAATGAATTTCTTTGTTTGTGGAAATCACCTTTAAATACAAATCATAAGGTGCATTGCCTAAGGTTGTTCTATCCATAGGTGAATCAAAAATGAGTTCGATTGCAACCTTCTTGCCATTGACAAATGTATCTGTGGCTTTGCTATTCCAGCCACTAAGAGTAGTATTGCTATCCGGAAGTAGTTCAATCGAACTAGTGATTGCACCACTCGTTTCTATATCAATTGTACCATTTGCATTATATCTTTTTAAAGAATAGGTTCCTGTAACACCTTCGGGAAGTTTCAAATTCAGAGTATGGTTATAACCTGCACCTTTTGCAATATGCTCATAAGTTCCTCTAATTCGTTTGATTTTCCCAGAAGAATTTAGGTCTTCTTCATTTTGAACTCTAACTACATAATCATTAAAGTCTGCATCACCTTGTTGAGGGTAAAGGTCTTCGAAAGCAAC
>JANRLP010000115.1:0-53776 GCA_033762425.1 Leptospiraceae bacterium
AATCTAGCAAGACTTTTAATCTCAGTTGAAAAGATTATCTTGCATAGCTTTCTAGATAATTTAGAACTTTTTTTTCATTATATACTTATCGTAC
Source organism: Leptospiraceae bacterium (assembly GCA_033762425.1). Taxonomy (GTDB): domain Bacteria; phylum Spirochaetota; class Leptospiria; order Leptospirales; family Leptospiraceae; genus JANRLP01. The sequence goes on from JANRLP010000115.1 coordinate 95, forward strand.
CAATTCCTTTAATCATTAACTTTTTCTCTTAAGTTGACAGCATTACCCGACCGAAGCTGAGAGCGGGAAAAGACGCCCAAGAAATTTTTTATTGAAACATTGCTTTGCCAATTTATTTTGTTTAAACTGGAGATTACTTAATGGCAAAAATTACTGGAATCGGTGGAGTCTTTTTTAAAACAGAAAATCCTAAAGAACTTTCCAATTGGTACAAGGAGCACCTTGGTTTGACTTTGGAAGAATGGGGTGGGGGACTCATCAATTGGGAAAATGATCAAAAGAAAGACAATGGAATCTCAGTTTGGAGTGTTGCACCTAAAGATACTAAATGGTTTCAACCTAGTGAATCAAATTTTATGATTAATTATCGAATTGATAACATGGAAGAAATGATTGAGCAACTGAAAAAAGGAAATGTCAAAATCCTCCAAGGACCAGAGTATCATGAAAACGGTGTCTTTCTATGGATCATGGACCCAGCGGGAAACAAAGTAGAACTTTGGGAACCAATGGCTTGGGATGATAAAAATAAAAAATAGTATCATCAAACAAGAGTATTATATTAAACTGTTCTTATATTTAAGATCAGTTTAATTCTTTTGATCACATCGGCAGGATCAATTAGTTCCATACACGCAAAATCTTTCCTATGACAGTCAGTGTTTCCATAAATACTACAAGGTCTGCAAGGAAGGTTCACTTGCAAAACTCCAATATCTTCTTGTCCATAAGGTCCAAACCCTGACATTGGATGAGTAGTTCCATAAATTCCTATTACTGGTTTTTTGAGAAGTGCCATGATATGAACGTTTGCTGAGTCCATCCCAACAAGCATATCTAACTTTTCCATAATACCCAGCTCACCTCTGATTCCATATTTCCCACCCGAAACAATATAACAATCAGGTTGTTCATCTCTAATGCCAAGAAGTTTCTTGTAGTCATCATTCGATCCAAATAGAAAAACTTTTGCATTGGGAAATTCTTTGAAGATTAGTTTTACTAATAGAACACATTTATAGTAAGGCCATTCTTTTAATTTATGCCCCGCAAAAGGTGCAAAACCTATCCAAAGAGAATTTTCTTTCTTTAAGTTGTTCTCTCTAAAATACTCACTAGCAAAAATTTTAGAGTCAGGTTCTACATTGATCCAAGGACCTTTTCGCACAACGCTTGGCAATCCCGCTTTTTCAAAAACTTTTAGATAACGATCTACAGCATGAGGAAGTTGATTTAGCACCTTGTTCTTTTTCTTTATCTGTAAATTTTTTTCTCTTCTGCCTTTATTGATTTTAAAAACAGGAACTCGTTTTAATCTATAGATAAACGAAATGAGAATACTTCTCATACTAGCATGCAGATCAATTACTTTGTTAAAAGGACCTAATTGATCTATCTCTTTGAAGAGTCTCCATAATCCTCTGATTCCTTTATACTTTTTGAAATTAATTCCAATCACATGAACATTCGGTATATTGAAAAAGAACGGAGCATAGTTTCCACGAGTAATGAATGTAATCTGAGCGTTAGGATATTTTGCTACAATTGCAATAATTGCAGGAGTGCAAAGGGCAACATCTCCCATAGCAGAAAATCTCATTACTAGTAAATTCATTGTTTTTTATAAAGAGAAGGATTCAAATTCTTATCATTATACATTTTCATTTGACGATAAACTTTCATGAATTTATCACCATTTTGAATATCTCCAACTAACTCAGTAAAGCAAGTTTTAAGATCTTCTCTTTGTGAAAGTAAAATACTCAATTTTTCAGAACATTTTTGGATATGGGAGGGTTCAGCGTCTTTTCTTTCAGTTTGTTCATGCATATGGTATATCTTTAGTTCCAAAATGCTCATTCTATCTAGAAGCCAAGCTGGGGTTTCTGAATTCATTCGTGCATTTTTTTTGGGAGTTATATTTTGGAAATAGTTTAAAAACCAATCGTCTAGCTGTTCCACAATATCAGTTCTGACCTGATTTAACGAATCAATCTGTCTCTTAAATCCAACAAGCTCTTTGTCGGAGAGGTCGGGTCTTCTGATTTCATCTTCAACATGCCACTGGATCGTATCAACTTGATTTTTTTTATAGATCAAGTATAAAAATGAGTCTGTTTGAAATGGATTTGGGTGTTCCTTGGATTGAATATGCCAATCTTTGACTGAGTTTTCCATCACAGAAATGATTTCAGAAGTTTCTGGTAACATAGACCATAGAAATAAAACTTACCTAAATTATGCAAGCAATTCTAAATGTAAAATCTTTCACAAATTTTGTCTTGACCCAGATTTGTTTGGATTCAATTAATATGCTTAAGGAATAAATATCCTTCTTAAGTGAAAGAAAATTTATTTACAAAATTGATTCGTCGAATATTCTTAAGTATATGAAAACTATAGTCCAAAAAAGCATTAAATTACTATTGCTATTAACTATGTTTTCACATTGTACTCAGGGAAAACCTTCGAGTAAGATTCTTGCTCTAATATCACTGGAAGATCCTGAAAAAAGGATGATTGAACTAACTTATAGTCCAAGCCTTATTACAGATGAAACAAGTACTACCTTTGATCTTAATTTCAAAACATATAGAAAACCTAAGGAACCGTTAAGTTTTACATTAAGTTCTAACCTTGAAACAGAAGGTATATTATCAACTAGCACAGTTTCTATCACTGAAAATGATTATACAACAAATAAGACTGTAAAAGTAACTGGTGTGCCTGACTTCGTTAAAGATGGAGACCAAGAATTTCAAATTAGCTTTACACCCATTATCTCTAAAGATACATTCTATTCTGGTTATCAATTTTCTACAATCAAAGCAACTAATAAGGACACAGACACAGCATCTATTAGAACTTCCATCAATGGTTCAAAACTCGAAACCAATGAATCAGGAACAACTGCAAGCTTTACTGTTGTTTTGACTTCTAAGCCAAGCTCTACAGTAACGATTCCAACAATCACTTCCTCAAATACTACAGAAGGAACTGTTTCTCCATCTTCACTAACGTTTGATGCTAGTAATTGGAATGTTCCTCAAACAGTAACCATAACAGGAGTAGATGATATCACTCCCGATGGAATTGTTTACTTTACGATTGATTTTGGAAATTCTACTAGCACAGATTCAAACTATAATGCACTGACTATAACTTCCCTAAATGCACAAAATGTTGACAATGAACCAGCTTTTGTAATTGGTACTGTTTCAGGTAATACTTCAGAAGGAGGGGGCACTGCTAACTTTACTTTCAGACTAGCAAGAGCACCTTCTAGCGATGTTGTGATCGCTCTATCTTCTAGTAATACACAAGAGGGAACTGTTTCCCCATCGACACTAACGTTCACAAATTTGAATTGGAGCACCAATCAAAATGTTACTATCACAGGTGTGGATGATTTTGTTCAAGATGGAACTATTGCCTATAGCATCATTACTGCTCCTGCAACCAGTTCAGACGTTAGCTTCCATGGTCTTGATCCAAATGATGTGAGTCTATCCAATACTGATAATGATACAGCAGCTATTACAATCACACAACCTCCTCAAGGAATCTTGGTGACAGATAGTACTGTTGTTGCTTCTAGCATTAACGTATCCCTTGCTACCCAACCAGTGGCAGATGTAACTATCAATGTATCTTCCTCAGATCTAACTGAAGGAACAGTTTCTGTTGCTAGTTTAACATTTAATAGTTCCAATTGGTCAACTCCTCAAATAATCACTGTAACTGGTGTGAATGATTCTGCAGTTGATGGAAACCAGAATTTTACTATAGATTTAAGTAGCCCAATCTCTGCTGATACAAATTATTCAGCGTTAGGTGCAAACTCTCTAAATGCTTCTAGTTGTGATAACGATACAGGAGGAACAAAGATTACTGCTTGTAGGGTGAATGGCACTACTAATGAAGGGGGAGGAACTGCTACCCTTTATGTATTCTTAAGCCAAGCTCCAACTTCGAATGTCACAGTTCCTACAATAGCCAGTTCTGATACAACTGAAGGGACTGTAAGTGCAACAAGTCTTGTCATTACACCAGCGACATGGAATACTTTAAGCAATGTAATTACTGTTACTGGTGCAAATGATTCTATCTATGATGGAAATATAAACTATAATGTAACTTTTGGAAACTCAACTTCAGCAGATGGATTTTTTAATAATGTTCCAGTTTCCTCATTATCCTTTGTGAATAATGATGATGATAATGCTTTTGTTGTGACTCCTATTACCTCAGTCACTACTGAACTTGCTGCTACTGCAACCTTTAACGTTAGACTTTATAGTGCACCTAGTGCAAGCGTAACAGTCAATCTACAAAGTTCCAATACAGCAGAAGGAACAGTATCTCCCGCTTCCTTGGTCTTTACTACAGGCAACTGGAACACAAACCAACTAGTTACAGTAACAGGTGTTGATGATACCACAGCAGATGGAAATCAAAACTTTGATATAACTGCGAGTAGTGTTACCAGTGCTGATCTAATATTTAATGGAGCAACTTTTCCCGCCCAATCAATGACGAATATTGATAATGATCGAAGAATGTATATCACTTCAACGTTAGTTGCTGGAAATACTTCTATTGCAAATGCTGATACACTTTGTAATTCTGATGCTTCTAAACCTGCGGGAATCACAGCTACTTATAAAGCTTTGCTTGTAGATAATGTATTGAGAGTTGCTTCAGTAACTGCGAATGCAGGAGATGGGCAAGTGGATTGGGTGATTGGGAATACTGTTCGATACTACCGTGCTAATGGTACCACAATCATTGCTACCTCAAATGGAAACAGGCTGCTTCCTTTTGCACTCACTACTAGTTTTGATGGAACTACCAACACATTTTGGACGGGCTTGAATACAAATTGGGTTGCTCATGCAAATAATTGTACTGCGTGGACTTCGAATAGTGGAGCAGTAATGGGAAGGGCGGGTATTGGTAATGTAACTACGTTTGCTTCGATTAGTAACTCTAGTCCTGCTTGCAATACATCCCAAAGAATCCTTTGTGTTGGACAATAAACTTAGAAAAAATTTTGTAAAAAACGGAACAATTCTAAGGTTTTATGAAAAAAATTATTTAGTGAATTGTTGAATCTAATATGAAAGCAATAGCTTGCCTACTCATCCTTCTAATCAATACAGCTTGTTTGAAAGCAAAAAAATCTAATTTCGATTTGAATAAAGGCGGACCATTTGGACTTCTATTTCTTATAAATGCATTAACAAATAATAGCACAGGAAATTTATCCGTTTCGGGTACAATTACGGGAATGAGTTCAGGCTCTATAACAATTTTGAACAACACAACTGAAAAGATAATCACTAGTCCCGAAACTAAGTTTCAATTTAATGGACTAAAATCGGGTGATGCATATTCAATCACAATAAAACAAAATCCTGATGGAAGAATTTGTAATGTAAGCAATGGAACGGGAAAACTGAGTAGCAATGTAACTAACGTTACTATCGCATGTAATAATTTTACTAGCCCAACTAATGTTTATCCAAGTCAAAAAAACTGGAATGATTATATCAAAAAAGATGGAACCTCGATTCTCACAGCAACAGGCACAGCTTGTGACCCTAATGATACATCGATTCCCAACTACTTTGGATGTATTGCTGCTTGGCTTGTGCTGAAAGTGGACATTTCGGGAATCAATTCATGTACTGGAATTACAGCGAGTGATAGTGAACTTGCACTCAATTGGAGATGCCAAGCTAATGCAAGTAGTGTCTCACTCTATTCTACATACTTCAACGATGGAAAAGGACTTTCCGATCTACTCGATTGGACAGTCACACCTGATTGGAAGAATTTACAACTTACAGTCTTTAAAGATGGAGTAACATTTGCTAAGACAACACCTGCAAAATGGTGGACACAGACGATAGATAATACTCAACCGTTTGGAGCGTTAGGTGCAGGGAATGCAGGAAAGATATTGGCTTATACGAATAGTAGCTTTTCAAATTTAATAACTCTAGGAAATGTAAATCCAAAAACATCAATTATATTTAATCCAAATATTTTAGTTAACGTAACTGGTGGAGGAAGTCTATTTATTTCTACTTCTGGTGGATCACATTTCAATTGGTTTGAAGGAAATATAATCTGTAATAATTGTGGATCAACAATAAATATAAATGGTTCATATAATGTTTTTAAAAAATTAAAATTAAAATATTCAATCCCCACAACTAATACAACTTTTTTAACATTAAACAGTTCTCCTCAGCCGGGTAATAATTTTGTTGAATCAGTTATACTTGCTGATTTGACCTCATCAGGGGGAATCTATGCAGCTCCTATTTATATAGTCAATGGAACAGGAAATATTTTAAAAAACATTTTTACCTTAAATACAGGTACTACATCACCTAGCAATGGAGATTTGCTTATCTCTGCTGGTTCAGGTACAACAGTTATAAATTATACCTCAATGAATTCTGCTCAGATGGGATTAGAAATGGGAACAGATGGAAAATTTTTTAATATTTCTGTTTTTAATTCAAGTCTTGAAGGTATAAAATGTGATAATGGAGCTATTCAGGCTTGTGCTGGAAATTCATTTAATAATATCGCTACAATTGGTAACTTGCAAAGTATTCATTATTCGACTTCGAACAATAATTTGCTCACCTTCCAAAATATTGTCAATACGGGAAATACTTCAGGAACCTCTATCCTTTTGAATTCAGGAAATTTAAATGGTCGTTTTACAGGAGTATTTAAAAATTCAGGAAATTGTACTGCTTCCACTTCGACGAGTGGTATCTCCAACTCTTCTTGCCAAGGTGGTGGACTTTCCGACTACAATGGGAATAACACTCCCATCACTACTCCAAGCGTAGCGAACTCTTATGTAGGTTATGCTGTCACTGATTCTAAGAACACAACATCTGGACTATCTGGAAGTTTTTTGGCATATGGAAGTATCACTGATTTTTTAAGATTTGAAAACAACTATAGAGGAATTGGAAAGTACTCCAATGTATCTTTTCCAAATATAAACCATCAAGGAAGATGTTCTAGTGGATCGTGTACAATCTGGGATTTTAGTCTCAAAAGCTCTGATACAGTATTACGAAATGCTAATTTAGATACAGCTAATGGAGGAACAGGTTGTCCTACTGGCAACAGCACTATAACACATAGCTTTGTGGGAGGTGGTAGTGTTACATTCCTTAGAAACACAGTAGAAATCTTGGGAGATGGAATCGGGGATGACGATGGATTTTGTGAGTCCAACGAAGAATGTCTCCTCACGCCTAACGTTGGAAGCTACCAAGGTCATGGAGAGTTGGTCTCAGCAGAAAAGGTTTCTGGTTGCAAAGATATTACAACTGGCACAATCTCCAATGTGAAACTCTGGCAGTTTGCTACCAATGGGTATTGAAACTGGACAGTGCGAGTTTTATAAAGCCAGTCGGTAGTAACAGACTAAACAGTGCGTTGCAACGCACTGGCTATATGTTTTGATGCACTGTTCGTAATATTACTATACAAATAAATACTATTCGTATGAATTAAAATTTGGGTAGAGTGTAATACTTAGTGAGATCGCTCTAATAGGTGGAACTGGGGTTAGGGTTTGGGTAGGGTGAGTTACTATATGGATAGTTTTTTTAGAATTAAATTCTTGCTTTTTATTGATTTCTACTTTACTCTCTTACCTAGGAGAATTAAAAATGCCATTTGATTCATTGATACTAACAATAGTTGCTATAACAATTTCTTTTACTGGCTTAGTTATCACTGGGACTAGAATACTCAAGAAAGAAATCAAACAGGAATTGATCAAAGAACTAAAGAATGGTCGATAGAATACTCTTTCTTCTTTTTGCTCTTTTATGTGGGCTAATTTTTGCTTTAGCTTTTACTTTTAAAGAAGTTGTAAGTTTTATTCTTAGTCTTTGGAGTTATTTTAAGACCAAGTAAAAAAAATCTTTAACTTTTTAAAAGTTGTATTATTCGAATCTGTTGTTTTGTCTTAGTCACTTCGATTTAAAAACCCCTTCAGAGTTTTTCATGGTTAGGCTGGCTCACCACAGCGCTCAATGACCGTACTTCGAGTCCACTGTGTCCATATTTTATAGGTTGAGTCGCTTAACGATATTTCTATCATACCCAGTTTTTCTTTTATAGAGATGACTAACGTTATCCAACCTAACCCCAATTCTTCTATGGTTTAGAAGTTCCATGTTAAATCCCCTTCCCAAATGTTTTGGGAAGGGGATATTTAGTGAGATCGTTCTAACAGGTGGAACTGGGGTTAGGTTTGAAGTAGCATCATTACTAACCATATGCGATAGTATCGTTATTCGATAGTAATAATTGTCTTAATTGAAAGACTCCAATTACGCAAAACATAACAAAAAATCATTCTTGCGAACTGGATTTTTTGATTTGACTTGAGAAGTTGGATGTGGAAAATAAATTATGGCTATGAAGACAAGCACCCAAATAGACAACCATGCCACAAAGGACGATCTCAAAACCTTGGTCAGTTTTATGGACAAGCGTTTTGAAGATATGAATCGAAGATTTGAAGACATGTATAAATACATGGACAAAAGATTTGAAGATGTTAACAGACGATTTGAAGACATGCATAAATACATGGATAAACGTTTTGACGATGTGAACAAAAGATTTGATGATATGAATAAAAAGTTTAATTGGAATCTTTGGATGGTAGGAATTTTATTTACAGTAGGAATTTCTATTATTGGTTACCAAAACCAAAGAGCGATTGATTTAGAAAGAAGTTATCGCTCTAGCACGCTAAAAAATCTAATTGAAGAACTAGAATCTGCGAGTCCGTCTTCCAAAAATTTATTAAAAAAAGTTTTGGATTTGGAAAAGAATAATTTAAAAAAGTAGAATCCACTTTCACCTAATCCCAACTTTACTTTGTTATTAACCCTACCTCAACTTTTCTTTGGTTGAGAAGTTCCATGTAAATCTCTCTTTTCCATCCCTCCATTTATGGAGGGAATCATGGTGGGTTTAGGGGGTTGGGAATCTTTTCAGCTTGAAAAAAATGTATAAACTTAACTTCAAACCATCAGTTTATACTTGTTCATCCTTTGTAATCTTTTTTTTTGCAAAGAGCATTAAGCCCACAAAGTTTAAAACTACTTTTCCATCCTGATTAATTAAATCATTACTCGCCTTGACTAATCCTAAATTTCCTCGAAATGGTTTTTTTTCAAGTATGGTAAATAAGCCCGAAAGAGTATCGTTGGGGAAAACTGGTTTCTTCCATCGAAGTTCATCAAGACCTGGAGACCCCATACCATATGCTTTTGACATCATGCTTTCCACAAATAATTTCATATAAATAGAATTAGTATGCCATCCACTTGCTATCAAGGAACCATAAAGAGAAGACTTTGCTGCTTCTTCATCTATATGAAAAGGTTGTGGATCAAATTCTTTTGCAAATCGAATGATCTCTTCCTTAGTAATAGTGTATTTTCCAAGTTCAAATTTTTGACCAATTTCTAAATCTTCAAAGTATAACATGAGGTTAAATTTTTTTTGCTTGAAAGTTTTTACAAGAATAAATCTTCAATGTTATTTTTCTCATTCAATAAATTGATAAATGAATCAAGTTATTCCTTTGTTTCTTGAATTTTATCATATTTAAGCTTAAACTAGTTATGATATTTCTTTTCTTCTGTATCTAACATCTTTGAATTAAAAATCTCTTGAAATTCTTGTGCAATAATTCAGAATTTTTCTGCACTGACTTCAGCGAGACTTTCAAAACTAGGTCTAGCAAAATAATATCCTTGGAATAAATATATTCCTAATTCTCTCAAACAGTTATACTCTTCAATTGTTTCAATTCCCTCTGCTTTAACTATTATTCCAATTTCTTCACAAACACTGATGATTGATTTAACAATTGCTCTTCTGATTTTATCTTTATGAATATCTCTTATGATTTCCATATCTAATTTAATATAGTCTGGTTGAAACTTGGCTAATAGATTTAGACCAGAATATCCAGCACCAAAATCATCGATCGCTGTTTTCATACCCTGTTTTTTATATTCTTTGAAAATAGAAATCACATGGTCATGGTCAGTAATTTTTTCTCCCTCAGTAATTTCAAAGATTAAACGATCAATAGGAAAGGAAAATTTTTCTGAAGCTTCAAGTGTTGCAGCAATACAAGTTTCGGGACGATAGACGGCATTTGGGAGAAAATTGATATTTAAGAAAGACTGTAGTTTTAGTTTACTCGCAAGTTCAATTGCCTTCACTCTACAGGCTTGGTCAAATTGATAACGATTTTCATCATTGACTTTGGAGAGAATGAATTGTGCAGACTCTCCATTGATCCCTCTGACTAATGCTTCTGTAGAGAATAAGGTTTTACTATTGGAGTCAACTATTGGCTGGAATGCCATTGAAAACTGAAAGGGCAGAACCTTACCTTCTAAGCATTCTGCACAAGAAATTTTTCTATAATTTTTAACTTTAATATTACCTTCCATATTTAATTGTAAATATTAATAAATTCCCCTTATTTACCTTAGTTACTAATACATTCTTTAGGTTCAAGAAAATTCAATCATTTCAAAACTAAAATTTATTTCATATTGCAAAGTAAATAAATATCTTACTATTGACAGAAGATAGTAAGATCAATGTAAAGAAGAGTATCTTGATTCATTTAATTTAGCAAAGAACTAACTTTGTTAGATATAATTGATTAATAAACTAGTATCGTAAGTAAAAAAATTTATAAAACTAGTTTGAAATTAATGAATAGTTTTTTAATTTGTGAAATGCATATGCAGTCAATCAATGAGATCAATATTACTTCGGAGATATTTTCTAATTCGACCCTTGAGTTTAGGGAGCAATTCTTTGAAACTGTTGTTGAGAATGCAACTGATTCCATTATCATCACTTCTGCTAGTCCAATCAATGGAAAGTTTCCTGTAATTGTCTATGCAAACAAAACCTCAACTAAGATCACAGGCTATGAGGTCTCAGAGATCATTGGGCTTACTCCTCGCGTCCTTCAGGGCGAAAAGACAGATAAGAATACGTTAAAAGAAATTAGTAGAGCCTTGAAGAATTGGGAAACTGTAGATGTTGAGATTCTAAATTATAAAAAAGATGGCACTGAATTTTGGTCTCATCTCTCAATAACACCAATAAAAGATAAAAAAGGATTCTACACTCATTGGGTCAGTGTTCAAAGGGACGTTACCTATAAGAAAAAAATTGAAGCTGAAATTCGGTACAATGAAGAAAGACTTAGAACTGTAATCAAAGCTATGAACTCTGCAGTCTGGGAATGGGAGATGATAGACAATACAATCTTTTGGTCAGATAAAATGTATGAAATTTTAGGAATCAAACGAAACACTGAGTTTGTAAGTTTTGAATTTGCACTTGGACTCATTCATGAGGATGATAGGCAAAGAGTTCTTGCTGAGACTAGAAAGCATTTAGATGAAGGTGATGAATTCAATACTGAATTTAGGATGCGTAAAGCCAATGGAGAATATGTTTTTTTAAACTTTACAGGGCTTGCCAAAAGAGATTCTAGAAACGTTCCCTACTTAATGACGGGCTCAGCTACTGATATTACAATAATCCGTGCGAATCGAGAGAAGATTGAATTTTTAGCATACCATGATCCATTGACTAGACTTTCCAATAGAACCAAACTAGACAAACTCATGTTTGAATTGCTTGAGTCTAATCAAAGTAAAAAAATTTCTTTTCTAGCACTTGCATTTATCGATTTGGATGGGTTTAAAAAAATTAATGATACCTATGGTCATGAAATTGGGGATCAAGTATTGATCGAAGTTGCTAGTCGTCTAAATCAGATTGTGACTCATTCAGATTCTATTTTTAGATTGGGTGGAGATGAGTTTTTACTTGTTCTACGAGATATTCAGTCAAGAGATATTGCAATACAAATTATTGAAAGAGTCAAAGAAAGTCTTTTTCAAGAGTATCATGTTCAAAATATTTCTTGTGAAACTAGTGGAAGCATTGGTGTTGCTTTCTATCCTGAACATGGAGAAAATTTTGCTGATTTGCTTAGAAGCTCAGATAATGCTATGTACAAAGCAAAGCAAAAGGGTAGAAAACAGATTGTGATTGCTAGTTCTTCATGAACTCTAAAAAGTATTCTACTTCTTTTTTACTTCCAGTGACCAGAGTAGTTCTCTCATGAAGTGAACTTGGTTCCATGTCCAAGATTCTCTTTCCTGAAGTAGTAACTGCAAGTCCACCCGCCTGCTCAGCAATAAATGCCATTGGACTTGCTTCATATAAAAGTCTGAGTTTACCATTTGGATATTTGGGAGATTGTGTATCTTCAGGATATAGGAAAATTCCACCTTTCAGTAGATTTCTATGAAAATCGGCAACAAGAGATCCAATATAGCGAGAGGTTTTAGGAGTATTATTGTTTTTGATCGATTTAATTGCTCTAAAATACGATTTAACTTTCTCAGACCAAAAATCATAATTACCTTCATTTGCTGAATAAATTTTTCCTGTTTCAGGAATTTTAATATCGCGATGCGATAGCATAAACTCTCCAAGAGAAGGATCTAGTGTAAATCCAACAACACCATGTCCAAAACTTAGTACCATCATTGTAGAAGAACCATAGAGTATATATCCCGCACAACGTTGTAGAGCACCTTTTTGTAATAGATCTTCAATTTCTCCCATCTTGCCATGTGGGGTTTTTCTTAAGTGGATTGAAAAAATGGTTCCAATCGAAACGTTAGTGTCAATGTTTGAGGAGCCATCCAATGGATCAAAAGCAATTGCATATTTACCAATTGTATAGCCTTTAGGTATTTCAATAATTCCATCTTCTTCTTCACTTGCCATGACGCAAAGGTGACCTGAAATTTTTAAAGCATTAGTAATGATTGCATTTGCATACTCATCCAGCTTCATCTGAGTCTCACCCTGAACATTCTCAACACCACTTGTTCCAAGGATGTTTTCTAATAGCCCAGCTTTTCTAACTTCTCTAGAAACAATCTTTGAAGCGTAAACCAAATGATTCATGAGGGCAGTGAAATCTCCTGTTGCATAGGGGATTTTTAGTTGTTCCTCAATTAGAAACTGTGAAAGACTGATTGATTCTTTGGAAGGAATTGGATGCATTGTTACCTTTCTGCTTTCAGTAAAATTTAGCCGAAAGCCCCTGATTGAAGTTTATCAATTGGATATGACATATATACTGTTGTTGCATGTTTACTTTGAATGTAAGTGAATAGATCAATAGGATTTAAGCCAATGCTATAATATCCTTCGTCAATCATTGCTACACCAAACCCCGCACTTTCCTTTTCATCTAGGAATTCAGGGCGAAAGAATTCAGAAGACCTACCATCTAGATATAGTTGGTAGTGTTTTTCTCTAGATTGTTTTATCCTTTCCATATCGATATCCATTATGGGGGAATCATTTCTAATTCTAAGTAGAAGCTGGTTCTCACTAATCATAATTTTCATGGATATTTTTCTTTCATCTTTTTTGATTTCATTTCTGATCGAAAACAATAGAAGCTTATCTTTTTCAGTTATCTCTTGTTTTTTTACTCTAATCTTTTCTTCTAAGGTTAGAATTTGCTGAACCTCACGTTTGATTTTATCGGGAACAACATAACGTTGGATTGCATCTCTAAGTGCAGTTGTTTCCAGAATAACAGCAAGAATTTGATCGACTTCTTGTTTAGATGGTTCAATATCAAATAGCCTTTCTCTAACTTCTTTTTTGAAGATTGTAAAACGAATGTTAGCTTTTACAGCATTCAAAAGCGCTTCCATGACACCACTGAAAAGATGAAATGAGGAAAGTGGATCAGCACCGATTCTCTCTAAAATTCCATTTACGACAGAAGAAATGATGTCTCTGGTATGTCGTGTTAGACCTTTCAATTCAAAATGCAAATAGTTCTTTTGAACGATTTCAGAAATATTTGCTTCAATTTCTCTGCTTCCGTAAATTTTTTTTGGAGTACTCATAATAACTATACGATGTAAGTATAATTTTATAGACTAATTCTATTGGCAAGCATGTTTTGGTTTTCATGGCGATTGAGACAAAAAAATATCTAGACCTAAGGGTTCCTGATCTAGGAGACTCTGATAAGATTGAATTAGTAAAATGGTTAGTAACAATAGGTGAAGAAGTTATGGAAGGACAAGAGCTTTTGGAGCTTGTAACTGATAAAGCAAATTTTCCTGTAGAGTCTCCATTTCCTGGGATCCTTACAGAAGTATTTGTGCAAGCTGGTTCAGTCGTCAAAAAAGATGATGTGCTTGGAAGACTAGAATATTGGGAAATCGATTGAAAATAATCCATATTTCAGACTTACACATACCCACTAAGATTCCCTTTTTTTCTCTACAAGGAAAAATGTTCTCGGGATATTTCAACTATATACTTAGAAGAAAAAAACTACACCCAATCGAATCAATCCAAGAGATTCTTAGAGTAATAAAGAGTTTGGATTATGATATTTTAATTCTTTCTGGAGATATTACCAATGTTGCTCATGAAATAGAATTTAAAAGAGCTAGGGAAATATTAAATCCAATATTAGATGAAAAAGTTTTTGTTGTACCGGGCAATCATGATAGATATACTGATTCATCAATCAATCCTAAAGATTTGTACCATGAATATTTTGGCGAATTTAGCGGAGAAGATATCGGTACTAGCAATTTTTATTTAAGGAAAAAAATTATTTCAGGAAAATTTTTATTGGGTTGGGATACGAACAAACCTCTAGGAATAGGTGATGCCTCTGGTCATGTCCCAGAATCCTGCCTAAGTGCAACAAAGCAAGTGCTTGAATCATTAGATGTTAAGAGTTATTTTCTAATAGGGCATCATCCACTCTGGGCACCAAATGGAATTACAGAAGGCAAATATCATAGACTAACAAATAAAGAGGAAGTCTTAAAGTTTTTGAATCAGCATAGACCAGATATCTATTTTCATGGTCATAAACATGTAAATTGGATCAAAAGAAAAGATGAACAGATTCCATTCACAATTATCAACTCAGCCTCTAGCACAAGAATCTATGAATTCAAGATGGATTCAGGCTTTCACTATTTTGATTGGGATGAGGATGTTAAAAACGTTAGACGATATTCATATAAAAATGAATCTAAAAAAGTTGAAGAAATTAAACCAGAAATTTATTAAGGAAGAATATGTTAAGTAAAGAACAAATCACTGCCGAACTAAAAAAGATCAAACATCCAGAATTAAAACGTGATCTAGTATCTCTTATGATGATTAAAGAAATCAGTATAACAAATGAGGGAACTGAAATTAAACTCAGAACTCCAAACGCTGATAGAAAATTACAGATTGGACTCGAGGCAAGCATAAGACAAAGTATTTCCAAACTAGATGTGGGAAAACTAAAGATCAAGTTTGAAGTTGATCCAAGTATGAGCACTGATGAAGACAATAGACTTCCCTTTGTAAAAAATATCATTGCTATTGGATCGGGAAAAGGTGGGGTTGGAAAATCTACTGTGACCATTAATCTTGCAGCAACTCTTGCTAAACAAGGAAAAAAAGTAGGGGTTCTAGACGCTGATATTTATGGTCCTTCGATTGGTAAGATGATTGGTGCCAATGGAAGAGTTGCAATCCAAACAGAAGATAGCACAATGTATCCTGTAGAAAGACACGGAATCAAAGTGATGTCATTTGGTTTTTTGGTTGACGAGACTCAGGCAATAGTTTGGAGAGGACCAATGCTAGGAAAAGCAGTGGAGCAGTTTTTGTATGACGTTAGTTGGGGTGAGTTAGACTATTTGTTCATAGATCTTCCTCCAGGAACTGGTGATGTGCAACTTTCTTTATCTCAATATATTTCACTTACTGGAGCAGTAATTGTAACCACTCCACAATCAGTTGCAACGTTAGACGCTTCCAAGGCAGTGTCCATGTTTCAACAAGTCAAGGTTCCCATACTTGGCATCATCGAAAATATGAGCTACTTTGTACCTCCTGATGCTCTCGATAAACGATACTATATCTTTGGAAAAGGTGGCGGAGAAAAACTTTCTCAATCAGTGAAGTCTCCACTTCTTGGTCAGATTCCTCATATGATTGATGTAATGGAATCAGGTGAGGTTGGAACTCCAATCACTCTCAGAGATAATATAGTCTTTGAAGAGTATAGTGCTATTCTCAAGAGATTAGAAGTAGAAATTGAAAAATGGAATTAGAAATTTTATAAAATAAGTTTCACAGTTACTATCCTTGTTGATTGTAACAAATGAAATCAATTCTACATTGACCATTTCCCTTTGAGTATTCTTTTACAATCAGTTTGTGCAGAGCTGTTCTAAGCGTTTCTAAATGATCCAAATTGGGGTTCCTCAAAAATTATTATAGTCAATTCTTATCATTATCCATAAAAAATTGCTTGAACAGAATTCATTTAGGGAATAGGCTAGACTATTGTCTTAGGGGATGCCATGATTAAATCGAACTATTTCACAACGAATGAAGATATGCAATATCATTTTGAAACACTAATTGATTGGGAAGAAATCGTGAATGAATATGAAGATTCCTTTTCGCACCCCGACTCAAATTCTCCTTCCTCTGTTTCTGAGGCAATGGATTATTATAGAACTGTTATTGAAACTGCGGGGGATATTTCCGGTAATTATTTTTCACAAGCAGCGAGCGAAATTGATAAAGAAGGGCTGAAATTTAAAGATGGGAAGGTGAGTTTTCCTAAACTAATGCTGGAAACTGTAGCAAAAGGAATTGAATCAGGGATTCAGCCTTATGCAATTCACAGAAAGTATGGTGGATTAGGCATTCCGTTTGTTGCAAGGGCAATGATGACGGAACTTATCTACCGTGGTGACTCTAGTATGGGTATTGCCTTTGGTTGTTTGAATCTAGCCGAGATACTAGAAAGAATTGCAAGTGAAGAGATGAAAGCAGAATGGCTTCCTAGACTTGCAAGTGGTGAGTTCGTAGTAGCCATGGGTCTCACGGAACCTAATCATGGATCCGATCTTCAACAAGTCAAAACTAGAGCAACCAAACAATCCGATGGAACTTGGAAGATCAATGGAACAAAACGTTTCATTACACATGCATGTGGATTTGGAGATACCCCTTCCATACTACTGACTCTTGCTAGGACAGGTGGAGAAAATTCTGGTGGAAGAGGACTTTCTTTCTTTTTGGTACATGGAAAGGACATTCAAGTTGCGGGAATTGAAAAAAAGATGGGACTTCATTGTTCTCCAACCTGTGAAGTTGTTTTTGAAAACACTCCTGGAATTTTGATTGGGGAAGAAGGTTTTGGTCTAGTGAAATATACAATGGGTATGTTGAATGGGGCGAGAATCGGAGTTGCTGGACAAGGAACGGGCATGGCAACTGCTGCCCTTGAAGAAGCTAAGAAGTATGCTAATGAAAGGACTCAGTTCGGTAGAAAATTATCAGAGATTCCTGCAATACAGAAAATGCTTGCTAGAATGGAAAGAGAGACAATGGCACTTAGAGCAATCAGCATCGAAGGTTCTAGAACTGTTGATCTATACTATTGGAGAACAGAACATCTAAAGGCAAAGGGTGCAACTGAAAAAGAAATCAGAGCTGATGAATCTTCTAGGTTTTGGGAAAAGGTAGCAAATCTTTTTACTCCTCTTTGTAAATACTATTGTTCCGAGACAGCAAATAAAATTGCTTATGATGCAATCCAAATTCATGGTGGTTCAGGATTTACTGAGGACTATGATATCGCAAGAATTTATCGTGATGCTAGAATCACAACGATTTACGATGGAACTACCCAAATTCAAATTAATGCAGCGATAGGCGGAATTGCAACTGGATTTGGAAAATCGGGGGTATTGAAAGATTATATTCAACTTGAAATGAAAAAATTTACTCCAAGTGAAAGACTTCTAACGTTATACGATATATTGGAAAGAACGATTGCAACATATCGAGATTTAGAAATGGGTGCACTAAAAGATGAATTTGCTTTTGAGCTTGCTGAGTCAACAATCAGATTTTTAGCAAGTATGCTTCTAGAAAAATCTATTGCTAAACCAAACCTAACAAAAAATCGAGAATTGCATGTTTCGGATTTTAGCCTTGATAGTCTTGCGATTATGAATGGAAATTTAATGAAACTTCAGGAAAAAACAAAATACTCAAACCAAGTTGCGATGGCGGTATAGATGGAGATTGTAGAAGCCGAAAATCTTTGGAAAACAGCAAAAACTCTTTTCGATGGAAAAAGTGTTCAATTACTTTCGTCTGACGGCACTAAATCATCACCTGCACAAATTCAGGTTTGGAAAGATGGTTTCTTTCTTGCTAAGACTGAGAACAAGGAAACTAATTTAACCAAAGTTTTAGCTACTAGAAAAAATGGTAAGCTGTTTCTATGTGTATGTGATGCAAAAGGCTTAGATGAAAAAGGTCTGTTAATTCTTGCACCTAAGAAAATCAATGTTAAGGAAGATCAACAAAAAGGAAATTCTGACAATGATGCAATCAAAGAAGGAGTATTTGCTTCCAATGTAATCAGCCTAACAGATGTAACTGTTTTCTTGGGTGATGATCACATTAAAGAAGTAATTCGTTCAAATTCCAAAAGGCTTCAACATCTATTTGATAAATATAATGTAATAATCACAGATAAACAAGAAGATAGAATCAGACTTATGAAAAGTTTTGATCAACCAATCTTAATTTTGAATCGTGATGATCCTAATATGACTCCCAAAAATTCAGTTCCTTTTCATGAGTATGTTAGGTTAATGAAAAATGATAAGAATGCACATAGTTTTAAGGCTGAAATTTGTGTTCCCATTAAATATAGGAATCATATAATCATAGGATATGTTCAGGTATTAAATTCTGGAAGATTGGATTTAAATTCATTCAATCTAGTCAGTCTAGTTGCATCAACCATCAAGAAAGAAATTTCTGACTATAATAATTTTGAAGAATCAAAGGAAATATGTAAGGTAACTTCTATCAATGAAACTGAGGTTACATTTAATCATTCCTTGAATAAACATTTTTCTAGAATTTTTCAGATGAGCACTTATGTAATCCTTGATCTATATAATAAAAAATCCAAGACAACAATTAAAGGTTTCATCAAAGCTATGAAACCTATGGACAAATACTTTGCGGTAACTGTTCAATATCAAAATCTTTCCATTGATCAGTATGAAAAAATAGAAGCTTTTGTAGAATACTCGAATTCTGAACAGTAGTGAAGTTGTCAAATACAGCATTAGAACCTTTTGATATCAGTGAATATAAAGGAATTTCTGGAAAGAACTTTTACCTACTAGATACAACTCTACAAAAAATTATCAATCATTACTCCAAAGAATATGATGTTAACCATAAAAAAAGCATGGAACAACATATAGAAGACTATGGAGCGTTAGTTGGCGGCATACTAAATGAACTAACGATCGCTTGTAATAAAGAAGGAAAATATGGTGAAGTAGAAAAATATGATCGAGTTGGAAATCGAATTGATATGGTTATCTATTCACCTGAGCAAATTGAATCCAGAAGAATTTCTTATAAATATGGAATCGTAAATTTAGACTTTCACAAGGATTGGAAGTATGCTTTTACTGATCTACATAGATATGCCTTAACCTATTTGACAAATATGAACGGAGAGGGTGGAGTAGCCTGTCCTCTTGCTATGACTGATGGAATTATTCGAGGAATCAAAGCGTTAGGCACTGATTCAATCAAAGAAAAATTTTTGCAACTAGTAGCGGGTGAAGATAGTAATTCTTATTTCATGGCGGGACAATATGTTACTGAGAGAGTGGGTGGCTCTAATGTTGGTGCGAATAGAACTAGGGCAAAAAAAATTGAAGATGGAAAATGGATTTTAAATGGGGAAAAATGGTTTTGTTCCAATCCAGGTGATCTTTGGGTAACTACTGCAAAGCTAGAAGATTCAAATACCATTGGAATGTTTCTTGTTCCAAGAATCAAAGAAGATGGAACTCTGAATGGTTGTCATATTCTCAGAAAAAAAGATATCATTGGTTCTCGTGGTAAAATAACAGTAGAAACAATTTATGAAGATTTAGAAGCATATGAATTAGGAAGGCCTTCCCATGGACTTGCTAATCTAATTCAATATATCATTCAGACTTCTAGGATTCATGTTTCCTTAGGTTCTATAGGAATGGCTAGCAGATCTTATTTTGAAGCATTAGAGTATGTGAAAACAAGAGAGGCATATGGAAATAAAGTAATAGAGTTTCCATCTATTCAAAAAAATTTAGCTGAGATGAGAATTTATCAAACTACTTGTATGTTAACAACATTTAGAGTAGTATCCTTGATGGAAAAAAAATCTTCACTGCTATCACTTCTCAATCCATTAATGAAATATATTTCTACTACACATTGCACTTGGTTAACAAAAGAGGCTATGCTACTGCATGGGGGTAATGGAATTTTAGGAAATTTTTCAGTAATTCCAAGAATACTCAATGATTCCATCATCAATGAAACTTGGGAGGGAACTCACCAAGTAATCACAGAACATGTAGTAAAGGCAATCATAAGAAAAAAAATTAGAAATGAATTTTTCGAAATGATTCAAACAAACACTAGTGAAACAAATCTCAAGCTAAACAAGTTAAAAGAAATTATGTTAATCAAAATTTCAGAGCTAAAAAACATTCTTGATGAAAATTCATTAGAATACTTACTCTTCAATAGAATTTCAATTACAGAAAAGATTTATGAGATATTTTCTTTAAGTGAATTATTTAGTTTTGCTTCTGAAGAAAAATTCTTTCTAATAGCTTTAGGTTATCTCGAGCTAATCCAAAGAAATAAAAATGAACTAGTTTCTAAGGATAGTCTATTTTTAGATTCAGAAAGTATTCATAAAATTATTTACTAGTTTGTAGTAAATTACTTGAACAAAATTTCTTTTGAGTTAAAGTTTGTAATTGCTAAAGAGGTATCAAATGGCAAAACTAATTTCAAAAATAATCTTCCTTTTTTCAATCTTACTCATTCTAGTTTCTTTTTCACCAATCCTAGCTGATGGTTTTTCTAGTTTAGGTGGTGTTTATAAGGTTGATGGAAAAAATCCAAATGGAACTAAATACACAGGAAAGGTAACAATCACTAATTCAGGTGACTCCTATTTATTTGTTTGGATCATAAGTGACAAAACATTTGAAGGTACAGGTACTATTTCTGGTGATACTCTAACTGTGAATTGGGGGGAGCCTGATCCAGTTATATATAAGATTAAAAATGATGGTAAGCTACTTTTCGGGAATTGGGGACCAAATGGTGCAGGAAAAGAGGTTTTAAAGAAATAAAAAATTTTACTATCTGAGCTAGGCAAATAACTTAGCTCTATCGAATCTTATGAAAAGAATCATAATTGGAAGAACGATTCTTAAATTTTTTTAGTCTAATCAAACATGAAATTTGTTTTATTTTTAATTTTTATTATCATTGGTTGTAATTCGACTAACGATTTACCAACACAAAATTCTCAATTGGAAACAGGATCTAAGCAAGGACCAGAGAAATCTACAGAAAATAAAGCTGAGCCTAAACGGGAACTACTTCCATTTGAAAAATTAGAAACTACTATTCCCAATGATTTGTATAAGATTGCTGATATTAAAGAATGGAATGCAATTCCAGAAGGTTTCATTAATCATAAAACATTTCAAGTAAAGGTGACTTCTTTGAAAACGGATAAAACTCTTGCCGTTCAAGAAGCTCTAGAAGTAGCAAAACGAAAAGCACATAAAATGCTTCTAGCAGAGGCGATTCCCTATTTGAGTCCTGAATCCAAGGTGGATTTAAAGATTTTGATTGAGGAGTATGGAGTTATTGTTGCAGATTCAAAGTTGATTGAAGATAAACATCATTTTGTGTTTCAAATCAAAAGACCCGCTCTTCAGATCATAGTTAAAGAGCGATTGAAATAAAGATTTAAGTTGTTGAAAAATAAATTAACTTGAGTTCGGTATAAGGATTTTATCTCTGTGGACACCTTGAGCAGATTCGTAATTATTTCCACGTTTTCTTATATCGAACTCACTTAATAACTTTTGGGCGTCTTTTCCAGCTCTCAGCTTTAGTCAATAAATTTCGGTCACTGAGTGATTGCGAAGCAATTTTATCGAAGTGCGAAATTTATTGACTCCGCTTCGATCTGGGACGCAGGTTTTGTTGTTTACATATTAGAGTTTCGGTGTGGTTGAATGTTGTTGTGTGAATTGTTTCTTGTATTGCTAACTCTTCTCTAGTTGCTCTAGTTGGGGAGCTTTGTCCTAGTTGTAGAAGCTTTTCCGTGGTTGGAGCTTCGTAATAACTATTAAATCATCAATAAATTATTTTGTAATAACTGTTTTTTTGAAATTTCTTGACTATGTAATAACTAAAATCAGGTGTTTTGTAATAACTATTACTTAATCAATAATTTATTTCGTAATAATTGTTTGTTTAGCGAACACACAAAAAGTCTTTACGCCTAAAGGCAATTTTCTCTATCAGAGCGAAAACGTTGAATCAAACACGATCAGATAATACACTACTAATACAAGATGGCTGAACTATTACAGGACAACTCATACAAATAAGGAGTGTTAGTATTCACGCTGAACGTGGTAGCTAACGTTCAGGAATGCGGCAGGGATTGAATCGGCGTTAATTTTTTGTGGACGCAAAAAATTAACGAGAGAGGAAAGCCCGGCTGCCGCCAAAATGAATAATCCTATAATCTTTTCTTCTTACATCGAACTCATGTTAATTTAGTTTTTATCGAATCCCTAAATTTTTTCTTATCAGTTTTATTTTTTCAACTGCAATTGCTCTTGCTTTTTCTTTTCCTAGGTCCAAAATTTTATTCAGTCCATCCTTATCTTTACTCAGCTCTACTCTCATCTCACGATATGGTTTGAACCAAAGTAAAATTCTCTCAAAGAGTTCTTGTTTCAAGTCTCCATATCTAAGCCCAGGAGTTTCAAATCTAATCCTAAGTTGCTTTTTTTCTTCTGAATTTAAAAAAAGTGAATATATAGAATAAATTACACTTTTATCAGGATCTTTAGCTTCATCTATTCCTGCAGAATCACTCACAATCGACATCACGGATTTACGAAGTTTTTTTTCTTCATCAAATGGATTGATAGTATTTCCATACGACTTAGACATCTTTTGTCCATCAGTTCCAAGAATCACTGCACTTTCTTCTTCAATCTCAGGTTCTGGAATTTTGAACACTTCGCAAAACTCTCTATTGAATCTACCTGCAATATCTCTCGCAAATTCTAAATGTTGTTTTTGATCCTTGCCAACTGGAACTACATCTGAATCAAATGCTAGTATATCAGCAGCCATGAGTATTGGATAAATATAAAGCCCAGCACTTGGAACAATTCCTTTGGCAACCTTATCCTTGAATGAATGAGCAAGTTCTAATTGACTCACTGTAATCACCATACTAAGATACCAGCTCAACTCAGTAACTTCTGGAACATCAGATTGAATCCAGAATGTTGATTTGTTTGGATCCAGTCCTAACGCTAAAAAGTCTAGAACTGCATCTTCAGTATAATTTTTCAATTCTTCTGTGGATTTGAATGTAGTAAGTGAATGTAGATTCGCAATGAATAAGAAAAGGTCATACTTATCTTGGTAAGAAACCATCTTCTGCATAACAGAAAAATAATTTCCTAGATGAAGTTTACCTGAGGGTTGAAGCCCTGTTAAATATCTCTTCAAATAGACGATCCAGCATGTCTAAAAGTTTTACCTGTAAGTCTTTCATATTCTGCATACATCTTAACTAATTCAGATTCGAGTTTAGAATAACTTGAAAGCATAGCAGTGATGGAAGGATCTCTAAATAGTAATGAGTAGTTATATAACATCTTAGTCATTTCAAAGAACATGAGTCTAACTGTTTTTCCACTCACCCTACTATCTTGAGAAACATATTTCCCTTCAGCAAATGGAATGAACCTTTGCATGATTTTAATTTCTTCGATAATCTTTTCTTTAGTAGTTAATGTCTTCTCATTGATCTGACCCGTTTCTTCATACTTCAAAGCAAGCTCATCATTCTCAACAACTACTGTTAGTTTTTTTGCAAACTTACCAAAAAAATCTGCTGCATCAGTAATCATTACCATCAATTGTTTATCAACTTGGTCACCAGTTCCTTTTGCGACGTTGTCAGTGAAATTATCAAATGTATAATTGAAACTCGGAAACTTACGATTAAATGCATCAATGTTTCTAAGTATGGTGTTAATCTTATCTATCTCAGCAAAGAATAATCCATTCTGAACAATCAGAACATCTTTAACTCCATTTGGTAATTCTAGTTTAATATAACCTTCAATCAAAGGTAGATATAATGTTTGAATATCTCTACATACAACTTGTAAAAGTTTTGGTGGTGATTGGCGTATATTTGAACGAATAGCATCAATAGTAGGATTCTCATGGTAGAAATGATTGACATGGGCATCCAACATCTTATCAATAAAGCTAAAGTTTACTTGTTTAGTGGTTAGATTCAAATCAAAATATCTTCTTTGAATCATCTCTAGTTCCTCTGAAATTGAATGTTTACTGTTGATATCTCCAGTGATTTTAGCAACTGCCATCTCAATTTGTTTATTGATCTCTGGGGATGCAGAATATTTAGTTTCATCTAGAGGAGACACATTTAGGTTTTTTTCAATCTCTTCCCAAGTAGGTAATTTTCTAGAACTAACAACATGAAACGCAATGATTGCATCTTTCAAACTTGGTCTTCTAGACTCTAGAGTTAATGTATAACTAAGACCTCTCATAATTAAATCAATCTTAGGAGCAAGTCTTTGATCTTGTTTTACTAGACTTGGTACTTTATCTAAAACAATTTCTTTAGTATTAGATTTTTGTAATACTCTAACATAAAACATTTGCATCTTTGTGGAGCGAGCAAGAAAAATATCAGGAGATATTTCATCCTTGAACAAAGTATCTAAGGAAATGAATGAATTAAAGAATCGGGAAAAATTTGCTATTATGTTATATTCAATTGGATTCCAAAGTTTCCATCCTACTTGTTCACTATACTTTAAAGCCTGAGCAGTTGAAATGATTTCATCTTCTTTCAAACCTCTGAAAACCCTTGAAACATAGGGAGTGATAGTAGGTTTTCTTCCCAGAAGTCCAATCTCAATCGCTCTTGATTCTTTAGCAAATTTGGACATTGGATTTCCACCACCAAATAGCCTATCAATGAAACCTTCATTTTTGACTGCGGGCATCCTTGCTGTTGTTTGCTTATCTACATAGATTGCTTTATTAACTGCAGTTACATTTGGGTTGGAATTTTTTTTCTCAAAATCTCTGAGCGCTTCTCTTTGCTTTTTATCAAACTCTTCATCTAATTTTTTAATTAGATCAATACGAATAAAAACATCATTTGATCGGGTAATGATTTCATCTACCTTTGCTTGGTGTTCTGCAGATCTTTGTTTTCTATATAAATTTGCAAAGATTTTATGAGCGTCAGTTCTTGAAATATTTTGTTCCACTTTACTATTCCCTTTGGTTTAAAGCATTTTCAACTACTTGAGCATTAGAAGGAGGGTGAAAGTTGAACAAACTTGCAGGCAAACCAATATTTGTTTGTAATCCCGAAATAGAGATTTCCATAAATTCAGTTCCTCCTCTAGGTCTCATTCGGATTGTACGAAGTAAATTATTAGGGGTTAAGCTAATAATTATTTCCTCATAACCCTTTTTACTTGAAACTAATCTCAAAGTCTTGCCAGAAGCAGTTACAGATTCATAACCACTCAGAAGACCATAGAGACCACCAGTACCACCCCTTAAATCTTGGTTCCCTGCAATCCCTCTTGCAGGATTATAGAACCAGAGTTTACTTCCATTTGCTGATATAATTCTTCCATCGGAAAATTTGACCTGTAAATTATGAGGTTTTTTATAGGAGATAGTTCCTGATTGACCCGCAATTGTGATGGAGCCTCTGAAACTATCGATTGAATTCATTGTTCCTAAAAAACTTGCAAGAAGTTCTTCACCAGATTGTGCTGTTAAGGAATTTGGTAAACAAATAATTGATAAAACTAACACTGCAAACTTGAGTGTTATATTGAAGTATTGACTAAACGCCATAGGACTAGCCTACAGCGTTCGATAAAAAAGAAAAGAATTATCCTAAAACTTTTTTAAATTCTTTCGTCAAAGCAGGAACTACATCAAATAAATCTGCAACGATTCCAAAAGTAGCAACCTTAAAGATTGGAGCTTCTGGATCTTTATTGATCGCAACGATATATTTAGAAGAACCCATTCCCGCCATATGCTGAATAGAACCAGAAATTCCACAAGCAATGTAGCAATTGGGAGAAACTGTCTTACCAGTTTGGCCAACTTGGTGGCTATGAGAAATCCAACCTGCATCCACAGCAGCACGAGAAGCACCTAAAGCAGCCCCGATTGTATCGCAGAGTTCTTGAAGTAGTGGGAAGTTTTCAGGTCCTTTCATTCCACGTCCACCAGAAACAATAATAGAAGCCTCTGTAAGTTGAATCTTACTTCCTCCAGAAAGTTCTGTTGAAGTAATCTTAGCTTTAATGTCACCTGCTCCCGCTGAACTAGATTCAGTACCACCGGCTCCCGCAGTTTGAGTAACTTCTTGGGAATTAGGACGTACGGTGAAAACTTGAATGTCAGTTGCAACCTTAATGTTAGCATAAGCTTTACCAGAATAGATTGGTTTTTTAGCTACGACTTTATTCCCATCAACACTCAGTCCGATTGCATCTGCTACAACTCCTGCTCCAAGTTTTACAGCAACTCTAGGACCAAAATCTTTTCCCATTCCTGTATGAGGAATTAGAACAACAGATGATCCTTTTTCTTTTGCAACTGCAGCAACAATGTTTGCATATGCTTCAGGATTAAATTCAGATGAATTCGCTGAAATCACTTTGTCTGCACCTACAGCTGAAAGTTCGCTAGCAAATTTTTCTGTGCCTGCACCAATCAATAAAACTTCAACACTTCCACCAAGAGCACTTGCGATTTTTTTTCCACTTGAGGTAAGCTCTTTGGAAATTTTTTTAAGAACCCCGTCTTTTACTTCACCAACAACTAATACATTTCCCATTTTGGTCTCCTTAAATTACCTTAGCTTCTTCACGAAGAGCTTTTACTAACTGTGACGCAAAACCATCTGCATCAGCAGCCTCTAGTTTTCTACCAGCAATTCTTGGTGGAGGAGGTTCCATTCCAACAATTTCAATTTTAGCTGATGGATTTCCGAAATCTGCTGGAGTCTTAGCTATGATAGGCTTTTTCTTTGCAGACATGATTCCTTTCAAGGAAGGGTATCTTGGTTCATTCAAACCTTTTTGAGCGGTCACAACAAGTGGAAGATTAGACTCTACAACTGCAGTACCACCTTCTACTTCTCTAGTAGCTTTCACACTGGATCCATTGATCTCAAGTTTAAGTGCAAGGGATACATGCCCCCAACCTAGACGCTCTGCAACTTGTAAACCAACCTGTGAACTATCTGTATCAATCGATTGACGACCACAGATAACTAAGTCTGGTTTTTCAGCTGCAACAAAGTTTGCAATCAGTTCAGCAGTATAAGCTGTATCAAAAGTGTTATAAGGATCTACTTTGATTTGGACAGCATTATCCACACCCATTGCATAAGCAGTTCTGAGTGCTTCCTGAGTTCTGTCTGGACCAACAGTTAGGGCAATTACTTCCCCACCATTTTTCTCTCTAAGCTTGATTCCTTCTTCAATTGCAAATTCATCATAAGGGGAAATGATCCATTTCACTCCTGCTTCATTGATTGATTTTTCTCCAAGTTTGATGCTGGTTTCTGTATCAGGAACCTGCTTCACTAGCACTACAACTTTCATAATTTATACCCTTTTAGGATTTAAACCAAATCCAATAGGAGTATCATAAACAAACCATAGACACACCTAGGATAGGAATTGGTTGTAATTTCACCTAACCAAAAAAGAACATGAGATGAAAAGTATTTTTTTATTTAGCGATTCTAAATTCTACTCTTCTGTTCTTCTCTCTATCCTCTTCTGTTGCTTCTGGAGCGATTGGTTCTTTTTCGCCCTTAGCCTCTGTAGAGATTCTATCCGATTTAATTCCTTGTGAAATTAGATAAGACTTAACTGCATTTGCTCTATCTAGTGCAACCGATTGATTGGTTTCTTCTTCACCCTCAGTTGAAGAATGACCAATGATTTTTAGTTTCCAGTCTTTATTTACTGATAGGCTTTCAGCAATTTTCTTTATCATTGATTTTGATTCTGGGGAAAGTTCACTAGCTTGCTTCTTAAACTTTAGTTTTAAAGAAGTTATATCTTCAATTCCATAAAGCTTGGAAGAATTGTTTTCTAAAGTTTGACTAGTCGATCTAACCTCTTGTTTACATGGACCAAGTACAAGTAATAAAGATATTATTCCTATAATTATTGTAATAATAAAAATTGTGTTAAGTATTTTATCACTTGGTTGAGTAGAATCAGATGATTCAGAAATTGATTCTTCTGGTTGATTGCTTGCACTTCTTCCCGATAGTTCTGGAAGGGAAGAAGGAAGTAGTTCAATTATTTCAGTTTTTTTTTTTTAGAAGCGGGTTTTTTCTTAGCTACAGCTTTTTTCTTAGCAGCAGGTTTCTTTTTGGAAGCAGTTTTTTTCTTAGCAGCAGTTTTTGTACCAGCCCATTTTCTGATCTCAGTTCTAAAATATGCATCGGCTTCAGGAGTGAACTTGAAATTTTTGCGAATATATTCCATTGTAGATTTTTCTACAGCAGTATAGGAATTAGCATCTTTTACTTTTGCAAGTAGCTTCTCAGCATCTTTCAAAGAAATTCTTCCATCACCTCTTCCTGCTACAAGAGACTCTGTAAGATCTAAAAGCTCTTTATCGTAACGCTTTCCTTTGATTGTTGTATAATACGCCATAGTGAATCCTTTACATGAACTATTTTAATTATCTTACAATTTTGTTCAAAAGAATAGATAATTTTTTGTAAGAACTAACGTCTTAATGATTACTTTTTATGACTCTCTTTCCCTAATCAGTTTAAAGGACCAATAAATAATATTCAATAGTAATCCAAATGCGAAAGTCATTCCCCAAGCTCTTGGATGGTGAAATGGGTTTATAATTCTATCACCAATATCATAAATCAGAACCATTGGTTCAGTCAGCAGATCCCAACTATTCCAACGCAAATATCTTCCAAGATAGATTCCAAAACTTCCAACGAATAAAAGCAGGCTAGAGATAATACTGATAGATAACTTGCTTAGATATCTGGATAAAATGATTTCAATATTCCAAAGACTTAAGAAGCCAAAGAGTAAACCAGTCCAAGCAAAGATTAAAATAAAAAATAGATCAAACCAAATAGGAATCTGAGGTCTTGACTTTAGATGGAATAGATCTGTAAGAATATAAGGAGCATTTGGAAAGAATAACAGCCATAGACTTAGAATTAGAAACACACTGAGTTTACTTTTCTGAATATTTGGTTTAATGATTGCTAAACTAGTGATTACCCAAGGAATGAAGGCTAAAAAAAGATTCCAATTCAAAAAGAAGAATACTTTTGTATCAGTATAAATCAGTCTGAAAACAGATGCTCCAATACAACAAGTAGTCAATAATGCCATGAAAATGATTTCTTTAATGAGCTGTGCTTTCATTCAGAATGAATTTATTTCAAATTTTAGGAGTGTAACTCTACTCTATTTCATTAATTCTATATTCATTGGATTCTTAAAATATTAGACTTGTTGAAAAATAAATTAGTGAAAGTGGATTTCTTTTATACTCTAATTTTTCAACAACTCTATTTATTATTCTTGATATCATTTCTTTGTTTAGGCTCTTATTAACCCATCCAAATTAAATTCAATCAACATTCGCGAATAGCTTAGATGCCAAGAGATAAACTCTAAGTGCTGAAAGTAACTTATTTTAGTTTGCTAGCAATAAATAACAATACTAGTGAACCTGCTAATGCAGAAATGATAGAACCGATGAGTCCAGTTGCAGAAAGACCAACTAAACTGAATAGAAAGCTTCCTACGAAGGAGCCAACAACTCCAATAACTAGATTTAACCAGAGACCAGCACCCTTACCTTTGAAAAGATAGTTTGCTAACCAACCTGCAATTAAACCTACAAATAATGAATATAACATAAAAGAACTCCTATAAAAATTAAACTGACTTTCTATCTTTTCCGCCAACTCTTGGGGCACTAGCAGTTTTTGCTTCTTGACCATAAAGGGAAACTGCTTGTTTGGGAAGGCTGGATTTTCTCCATTCAAACCAAGAACCTTGGTAGGTTCTAACATCTTGGTATCCAACTTCTTTTAGCATAAGTGCGGGAAGACAGGAGCGAGCCCCATTATAGTCATAGAGTACGGTAGTTCTTTCAGGCATAAAAGGAAAACCTTGAAGCCTTTTAGTGAAGACCGCTCTATCAATGATATTTCCTTCGCCATCATAAAAAGCTCTCCAGTCCCAAAGGAATGCACCTGGTAATCTACCACAAAGGGTTCCAGGCTCAGGTTGAGTCATTCTAGGAAGCTTTCCATCATATTCTTCTTTAGTTCTAGTATCAAAAATCTGTAATCTTGTAAGATTCTTTTCTAGAAAACTTTTATCACAAACATAACTGTTGAATTTGAGTTTATCAGTTGGTTCAAACTCTACAATCTCTTTACCTGGTTTTAGCTTTTGTTGAGAGAGATCTCCTGAATATAGAAAAACTTCAGTAAGATTTACAGCACGGAGTAGATAGAGCATTCTAGTTGCATACATCCCCATACCTTCATCATAGACAAGAATTCTAGAATTTCCTGAACTTAGCTCCATGATGCCCTTTAAAGCACCAAGCATTTTTTTTAGAGATTCTGGATCAGTTCCAAATGCTTTTTTTATAAAAGGAAAATAAAATGCATTAGGAGGTGCCCCCTCTTCATATAGATTTTGAGCCCTACAATCAATCAGGAAATCTCCCTGTAAAATTTCAGATTTTAAAAAACTCCAATTCACTGAAACAACCTACCCTGACTCTTACTTAATACAGAGAGTCTAGAATTACTTTTTTACCATAAAAATAGAGTCCCAAATTTTGTCTGAATGATTTTTAAAAAAAAGTTTTAGAGACATAAAAAATTAAGATTTTTTTGAGGTTAAAAAGATTACACTAATACTATCGTATTACGATACTACCGAGAGTCTTTCCACTTGATTTGAACTTGTATCTTTAAACCAACTTTCTCTGCTGCAAGGCTAATATCATTCCAGATTTCTTTTTTAACTTCTTCAGTTCCATTTCTTAGTACAAAACTAGGATGATAGGTAGGCATTACAGGAATCCCATTAAACTCATGCCAGTTTCCCCTAAGGCTAGAAATTCCTTCGTTCGTTGAAAGCAAAAATTTTGTTGCTGGATTTCCCATACTTACAATCACAGAAGGTCTAACTATTTCAATTTGTTTAATAAGATAAGGACTACAAGCACTAACCTCATCTTTTTCAGGAGGTCTATCTTTTAAAAACTTCAGATCCACGGTAGGTCTGCACTTGGCAACGTTAGCTATATAAAACCTTGATCGATCTAGTCCAAGTCCCTTCTCAAGGATTCTAGTGAGTAACATTCCCGCCTTACCAACAAAAGGTCTTCCTTCTTTGTCTTCAGTTGCCCCAGGTCCTTCTCCTATGAAAAAAATTTTTGCATCGGGATCACCTTCCCCAAAGACAGTTTGTGTTCTTGTTGTATGTAGTTTACATAATTTACAGGAGCTAACGGTTTTCGAAAGTTCAAGGAGTTCTTCTTCTTTACTCATACTTCTAAAAGAATCTTACCAACCGACTTTCCTGATTGAAAGAATTGGATAGCTTCTATTGCATTATCAAAAGGAAAAACTTTTCCAATAATTTGTGCATCGATTTCTAACTTCAATAGGTCATCTAGATATCTTCCTAACAATTCATGTTTTTCGTAAAGCCAGATAAGATTAAATCCAAATACACCCTTATTTTGAGTTGTCATGTCTAGTGGATCAAGTAATGGTCTAGTCAAATAATTCAATGCAACATTAAAATAATTTGGGGAAGAAGATTTCGGAGTAAAATTAGCGGAGCCATAGGTAATCAATCTTCCACCACTTGATAACAAGTCATAGCTGTCTTGAAAGATTTTTCCACCGATACACTCTAATACTAAATGAAGCTCTTTTTCTCCTAGGATTTTTTTCAAATCATTCTTGAAATTAGTTGTCCTAACTATACTTACATCATAATGCTCTCGTCTTAGAAGTTCTTCTTTAGAACTGTCGCCTATCGTTCCTATTGTAAATGCATTCCACTTTTTTGCAATTCTGTTTGCTAGAATGCCAACCCCACCAGCAGCACTATGAATAAGAACTGTTTGATTTTTTTCAATAGCACCAAGTGGCACTAAAGCATAATATGCAGTAAGTGCTTGTACAACAAAACTTGCTCCATCCAAGTAGCTCCAACTTTTAGGAATAAGTCTTATATAATCTGTTTGAATATTTATGTGTGTTGCATAAGCACCAAATCTTGTAACGCCCATGACTTTGTCACCAAGTTTGAACCCTTTAACATTGTCGCCGAGAGTTATTATTTCTCCCGAAAATTCTAGCCCTGGAATAAAACTGGACTTTGGAGTTGCACTATAAAGTCCGGTGATAGCAAAAACATCTGCAAAGTTAAGTCCAACTGCCTTAACTTGAATAGTTACTTCATTCTTGGAAGGAGAATCAAGGGTCTCTTCTTTTAGCTGAAGAGAGTTTAGATTTCCTGCTTTATCAATTCTATGAACTTTTCTTTTTAGCAATTTTTTTCTTCTTTGAAGTTGGTTTCTTTTTGGAAGGGGCTTTGGCTCTTTTTTTCTCTGGCTTTATGATCTCATTTTCATTTTGGAACTCTAAAAAATCTTCCACAAATTGAGTCATTTTATTAAACTCTTCTTGTTTTGCAGTAGAATTGATATTTAGCCCAATTTCTGCTGTGGAAGTTTTTCTACCTGAACTAAAATAACGTTCTAATAAAGCGGGTAATAAAGTTAGTGCAACAAGAAGTGTAGTAGCAATTCCAATACTTGCTGCAAAACCAAGTGAATGAAGTCCTCTGTGTTGAGCAATGAGTAGCACAGACCAACCTACAAGTGTTGTAAGTGTTGAAGCAACAACTGCAGGACCAACCTTTTCGAGTGTTCTTGTAATATCTCGTTCTTCCAGATAACGATAGTATATATAGATACCATTTTGGATTGCATAACCAATGATTATTGGAAACACAAGTATATTAAAAAAGTTTACTTTCACCCCTATAATTCCCATAATTCCAAGCATAGCAAGTATTCCAAGTAGAAGAGGAATCAATGAAACTAACGCTGCAACTAAACTTCTATAGAATATTAAAAGAATCATAGTCACAATAGCAAGTGTTCCAAGTATAGAAAATTTTGCCTCAGACTGAACTATCTGTGCAAGTTTTGCAAAAAGGATGACACTACCAACAGTATTAGCTTTAGGGGAAGGTTTTTTTGAATTTAACTCTGATATAGTTTTATAAGGTCTGTTTTCAATGATAAACTTTGCTGTCCTTGGAAGAATATCAAGATCATCAAACTCTTTTTCCGAAAGTGTATTAGCCTTTTCTAATATGATTTTTTCTTCTTCAGGTGTATATTTCCAATTTCTATGATCCCCAGCTGTGGATTTACTAAGATCAATTTCTTCAGAATACAAAAGTGCATTCACAGTTCTTTTACTAATATAAGGATAAGAAAATTCTCCTACAGTATCATAAAAACTTAGCAAATCTTTTCCATGCCAAAGTGCAATCTTTGGATAAACAAATAACATAAAACCCTTATCTTTGCTAGTCGGAACCTCTTGAAAGGGTTTTCTAAAAGGTTTTGGAATATCTTCCATTGAAAACTCTTCAACATCTAGTAACGCTTTCATTTTAGGAAATTGTTTTCTTTGTTCTTGGTCTAACATTGAAGGTTTAACAGGTTTAATATCTTCTTTGATTCTTTCTAGTGTTGCTAGATTTCTAACAACTTGGTCTCTTCTTGGAACCATACTCCAAGCTGAAACCACTTGGTCTAAAGTTTTCGCCATCTTTTCATTCATGGGATTAAAATAATCATAGATAGCTTCTGCTTCTTCTTGGGTATCCACAACAATCACTTGAGGATCGGAACTAACGTCAAATCTATCTCCAATCTCATCATATAGAAGTAATGATTCTTGGTTTTCAAGGAGCAGATCTCTACCACTATAATTAAATTTAACTAGAGGAGCAAAAAGTCCTAGAAGTAGAATTGTGATTCCACTGATTAGAAGAACTTTTCTTGGGTTTTGAAAAAATTTTCCTACGAACCCTAGTTCAGAGTTAGGTTTAGTGGAAACAAGAAATAGCTTAGCAGAACTAGGAAAAATTTGTAAAACAATTCCAATCTGAATCGCTGTGACAAAATACATACAGAATGCAATAGAAATAATTCCATAACAAGCAATGAGTCCAAATTCACTGAAACCTTTGAACTCAGAAAACATTAACACAACAAAGGCTGAGGTTGTTGTACAGGCTGATATAAAGGAAGCCATACCAGTATGATAGATGGTTTCTTTTACTGCAGGAATAAATTCTCCGCGTAAGGTAAACTCTTCTCTAAAACGATACAAAAATTGAATCCCATAATCAATTCCAAGACCCATAAGAACCGCAGCCATGATGCTTGTAATTGTATTTAATCTACCAATAAAAAATTGTGTTAATCCAAAAGTTATAAGAACACCAGATACTAGTGAGACAGTCAGTATAATAATAAAGATTGGGTTACGAAAGAAAAAAAGAAGTAAGAGAATGATACCAATGAGTGAGGCGATGGAAACAGGTTTTAGTGCATTGATAAGACTATCATAGTCATCCAAATTTAATTTGTATGTTCCAGTATAACCAACATGAATTCCTTTGGAAGCAAAATCATGTTCAGCAACAATTTTTTTTACTTTATCTTCAAACTGTTTTGTGAATGCCATATCCACAAAGGAGCCTGTGGGTTTCACAAGCATAATAAGCATACCCTTATCTTCAGAAATATTATATGCATCGAAAATATCTCTTTTAGATAGTTTGGAATACTTTTCTATGATATCAGTAAAGTCTGGTTTATATTCTTCACCAATATCCATAATAAATGGATTTAGTTTTTCTTTTTCATAATCAAGTTTTTTCTTAACTCTATTTCGAACTTCTTCAAGATCTTCATTTTGTATAAAAAGTGGAAACCTATCTTGAAGATAAGTAACGTCATCAAAACGATAGTTGATATATCTTACATCTTCTTCTTTTAAAAGATGAGTAGCTAAAATGTCAGATGATTCTTTGAGTAAGAGTTCTTTTTCTTTATAGTAGTCTTTATACATCTCTTTAGCTTGTTTAGAAAGACCAAGTTCTTCTTTATACTTTTCAAGATTTCCTTTCTTTTTTGCTGCAAAGGCTTTTGCTAGATGTTCACTCATACCTTTTTCATCAATGAGCTTTAGAACAATTGTGTAAAAACCATTTCCACCAATCATCTCAACTACTCTTTTGGTTTTTACGACTTCAGGATAATCTGCGGGAAGAAGATCAATTTGGTTACTATTGATAGTAAGTTTACCTGCAGCATTATAAGAAAGAAACAAGATCAAGATAAGTCCTAATAATGAAAGGATAGGTCTTACAAGAAAGATTTTACAAAGGAATGAAACTAACGTTCTCATTATTTGTTTGCAGCTGCCTTCATTGCCTCAATCACTTTTGCAATTCCATCTTTATCAAAGATAGGTTTGATCTTGGAACCATTTGTTTCTGAAGCAAGTTTTCCATCATTATAAAAATCAGTCACAAGATACTTACCGTCTTTTTCAGTAAGAACCCAAGAAAATTGAATTTTTTCTGAACCACGATAAAGAAGGCTTGAAGGAACTCTTGCTTCTTTGCCATTGATCTTTGATTTTTCATAGTTTAGATCAATCTTAGTAAAGTATTCAGCAGCCTTAGGGAAAGCTTTTTTAGTGATAAATTCTTTAACAGCCGACTCCAGTCCTTCTTTATCTTCAGGCTTTAAGGAATCATAATCTTTTTTGAGAAGGTTCTTGCTGAAAGTTGCAGTATCAATGAAGGATAGTGCTTTTTCATTCTTAGCGTAGCGAATAAACCCTACCATTTTTTTGACTGTTTCGGTTGGATCTTTAGTGCCTTGTGCAAAAAGGCTGAGTGTAAAGAAAAATTGTAATATGATTAAGGTTAGTTTCATGGAATTTCCTTTGTTAGTTTTCTAAGATTTTTTTATTGAATAGTTCTTCATATTCTTCAGGAGACATGAAAAGATTCGAGGTGTCAGCAAGTTCTGTTTCGGTAAGTAGAATCCCAAGATTTTTACCAGCAACAATATTGATTCGCTTTTTTCCAAATAATTTCACAACTGTTACTAAGATTTCTATTTCTTCAGAAGTAATTTCTGGTATATCTCGTATGTCAATGCAAATAGAGGAATTTAAGTTAGCTAAAAAAAATTCTTTTGTAAGAGTATTTTTCAATTCAGGTGCTACATACTTCTTAAGACCTGAATGAAAAGTGATTCTAGTCATTCCAGGAATTGGGTAGTCAGTGGAAATATGATTTTTTCTTTGAGCTATCGATTTGGTTTTATTAGAATTTGCTTGGTCTAAAACAGTTTGAATTTTAAAAAGAAAATCTGCTTTTTGAAACGGTTCAATGATATAGTCATCTACTCCATCCCATTTCATTTGGTTTTCAAATGAGTCATCTTTCTTTTTATATATACCCAAAAAAGCAGAATTCTGAGTGATTGGGTCTTTTTTGAGAATAGCTAGTGCTTCTCTTACTTCTTTATTACCAGATTCTAGACCTAAAATGACCAGATCTGGAATTGAGGACTTAGCATAGACAAGTCCTTTGGAAGGTTGGGTTGTGGAAACAATCCTTAACCTTTTACCAGTTAAATAGTATTCAATTTTTTCAATCGATTGGGGATCGGGAGAGATGACTAGTATCAATTGCATATATGATTCGTAACTTTATTTTGAAAAGGATTGATAAATTGGAAACCAAAAAAAGAGAATTTTAATAAAAATTATTTCGGTAGAATCCACTAATACCTAGATCTCAGTCTCAAAAAAGACTAGGTGTTAAACTGAGCTAAGTATATAGGCTGTTTGCGGCCCTTTTGCCACTTAAAAAATAATCTCAAAATAAGAAATTTTTCCCTTATCCCAACTTTTCTTTGGTTAAGAAGCTTAAATTTATAGCCTTGTCCCAAACTTGGGAAAGAAATTTTACATTAACCTAGACAAAACAATTGAATTGATTCTTAGTTGCAGGCTCTAGCTATGCCGAGACTCCTAGTCACCTGCATAGCAATTCAGTATCATTCTCAAAGTTCACC
Organism: Leptospiraceae bacterium; assembly: GCA_033762425.1. Classification (GTDB taxonomy): domain Bacteria; phylum Spirochaetota; class Leptospiria; order Leptospirales; family Leptospiraceae; genus JANRLP01. The sequence continues at coordinate 37,751 of JANRLP010000115.1, forward strand.
CTAATTGAAATTTTTTCGAGTAAAAACCTTCTACTAGAGCTACGACACCTATTTTTCGAACTCTAAAATTTTTTTCACAACAAACCAAAATAGTATCGCAATACGATACTATCGTAATATAATACTAGTTCAGTTCTAAATCTTGAAAAAGAGTTTTCTGATTAGAGTGCCTAGAGGAATCGAAAGCAATTGGATACTTTGCGGAAAAACATGCATCACAAAATTTAGATTGTTTAGGATTTTGGTTTACTGCTTCATGCATAGAATCAATTGTTAGATAAGCTAGACTATCTACCCTAAGATATTTTTTAATTTCCTCTAAAGTATGTGTTGCTGCAATTAATTCACTATGAGTAGGTATATCAATTCCATAATAACATGGGGAAATTGTAGGAGGAGCTGAGATTCTCATGTGAATCTCTTTAGCACCTGCAAGTTTCAACATCTTCACAATCTTTCTACTGGTAGTTCCTCTCATAATAGAATCATCAACAATGATTACCCTCTTTCCTTTAACTACTTCTTGAATCACATTATACTTAATCTTTGCTCCAAAATCTCTAATCTTTTGGTCTGGTTCAATGAAAGTTCTTCCTATATAATGGGAGCGAATCAGTCCTGTTGCATAAGGAATCTTAGACTCTTCTGCATAACCCAACGCAGCAACGTTAGCTGAATCTGGAACAGCAATCACTACATCAGCTTCGACTGGTTGCAATCTAGCAAGATTTACTCCAAGTTGTTTACGAACCTTATAAACTGACTCACCAAAAATGTTTGAGTCTGGTCTTGAAAAATAAATATATTCAAACACACATAAACTTTTTTTTGTTTCTTGGAATGGATAATAAGACTTAGCACCAAACTGATCTACTACTACCATTTCACCTGGTTCAACATCCCTAATGTACTTTGTATCTGTAATATCAAATGCACAAGTCTCTGAAGCAAATACGATAGAACCGTCTTGTCTTTCACCCATTACAAGTGGACGAAAACCATTAGGGTCTCTTACTGCGATCAAATAACGACAAGTAAGTACTAGAAGTGAATATGCTCCCTTTACTTGGGTCAATGCTTCCCCAAGTGCTTCTAAAATATTCTTAGACCTTGACTTAGCCATTAGGTGGACAATCACTTCAGAATCGATAGTAGTCTGAAAAATGCTTCCCGCTTCTTCTAATTTTTTTCTTAATTCATATGAATTTACTAGGTTCCCATTATGAGCGAGAGAAATCCCACCTAGATGCGACTCTACTCGAATTGGTTGAGCGTTCCTGAGAAAGCTAGCTCCAGTGGTTGAATACCGATTGTGTCCAATTGCATTCTTACCCTGAAGATCTTTCAATTTATCAGCATTATAAACGGAAGCAACTAGACCCATATTAGCATATCGATAAAGATGTTCTCCATCCGTGGATACAATCCCAGTAGATTCTTGCCCTCTGTGTTGTAATGAATATAACCCTAGGTATGTGAAGTTTGCTGCTTCTTCAGCATTATAAATCCCAAAAATTGCACATTCATCTTTTGGTTTGTCTTCTAGAGCGATAACTTGAAAATGGTCTTTATTGGAACTCTTCGGAATTTCCATAATTGACAAATCTAATTATAGACCCTAGTATGCAAATCAATTCTACATATATTTTAATCGATAACAAAAAAGCCTTAGAGCTAGCTGTTATCAATTTCCAAGCTAGCCAGGTAATTTCTGTTGACACAGAATCTTCTAGCTTCTACACCTATTTTCCCAAGGTTTGTTTGATTCAAATCACTTCTTCAAACAAGAATTATATCATTGATCCACTGGCGAAAATGGATATTTCCCTACTAGGACCAGTGTTTCAAAATGAGAAAATCCTAAAAATTTTTCATTCAGCGATTGATGATATTAAAGCACTTAAACGTGATTTTGGGTTTCAGTTCAAAAATATAGCCGATACAATGTATTCTTCAAAGCTATTGGCTCTAGAACACAACTCTCTTAATCACCTAGTATTTCACTATCATAACCTCAAACTTTCTAAAACCGAGCAAAAATCAAATTGGGAGAAAAGACCTCTAGAAAAAGAACAACTCAAGTATGCTGCTTTAGATACAGCTTATCTAGAATCAATTTGGACCAAGATGGAGTCTGAGCTCAACGAGTTAGGGCTTTTTGAAGAGGCAAGTTCTGAATTTGAAAAATTCACTGAGGAGATTTATAAACCTAGAGATTCAAATGCTGAAATTCCTTGGCATAAGTTTCCGAATATTCAAAAATTTTCTCCTGAAGAACGAAGAACAATTCATGATCTATTACAGTTTAGAGAAGAAAAAGCTAAAAGAGCAAACAAAGCAACTTTTAGAATCATGAACAATGACTCACTCATCAAACTAGTTAAAGAAAAACCTAGTGCAGAAGAGATACTCAAACAATTTGGAAAAAAAGACAGTGAAGATATAATCAAACTCTTAAATGAACCAAGTGGTCCACCCTTTGAAAAGGTTGAGACTCCAAAGATTGATAAAGACATCACTCCACTAGAAGAAGGAAAGCTTAGAGGTTTTCATAAATGGAGAGATAAGGTAATGAAGAAAAGAAACATGGATCATACTATGCTTCTTTCCAATAAACAATTTCTTCAAATCCTTAGGAATAATTGTGAGACCATTGAAGATATTCAAAAATTAAATTTGATCTCTGAATGGAAATTAAAAAACTATGCTCCTTCCCTTCTGAAGTTAATTAAGAATGAGCCTTACGAAGATCTACTTGAGAATTTGATGCCTATTCCTAAGAGAAAATAATTTGTTATTTAACTTTGAGAAACTAAAAACTCATTCCTCAAAAAGAATCACTCCACCAGAACCGAGAAAATATTCATCTGTAGTTGTTCCTCTAATTCAAAAAGAGGAAAAAATTTATTTACTATTAACCAAACGTAATTCAAACCTAAAACATCATCCTGGACAAATATCTTTTCCAGGAGGTATGTGTGACATGGGGGAAGAACTAATAGATACTGCCAAAAGGGAATGGGAAGAGGAACTAGGAGTTTCTAGTTCAAATTTAGAATTCATTTGCGAATTAGATTCTATTGATACATTTACAGGCTTTATCATTCATCCATTTCTTGCATTTCATCATGGAAGTTTAGAATTCCAACTTTCCATGGAAGAAGTAGAAACTGTTATCCTTTTGGATTTGAAAGAACTTGAGAGGATTCCTTTTTTTGCAATTGAACATCCTAGAAACAAAGAAGAACTTGTGTATTATTTTTATCTAAATGGAGAAACTTTCTGGGGAGCAACTTGTGCTATAACAGTGCGTTTGTTATATCAGTTTTCTAGTTTTCAAAGAAAACCCAATATTGTTTTGCCGAATCTAAGAATTCCACCATTCCTTGATCTTTCGAAACTAGTATAAAACAGAATTCCCTTTTTCGAGCGAATCGAAAAAGGGAAGTAAAGTGGAAGGGCTTATTTTCCTGGTGCAGATCTAACTGAAGAATCAATTACATTGAGTCTTGTAGATCCTGCAAAAGCATCACATGCAGGACCGAAACCTGGGGCAAGTCCATCAGCAGTTCTTGCATCCATAACTTTATTTTGGTCTAGATTGCAATATGAACTTGCAACTTTAGCACTAACACAAGAGAGGATTGCACTCCAAACAGCAGATGAAGTAACTGGTGTAACAGTTACTACTCCAGTACTACTTGTTGTAGTTGTTGCAGTTTGAGCTACCCCACCTGCTTTGTCTAGTGCTGCAGTTGTTGAAAGTAATGAATCTTTTACAGCTTGGATCTTAGCAGAACTACACATGTAAGTATAGCTATATCCATTATTTGAGCCAATACATTGATTCATGGTTGCTACAACTGTTGAACATAGAGCGAAATCTGGATCTGTTCTTCTGGAACTTGCTGTTAAAATAAGACCTAACAAGTCCGACTTAGAAGTATCATCACCTTTACCAGCACAATCTGTTAGGGAAGTGATGGCGAGTAACGCAACTAGAAAAAAACTAATTAATTTTCTCATCTTTTTCTCCTTAAAACTTAGCCACGATACCAAGAATGATACCATGTTGGTAGTGTTGAGCTCTACCTTTTTCATCTATGAATACTCTATCGATTGCTTGATCACGTCTAAGATCGATTTTGATAATCATATTCTCAGTAATATTAAATGTTGGTGTAAGAGTGAAAGTTTGAACCATACCTCTAGAAGAAGGATAGCGTAAACCATAAGCATCCAGAGCTTGAAGATCATATCTATGTCTTGGAGTTTGAGCAAAACCTGGAGCGTTCACTACTAGAGCACCACCATAGCGACTATCGTCTATGAATTCCCAACGGAATGCAGTTGCAAACCAATCGTTGAATTGATACTTTGTCCAGATACCATAAGTATTGTAGATTTTAATAACATCTCTTTTTTCTCCACGGTATTTGATGTCACCTGCACCAATCGTTCCATCTCTATTGCTATCGATTTGGAAATCAGGATTTAAGTATCCATAAGCGTTACCAATAGTCTCACCTTTTCTTTGACCAAAAGTCCAATCTAATAGAATTGTCAACTTGCTATTTGGTGTAAAGATGACTTGCGAGTGATTGATGAACCAGTTGTCTTGTGCAAATGTACTTTTTCTAGCAGGAAGAGTATATCCTGAGATATATTGTTGAGCGTAAAAATCTGCATCTGATTGACGACCTTTTAGGTTATCATCACCATACAAAGTGTTCCAAACTAGTTTTATTTTCTTTTCAACAGCATCAAACTTAACTTGCGATCCAAAAGCTCTAGTAGGATTAGGACCATCTACATAAGCGTGATGACCAGTTCCTTGAGAACCACCGATACTTGAAAGATTTGTTGTGTTTGTAGGACAACCTGCAGGTGTTACACCAGTTTCACCATATGGCGAAAGACAAGTTGCACCAAATTGTTGACCTTGGTTTCCAGATCCACCAGTATAACCAGTTCCTTGTGCACTGTTATACATATAGAGTGCTGTACTTAGTCTGTCACTCCAAGTGATGTTCGCTCTAGCTCCTGTGTGAATGAAAGGGATTGTGTTAAAGAAGATATACCCTATCGTGTAGTTCATGTTGTCCTTCGAGTCAAGGACCTCATTCCCTATATGGGTCGCCATCTTACCAACATCAATTATCATTCCTTTTGACTTTGGAATTGGAACAAAAAGAGAAACATATCCTTGTTGTAATAACTGCATATTGTGAATAGAGTTAGTAGTTTGGTATGGTCTTTCTTGGTACATAGGATTTTGACCATTTTGCCAATCCATTCTAAAACCCCATCTGCTTGATTCTTCAGGAACTTTCTCAATAGCAAGTTTCACAGCGTTAACTGCAAACTGCTTATTGTAAGTATGGAACGTTCCTGCAGTATCTTGGGTTCCCCCTTGACGGTTGTTAAGTGTGTAGTTATAGTAAACATCTACATATCCTGAGAAGTTTACTTTGTCATACCATTTAGTCTCTGGTGTCTTTGGTGCATCAGAGCCTTGTGCCAATAGCTCTAGACTAAAGACTATTGACAATGGAAGCAAAATTTTCGTTATATTTTTGACCATTTGCTTTACTCCTTTTTTTTAAATTATAAAGCAAGTAGTGTGCCAGAGAAGAGAAATCTTGAAAAATCTCTTCAACATTTGATTTTCACTGAATGTAAAATGTTTTTTGAAGTTTCATCATAGGTTTTTGAAGATTTGTAAAATGTTTTAGGAAAGAAAAAGCAGAAAACTGGATTTTTTAATAGAAAAAATACAGGTTTTTGCTTATAAATTAATCAAAATGATTAGACTTAATATGATAAAAAAAGTTCGTTTTTATTCAGTTTTTTTATGAATAAGAAACAAATTGATTCTACTCCTCAAATAACTTCCTTTCCTTAACCATTAGAATATATAATGATGGAAGCACATGAAGCATTAAGATAAGTCCAGAGGTGAGTCCACCCACAATAACTGTTGCTAATGGTCTTTGCACATCAGAACCAACTCCAGTTCCAAACATTGCTGGGATTAAACCAAGCAGTGCTAGTAACATAGTCATGAGTAATGGTCGTAGTTGAATACAGGCAGCTTTATGGGCAGCATCTCTAACTGTGATATCTTCATCTTTTGCAAGAATTAGATTCACCCTAGATACATACAACACTCCCGAAATTGTTGCAACTCCGAACAATGAAATAAAACCAATCCCTGCAGACACGTTAAAATAGTATCCTCGAATCATGAGTGCAACCATTCCTCCAATTAAGGAAAATGGTAAACAAGACATTGCAACTAATACTTGTTGAATATTGTTAAATAGAAGATAGAGAACACCAAAAATGATCGCTATCGTTAGTGGTAGGACTATTGTTAACTGCTTACTCACTCTACTTAAGTTTTCAAATTGCCCGCCCCATTTGATAAAATATCCAGGAGGAAATTTAACTTTTTCATTCACTTTTTTTTGAGCCTCAGCAACAAAACCACCTTGGTCTCTACCTCGAATATTTGTTCTAACAGTTATATTTCTTTTTCCCTCTTGTCTAAAAATTAAAGTAGCACCATTCTTTAATTCTACTTTAGCGAGTTGTGCTAGAGGAATCCTTTCGCCTTGTGGAGAAATTACGGGAATATCTTCAATTGCTTTGATGGATGCACGATAGTCAGCTGAGTATCGCACAACGATACCAAATCTCCAAGGACCTTCATAAAGAGTAGAGATTCTAGAAGCACCCACTGCAGCTTCAATAATTTGTTGAATATCCACAACATTAATTCCAAACCTAGCTGCTTTCTCTCGATCAATTGTAATCGTGAGCTGAGTTTGTTCCCCTTCCTGTTCAATTCCATATTCACTAGCTCCGGGAATATCTTTAACAATTGCGAGTATCTCTTCAGAAAGTCCCCTCATTACTTGAAGATCATCTCCAATCACAAAAATCGCTAGATCAGCAATGGTTCCCATAATTGCTTCTGACAAATTATCCATGATCGGTTGGGAAAAACTAAATCGGACTCCAGGAAAATTTGCTTCCAAATCATTTCTAAGCCGGAACAACAATTCTGTTTTAGTAATCTTTTCTTCCCATTTACTATAATCCCTAAGTCCAATATAAACCTCTAATCTATTAGGTCCTAGCGGATCTGTTCCATCATCATTTCTACCAAGTTGAGAAAGAATTACATTCACTTGCTTATTCTTAGCAATTAACTCACGCATCTTAGGCATATACTTCTTAACTTCTTGTAAGTGAATTCCTACAGGCCAAAAAGCTCTCATAGTAAATCCACCTTCATCCAATTCAGGAAGAAACTCTGTTCCAATAAATTTGGCACCAAGTACTGTAATGATTATAACGATCCCAAAAGCAATTTGGACAGTTCTCTTTGAATTATCAATGAATTTTAAAATATGAGATTCATATTGTATTGTAATCCATTCAACAATTGGGTTATGCCACTCAATATGTTTTAGATCACCTTTCTCAAATCTATTTTTATAGATATAAGTCATTAGCACAGGAACTAACGTTAGTGCAAGGAGCATTGAACCACCAATTGCATAAGAAAGAGTGAATGCCATTGGAGAGAACAGTCTTCCTTCAATTCTTTGAAAAGTAAAAATTGGTAAATATGCTAAAATGATAATTGTGATGGAAAAGAAAATTTCTTTACCAACCTCTGAAGCTGATTCATGAGTAAAATGAATAATCCCCATGACCCTGTCTTTGGCTTCTGAGTCACGATATTTCCTCATTAGGTTTTCTACAATCACCACAGAACCATCTACTATGATCCCAAAATCAATTGCACCTAACGATAGTAGATTTGCTGTTACCCCAGTTAGTTTCATTAATATGAAAGCAAAAAGCAAGGAGAGTGGAATTGTTGCAGCGACTACAAGAGCAGCTTCCACACTACCCATGAAGAATATAAGAACTAAGATCACAATTCCAACACCTTCTAGAAGTGTTACCCCAATCGTCCTTAAAGTATAGTTTACTAGATCAACTCTATCATAAGAAGTTCTTAAGAATACACCAGGTGGTAGATACTTTTCATTGATTTCAGCTACCTTATCTCTAATTCTTTGACCCATCTCCTCAGTATCGCCCCAGCGTCTCATTGCTATTAAACCTTGAATGCTGGAATCAACATCTATGTCTGGTCTTCCATCTCCATAGTCCTGAAAGGTATAACCTAAAACCCCAGTTGGTAAAGAAGGATATGGCTCAACTGTTCCAATATCTCTTACGAAAATTGGAACACCCTTTTCTTGTTTAAGGATGATATTCTCAATGTCTTTAATCTCACGGATTGCACCTAACGATCGAATGGGAAAACCCATTTCCCCTTGTCTGAGAATATTACCACCAGTGTTTAGGTTATTATCTTGAATGGATTGAATCACATCTGAGAGTTTTAATTTATATTGAATTAATTTTTCTGGATCGGTAATCACATGGTATTGTTTCATGAGACCACCAAAAGTTACAACATCAGCAATTCCTTGTATCGATAACAGCTTTGGATAAACAACCCAATCTTGTAATGTTCTGAGTTCCATCGCAGTATGGTTTTCAGTACTTTCAATTACATAACGAAATATTTCACCAACAGGGGAACTCATGGGACCTAGTTGAGGATCCACACCTGCGGGAATATCAGCTTCTCTAACTTTTTCTAGAAGTCTTGTCCTTGCAAAATAGTCATCTGTTCCTTCTTCAAATACAAACTGAAAAACTACTAGACCGTTAATGGTTCTAGAGCGTCTAACGATCACTTTTGGAATTGCATTGAGTACTCTCTCAATAGGAAGCGTTACTCGCTCTTCTACTTCCAATGCTGAACGACCGGGAAATTTCGCTATTAGTCTAACTTGAGTATCAGCAATATCAGAGTAAGCTTCTTTACGAATGGTGATCCAACAATATAGTCCTGCAATAAAAATTGCTATTGATGCTATGATTGTTAAGATTCTATTTTTTAGAGAAAAATCAATTAGTTTATTAATCATTTATTTTTACCAAAGTCAAATACATATCCCATTTGGAAGATTAGTTGTGGGTCTCTATAAGCCCCCTTGCCTACTCCTGCTCCTAACTGTAAAAAAAATCCATCTAGATATAAATCATATGCGAGTCCAACATAGTTCTGTGAAAATGTTTGATTCTTTCTTTGACTTGCATCATATTCCAGAAGTGCAAATAACTGAGGATCTTGGTTTGCAATATAAGCTCTAATGATTGTATCTTCAAATCTTGGATTAGTATATTGATAACCCGGAAATGAACTTGAATCACGGTATTCATTTTGTCCACCTGCCCCAACTTGTGGATTGAAAGGATTGACTTTATAGGAACCACCCACCAAAGAAAAACCCATGATTACTTCATTTGTTTTATAGAAGGAATAACCTAGATCGAATTGGTAACCATTCCATTTGGGATAATAATGCATTCCTGAAGCTCTAACCACAAAACGATTAAAATAATACCCTATATTCAAGTTTGCACTTGCGGGAGTTCCAATGCTACCACCTAAAACAAAGAAATTAGATTTCCTTCCTTGCACCAAAAAATCAGGTTCTTCTCTTCTTTCTTTGTTATTAGTTTCTAGCTCATTGACTTTGTCTTTTTTTTGATTAATTATTTTCTTGTTCTCATCTAAATACTCTTCATTAGACTTAGTATCACTTTGTGATAGTATAGTACTAGACGATAGTATTAAGAAAAACGATAGGCGAAATAATAAATTTTTATTCATTTTAATAACCGATACTCAAACCTTTTAGAAGAAGTGTTCCCGAAGTCACAACCTCTTCACCCCAGTTTAGACCTTTAATCACTTCTACCTTAGTTTTATCTGAGTTTCCCAAAATCAGTGAACGCTTTTCGAATTCTCCTGGGGATTTCTGAACAAAAGTATATGAATTTCCTTCTACAGTAAAAATGGAAGTGAAAGGAATTACAAAAGATGCACCGACTGAATCCCCAAATTCCACGTGAGCAAACATTCCAGGTTTGAACTGATTTTTCTCATTTTGCATCGCTATTCTAACCTTTACAGTTCTTGTAGTTGGATCAACGTTATCACCTATCGCTTCTGCAACACCTTTGAAATCTAGTTCAGGAAAAGAAGTGAATTTGATTTTTACTTTCTTGCCTTTTTCAACGTTATTCAAATCACTTTCTGGAACATCACTAATCAACCAAACCGTATCTTTCTTTACCTTATCTAATTCAGCAGGATTAAAACCGAGAGCACGAATCTTACCTTCAGTTTCAGCTAGTTCTGCTTTTGCATTTCCAGCATCAGTTTCAGCTTCAATGATATCTTTCTCAGTAGCGACTTGATTTTTATACATATCTCTTAGACGGTTTAAGTTTTTCACTGTTCTAGTCATTGAGTTTCTACTACGAATATAGTCAGCATAAAGAGTATTAATGTCGGGCGATTCAAAGAGAACGATTTGAGATGCACCTGTTACTGATTGGTTGATTGATGCAATAATCCTTGCAGGAGCACCAATGGTAATGAACTCAGAACCTTTTTCTATTTTAGAAACTTTGATTCTATCAAGCCCTATACTACCTTCAGGAAATTTTACGATATTTCCATTATCTAAAACTTCTGGTTTACTTAGTCTAGGATTGGAAACCTGAGGTTTTTTCTTCAATGCAACAATCAAAATGATTGCGACTAACGCCAAAACTGCTGCAAATATGATTTGATTTACTCTACTTGATTTGATTTTTTCAACAAGTTGTTTGATTGCATTTAATATTTTTTCTTTCATTAGTTTGCCTCCGGTTGTATGCTTATGATTGTTCTTCCTACTGAATAGTTCAAACGCTCGATCGCTTGAATTCTTTCAGTTTGTAGTTTGAGTACTTGAATGATGCTATTGCGATAGGTTTCAAAGAAGTCAGCAAATTCAATAATTGTTAAGTATCTTTTCTGATAATTGGAAACCATGAGTTTAGAAAGACTTTTATATTCTTCAGTGAATGTGTTTCTAAAACCTTTATAAATCCTATCCTTTTCGATTGCTCGATTCAGATCAATTGCAACCTCATTTTCTGCTTGGATTCTTTGGTTTTCTAGAGAACTTCTTCTCTCTAGGATTTGTTTTTCAGCAGCTTCGATATTACCTTGGTTTCTATCAAACAAAGGAACATTCATCTGAACTGTAAATCCAAAATAATTAGGAATATAAGTTCCTGCTCTGTTATATACTGGACCAAAGGCTAGATCGGGAATTGCATTCGCTTTTTGGAGAGCAAGATTTGCTTCTTCAGCCTTAACACTTTGAACTGCGATTCTTAGATCAGGTCTATTTTCAATTGCTATAGATAGTGCGTCCCTTAGTTTAATTTTATCAACTTCTAAGCTTTCAATTGTTGGTGCATCTACAATTGGATCCAAGACTTTACCAGAAAGTTCAGGATCGTTCAATAGAACTCTTAGCGATGCCTCTTGTTCTTTAGCTTGCACGATGATGTCAGTCTTTTCATTTTCTAAAAAGAATAGAAGTGCTTTGATACGAAGAACTTCAGCTTGTAGAATTGCTCTATTTTGGTAAGCCTTCTCAGTGTTCTCAACAGTTTTTCTAAGTGTATCAGTACTCTGTTCATAGAATTGCACTGCTTGGCGAAGATAGTATAAACTTGCAAAACTAGATCTAAGTTCATATTTTAATGCTCGGAGTATATCTAAAAATCTTTCTTGGCTTATCTTAGTATTGATTTCAGCAAGTTTTGTTCGCTTATCAATTTTTCCACCGAGTAAAAAAAGCTGTTGAATTTGCACAACAGTTTGTCCATTTCTTGTGGAATCAAAGTATCGATCAGTTCTATCATTGAAAACGTTTTGTTCTAAAAAAATATTTGGGTTAGCATAGAGCTTCGCTTGTAACTCGCCTGCTCTTTTTGCATCGATTTGAAATTTTGCTGCTAAAAGAAGTAGATTATTCTTGCGAAATTTTTCTTCAGCATCTTTCAGTGTAAATTTATAAACCTTTTGATCTTCTTGGGTTAACAAGGATACACAAGGTAATAGCAATAATAGTAAAACTTTTTTCATAACATTATAATTTCCTTAAAGAAATGAGTAAATTGAAAATTGAAAATTGACTGGTATTAAACTAGAGGTGGCGGAAGAGAAAAAAATTCAAAGAGAAGATCAAATCTATGTACTATTCTTTTATAGGAGTTATTTACAAAACAATTCTCTGCAACGCAGTAGATAGATTCTTTATTTGAAAAAGAAATATCTTCAGGATAGACTGAAAGTTGAATGCTAGGTGTGACTTCCATACCTACTTCTATTTCAGATTGTTTAGAAGAAACTGGAATTGAGTAAAAGTCACAGTCAAAAAAAGCGAAGCAAACAGATGAATTTAAGAAAAGACTTAGAAGCAGGAAGCTAAGTGTTAGTCCTTTCTTAAATAATACCTTCATACATTGACCAAAGTATCAAGGATTCAAAATTGATAAAGTAAAAATTTTTACTAATTCTAATTTAAAAAAACAATCTCAAACCAACTCATCTCAATTTGAGTCATTGAATTACTTCTTGATAAATTTTTTCAACCTTGACTCTAATTCATCGGGAGTCAAACATACTGGTTGAATCTTTGAACCAGGTTCTAACTTAAAACTCTTCCTAATCGATGACTCAGAGGATTCAGACTTTAAGAATTCTTTACAACCAACTGAATTAGAAAGTTTTGCTTTCATTGCGAAATTATCAAAATCTTGAATTTTGATTTCGTGAGGTCGATCATCTACTAAAACTAATACAACAAGATAAAACAAAATTGCCATTGGTTAATTTTTAATAGCAAAACATTCTTGTAAACAAATTTTGATAAAAATTTTGTGAAGTTAAATAATCATCGTTAGGTGCAATTCCTAGACTACTCCTTCTTCCAATTCAGCGACAAAGCATTTATCACAACAGAAATAGAACTAAAAGCCATTGCAGCACCACTGATCCATGGAGCTAACAAACCAATGCCAGCAATGGGAATTCCAATAGCGTTATAACAAAGTGCCCAGAAGAAATTTTGCCTGATATTTCTGACTGTACTTCGACTGATACTGATAACGTCGATTAACCGTAGTAAGTCTCCTTTCACTAAGACAACTCCAGCGGTTTCGATGGCGACGTCAGTTCCTGTTCCCATTGCGATTCCTATATCAGCACAAGCTAGTGCGGGTGCATCGTTGATTCCATCTCCTGCCATTGCGATTTTTTTTCCTTCCGCTTTAAGGTCAGTGATGATTTTTGCTTTGTCTTCTGGTAGCAATGAAGCAAATACTTTTTCGATTCCTACTTGGCTTGCTATCTTTCGTGCAGTATTCTCGTTATCCCCCGTGAGTAAGATTGGTTCAATGCCTAATGATTTCAACCTGCCAATTGCATCTTTACTGCTTACTTTTATTTTGTCTTCGATAGCAAAAATTGACCAAATGTTTTTTTTTGTAGATATTACAGAATAGACTACGGTACTTCCAGCCTTCTCCCAATCGTTTGCCAGAAACGATAATTCCGCTGGAATTTCAAAGCCCTGACTGCTTAGATAACTTTTTTTGCCAACAAAAACTTCCTCACTTACGACTAACGCAGTTACTCCACCACCTGATTCGATTTGTAAGTTTTCAAATTTGGACAAAGAAATATTTTTTTCCTTTGCAAAGTTTACAATTGCTTTAGCAAGAGGATGTTCTGATCCAGATTCAACGGATGCAATTTTCTCTAGATTTAAAATTTCATTATCTCCCTGAGTTTTGTATTTGACTACAAAAGGCTTTCCTTCAGTCATAGTTCCTGTTTTATCAAATGCGATTGTATCAATAAACGCTGCAGTTTCTAGGGCTTCTGCATTTCTAAATAAAATTCCTTTTGCCGCAGCTTTGCCTGTTCCAACTAAGAGAGAAACAGGAGTAGCAAGACCGAGTGCACAGGGACAGGCGATTACTAATATCGCAATCGCTTTTTCTAAAGCAGCATTTAAAATTCCTGGTTCAAGAATTATATACCAAAGTGCAAAATCGATAGTAGCTAGTAGAACTACAATAGGAACAAATACTCCTGAGATTTGGTCTGCGATTTTCTGCAAGGGTGCGCGGCTTGCCTGTGCATCTTCGACTGTTTTGATTATAGATGCCAGAATTGTATCCGAACTTATTCTTTCAGCTTGAAAAATAATTGCTCCGTTTCCGTTGATGGTTCCACCTAATAATTTACTATTCGCTATTTTTTCTACTGGAAGACTTTCACCGGTTAACATTGATTCATCAACTGAGCTATTCCCCTCCACAACGATTCCATCGGTTGGAAATTTTTCTCCTGGTTTGACTAAAACTAAATCTCCTACTTTTAGATATTCAGAAGGAAGCTCTACCCATTCGTTTTCTTTTTTGATTCGTGCGGTTTCTGGTTTTAATTTCAAAAGAGCTTTGATTGCACTGGAGCTTTGTCCTCTTACAACAGTTTCAATCCATTTGCCGCCAAGGATAAATGTTAATAATACAGCCGATGTTTCGTAGTATAAGGGGGGAAATGCTGTATGCCCCAAATGTTCGATATGCTTCATGACTTCAAAATAAAAAAAGTCATTCTGATTTAATCCCTGAGTAATACTCATAACAAGACTATATCCGTAAGCCGCTGAAGTTCCAATTGCAACTAGCACATCCATATTAGCCGCTTTATTTCGGAGAGCCCGATACGCACCGCTATAAAACGGAAACCCAATCCAGAACTGAACCGGTGTCGCAAGTAAAAACTGAAACCACGGATTCATCATTCCTCCGGGTAATGGCAAAAACGAAAGAATTGAAAAATGCGAGACCATTGTATAAAGTAGCGGAAATGATAATAATGCTGATAAGACAAAACGAAATTTTAATTTTTTCAGTTCTGCTTTGTGTTTATCTTCCGTCTTATCAGAATTAGCCTCTGAGTGTTCAGAGGCTTTGTATCCAAGGGATTCTACTTTTTCAAATAAATCTTCTGACTTTACAGAATCATCGAAGCGGACGAATGCTGTTTCGCGCACAAAATTGACTCTAGCGTCTTGGACACCGGCTATTTTTCGTAAACCTTTCTCGATACGAAGGGCACAGTTTGCACAGGTCATTCCAAAAAGATCTAGTGTAATTTCTTTTACTTCTTTAAGATTCGATTTTGTTTCCAAGTGAATATCCCTCCTCGTCTAGAGCTAGTCTCAATTTGTTATAGGTAGCCTCGTCCAATTCCGATTCTACGCTAACTGATTTTAATTTTAAATCTGCTTTTGCCTGAATTCCAACTTTGGAAAATTCCTTCTCTACATTCATAACACAATGTCCGCAAGTCATTCCTTCTATTTGATAAACTGATTTCATGATTTTAATTCTCCTTTAATGGTAGTTGGTATTTTATTTCCATACCTTTAGCAAAGCTTCTTTCTGCTAATATATACAATTCTCCTTCAATCTTTATATTGCTAGGATTTTTCTCACAATAAAAATGATCTGAATGTTGGGTGCATAGTAGAGAAATTTCTTTTTCCTTTGTCATTATTTTTGCTTTCACACAGGCATTTGAATTTTTCCTCCATGTTGTCCTGGTTTATTATCCCCATGAGCACTGATAGAAAATGCTAATAGGAAAATTCCTAATGCAAATAACTTTAGAATGGTTGGGTTTTGTTTCATATAATTGTTTAACTCCTTTTGATAATAGCCAGTCTAAACCTTCCAACAATTGGAATGTCAAGCCTCCATGAAAATTTTTTTTCCTTTTTTAGAAAAAAAATTGCATTCAATCCCAAACCTTCCAATAATTGGAAGGATTATGAACATAGGTGAGTTAGCAGAACAAAGTGGAGTTATACTCATTTTCAAAAATTTTTGCGTTTTTTTGATGAATTGATTGTACAAAAAAAGGGATAAAAAATAAAAGTCATGTGAAAAAGATTCAGAGACTACTCATAGAAAATTGTAACGAAAAAGAATTGGAGACTTCAA
>JANRLP010000116.1:0-23019 GCA_033762425.1 Leptospiraceae bacterium
TAGCTCCTTCCATGCTAAACTTTCCTTTAACTACCTCATTCACTACTTTACGTTGAAATGCTTCACTATATCTGATCGTTTGTCTTTCCATGTGTTTCATAAGAACCTCTATATATGACAACTATTTTAGGATAAGACAATTTACTCTTATCCTCTACTCCTTTCAGCACATCTTCACTAATGAGCAGTGCTGTTGAGTAAGCCTTGGTTAAACCCTCCAATCTAGATGCGGTATTTACTACATCTGAAATCACAGTTCCTTCCATTCTTTCCTTTTCCCCAATGATTCCAAGCATCTGGCTTCCCGTATGTATCCCAATACCAATAGAAATTGGAATAAATCCTTTTGCCTTTCGCCTAACGTTGAGTTTATGCAACTCTTCTAACATTTCAATAGATGCATCAATTGCGTCCGATGGTTTTTGTGGAAACAACGCCATAATCGCATCCCCGATATATTTATCTATAAACCCATTGTGTTTGCGGATAATTGGACCCATTGTCTCCAGGTATGAATTGATAAATCCAAAGTTTTCGCTTGGACTGAGTGTTTCCGAAATAGAAGTAAATGCTCTAATATCGGAAAACAATATGGTCATATCCTTTTGTATCGAATCACCAAGCCCAACCTTGGTGATAATGTCTTTTCCTAAAAACGTTAGTAGCTGTTCGGGAACAAAGCGGGCATAGGAGGTGATGAGTTCTTTTTGGGTTGCAATGGATTCTTCTTGCTTTGCGATTAACGCTTTCTGCGATTCTTCTTTTTCTTTTTTGAGAATGTTGATTCGGTCGGCGAGTGCGAAGGAGAGGAGTATTAATTCAAAAATAGAGCCAATTTCAAATCCGTGTGAAGAAATAAAATTGTTTGGAATAATCGCAAGATACTTTAAAACAAATGTAAATATACCTAATAAAACGAATGTCCAAGCCAATAAATAGTATCTCGCAGCTTTAAAGCCATTTAAATAAGATAAAAGACCTGCAATAAACATTATTATGCAAGAGAACAAAGTAATTGGAAGTAAGAAGCGGGCAACTACTTTATACTGAAGATATATAGTTCCGATGATAGAACTCAAAAATATTATTAGAAGTATTCTTAATAATTTATCAAAAATAGGTAAATAATTTTTAGATTTAAGAAAGCTCATGCTGAATTGTATTGCACCTGAAATACTTAAACAAGCACCAAATAAAAGAGATTTATTAGCATAAACTGGAAATTTTGGAAATAAATATTCAAAGGTAAAACCTGCAAAAGACATCGACACTAATAGGCCACCTATTAAATAAACTACGTAAAATAAATACGCATAATCATTAACTGAAAGGAAAAGAAATAAGTTATATAGAATCATAACTATTAAAATACCATAATAAATTCCATATAGAATTTGTGTTTCATGATCATTTTTGTAGAAATAAAAGGGTTCCCAAAGAATTAGAGGTAAAATTAAATTACCTTCTGAAGAAAATTTCATATAAAAAGTATTTACTTCACTGCCATTAAAGTTAATCTCAAAAATGGGATTTCTATTTTGAATTTTTCTATGATCAAACAAAACCATATCTCCAAGAATTATTTCATTTATCTTTTGAGATTTTAGAAAATATAAATGCGCAAAGTCAATTATTGGATTATCTAATTCTAAAAAATAACTTGCTTTTTTTTCTGTTTTATTCTCCACTTTAAATCTAACCCAAATGCTATAATCAGAATATCCATAATTCGGTTTATCCATTTTACTTCTTACCTAATTAGAATCATCCATTTGTAGAATATCGTCTATCGTTAGAATTGCTGTTTTATCCTCGTAAATTTCCAAATTCTTTCCAATCACACAATTTGGGTTACATGTGCTTAGGTCGATTGTGTCGAGTGCGGATAATGGGAATGATGCGAGTAGTAGGAAGATAATCCCACTTAATATTTTATTTATTCCAAACATGTCCCGTGATTCTGTAAAGAAGGATGGGTATGTCAAGATGAAAATTTATCCAAAAAAAATGATTGCTAATTTCTATAGATGCTTTTAGCATTTTAGTAGATACAAATTTTGGGAAGGGCTTTATGACCGCAGTTCAATTACGCAACAGTCTTGTTAAAAAAATAAATTCTATAGATGATACTGCATTTTTAAAAGCGTTGAATGTAATCATTGATAATAGTCAGATTAGACAACAGGTATTTCAATTAAACAATTCACAGAAGAAAAGTATCCAGATAAGTCGTGAAGAAATTCGCAAAGGAAAATTTATTTCTCATGAAGATGTAATAAAGAAGCAGGCTAAATGGCTCAAAAAATAATTTGGTCACAACGCTCACTGAATGAGTTTAATGAAATTTTAGAATACTGGACAAAAAAAAATCAATCGGATACATATTCCAAAAAACTAGCCACTCAAATTATAAAATCAGTCGATAAAATTGGAAAATTTATCTACATCGGTAAAGAAACAGAAGATGAAAAAGCGAGAGTTTACCTATCGGGGAATTATTCTATTTTTTATGAAATTGCTAAAGAGGAGATTGTTATTTTGTGTTTGTGGGATAATCGTCGAAATCCTGATACGTTGAATTTATTTTAAAAATAGCTTTTTCCTATCAAACTATTTTTCTCCAATGCCTTTCTTGCGAATAGCAAAATGTCCTAAATTCCAAATTTCGCTGTGGTTTTATCTACATAGTATCTTTACGCGACATGGTCTTGTTCATAAACTATGTTCTTTAGCTTCAAAAATTTTTTTACAAAAATTGTTTCAGCTACCCAGTTGCCTGATCGCCTCCGGCGGGCACTGGTAACCTCGCCTCTGTTCGAGGCTGCGGTTACTTAAAATCCAGTTTTTCGATTCCATCCCAGTTGGGGTTAAGTTCCATTTTCACAATTCATTTTCTAGTTAGAATTCATTCTAGTTAACCGATCAAACACAAGTAATTCCTAAGCTAAGCTCATGATATTACAATCTCTTAACAGCTCAGAATTCTCTAAACTTGTAAAAAAAACCGCTTTCATTTCTAGGTGAAACTAAAAACAAAGTAGATAAGTGTAATGTACGAGAAACATACTTGATACAATTGGTTGGGGACTATGAGAGAGATTAAAACAGTTACAATCCTCGGAGCAAACGGGGCTATGGGTTCTGGTAGTGCAGGTGTGATCGCTTCCTTTGGTGAAGCAAAAGTTTATATGCTTGCTAGAGATGCGAATAAAGCAAAAGAAGGGATCAATGCTGCAGTAAAATCAGTAAGAACTGATACAATTGCAAAGCGAATGATTGCTGGAAGTTATGAGGCTGACCTTGCAAAAGCAGTGAGTGAATCTGACTGGGTCTTTGAACTAGTTGCAGAAAGCTATGAAGTGAAAGAGCCAATCAATAAAGAAATCGCAAAGCATCGAAGACCTGGAACAATTGTTTCTACAGTTTCTTCAGGACTATCCATTGAAAGACTTTCCAAAGTATTTGATGAAGATGGACAAAAACATTATTTCGGAACACATTTTTTTAATCCACCATACAAGATGATTTTATGTGAACTTGTTACTCATAAGGGAAATGATCCCAAGGTAACCAAACAACTTGCAGAGTACCTAGACAAGACCTTAGGTAGAGCAGTGGTTTTTACTAACGATACTCCCGCTTTTGCGGGAAACAGAATTGGGTTCCAACTCATGAATGAGATTGCTCAACAAGCAGAAAAGTATAACGACAAGGGTGGACTTGCACTCATGGATGAAATCATGGGTGGTTATACGGGAAGAGCAATGGGACCTCTTGCAACTGTTGACTTTGTCGGACTAGATGTTCATAAGGCTATCGTCGATAACCTATATGAATTCACTAAAGACTCTGCTCATGAAACATTTAAGCTACCTGCTTATATGCAAAAACTTATTGACTCAGGAAATCTGGGTGCAAAGTCAGGTCAAGGTCTATTCAAACGCACTAAGACAGCTGAAGGAAAACGAGAAAAATTTGTATATAATATCGCCACGGGAAACTATGATCCATATCCTAAGTTTGATATTCCATTTGCAAAGGAAGCAAGCAAGAGAATTGGACTTTCCGACTATCGTGGAGCTATGGAAGTAATCAAATCTGCAACTGGACTAGAAGCTGAAATTTGCAGATACTTTCTAGCTAGATACATAAGCTATTCATTGTCAATTGTTGGGGAAGTGGTTCCAACTAAAGAAAACGCAGATGCAGCTATGGGATTTGGATTCAACTGGGTTCCTGCTAGTGCATTTGTGGATTTCTTAGGTGGGGTTGAAGAAACAATCAAATTTTTAGAAGCAAGTAAGATTGAGATTCCTAAAGAACTCAAAGATGCTGATAAGAAAAAACCGTTCTATGGTCTAGCTCATAAGCTAGATGCAAGAGCATTGTTCCGTAGCTAAGGAGGATAACTATGGCTGAAAGAGTTTATGTTTTAGGTGGCGAACAAACAGACTTTCAACGCAATTGGAGCAAGGAAGGTAAAACTTTCATGGCTATGATGAGAGAAGTTATGGATGACGCTCTCTTAAAAGTTGGAATTGATTATGATGAAATCAAGAAGTTAAACAAAAAAAATAGAGTAGGGCTTTTTGTTGGAAACTTTGATGCAGAGCAATATGCAAACCAAGGTCATCTTGGAGCTTTTTTAACAGAAGTAAATCCTGCATTCAATGGAGTTCCTGGTGCTAGATATGAAGCTGCTTGTGCATCTGGTTCAGTAGCGTTAGACGCGGCCCACACTCATATTAGAGCAAAAGACTACGATTTAGCTATCGTTGTTGGAATTGAAGTTATGAAAACTGTTGATTCTGCAACTGGTGGAGACTTTTTAGGAACTGCTGCATATTATGAACGTGAGGCAAAAGGTGTTCAGTTTCCATTTCCAAAACTTTTTGGAAAACTAGCAGATGTTATTCTGGAAAGATACAAACTTAAAGAAGATGTATTTATGGATGCGTTAGCCGAAATCTCTAGAATCAACTATGCAAATGCAAAAAGAAATCCAAAATCACAAACTAGAACTTGGTTCATGAACAAAGAGCATGCACTAGCTAGAGGTGGTGATAATAACATGTCAGTTGGTGGAAGACTTTGCATTACAGATTGTTCACAGGTCACTGATGGAGCAGCAGTTGTTGTTCTAGCAAACAAAGATTATATGAAAGAATATGCTAAATCACGTGGAATCAAGTCATCTAGTATTCCTGAATTAAAAGGTTGGGGACATAGAGTTGCTCCAATTACTTTTGAAGGTAAGGTAGCTGAATCCCTTGGAAATAAATTTATTCTACCATGGACAAAAGCAACTGTTGACGATGCATATGCTAGATCGGGTCTTAGTGTAAAAGACATTGATGTTTTTGAAACACATGACTGTTTTACTTCCAGTGAATATGCTGCTGTTTCTGCGTTTGGAATTTCTGAACCAGGAAAAGAACATGAAGCAATTCAAAAAGGTGTGATTGATTTCAAAGGCAAAAAACCAATCAACCCAAGTGGTGGACTCATTGGTGTAGGGCATCCTGTGGGAGCTTCTGGTGTTAGAATGATGTTAGATATATACAAACAAGTCACTGGAACTGCAGGAGAATATCAAGTTGAAGGTGCTAAGAATGGGCTTATGCTCAATATTGGTGGTTCAGCTACAACCAATATGGTGTTCGTAGTAGGAAGATAGTGTATTTACCAAGGCATCACCAACTAGAACTTAGAGGCAAGAGTCATTTCACTAGAAATTTATTTCTAACTCTTTTTGCTTTAGGTCTAGTTGGTTTTGCTTTTTGGAAGCGAAATGATATTAAATCATATTTTATTAGTTCTGCACTTCAAAAGCAAACTAAACTAGAAAATAAAGCAATAGAGTCAGTTCTTAGCGGCAAACCTTCAAAAGAAGTTTTACAAGAATTTATAACTAGTGCAAGAACAACTCTTCAATCTCAACCTACTTCTTCTAGAGCATATCATAGCGTAGCTAAGTCATACTATTATGAGATGATAGCATCAGGCTTTATTTTAAATCTTAGAAAGATTCATGAACTAGCATTAGATAAACGAGAAACTAAAAATGATTTTCAAGACTTTGGAAATCTATTAGATGAAATGTACTTATGTTCATTAAAGGCGAGAGCTTTACCAAATAATTTTCCTGAATTACATTCAAATCAAATGCTAATCTCGCTTTACGAGATGCTTGAAGGGCGAAAAATTCCTTCTCAAATATTCAAAGATATTGAATCAATTGAGCTAGAAAAAATTTCTCCAGAAATTAGACCAATTTATGTTTGGTTATTCTTAGCTGGTGCAGCCTCTTCAGGTCAAAAATCAAGAATCGAAAAATCTGCTTCCTTAAATGAATTATTAGTTGAGCCCCTTAGGCTTAAATTCACAAATAGAGACTTAGAGTTTTTAAAAGGTATAGCATCCTTCAAGGAAAAAAATTATATAGAGTCTCTTCAAAGTTTAAGAATTATCAAGAAGGAAACTGACTATCTTTCAAGAGAGGCTACTAAACTAGAAGCTGAAATATTTTTCCAACAAAATCTACCAGAAAAAGCAATTACATTATTAGAAAATTTATACTATGAAACTGAAAGTAAAGATACAGAGATAATTGAAATTATAAAAAGAATTATCCAAGCCAAGCCAAAAGCGAAATCTAAACTCTCTGTTTTATAAGATATAGAATTGCTATAAGCTAATTATAACATTCAAATTTCAACTTGACTTCTGTTGTAAGCATCATCAACTGAACTTATGGCACGATATATCAATCCATATACCGACTTTGGCTTTAAAAAATTATTTGGTGAAGAAGGTAGTAAGGATCAACTCAAGGATTTTTTAAATGAGCTACTCCCACCCATTCACAAAATCAAAGAACTATCGTTCAAACAAAGCGAAGTATTAGGTGAAGTGGAAGCAACAAGAAAAGCAATCTTTGATATTTATTGTGAAGCTGAAAATGGTACAAAGTTCATTGTTGAGATGCAGAAAGCAAAGATAGATTTTTTTAATGATCGATCCATTTTTTATACAACTTTTCCAATCAAAGAACAAGCTGAGAAAGGTGATTGGAATTTTGAATTAAAACCAGTGTATTGCATTGCCATCTTAGATTTTAAATTTGATAAAGCTCAACCTAATGAGAAAATCAATAATTTGTTTCAAAGTAATGTACAATTGAAAGATCAATATTGTAATGTATTTTATGATAAATTAGCATTCATTTTTATAGAGATGCCAAGATTTACAAAAAATGAAGATGAGTTAGAAACACGTTTTGATAAGTGGTCGTATTTTTTAAAACACTTAGAGGACTTCAACGAAATACCAGATATATTGAATGAAGTCATATTTATAGAATGTTTTCGGAAAGCTGAGATAGCTAATTACAATCAAAAAGAGAGAGAGCAATATGATACAAGTTTGAAAATATATCGCGACCTAAAAGGTGTAATTGATACTTCATATAATGAAGGTATTGAAATAGGTATTGAAAAAGGTAGGATAGAAACAGAGGATAGAGCTATTCGTAAAGCACTCAAAGCGGGAAAGCTGACCCCAAGTGAGATTGCTGAAATGTTAGATGTCACTCTTGAGCGAGTTCTAAAACTTATAGAAAATGATTAATCATTTATTATATATTATTGTAAACTATTTGTAGAATTTTATTTTCATAATATCTTTATATATGATTTTATTTCAGAAACCTAAAAAACTTAGAATATCCATTAAATTCCAATTAACGTTTTATTTTTTTGTATTTTTTCTTATTACCTGTGTAGAAGTTCGAACACAAGAAAACCAAAAAATCCCCAAAAAGCTAATTATACTTTCCATTGATGGACTTCCAGGATACTATTTAGATTCAAACTCTGCAAATTGGGACATTCTACCAAATCTCAAAAGACTCAAAGATAAGGGAGAGTTATTCAATAGAATTGAATCCACTTATCCTACGATGACATATCCCGCACATACTTCAATGATTACTGGAGTCGATCCAGCAGTACATGGAATCTATTTTAACAACCCATTAGATCCATTTAGGAAATTAAGTGTGGATTGGTATTGGTTCAAAGAAGATATTCTTGTGCCAACGTTATACGATATTGCTAAAAAGAATGGTTATAAGACTGCAAATGTATATTGGCCAGTAACTGTTGGAGCAGAGATAGATTGGAATATTCCTCAGTTCTGGAAAAATAAGACTGTTTATGATGAAAAATATCTACGAGCCTTTTCCACAAAAGGTTTATATGCAGAAGTAAGAAACAAGATAGGCAATACTATTGGTGAATCTAGTTCCGATGAAGAAAAAATTCTTGCAGCAATTGATATTTGGGAACAAAAAAAACCTGATCTAATGCTTATCTATACAACTGATTTGGATACAACACATCATGAAAAAGGAGTAAATACATTAGATGCAATGAATACTCTTTCTAAAATAGATAAGCTAGTTGGGAAATTAATTTCAAAAATAAATTTATATAAAACTGAAAATCTTGGTTTGATCATTGTTTCAGATCATGGTTTCAAGGAAGTAAATGGGGTCTGTAGTCCAAACAAGATACTCATTGAAAAAGGACTTATCAATGTTGAAAAAAATCTTTGGTCTTATGTGTTTAAAAGTCTGGGTGGTGTTTCTGTATTGATTAGAAATGAAAATCGTGAAACTAGAGCGAAAGTAAGATCTATTTCACTCAGTGAACTCAAAACTGAATTAGAATCTCAATGTGAAGATATTGAAATAGATTATAATGAGGAAATGTTCAAGAAGTTTAAGAAAAAATTATTTCCAAAAACACTGATGGCTGCGTATTCAAAAAAAAATACGGTATTCTCTGAATCATTACATGCAACTGAAGTATTTAAAAAGGTTGGCACTTATTGGAACCATGGGTTTCTACCCGACGATCCTGCTATGCACTCAATAGGTTTTGTTTATCCTAAATCGCTCGCAAAAAAAGAAATTTCCAATGTTAAGGAATTTTTCACTATTAGCTGCACTTGGCTAGGACTCGTTTGTAAATAAAATCGGCATACCCCGATTTTTAGCACTCGAACCTAGTAAGTGCTTGACTTTTTTAACCCCTTTTTTTAGTTTGGTACCAGATTTTAGCACTCTACTGTTTATAGTGCTAAATGCAATTTGAACAAGGAGAAGATTATATGATCAAACCATTGGGAGACAGAGTATTAATCGAGACTAAAAAAGAGGGTGATGAGAAGATCGGAAGCCTCTATGTTCCAGACACTGCCAAAGAAAAACCTCAAGAAGGTAAAGTAATTGAAGTAGGTAGTGGACGTTATGAAGACGGGAAGCTAATTCCACTAGAAGTAAAGGTGGGAGACACCGTGCTTTATGGAAAGTATTCAGGAACTGAAGTGAAACAAGGCGGCAAAGAGTATCTTATCGTTAGAGAAAGCGATATTCTAGCTGTAATTAAATAAGGAGAAGGATCATGTCAAAAACAATTGAATATAACGAAGAAGCACGTAGAAAACTTTTAGCAGGTGTTAACAAACTTGCAAATGCTGTAAAAGTAACTCTTGGACCTAAAGGTCGCAATGTGGTTATAGATAAAAAATTTGGTTCACCAACAATCACTAAAGATGGTGTTACTGTTGCAAAAGAAATCGAACTAGAAGATTCCATAGAAAATATGGGAGCTCAAATGGTTAAAGAAGTTTCTACTAAGACTAATGATATAGCTGGTGATGGAACAACAACTGCAACCATTCTTGCTCAAGCAATCATCAATGAAGGCTTGAAAAACGTTACTGCAGGTGCAAACCCAATGGCATTAAAACATGGGATTGATAAAGCAGTTACAGCAGCTACAGCTTACATCAAATCTAAGTCAGTAAAAATTGAAAACAAACAAGATATAGCTAACGTAGCAACAATTTCTGCTAACAACGATAAAGAAATTGGTAACCTAATTGCAGATGCAATGGATAAGGTTGGAAAAGATGGTGTTATCACTGTTGAAGAAGCTAAGTCCATCGAAACTACATTAGATGTAGTAGAAGGTATGCAATTCGATAGAGGTTATATCTCTCCTTACATGGTAACTGATGCTGAATCAATGATTGCAACTCTTTCTGATCCATTCATTTTGATCTATGACAAGAAAATTGCTTCTATGAAAGATCTTCTACCAGTACTTGAGAAAGTTGCTCAAAGTGGAAGACCACTACTTATCATCGCTGAAGAAGTAGAAGGTGAAGCATTAGCGACTATCGTTGTAAACACTCTTAGAAAAACTATTTCTTGTGTTGCAGTGAAAGCTCCTGGTTTTGGTGACAGAAGAAAGGCTATGCTTGAAGACATTGCAGTTCTTACTGGTGGACAAGTTATTTCTGAAGACCTTGGAATGAAACTGGAAAGTGCAGACATCAAAACTCTTGGTCGTGCAAAGAAAGTTGTAATCGATAAAGAGAATACAACAATTATTGAAGGTAACGGTCAAACTAAAGACATACAAGGAAGAATCTCTCAAATCAAAAAACAAATTGAAGATACTACTTCTGACTATGATAGAGAAAAACTACAAGAACGTCTTGCAAAACTTGCAGGTGGGGTTGCAGTAATTCATGTTGGTGCTGCTACTGAAGTGGAAATGAAAGAGAAAAAAGCTCGCGTTGAAGATGCACTTTCTGCTACACGTTCAGCAGTTGAAGAAGGTATTGTTGCAGGTGGGGGACTAACGTTACTCAGAGCACAAGAATCTATCAAAGCACTGAAACTAGAAGGTGATGAAGCAACAGGTGCTAAAATCGTTCTTCGTGCAGTTGAAGAACCACTTCGTATGATCACAAATAACGCAGGTCTAGAAGGCTCAGTAGTTGTTGAAGAAGCTCGCAAGAAAGAAGGCAATGTTGGATTCAATGCACTTACAATGATTTGGGAAGACCTAATCAAAGCTGGTGTTGTTGATCCTGCTAAAGTTGTTCGTTCTGCACTTCAAAACGCTGCATCCATCGGATCCATGATCTTAACAACTGAAGTTACTATCACCGACAAACCAGAACCTAAAGACTCAGCACCTCCAATGGGTGGTGGTATGGGTGGAATGGGAGGCATGGGCGGAATGATGTAATTCCTCTCATGGGTGATTCGTCCCTCACCATTTAACTTTACTATTGTATAATGATAGCAATGTTAAGAATGGTTCGGGACGATCGGGCTTTCAGCTCCGGTCTAAAAATTGCATTCACAATTTTTAGACCCCGCTTCAATCCCTATCACAAAGCCTCACGAGTAATCGTGGGGCTTTTTTAATTGTTAGTAATTTCTTTGAGAGATGTGAAAAACCTCTTATCTATATTGAAAAAATTAGAAATATAAAAATGTAATTCAAGCCATTCCTCTTCATAAAAAACTTTAAATCGAATCATGCTAAAATCATTAAAATTTTCTATATCTTCTATTTTAACTTCATGTATGGCTTCAAGAGTAATTTTATAATCTTGTATTTGATCAATGTTTTGATTTTTTACTACTAGTTTTTTATCAGAGAGAAATACGTAATACTTTTTAAAATCAATATAATTATCAGAATACCAATATAGTATTTTTTCATCTTTTTCGAGAAGATTTTCCGAAACTAGATATTCTTTATAAATTTCTTGAATATCATTTCCAATATGAATTCTATTAAATTGATAAGGTTTTATAAATGATATCGAATTATGAATTGAAAAAAGAATGAAAGTAAAAATTAAAATTCTAACATAAAATGTAGATTCGACTTTCTGAAATACCAAAGAAATTTTTTCGGCACTATAAAAAATTTTAAAATTTGCAATTATACCTGAAATAATTATGAATTGAATAAATAAACAAAATAAGATTAAAATAATACATCCATAAATTAATGTATCCTCTGTTAATGCTCTATTCAAAAGTATAAATGAAAAGTAAGTATTTATTAGACTATATAAGAAAAATAAAACTGATATAGTTAGATTTTTTTGATAAAGAAAAAAGATAAAACTTATAAGAACCAATAACCAGAAGGCTTTATCCAATATAGTAAAATTAAAATACAATCTATGTAGAAAAAATTCCAGACTGGTAATACAGATAAATTGTAAAAAAAATACAATGCTTAAATAGAAAAGTCTTCTTGAACGTTTTTCTAAACTGGTCATTATCAAATTTCACTAAAGGGAATTACAAAAATTTAAGCAAGCAATTTTTTTAGCAAGCGACAAAAGGTATAGGAAAAATAGGGCAATAACAAATTTCTATAGTAAGGGTTTAATCCAAAATTCATTTTATCAAGTTAAATATTGTATTTTTTCACTTATATTTATTTTGTTTCCATTAAATAACTCTTTGGTTATTTTTTTAAAAAAAGATAATTAAAATTTATGGACAATAAATTCGTTTCAGATTAAACTCTTTTTACCCAGATTTCCAATGTAGCTTTAGGGACATTAGAAATCTGAATATTAAAGGAAATTATTTATTGTTAAATACAATGCTCAAACGAATTTTATTAAAAATTGGAATCTTAAAAGAAGTAACTTTAGTTTTTCCATATGATACAATTACTATTTTTAATAAAATAAAATCTAAACGAATTCAAACTTATCAAGTATATTATAAAATGAAATTGGGTAATGAAATGTTTAATTGTGTATTAATAACTGAAAATGGTTTTCATATAGAACTAGCTCCTGAATGGAATACTAGGGAAACAAATTTTATACATGAAATTCAAATAGAAAGTCTTGGCAACAAATCCAAAATTACAATTCAAACTCAACTTGATTTTTCCTCTTATATTTTCTTTATTCTAATTGCTATACTTTTTTTTGGCTTACTAATAATTAGTATTCTCATTACAATAATTGGAAAATTTCAATTGATTGAAGGATATATAAACTTTGATTATATATTAATTTTTCTTGCATGTCTTCCAATCTTTCCGTTTACTGTGTTTACATTACATCTTCAAAACTTTATTCTGAGAAAGTCAAATACATTGGTAAATTTCTTGAATTTACAATCATATTCTGATTAACTAATTTTGATAGAGTTGTTGAAAAATTAGAGTAAATCCACTGTCTCTAATTTATTTTTCAACAACTCAAATATAAATACAATTCAAAGTGAATGCAAAATGTTCTTAGTATCTATTTACATAACCTATTATTTTAACTCTGAGTTCACCAAATAATTTCATTTTTAATGTTATAATCATACTCTAATAGAGTCTAACAGAATAGATATGTATTTATTTCGTATTCACTTTTGGGTAATAATTTTGTTTTTATTATCGTTTTCCATTTATGCAGAAAGCGACAAACTATTTTTACTAATAAAAAATGGGGATATTGAATCTATAAAAGAATCCTTAGCAAAGGGTGCAAGTATTCATGCTAGAGATAGACATGGTTTTACACCTTTAATGACTGCAGCGAGACTAGGAAATTTCCCAATTGTAAAATTATTATTAGAAAACGGAGCAAGGGTAAATGAATTGGATATATCCAACTATACACCACTTCACTTAGCATCCTACAATGGGCATGTAGATGTTGTAAAATACTTGCTAGAAAACAAAGCATTAGTTGATCCAAAGGATCACAATAAAAATACTCCCTTACTACTGGCTTCAAACCGTGGACATTTTGAAGTAGTGAAATTACTTGTTTATTATAAGGCTAATATAAATGCAAAGGATTCAAATGGATTCTCAGTTATCAATGAAGCTAAATCAAGAAATCATTACGAGATAGTATCGTATCTCAATAGTATTGGAGCAAGATAGTAATTTTTATTTGAAAAATCTGTTTTTATTTATAAATTTTTTTGGATCAAGATAGCCATCGGTGTTTGAAGAATATCCCGGACCTATTGGTAAATTTATTTTATTTCTAATTTCAAAATGAAGATGCACCCAGTAAACTCCATTTGCATCACCCATTGTTCCAATGATATCTCCTTTTTTAACTTTATCTCCTACGTTTACTCTGATTTTTTGCAAATGAGCATAAACAGTTTCATAGAGAATTTTACTTGGAGTGATATGAATGATTCTAACAATGGAGCCCCAACCTCCCGCTATATCATCTGCAAAACTGACAATCCCATTTGAACTTGCATATATTGGAACTCCCATTTCCTTCCTTCCTGCTTTGATCCAATCCTCTCCTAAATGGTTATTCATAGTAAATGGTTGAGCATCACTGTAACCACTAGCATCTGGTTTTCCAACTGGGAAATCAAAACCATTTGATACATAGACTGGATTTTTATCAAAGATTTCAATAAAGTAATCTTCATCTTTCACAACATTTTTTTCTTTGTTTTTCAGACTACACAGTGTTGTACTAAACATTAAAATTAGCAAAAAAAAGTTATTCACTTGGTTCCCTTAGAAATAAAATTCGGCTCACTTTTAAATTTTGGGCGAATCAATCGAAGCTAAATTCTAATTTGTTTTAATGTAGAGACAGCAATGGAAGTATTATTCAATTTGCGTGCAAGAATTCTAGATAGATAGATTCCATAAAGCGGGTATTTCCTGATTGTATCCACCCATTCTTCTAAGCTAATAAAGATCACCTTTGCATCAGTTCTTGCTATCACAGTTGCTGTTCTTCTATGACCTAATAAAAAAGCCATCTCGCCAATAAAAACATCTGAGTTATCAAGAATACTTACAACCTCACCATCGACTAACGCTTCAAATTCACCATTCACAATGTAATAGAGTCCATCACTTCTATCTCCCTTAGTGAATAATATATTTCCTGCAGAAAGTTCAATGGTTCTACTTGCAAGAAATGCTTTTGGAAGTTTTACTGGTTCAAAATTATCATAAAGGATTTCTAGTTCTACCTTGTTGCCTGGAGGATAGTAAGAAAGGGAATGGGTAAAGTATTTGGTCATCAAAATCCCTCTTCCACTTGCTCCAAAATTCTGATTCAATTCAGCCTTTAAATTGGACTCATAATCGAATCCCTTTCCCATATCAGTAATCATTACCCTGACTCTATCAATTAATAATTCATACTCAAGTTGCACTACTCTATTAGAAATTTCTGGATCTTGTTTTTTGATTGCGATAAGATCAACAATTCTCTTGTTTTTCTCTAACCATTCTTGTTTTTCTTTGAAGCTTATCTCACAGTTCCCATGCTCTATCGCATTCACTAAAAGTTCATTCAAAGCAAAAATAATTCCATATTTTTTTTGTGCTAGAATCAAACCTCTGTTGTAAAGAGAGCTTGCTATTAACTCTGCATAAGGTTTTACTTCGTCAATATCAGACATGATAACGAAATTGCCTTTGCTTCCCATTTCTTGGATAATCCCAGAACGGAAGAGCAGATTCTCATTCTTTAATAAAACAGTTAGCATTCTATTTAGCTGTGATTGAATTTCTCCAACGTGAAATATATATAAAAAAGGAAAGCTAAATCCAATTTCATTAGTTTTATCTTCTGTAATACCTAAAATTCCCGCACTACTCAACCATGAATCTTCAAAGATTGTTGTTAAGTTTTCTAGCTTCGAAAAGTCTTCATCGTCTAAGTCGAAAATAGCAAACTCAGGCATCCTATATTCAAGAAAACTAATAGTCTCAGAAGGGTTGGTAATTGAAATAAACTCTAAATCGGCAGTTTGATTTGTTTGAAGGGTTTTTTGAATTAATTCTTTCTTAAATTCATTTTTAGAAAAAAATACTATAATCATAAAACCCTGTTCAACAAGCACTTCTAAACAAATTCTTAAGGTCAATTCTAATTCGTATTTTTCTTGTGATTATTTAAGATCTGAATTAAACTTAAAACTTAGCTGATTTGAGCTTTGCATTATCCAATCCCTTCCTTTCTTTTGCTTGCCAAGTAGAGCGAGGGCAAAAAACTGAACCATATGGGCTATAAAAGTGCCTTATTACTAACTTTACTATTTGTTTCCTCGCCAATTTTTGTTCAAGATTGGGTTGCAAGTTCTCTCAAATTAAATTTTTCTATTGATACTCGATTTGGTGAGGTCAAAGGGAAATTCACTAAAATTAGCATTAAAAACATCGATCTGAAAACAGGCAAGGCAATTGTGGAAGTAGATCCTTCTTCTATTGATACTGGCAATAGTATGAGAGACTCTCATCTAAAATCAGACGATTTTTTCCATGTTGAAAAATTCTCTCGTGCCAACTTTGAGTTTATAGGGCTATCACCAACTGACGATCCCTCTGTCTTTAATGCTAGAGGAAAGCTCACAATTCGAGGAATTACAAAGGACTATGAATTCTTAGTCACCAAAAAAGCTTCTGAAGAACTTTTTGAAATTGAAGGTGGTTTTAGTGTGAATCGAAAAGACTTTGGGATTACATACAACAGTATTGTTAATCCAATCAAAGACATCGTAATTTTAAACTTTTCAGCAAACCTTGCCAAAAATAAAGGAAACCTAAAATGAAGTATCTTTACACTTTACTCCTAGTTTCTGTTCTAGGAATTCTTTTTTTCACCAATACTGACATTTCTAAAAAAAGTAAAAAACTTTTTTCTAGCGTTTTTGCTTTAGAGGCAAGTTCAACTGATAAAACCAAACTAGAACTTCCGGAAACATTTCCACTTTGGAAGTTTCTAACCACTTCAAAAGCTTGGAAAACTATGGAAGATGATTTTGATGAGCAAGAGGGAAGTGAAGAAGAACAAGAAAATGAAGAACTGGAAGAAGACGCATAACGTTCTTTATTCTTAACTAGAAGTTTAAAATGATAAATTTTCTAGTCAACCTAACAATAAGCCTTCTCAAGACTATCTCAGTCGCAAGGGCAATTTTTACTAGTTTTGGAATTGCGATACTAGTTGGTTCATTTGGAATTTATTTTTCGGAAACAAGTTTAAGTTTTGTTGATTCCTTCTACCTTTCAGCTTCAGCTTTTTGTGTGACTGGACTTTCTCCCGTTCCTGTTTCAAAACTAAATTTATTCACCCAAGTTTTAATAATGATCTACATTCAAATTGGTGGACTAGGTATTATTTTATTTACTGTAATCATTGGAAGTCTTGTTGTTCGTGGGCTTTCTAGAAATACTGAAGTTCAAGATTTCATTTCTCAGGTTCTAGATACTGACGTGAATGATAAAAAGTCAAGTTCAGAAAGAGCGAAAATTTCCCGACTGATTCTATCTATCTTAAACATAACATTAACTATTGAAGTGATTGGAGCAATCATTCTATATAATACTTTTCCTGAAGAGATTCCTGGAGATGTCTCGAGAGTTTTCTTAAGTATCTTTACATCAATATCTGCCTTCAATAACGCAGGTTTTTCTATCCTAGATGATCTGAGCTTTACTAAAACTTATCTGAAAAGTATTTATACTATTTCCATTCTAATCATCATGGGTGGGATTGGATATCCAGTGATCATTTTTATTGAAAAGTTTCTTCTTCATTTGCTTCATAAAATTTTTTCTTATTTAGAAATTCTTGGGGAAACTCATCTAATGAGAAAAGCAATTCTTGGAGAAGAACCTTCTCCAATCTATTTTTTATTTACTAAATTATCTCTCTGGAGTGATGAAAGAATCGAAGCCTATAATCAATCCCTTTCCGGTGAGTCTAGCAAAGCCCAAACGAATATCATTCTTTATGGTTCACTCATTCTACTTTTTTTAGGAACAGGTTTTATTCTTTTGTTAGAGTTTAATAATATCAAGACTCTAGGGAATTTAAATCTATCGGAAAAAGTTGCAAATGCACTTTTGATTTCAGCCTCTGCTAGAACAGCTGGATTTAGTACATTTAATATGGCTGATATTCAAGATCCAAGCGTAGTACTAATTATTACTCTAATGTTTATTGGAGGAGGTCCTCAAGGTACTGCCGGTGGAATTAAGCTAACTACTTTTGCAATCCTTGTTGTATATCTGAGTAATGTTGTAAACTCTGGGAGTAAGATTTCTATTTTTGGTTATACTATTTCTAAAAGATCAGTTTCAATGAGTATCAGACTTTATTTTTTAGCAACCTCAACACTTGCTACAATTATCTTTCTACTTTCAATGCTACATGAAAACAATAATCAACTAAATCAAATTGCTTTTGAAGTAGTCTCAGCATTCAGTACGGTTGGATTTAGTCTTGGTTTCACTGATAGAGTTTCTGACTTAGAAAAAATTATTTATGCAATGTTAATGTTTGTTGGTAGAATTGGAATCTTTACAGTATTAATTGCAGTTACTGGTAACTCAATCTCAAGTCCAATTGGAAATGATGACGACGGACTTAAGATTCAAGTTGGTTAGAGACTTTTTATCAAGATCAACATTTCATCTTTGAAAGTTTTTTCTTCTTTCATATAACGTTCATTGGATGGTGTTTCTATAACCCATAAGGCTTGTTCTTTTGCCCTCTTCCTTTCGCCTAACGCATGATAAACTTTTGCAAGATAATACCTTGTCAGAAAAAAATCATGACAATATTTTAAAGAACGAAGTAAATGTTCCAATGCTTTTTTATTATCACCCTTTGAAATTGGCCAAGCAGGGATTTGATGCAAAAACCAACCATATGCTCTTTCTGGTCCGCCAAAGAAATAGGATGGATCTAA
Organism: Leptospiraceae bacterium; assembly: GCA_033762425.1. Lineage (GTDB taxonomy): Bacteria > Spirochaetota > Leptospiria > Leptospirales > Leptospiraceae > JANRLP01. Next base: position 18,596 of record JANRLP010000116.1, read on the forward strand.
ACTCAATGCTTTAGAAAGATATTTATCAGTTGGTTCTAAAAGAAAATAACTGCTCATGACTCCCCTTGCCATTGCAGAAAGTCCATAGTTGACACCTAACCAAAAATTGGAGTCTATGTTTTCAGGATCAAGGGCTACCCCTTTGAGTCCATATTCAATCCCTTTTTCGTGAAGCTCTAGTATTGGCGTGTTGGTAACAAACATTTTCTTATAATAAAGTTTAGAAAGTAGCCCAAATAATTTTGCTTCATTAGGATGCTTCTCGATAAGAGATAAAAAATCTTTTTCAGCTAAATCAATTATTTCTGGTGAAAGCTCTCTATCTTTCAATCTTCTTTCAGCTTGAGCTAAGTCTTCATTATTTAACATTGATATTTACCTCTTTCCTTATTAAAATGTTTAGTTCTAAGTAGCAATCAAAAATTTATTTTCCTCTGAATTGATTTGAGACATGAATAAAAATTGGATAATATTTTTGTCTTGCTCTTTTTTACTGCCTAGCTAATATATAGTTGTAATATATTTCTTTTGGGAGGAGATTATGCGACTTAAGTTAAGCATTTGTTTAGTTTCGACATTATATTTATTAATCAGTTGTGCGTCAGTGGATGAAAAAAAGAAAGAGGATAGTTCCAAGGTTCCTGAAGAATTCAAACTTTCAAAACAAAGCAAACGATTCAGAGAAACAGCTCCACCTAAGGATAAGGATACAACTAAATCTGAATCTAAAAGCAATGAAAAACCAATCGGTAAAGTAAAATTTTTGAACGGTAAGGTTAGCGTAGTTAGCTCTGATGAAAAAGTTAAATCTCTATCTAAAGATGATCCAATCATGAACAATGATCTAATTGTTACTGGTGAATCTTCTTCTTGTGAGATTGTATTGAATGATGGAACAGACTCTACAATTCGTCTAAGACAAAAAACTAAATTCAAGTTTGGTACTAGTACAGAAGAAAAAAGAGGAGTTCCTTTTCTAGACTCAGGTTCAGCAACCTTTAACTTGAAAAAATCTAAACCAAATGAAATCATTAAAGTTTCTGCTCCAAGTTGGACTGCAGGAGTTAGGGGAACAACATTTGATGTTAATCAGACTGAAGAAAAATTTTCTTTATCAGTTGCTGAGGGAAATGTTGCTGTTACTCCTTATCTTCCTGAAGTGAAAGGAGTATCGGAAGATGATAGTAAGATCAATCAATTGTTTCAGTCCAAAGCCTTGAAAGTGGATACAGCAAAAAAAATAGAAACTGATGAAAAGGAAAGTGAAGAGTTTTACGAAAAATCAGGTTTGAATTCTATTCTTTCTGAGAAAGACGAAGAGAAAATGTCTAAGAAACTTAATGATCTTGCTAGCGATTCCAATTTTCTTTCAAGCTTTCAATCTTACTCTGAGAAAAATGAGAAGAAACTTGTATCAGCAACTCCAGCTCCTACTGAGAAGAAAGAACCAGAATCTAAAGAGGAAAGTAAATCTTCTAATGGAGAACTACCACTTGTTGAAGCTACATTAGGTTGTCCTAATATTGAAGCTCCATCAAAATTAAAAGAATCTTGTGGAGAAAACTTCATTACATTTAGTTCAAAGGAAAATGATAAAGAAACAACAGTGAAATACATTGTAAAATCAAAAGACTATTATGTATCAAAAGTGAATCCAAAGGGTTATACACTCAAAAACTGTTCTAATGCTTTTGCTCCTAAAGATAAAGAAGATGAAAAGAATAAGAATGATCTTTATATAGCAAAAGATTTACAAGCTCAATTCCAAACTTGTAAAGAGACTAAAAAATAGAATTTGGTTTAACTTTTGGATTTAAAAGAAGCAATACTTCGTCGAAGAACAGCAAATAACGCTTTTGAAAAGAAAGAAATTTCTATTGAAGTGATTAGGGACTTGATACTTTCTGCTAATCGAGCTCCCTCTCATTTCAATTCACAACCTTGGGATTTCATTCTAATCACCGACCAAGAGCTTAGGAATACGATAGGCGACATTGCTAAGGATTCCATGAAAAAGTTGATGGAAAAAGGAAATTTTTTTTCTAGATATAAAAAATATTTTAGATTCAATTCAACTGAAACTAAATCAACTAAGTCTGGCATTCATATTGATAAACTTCCATTTTTCCTAAAACCATTTGTAAGTTTTATTTTTGGTGATGAGGGAGTTAAGATTATGAACTTTTTAAATGTTCCAGAAATTCTTTCAAGAGATGCAAAGAAAATTGTATCTGAAGCACCTTTGCTCTTAGGATTTATGCTAAAAAAAGAAGAGTATGTTCAAAATGAAAAATCAGGAATCTATACATTAATTTCTATGGGAGCTGCGTTACAAAACTTATGGCTCACAGCAACTTCTCATGGAATCGGTCTTCAGTTTGTTTCTACACCGATGGAGATTCCAGAGAATTGGGAAAAAATAAAATCTATGCTCAAGGTTCCAGATACTCATGAACTTATGGCTATCTATAGGCTTGGTTATATCAATCAAAACGGTGAAAGAAATACAATTGATTGGTCATCTGATCATAGAAGAGATTTTGAAGATTTGGTAAGTTGGAATTTCTATAAGACAAAGAACCAAAGTTAATCAATTGAAGTTAAACCTTAAAAAAATCTATTTCATTGCATTTAGTCTTATTCTTTTTATTATAATGGCACAATATTTTGATGAAAGGTTTGGAAATAATTCAGGATATTATTTAGTCTCTGCTACAGAAAAGCAAGTTCCCATTCCAAAGGATAAACCCAAACGATTGATAATAATTCTTGTTGACGGATTAAGATTCGATGAAGCAAAAAAACTAAACTCAATTAAAAAGTTTAAGTGTTCCATCATAGACGTTAGTCCCCTTTCTATGTCTAGACCAGTTTATACTACTCTTTCTACTGGAGTTGAACAAGATAGAACTGGGGTTAGAAATAATGCTAATGAATTGCCGAAGAACGGCATAGCTATTGAATCTATCTGGGAAGTTGCAAGAAAGAATAATTTAGAAGTGAGTCTCATTTCAGAACTAACTTGGTGGAAAGAACTTTTTCCAAATGGATTTGCCGATTATAAAACACTACCAATTGATAAGAATTATTTTGAGAACATAGAACTGAAAGATATTACTTTGATTCATCCATTATATATAGATGAAGATTCTCATAGCTATGGATTGAATTCAAGTCAATATACTGACTCAGTGAAACGATTAAATCTGGAGTTGGATAAATTTATTGATAAAATTGATATAGTTAATGATCTAATTATTTTTACTGCTGATCATGGTCATGTTCTAGTTGGTGGCCATGGAGGATGGGAAGAGGGGCTTACTAAAGTTCCTGCTTGCTTTTTAGGAAAGGGAGTTAACTTACAAAAGGAAAACACAATTCTTAGTGTTAGACTTTTATCTCCAATCATTTCTATAGTTATGGGAATCCCTATTCCTAAAAATGCTAGGATTGATGAAAATGAAATTGAAGAAATTTTCAATCTACTAGATGAAAAAGTTTATGGGAAAGAGTATATTTCAAACAGAAAATCAAATTTGGAAAAGTTTAGTTCTGATATAATAGCTGCTTTAGGAGAAAATTGGACTCAATTGTATTCTAGGCAAACAGCAGTAAACTATACAAAATTTATTGCTCTACTTTTTTTATTTTCATTTCTAAATTTTAAGTTGAATCATTATACTAACGTTAGTTATACTTATAAGAATTATATTTATATATTTCTATTCTTATTTATTTTAGTCACTACTTATATTTTCCTGAGAGGGAATTTTTCTATTACTTCAGTCAATACAAGAGAAAAATTTTTGTCTTTTTATTTTCCATTCACTGCTATTATGATTTTTTCAGGCAACCTAATCAATTATCTAGTTAATAGATCATTACAAACAATTTTGATGAACAGTTTTCTTCTTAGTCAAATTCTATTCATTATTCTTAGTACTCATCTATTTGCATTTGGAATTAGAATTGGATTTCCACTACCACTTCCCGAGTTATTGTTCTTACCTTTGTTTTCCTCTATACTAGGAATTTTTAATTCCATTTTTTATCTAATAGTTTTATTGATTGAAGTTGCTACTGCAAAATTCTTTAAATAAAAGTGGTTTTTCCAACTCTTCTCGGTCCAAAAAGTAAAATCACTTTTTTTGAAAAAGCCAGAATTCAACCTGCCTAGTTAAGTCTCTACTAATATTTATCAAAATATTCATACTTCAATACAAATATTTTAATGAATTTTTGTATTTGAGTTAAGCAAATTTTAAATTTATACCTAAATTCTTAGTTATACTCATTTTCAAAAATTTTTGCGTTTTTTTGATGAATTGATTGTACAAAAAAAGGGATAAAAAATAAAAGTCATGTGAAAAAGATTCAGAGACTACTCATAGAAAATTGTAACGAAAAAGAATTGGAGACTTCAA
>JANRLP010000117.1:0-4902 GCA_033762425.1 Leptospiraceae bacterium
ACTAGCTCCTTCCATGCTAAACTTTCCTTTAACTACCTCATTCACTACTTTACGTTGAAATGCTTCACTATATCTGATCGTTTGTCTTTCCATGTGTTTCATAAGAACCTCTATATATGACAACTATTTTAGGATAAGACACCCTATTCCCTGTTGCGAAGCAACTCCCCTGTCCCCTTTTTTATACCTAAAGGAACTACTATTCAAAAGTTTAACTCAATTTGTTTGCAAAAATTTGTTTGCAATACCTTTGATTCTATTTTCCTTAGGATGTAGCAACCAACAAACACCAAAAGCAATTAGTGGAATTTTAGATCTCTCAAATTTTGATTTTGGAAAAACTTCAGTTCCACTTGATGGAGAATGGGAATTTTACTTTGAAACCTTGCTTGCTTCCCAAAGAACTGAAATCGATTTTAAACAATTAGAGCCTAGGATTGTTAAAGTACCAAGTACGTGGAACAAACTAAATATTCGTGGAAAGCTAGCAGAAGGTGCAGGCTACGCAAGCTACAAACTCAAAGTACTTCTACCAGAAAAAGAAGAATTTCTTGCTATAAAAATTTTAGACTCATCCTCAAGCTATCTTCTTTGGATCAATAATAAAGTAGTTGCCTCAAATGGAAGAGTTGGGACATCAAAAGACTCCTATGAGCCAGAGTTTAGACCACAGGTAACGTTCTTTAAAGTAGGAACGAGTCCAATTGAGATCATTCTTGAAGTTAGCAATTTTCATCATAGCAAAGGTGGATTTTGGGAGTCGATTCATATTGGACGAGCCAAATCAATCACTAATTTACAACTGAAAAAAGTTGGTTATGACATTTTTTTAGTCACTTCCCTTTTTGCTCTTTCTATATTTTTACTTACTTATTATATCTTAAAAGAAAAAATTTCACCAATATTGTATGCATCCATTTTGAGTGGATTGATTGCTTTTAGGGAATCTCTAACAGGAGAGAGATTGTTTTTGCAATACTTTCCTTCCTTAGATTGGTTTTTACTTTTTCGATTTGAATACCTTAGTTTTTTTCTTGCAGTAACCTTATTTCTTTACTACTTGCAAAGAGTTTTTTTTGAAACGATTCCGAAATTTTTGTTTAGAACTTTATTTTCTATTGGACTCATATTTTCTTCATTAGCACTTTTCCTACCTACAAAATTTGTAAGTATGTTGATTCTTCCTTTTCAAATTTATACAATACTATGTATTGGAATCTATCTAGTATTACTTTCCAAAGACGCTATCCATTCTGTCCCTAGGGCAAAACCTTTCTTAGTTGGTTTTTTGATTTTAGGTATAACGATAATTCACGATTTACTCTATTCCTATTCAATTATCAACTCAATTCATGTTTCTTCTTTAGGAATATTGTTATGTCTTGCAATCCAAAGTTATAGCATAGTAAATGAAATTTCTGAATCTAATCTTAAAAAATCACCATCTTTAATCTCTGCAATTAGGACTAAATATGCATCTACTTAAGTATTATATCTTTTTTGTAGTAATTCTAGTTGTGATTAGTGTAATTTATTTTTTGATTCCCAAGAAAATTGATAAGGATCGTTAGATGAAATTTTTTTCGAATAGCTTACTTATTATTCAAAGATACAATCTTTCTATTAATCTTATACTTCGCTACTTGCTTTTAACCCTTCTCTTAACAACTAACATTCATTCTATAGAAACAAATAGACTCAAAATCACACTACAAGATGCAGAAAGCATTGCACTTGCGAATAGTATCATAATGAAAACCTTGAAAGATAGAAAAGAAGTCTTTAAACTTGTTGTTGCAGAAAGATGGAGAAACTATTTACCCCGACTTGGTGTGAGTTACTTTGGTTTGAAAAACCTAAACCAAAACCAAAGCGATAGTCAATACAACGATATAAGACTACAATTGAACCAACTACTCTATGACGGTGGTGAAAACTTATTAGAGATTGAAATTGCAAAACTCCAAGAAGTTTTGAATGGTGAAGATTGGAAGATTGCAAAAGAAAAAACTCTTTTGGATACACGTAAAAGTTATTTTCAACTCTTGAGCCTTAAAGGAAGAAATGCTTTCAATCGCAAGCTATTAGAAAGAACTCTTTCTCAAATAAGCGATGCAAAAGCAGAACGCAAAACTGGATTTTCAACTGAAAGAGAAAAATTAGAAGCAGAATCCAAGATTCGAGAAATGGAGCTACAAGTGATTCGTAGCGAGTCAGCTTTGCTTCAAGCAGAAATTGAGTTAAAGAAAAATATGAACTTACCTATTGAAACATGGCTTGATTTAAAAGAAATTCTATACACTGACTTTATTCTCTATGCACCAAAATTTTCTGAAGAAATCTTAGGCGAAGCAGTTACCAGAAAACCAGAGACCAAAAAATCAAAAATTGCAATTGAAACCTTGAAAGGAAGAAAAGAAATCGCTGAAAACTACTGGAAGCCTAAAGTATCTGTTGGTGGTTATTATGGTCAAAACGTAAATGCTGCTCTTCCAACAAGAAATGATGTCTATGGATTTAATCTATCAGTCACTACAAATATTTATGGAAACACTAATCAAACTGCAACTAATTATGGAGTTCAAACAGATGGAACTGGTATTCAAAGAATTCCTGGGTTTGGTCCTCAGTTTGTAGGTAGAGGAGAAAATGCATTTAATAGTTCTACTCTGAATATTCTAGATGATCTTTCGTATTCCCGTAAAATCTTAGAAGGGAATATTGCACTCTCTGAAGCAATTCGCTCCCACCAACTTTTGGAGACAAATCTAAAAGCTGAAATTTTGAAGAACCAAGAAAAAGTAAAAGAATCATGGCAAATCTTGCGGATTGCGAATACTCGATTCTACACCAATTATGAAACTTGGAAAGTCCTTGCGTCTAAACAGTCACTAGGATTTTCCAAAAGAACTGACTATCTAACCTCTGAACTTGAACTAGCAAAAAGTGTAGAAGAGCTTTCCAATGCGATTTCCTCTTATATTCAGTCAACTTGTGAACTTGCTAATGCTTCAGGAACAAACCCTGAAGATTGGAAATTTTATGTCTATAGTAAAGGTAATGGAAACTCATTATTAGCTAAACTTTTCCCTCAAAGCACTTTTCTTCAGAAACCAACCTTTGAAGAAAAAGAAACACTTCCATTAACAAAAGAAGAACTTCCCAAAAAAGAGAAAGAACCAAATCCAATCTTAGAAGAAAAGAAACCTGAAAAGAAAAAGGGAGCTGAATATGAATTTTTTCTTAACGACTAGAAGTCTTTTATTCTTTATAATCACATTTTTTTATTCATGTAATAACTCACCCGATGACATGAAAAAGTTTTTTACTTTTACTGATACAAGTGAGTCTCCAAGGGTTTTTTCTGCAGTTCCAACTATGGGTGATAAGAATCTTCCTAGGAACCAAAGCATTAGTGTAATTTTTAGCAAAGCTATGAACATTAATACTTGTGTTCAAAGTTTCTCAATCTCTCCTCCTAACCAAGGCTTCTATGAACTAGCTGAAAACACATTGAAATTTACTCCCTCTGCTTTATTTGCTTACGGAAGTTATACTTATACAATTACTAAAAATTGTGAAGATAAGGAAGGAAGAGACTTAAAGGATGTTTGGACTGCAAGTTTTACCGTTGGTGAAGCTACCATTGCAGGAACGTTTCCCGAGGTTAAATCAGCTACTGTTGCTACAGGAACAACTAACGCTTGTAACTCAGCATCAGGAATACAAACAAACTTTCTTGCTAACTCAGTAACTAACGCTTGTATGGGAAACTCAACTGTAAATAAAGTTACTGTTCAGTTTTCTAGACCAATGGATCGATCACTCACCCAAAGTTCTGTAGCTCTCTCCCAAGTGACTAACGTTTCTTATCTTTGGGAATCGGATACTGTTCTAACACTTGTTCCTGATTTCCCTTTTGCATATAACCAAAGAGTGACTCTAAACATTGCAACAACAGCAGCTGATCAGTTTGGAATTAAACTCCAAACACCTGTAACAGCTAGTTTTCTTATAGGAACTCCAAACCTTGTTCCAACAGTAACAAACATTACTGTGCCAGCTGATACTCTTGCCAATTGTAGTATTGGAGGAGTTGTTCCTACAAGCATACTATCAGGAAACGTAACGAATGGTTGTTTAGGAAATCCAACTAGAAGTGATATTGTATTTACTTTTTCGACTTCTATGGAACCAGCAATCACTCAAAATGGAATTGTGTTTAGTCCATCTTTGCAAGGAACCTATGTTTGGTCTAATAATAATACTACACTTACCTTTACACCTGATTCACTTCTTAGCTATGGCACAAGATATACAGCTAGTCTTGGTTCAAGTGTGCAATCTACATTGCGAGTTCCACTCCTTGCTCCATTCAGTGCTAGTTTTATTGCGGGGGGAACAACTCCTTTTAATCCAATTGCTTCTCATACTACTTTCACTGGAACTGTGGTTAATTGTAATGGTGGTCTTGGTATAGCTACTGATTTTAGTGTTGTGAATGTAACTGATGGTTGTTTAGGAAACCCTACCCTAAATCCAATTGTTATTACTTTTCTGGTTGCAATGGATAAGATACCAACACAGAATGCAGTAATTATTTCAGGTGGAGTTACAGGAACCTATGCTTGGAGTGTGGGAGATACTGTATTAACGTTCACTCCTGATAATTATCTCACTTATGGAACAAGATATACTGTTACCCTAGGAGTTGGTGCAAAGACTGCCACTGGAATAGCAACAACTACAAGTACGAGTGCAAGTTTTATTGCTGGGGGAACAACCCCATTCAATCCACTACTTTCTATGAATACTAATTTTGGAACTTTGGCAGCTTGTAATGCTGGCACTGGTGTTCTGAACGACTTTCTTGCAAATCCAACACTGACTAATGGATGTTTA
>JANRLP010000118.1:0-9549 GCA_033762425.1 Leptospiraceae bacterium
CTATCAAAAACTAGATTTATAAATTCCTAAAAAGAATTTTAGTTCCAAGTAGTTATCGAAATTTTTTCTACTTGTAAAATACTAATATTACTATAAAAATTTAAAATTGAGATTCTATAATGCTATTCAAAAAATGTTTTATTAAAAGCAGTTTAAAACATGTGCGTGTTTTAATTGTGAGTTTTCAAGCAGGTTAATGATGTCAAAAGTTAATGTCCAACAGTTTGCTCAGATAACAGCTATTTCTCTACTGATATTCATTCCATTTGCAATTTATTCAGATTCTATTGAACTACCTTCCAAAGTTGAATCATTACTGATAGGTAAAGAAGTATTGGTCTTTGAAGATATGCAAGGAACAATGACTATCAATGATATTCTCGCTGGACGAGCAAATTTCAGAGAATCGACTTCAGATACTTTAAATTTTGGGCTTACTAGTTCAGCATACTGGATTCAATTTGAAATCCAAAATACCAATCCAAATTTACTTGAATACCTGATTGAAATCAGTCACCCACATATCGACTCAATTAGGCTCTTCTATATCAAAGACAATCAAATTAACCTTACCTATGAGGGAGGTGACAGTTTATCTTTTAAGGAGCGTTCCATTAAGCACAGAAATTTTTTCTTCTTGTCAAATACTGATATGACTATAAAAATTTAGAATTGAGATTATATAATGCCATTCAAGAAAATAAATCTTAGACAATATCTAATCAAGCTATTATTGATTCTAAATATTTTTATCATTTATAGTTGTTTGCAAGTAAATCATGATTCAACTCCTAAAGCTGTGAAGGGTGTTTTAGATATAAGAAACTGGGACTTTAAAAAAAATGGTGTCATCAAACTAGACGGTGAATGGGAATTTTTTTGGAAAGAATTTTTGGAACCAACATCCAATCCAGCAGGGGATGCATATAAGCGTCTCTTACCGGGGAATGAAATAAATTACATCAATGTTCCAGGTAAATGGAATGATTTTCCAGTCAATGGTCAACCTGTAGGGGCAAGAGGCTTTGCAACTTATAGATTGAAAATCATTTTACCCAATTGCATTTCTATTAATTGTAAAGATCCAAAAGATAGACTGAATTTGGAAATCAAATTAGTCGAGATAGGCACTGCTTATAAGTTTTGGATCAATGGAGTTTTATATTCTAAAGCTGGTAAACCGGGAATCAGTGAAGATTCATCGCAGCTAGGATTCAATCCTAAATTGGTTGCATTACAAAGAGAAGATATTTTAATATTGCCCGATCAAACTAGAAGCATTGAACTTATATTTCATGTTTCTAATTTTTTTCATAGGTCTGGTGGGCTTTGGTATTCCATAAATTTAGGCGACTATCCCACTCTTTACGATCAAGAAAGATTAATATGGATATTTGATTTTTTTCTTTTAGGTTCTATATTAATCATTGGACTTTATCATCTTGGTTTGTATTTACTAAGAAAAAAAGATCAGTCTCCCTTATGGTTTGGATTGAATTGCATTTTAATCTGCATCCGTATCCCACTAGTGAATGGAAGATATTTAGAAAGTGCATTTCCCGACTATTCCTCATTTTTTCTCTTTATAGAATATATTGATTTATTATTATTAATTGTTTTATTTGCTAATTTTATATTTTCTTTATATCCACAAGAATTTTCCAAAATCATAAAAAAACTAATTACTATATCTGGTTTTTTATACACTTTTCTAATTATATTATTACCAACTTTCTATTACACAAATACATTAACTGGTATTCATATTTATATTTTGATATCAGGATTATATGCGATATATGTTCTAATTATTGCAGCTTTCCAAGAGAGACAGGGAGCAAAAACATTACTTGGTGGATTCGTTTTCTTTTTTATCACTATTATTCATGATATGTTGCATGTACAACTCATCATTGAATCTAAACTACTACTTTCACCATTTGGTTTATTTGGATTTATCTTTTCCCAAGCCTATTTACTTTCTGTTAGATTTTCTAACTCCTTTATTCAATCAGAAAAGTTAGCTGAAGAATTAGGACAAAAGTCGAATCGATTAGAAGAAACTACAATTGAATTAAAAGAGCTTACTGACAATCTAGAAGTCAAAGTTCAAGAAAGAACTCAAGATTTAGAAGAAACCAAAAAGGAAATCGAAGTCTTAAATGAAATTTCTAAATCAGTGAATTCAAGTTTAAATCTAACTGATATAATGGAGTTTATATTGAACTTTATTCGTTCTAATTTTGATATTGATTTATGCGGAACATTTATCGTTGATAAAAAAAATAATAAAATACTAGTACAATACTTTCCTGAGTTACCAGAACAAAGTCTAAATGAAAAAAATGAACTACTTGCAAACTTAGATATCCCTTTAGATCAATTAAACCATGTGCATGGTTATGTTTATCATACAAAAAAATCCTTATATACAAAAGAACTTGCTGAGTCAGTGAATGATACTGAAAAAAAATTTATTCAATTGTATAGATTAAAATCTTTTCTTTGCACACCATTACTCTTAAATAATGAAGTCATAGGATTTTTAGACTTCACAAATTATGATAGAATTATGAATTTATCTGAAAGTGAAATCTCTACCTTGGAAAAAATAGCTGAGCAAGTTACATCTGCAATTCAAAATACTAATTTACTTTTGGAAACTGAAAAGCAAAAAAAAGAAACTGAAGAACTAAATTTACTAATTAAAAGTTTGAACGAAGAAATAGAATTGAGAGTGATTATGAAAAAAGTTCATCTATATATAAAAGAAAATTATGATATTCATTACTATTGGCTCGGAACAACTGATAAAAATCTTGAAAGAGTCATTTCACTTGATACATTATCTCCTGATTTTTTAACTGAAGTAGAAAAAGAAAAAGTAAATAATATCAGTACAGAAATACAAAATATAAAAGGAGGACATGCTGCAGCATTTAAATTTCAAAGACCTTTTTATATACAAAGACCAAAAAAGGCAGGTATGACAATAAATGAGTTATGGATGTATGAAACTCTTAGATTTGAATCTCTCTTAGTTATACCTCTTATCTTACAAAACAAACCAATTGGATTTTTGGACTTATACAATGTAGGTAAAATGAATCTATCTAAAAATGACTTGACAAAACTATCCATATTAGCAGAGCAACTTGCAGGAATCATTCATAGTTCCAATTTATTAAAACAGGTTCAAGAAGAAAAAGAAAAAGCGTTAGTCGCTAAGGCAGAAACTGAAAAAGCAAAAAATGAAATTGAGAAACTTGCTGAATCTAGAAAAAGACTCTCTATCATTGGTCAAAAAGTTGCAGGTATTGTGCATGATATTAAAAATCCAATTGCAAGCATCAAAGGTCTAGCAGAGCGATTAAACAGTGATACCATTAAACCAGAAAAAAGAGAAAGAAATATAAAAATGATAACCAATGAAATGGAGCGGTTAAGCGACATGGTTTATGAGATTTTGGACTTTTCCAAAGGAAAACTTTCTTTAGAAATTTCTCGTGTTAATCTTTCTCATTATCTTTCAGAGATACTTCAGTTTCAACAAACTCTTCTGGATTATAATTCAATTCGTGGTAGAACCAATTTTCAATTTGAAGGTGAAATCGATTTAGACATTGCTCGAATGAGAAGAGTGCTTTCTAATCTAATTCAGAATTCTATTGAAGTTATGTATGATGGTAAAAAAGATTATTATATTCAATTGTCAACAAGCAGAGATGAAGATTATTGTACAATTCGCTTGGAAGACAATGGCCCTGGTTTACCGGGGTCTATACAAGAAAAAATCTTTGAAGCTTTTGCAACTGAGGGAAAGGCTAAAGGAACTGGGTTAGGACTTTTTATGAGTAAATGGATTATTGAAGCACACGGTGGTGAATTAGGTTTTGAAACAACTAGAGGCGAAGGAACAACATTCATCATAAAAATACCGATAAACCAAAAGGAGAAATAATTTATGAAGAAAATTCTAATTGTAGATGATCAACCGTCCATAGCAAACGTACTCGGTGATATATTAGAAGAGGGTAATTTTGAAGTTATCAATGCTGTAAATGGGGAAGCAGGGATTGCAAAAGCCAAATCTGAAAAACCAGATTTAATTGTTATGGACATCATGATGCCGATCAAGGATGGGATTACAGCGATTCGTGAACTAAGGGAACTTGATGAATTTAAAAACATCCCCATCTTTATTCTTTCTGCAAAAGGCGAAATGCGAGATGAGAATCTGATCAAAGAGTTAAAAGTAATTGGATTTATCAATAAACCATTTTCCCCAACAATTATTTTGGAAGAAATAGAAAAGGTGTTGGCTTGAAAAAGCTCTTCCTTCTTTTTCTCTTTGTTATTATTTCTTGTTCGGGAATAAAAAAAGAAACTCCCAAAGCAGAAAAAGGTGTTCTCAACCTTCAAAACTGGGACTTCTCAAAAAATCGTACAATCAACCTAGACGGTGAATGGGAATTTTATTGGGAAGAATTTTTGCAACCAACATCCAATCCAGTAAGGGACACATATATGCGTCTCCAACCGGGGATTGAAATAAAATTCATCAATGTTCCTGGTAGATGGAATGATTTTCAATTTAACAGTCAAAAAGTAGGTGCAAGGGGTTATGCAACTTATAGATTACAAATTCTTTTACCCAATTGCATTTCTACTGATTGCAAAGATCCAAAAGATAGATTGAATCTAGGAATCAAACTTCCTAATATAGGAACTGCCCATGAGTTTTGGATCAATGGAGTTTTGTATTCTAAAGCGGGTAAAGTTGGAATTAGTAAAGATTCATCACAGCAAGGATTCAATCCTGAATTGGTTGCATTACAAAGAGAAGATATTTTGATCTTACCCGACCAAACTAGAAGTATTGAACTTTTATTTCTTGTTTCCAATTATTTTGATGCGAATGGTGGGCTTTGGTATTCCATAAATATAGGTGAATATTCTTCCTTAGCTAATCAAGAAAGATTAACGTGGATATTTGATTTTTTTCTTTTAGGATCCATCTTAATCATTGGATTCTATCATCTTGGTTTGTATTTATTCAGAAAAAAAGATCAGTCTCCCTTATGGTTTGGATTGTATTGCATCTTGATCTGCACCCGAATTCCATTAATGAATGAAAAATATTTAGAAAGAATATTTCCCGACTATTCCCTATTCTTTCGCTTTATAGAATTTTTTGATTTAGCACTGTTAGTCCCTGTTTTTGTTAACTTTTTATATTTTTTGTTTCCTCAAGAGATTCCAAAGACCATTAAAAAATTGATAACAATTTCTAGTATATTACTAGCATTGCCAATCTTATTATTACCTACCTTCTATTATACATATACAATAACCAGTATTCAAATTTATATTTTACTAGCATTATTCTATACAATATATATGTTATTTATTGCGGCTTTGCGAGGAAGAGAAGGAGCAAAAACTTTACTAGGAGGACTTCTATTCTTTTTTATCATTGTCATTCATGATATTTTACTTGCACAATTGATTATTCAATCCATACACCTCGTTCCTTTTGGATTGTTTGTTTATATTTTTTCACAAGCCTATTTACTTTCCATGAGGTTTTCAAATGCATTCAAAGAATCAGAAGAGCAAAAGAATTTACTAGCTAGTGCAAAAATGGAAATCGAAAATTTAAGCAAAACCAAAGATCAATTTCTAGCAAATCTTTCTCATGAAATAAAAACTCCTCTTTCCGTTGTATTTGCCTATTCAGAAATGTTACCCGCAAACAAAGATAATCCAACAAAGATGGAAAAGTATGCAAACCAAATCTATTCCAATGCTTCAAAATTAAATGATTTTGTATCTGATTTAATTTTGATGACAGATATTGAATCGAATATCGAACTGCAAAAAAATAGAACTAATTTAAAAACTATATTAGAGGCAAGTATAACATCTCTACAATCTTATAGTCAAGAAAAAATGATTAAATGGGAAATCATGGAAATCCCAGACGTTAGTTTGCATTGTGATAAATTACTTTTGAAAAAAGCATTCACAGCAGTTTTAAAGAATTCAATTGTTTACAGCAAGATTTCTAGTAGAGTAAAAATCGAAATTGAACAAAATAATAAATTTGTTTTCGTAAATATCATTGATTCTGGGATCGGAATCGATTTCAATAACCAAGAAAGAATTTTTGAAAAATTCTTTAGAGTAGATAACTCTCTCACTTACGAAGTCAGTGGTGTGGGAATTGGTCTTTTTTTAGCAAAAAAAATCTTGGAATTACATAATGGATGTATTAGTGTCCAAAGTGATATTGATCTAGGCTCTCGATTTACAATTCAAATTCCTTTGGAGAATAGGTAATGCTTAAGTTAGTAATTATTTATATAGTATCATTACTTGTTATTTCTTGCAAAGATAAATCATTAATTGTTCCTAAAGCTGAAAAAGGAGTTCTCAACCTTCAAAACTGGGACTTCTCAAAAAATAGTACAATCAACCTTGACGGTGAATGGGAATTCTATTGGGGAGAATTTTTAGACCCAAAACGTTGCAAAGACAATGCATGTCCAGAGTATAAAGAAAGAAATTTTATTCAATTCCCTACCCCTTGGCAGAAAATTGGTTATCCCATAGATGGATATGCAACCTATCGATTGCAAATATTACTCCCTAAAAATTCTAAAGAAAACCTTGAATTTCTAATTTCAGATGCTAGTTCGAATTATGAAATGTATATCAATGAAGAATTATTCTCCTCAAATGGTAAGGTGGGGAAATCTAAAGAAGATTCAGTGTATTTTCTAAAATTTTATAATATACCGTTACCAGAAAGATTATTAGGAGCAGAGAAATTAGACATTCTAATTCATGTCTCTAATTTTTATGAACAAAGTGGTGGATTTTGGGATACTATTAAATTAGGATCCAAATTGGAAATAGAAACTATAGTTAAAAAAAAATATGGTCTGGATCTAGTTGTCTTTGGTTTTTTATTCATGATGTCTCTCTATCATCTTGGATTATATTCCATTCGGAAAAAAGACATTTCCCCTTTGTATTTTGGAGTCTTTTGTTTATTAGTAGCATTTAGAGTAATCTCCACTGAGGGAAGAATACTCTTAGACTTTTTTCCCGATTTTCCTTTTTTTATTGTTCGAAAAATAGAATTTTTATCCTTTTACTTTGGTGCTTACCTATTCTTGCAATTTTTAAAAGCTATCTTCCCAGAAGGAATTTTGAAAAAAGTTTATAATGGATTGAGTTTCGTTTTCTTAACTGCAAGTTTTTTAGTAATTTTATTTCCTACTAAAGTATATCTTTCTGTAAGAACAATTGTGCATATCGCTATTCTAGTTCAAATCATTCAATCGATTTATGTTTTATTGTTAGCTGTAAAACATAAAAAGTTGGGAGCGAAATTATTCCTGATTGGCGTAGCTATTTTTTCTGCAACTACAATCAATGATATATTAAAAGCCCAGAGCTTGTTGCAAACTACATTTCTTGCTAGTTATGGTCTTTTGGTATTTACATTCTTTCAAGCGATCGTACTTTCACGAAGATTTGCGGATGGGTTAGATCGGTCAGAAAAGTTAGCCAAAGATTTAGAACAAAAATCGAATCGATTGGAAGAAACTACAATTGAATTAAAAGAGCTTACCGAGAATCTTGAGATTAAAGTCAAAGAAAGAACACAGGAATTAGAGCTATCCAATAAAGAAATTGAAAAATTAAATAAAATAACTAAGAAAATTAATTCCGTAGCTGACCTCACAGATGTAATGACTTTCGTAATTTTTCATCTGGAAAGAGAATTTAAATTCAATGAATTTTGGATGTTGTTAAAAGATGCTGAAAAAAATGAACTCAAAACTTTTTCCTTAGTATCTCCTTTTTTACAATTTGATACAACAGATCAATTGAAGCTAATAACAATCTCTTTAAATGAACCTTCTCTTCTCTTAAATGCTTATCATCATAAAAAAGTAAAACAAGAATTGATTGATAATGAAACAGTAAATCCACTCGATAAAAGACTTTATGAAATTCATAAATTTAGATATTATTTGAGTTTGCCCTTTGTTGTTTATGATGATGTTGTTGGAATTTTACTAATTCACAATAAAACGATCAAAGATGTCCCTAGCCAACAAATGGAAAAACTCCAAAATTTTGTAAATCAAACTGCAGGAGCAATTGCTAATTCTAAACTTTACAAACAAATCCAAGAAGAAAAAGAAAAAGCCTTAGTTGCTCGGAAAGAAATTGAAAAGTTAAATGAATTTACTAAGCTAATCAATTCCACATCAGATATTTCCTTAATAATGAATGAAGTTTATAAGTATTTGAATGAACTTTTTGGTTTTACAAATGTATGGACTTTACTTGTAGATAAGATTTCAAATGAATTTTACACAAGTGAAAATTTAACAATTTATAGAGGAACTGAAGATATTAATTCGAATTATTTTCGAAACTTCAGGGAAAAAATCGATGAAAGATTAGGAACACTATATGTAACTTACGCAAAAAAAACACCATTGTATATTCCCGATGTCTTAAGGAAAATTCCAGAAATTAGATATAAACAAATTAATTCTTTTAATGAAGAAATAGTTCCATTAGGTAAAGTTGATTTTAATATTGCAAGGTTTGGAAAAATTTATTCAGCTCTTCAATTCCCTTTGATCGTCAAAGATGAAGTAATTGGAATTTTAAATCTTTCCATTTCTAAGCAAGACATTCTATTGAATAGAAATGATTTAGAAAAGTTAACTCGATTTTCTGATCAAATTGCAGGTATTATTTATACTGCACAATTATTGAAGGAAACAGAAGTAGCAAAGGAAAAGGCAAGTCAAGAAAAAGAAAAAGCGTTAGTCGCAGAGTTTCAAGCAGTGAATGCAAAACAACAAACAGAATTTATCAATGAATTTTCCAAAGTAATCAATTCTTCTAATAAATTAGAGGAAATATTTTTACAAGCTACCATAGAATTAAATAAAAGATTCGATATGGATATGTTTTTACTGCAATTAGTTGACGAAGCAAAGAATGAATTATTTACCAGATGTTTATCAGTGAATATAGCCCCTGAATATTTTCAAATATTCAGTAAATTGAGAATTCCAATCAATGAAGAGAGCGGTTCTATTTATATCACATACACTAGAAAGAAAACATTGTATCTAAAAAATACAAATATAATTAATAAATCGAAGGTGTCATATTATGATCAATTTTTTATTAAATTAGCAGAAAATATATCTATCCTCCAAATTCCTTTGATTGTAAATAATCGAATCATCGGAATCTTTCACCTGAATAGAATTGGAGGAATAAAAAAACTAAACAAAGATGAAATACGATTTATAGAAACTCTTTGCGAGCAATTGGCGATTGCAGTAAAGAACTCCTATCTTTATGAAGAAACAGAAAAGGAAAGAGAAAAGTCAGAGAAGTTACTTTTAAACATTCTACCAGAAGATGTTGCTAATGAGCTGAAAGAAAAAGGTTTTGCTGAGCCTGTTTTATTTGAATCTGTAAGTGTTATGTTTACTGATTTCA
>JANRLP010000119.1:0-147168 GCA_033762425.1 Leptospiraceae bacterium
TAAAAATGGTAGCTAGTATATGAATTAAAAAATTCATACCAGTATATCCATAAAAAATTGCCCCAGCTATAATCAGTAAATACTCTCTGAATTTTTTTGGGACATTCCAATAAACTAAATACAGTATCGCAAAAAAAACTAAAAATGGAATAGAATTAAAAAACATTAGCCCTGTGTAATTTCGTACATTTCTTTTAACTGTTTTAGAACCATTTTCTTCACTGAACCTAGTTCGCCCTTCACTGTTGCACCACTTGCATTTGTATGTCCACCACCATTAAAGTTTTTGGCAACTGAACAAACATCAAACTTTCCTTTTGATCTGAAACTAAGCTTAACAAAACCATTCTCACTTTCTAAAAAAGAAACAGAGATCTTTATATCTGGTGAGTTTAAAAGTTCTCCTGTCATTCCCTCTGCTGGATTATTTGTAAAATTATACTTATTCAGCATCTTCCTTGTAATTTCTATGCAAGCCAATCTATATTCTCTATGAACTTCTAGTGTAGCTAAAATATCTCTTTTGAGAAATAATACCTCATAAGAACTATCTTCATAAATTTTTCTAACAATTTCTTCAGTCGAAAATCTATACTCAAGTAGTTTTGCAGCAATCTCATGTGTTCGAGGTCTTGTTTTATTGTATTTGAATTGTCCTGTATCTACTACAATTCCTGAGTAAATTGCAATTGCAGTATTTGTATCCATCTTTAATCCCGCAAGTTCAATGAGTTCATAAATTATCTCTGAAGTAGAGCCAATCTCTGGAAATGAAAATAGTCCATGGAAATGTTCTAGTCCATCATGATGATCAATCACAATTAGATTGGATCTGTCCTCTTTCAAGTAAGCTGCGATGTCTCCTATTCTTGCAATATCTGAATTATCTACTACTATTACTGTTGGGTCGGGAAAAATTATATTTAGTTTTTCTGGTTCAAAATGATTCACTCTATAACTAACGTCTAAAAAAGAGTAACGATCGGGAATCCTATCAGGATTTAAAATCATCACTTTTTTTCCTAAGCTCTCTAATAAAAAGTACAATCCTAGTTCCGATCCAATTCCATCTGGGTCTGAACTTTTATGAGTTGTTAGTATAAAATTATTCTTTGATCTTAGATTGGAAAGTAAGTCTTCAAAATCTGTTCTTCTATCAGTTCTGAGACTTGGCATTCTTTTTTTCCTGAAAAACTTTCTTCCAAAATTCTAACTCTTCAGCAGTTTGATGCTCTGGTTTAACTTCTATTGTTTGACTTGGTTCTAACTCTTGAATGATCGATTTGGAAAATTCTTCTGAAGTTATTGTCTTTGCTTTAAACTTCTTACAATGACCGATTATATCTTTATCAGAAGTTACTACAAATAAATTGCCTGGATTTGGGGAAAATGTTACATAACGTTTGATCTCATAATCAGCAGTAAGGTCTCCGCTATAGTAAAGTTTCATTTCTCCAAACATATCTTCTCGAACCACACTACCTTTTTCTTTCTTTCCGTCAAAGAAAATGCTAAATTTATCACCCTTTTTCTTTTTAGAATACTCAAGTAAAATCAGCAATAAACCTTTTCGTGCATCATTCAATCTATCATCATACATCATAGCCTCTAAATCAGGAAACTTATAAATTAGATTGAAACCATCAATTAAAAGCTGCAAACATTACCTCAAAAACCAAAACTTACACAAGAATTAGTAGAATATGTGAAATTGGGTATTATTTGATTGTCTCTACTAAAAAAGTAAAGTTAAAATTTAAGGGTTTTCTATTCGCTTTTCTTCTTCCTTAGGAGAAATTGACTCTTCATTCTTAGGTGCGATCGATTCTTCAATCTTCGGAGAAACTGGCTCTTCTTTCTTCTCTTCAATTTTGATAGTTTCCGGAATAGTATCGTTTGGAGATACTATCTTAGGTTTTTCACCTTTGTTTCTTACAAATTCTGCAAATTCAGGGTTTTGCATCAATTCTTTGAAATTCTGATCTAGTTTTACTTTTATCCAAAAAATAACTTTTTTATTTGCAGCCTTCTGAAGATATTGTTTCACCTTTGCTATATCTTTTTTAGATGAATAGTACTTAGCTTGAAGATAGTTTGCCTCTGGAATTTCTGAAATTGCTTCTAATTCAGCTAAAGCCTGTTCGTATTTACCTAAGTAAAAATTAGACTTTGCATGAGCAAATTTATATGATTTTCTATCCTGTAAATTTTTTGCAAGTTTCAAGTATTTTAGGGAAAGCTTATATTTAATTCTGTTCGAGTAAAAAACTCCTAGATATAAAAATGCTTCCTTATACTTCTCTGGAACCTTTGTTGGATCATGATACTCTTTTTTTAATCTTCTGCCTACTTCAAGTAACGTTCTGAATCCTTCATAACGATTACCAATTTGTAAGTCCGAAATCCCTCTATAAAACAATCCATCTAAGTTTCTGCTATCTATTTTTAAAACTAAGCTTGAATATTTTTCACTATCAGCAAATTCTTTGGCATCATACTTCAACTTTATAATTGGAAGTAATGGAACTATTGTATGCTTATAACTATAGGCTTTTCTATATTGTTCAATAGCTGTCTGTGTCTTACCAAGTTTTTGGTTTGCCTGAGCCTCATTCAAATTAATATAATACAATAACTCTTTCTCAGTTTGTAGAGTATGCTTTCTTGCCTCATCAAAATAAGTAACTGATTTTTCCAATTCCCCAAGTCTTAGATGTGCAAGACCTGCCTTATAATGGTAATTCCCATTATCAGGTTTTTTTTCGATTAATTTATTCAAATGTTCTAAAGCAATCTGAAACTCTTCTTTTTTCATCGCTACTAGAGCTTTCTCAAATAGCTCAGATTCTTCTTTTCTATCATTTTTCTCATTTTGTTTGGAAATCCATTCTTCTTCTTTTTTAGCTAGTTCTTTTTCGTGTTTTTCTTTCTCATGCTTTTCTTTTTCTTTTGCCTCAGAAGTCTCTTTCTTAGCAACATGAGTTTCTTTCTTCTCTTTTGGCTCTTTTTGTTCGGGCTCTTTTTTAGAAGCTGAACTTTCTTTTTTATTTTTTTCTTTAGATTCTGAGTCTTTTTTCTCTTCCTTAGACTTAGAAGATTCCTCTTTCTTTTCTTTGGATTTTTTTTCTATTGTAACGTTAGACGCAATATATCCCGGATCATGTCCACTATTTGCAAGTGCCCTATCTCTCATTTTAGTCACTTCTTTATGACCGGGCTCTAGCTTTAAAAATCGATTTCCATAATGCACAACATAATCATAACTTCTATGATAGTTATAAAAAATCATCAACTTCAATAAGCACATTTTCTTTTGATTAGGCTTTAACTTTAGATCAACTGCTTTTCTGAAATATGCATTTGATGTTTCATAATCTTTTTGCATTTCATAGATATACCCTAAAAACATGTATGGTTCCCCATCCCCTGAATTTTTTTTCGTATATTCTAAGAATAGTTTTGTGCTTTTTTGGAATTGCCTTTGCGAATATGCTTTCTTAGCATCATTCAATATATCATTAGAATGAATATAAGTTGGGAATAGGAAACTTAGAGTAATTAGAATAATTAAAAAGAAATACTTAGGTAACAGAGTTAAATTTTTAGTAGATAATATTTGATTACTAATGTCAAAATCTTTATTCATTAAGTCCAGTTTTGAAAACTAGGCTTTTTTGAAAAGAAGGATTAAGGTATTTCCTAAAACGAAAAACATGCCTCCCATTTTCTTTTCCCTTTCTGCAAATTCAATTTAGTAAATAAATAGTCTATCCCCCAATTCGCACTGGAAGAAGTTTTTCCATAACAAGTGAAATAGGATTCATTCTTTGAGATTAGAAATATTACACCTCTATTTCGATCTAGTGAATTCAAATTTGCCTCAACTAAAATTCTTTGTTCCTCTTGACTCATCACTCTTGCAGTTATACTTGTTCTGCCAATTGGAAAGATAATCACTTCTGTTATAGTCTTTAGTTTTTCAGAAAAGTGTAATTCAATTTGATTAGAGATTGAAAAATCGATTGAGTCTAACCTTACAGCAATTGGGTTCTCCGTATTTGAAAAATAACTTCGAGATTCTTCAGTATTCCAAACTCTATTTCCATTCCGTTCAAAGACTTTGAATCCATTCCAGAGTTCCATTGAATCAAGTATTGATGAATCTAAACTAGTAAACCCCGTGGAAATCGAATCAAATTTTTTTTTGAATATACAACCATCTTCTGATTTGCTTAAACTCAGAGTTGTTTGAAAAATTCCATTTGTCAATTCTATAATTACTCCATCCTTCCAATCTAAATTACAGTGAGGTTCCCTTATAAAAAGATTTTGTTCTCCAAAATGAATTCTATCTCTTTGAAGTTCATAGGAGCTGTTCTTTATACGCTCGAATTCTGAAATAAATTCTTGAACAAGCATTCTATCTTTTGTAAAAAAGATAATCTCTCTATTATTATCTCTTGCATTCAAAGAAAAATTATAAGAACCAGTAATCAGTATTTCATCATCAATCAAGATTGTCTTATGATGCAATAGTCCTCCTTCGGGAAATGAACCTGTTGCAATTGTATCTGTGTTTCCATCTTTATACATCTTGGAACTAGTTCCATAGGATTCTTGGTTTAAATATTGTATCTCTGGATCGACTGGATCATTTCCAACTTCTAAAACCTGAACTGCTCTTAGTGTAGCTTTTTTTAGTTCGTGTGAAAAAATCTTATCAGTATGATCAAAAGATAGTATTTGTATCTTTCTCTTAGCATTCTTTATCTCTGTCAAAATTTTCTCTTGGATAAGTTTGCCTTCTTTAGGTGAAAAATAAAACTCTCCATTCTCCAAGACCAACCCAATTTCATCTGATGCTTCTTCTAAATGTTTCTTGAGTTTTATCACTTGGCTATCTTCTAAAACTATCTCTATGTATCCATTCCAGTCATTGGTCAGTCCATGCTCTGAAAAATTTCCCGTTCCAAAAAATAAATTTCTATTATCAGCTAGAATTAGTTTGATATGTTGAAGCCCCGAAGAATCCCAAATCTTATAATCAATTTGAGCTTCTTGCAAGAGCTTGTATTCTTTTTCTCCATCCAAACTTATATTTAACTTCACTCCTCGATTCTTAGCATTTTTTATTTCATTCACAACCTCTGGATTATCTAAACTATATGCCATTATGTATAATTCATTTTTAGTATTAGAAATTAATTTCTTTATATGCTCTAATACATTTCTTTTTTTGAGTGAATTTTCCCATCTTCCAGGATAAGAAAAAAATGCTCGAGAAGAATTTCCTTTAGGAAATAAAATTCCTTTCCAGAATTCTTCCCGAGCGAGTGAGCCGTCCCTTCTACAATCCAAAAATAAGAGCAATAGTATTAACGTTAGTTTTTGTTTCATTAGAATCGCA
Source organism: Leptospiraceae bacterium (assembly GCA_033762425.1). Lineage (GTDB taxonomy): Bacteria > Spirochaetota > Leptospiria > Leptospirales > Leptospiraceae > JANRLP01. The sequence goes on from JANRLP010000119.1 coordinate 5,408, forward strand.
GCCCAGAAGCGATGGATACAAAACTTCCTTCCATAGAAATATCTTTAGAGGTGAATAGTCTAGAAGCCTGAACCTTGCAAAAAAAATTCTCTTTAGGTTTAAACTCAAATTCAAATCCTAGTTCAGCTAAAAAGGATTTAGAAAAATCTTTTTTGGAAATAGAAACACTTCCATTGGAACCTCCCGTTTCCAAATAAGGCAAAAAATAATTTCCAAATATGCTGAATGAAAAACCTAAATATTCCAGTCCAAGCCTTGCCTCTGAAGAGAATGAATTTCTTCTTGCACCTTTAATTCCATTTTGTTTTTCAAATCCAGAACTAGTAACCCAACTAGATGGATAAAAATTTATTTCTCTAGTGATTAGATAAGAATTTGTGATATTTGTGCCCATAGCAACATATCCTGTTTCTAAGACCTCACCTGCTTCATTTCTCTTGTCTCTATCAGGTAGAAAGGAACTTAAAGATAGATAGAAAATGGATAGTTTTAAATTTCCTTTAATACTGATTGCTTCCCCAGAAATTAAGGTTGAACGTTCTTTTCTAATTGGATTCGAAATCGACTTGTCCAAGCCACGAGAAAAATGCAGCCCAAGATGTAAGTCGAGATTTCGGTTAACGTTAGAAAATAGAAAATCTCCATGATAGATAAAATCATCATCTCCTGAAGGAATTTTTCTTGCATCATCCTTAGATGATTTTCCCCAGTTTCCTAGATTTAGATATAAAAACCGTACATCAGCTTCTAAAGAGTCTTTTTTGAATTTTAATCCTAAACCATGTCTTGACCTTGTTCCAATTTGATTCTCAATATCTTCTTGGACTTTGCCAAATTCAAATTCAAAGATAGGAAATGCTCTGTAATAATCAAAAGCAATGAACTCAAGTTCAAAATATTTTAAAAACTTATATTCTACCTTAACCCCTTCTACTCCATCTCTAGGCAAAAAATGATTCCTCTTCTGAAATTCTTTTCTACCAAAGATAAACTGGATTCCTTTGAAATCATAAAATAGAAAACTATTTCCAAGGGAATAGATCGTATTTTTCTTTTCATTAAAACTTACTGGAAATAAAAATCCAAACTCATAACCAAATTTTTCTTCTGTCTCTTTTCCAATAAACTTTGGAATCAAGTATAGATTAGAATTTCTTTTGTATTCAGTAGTCTTAGTATCTAGTTTATCCTCGCTAAAATGATTTGCATATCCTAAAGTTTCTAAACTAAAACTTCTTTCTGCAATAAGACTAATAGGAAGAAAAAACAATAAAATCCATTTTACCATTTTTCGATCCTATAATCATCTAGTTGAAAACCAGACCTCTCAGAGTTGAGAATGATTATCTCATCCTTAGCAACAGATAAACCAACTGGTCTTGAGCTATATCTATGTCCAAAAGAATGAATATGAATTCTGGGACTTCCTTTCTTATATAAGTCGATTGACTCACCAATAGAAAGTCCATTTCCAATAGAATTGTTCGTGCTACCCGACACTGTGAACAACAAAGTAGGGATCACCCCAGCAGGTTTTAAAATCCCAAGTGTAAAATTAGGATCCACAAGATAACCACATTGGTCTTTCTGTAAGATTCCAATTGTATGAGCAAAGAAGGAATCAATAAAACTTGGCGGAGAACCAACAAATCTTTCTGAATAAGGAATGATTAGGTCTTTAGAATGAGTGTCTTCAATTTCATAATCATGAATGTGCTCAGAACTTTCTCCTCTATTACAAAGTAAAATCCATTCATTAGAACTGAGACTTGGATTGTAGGAAACAGCTTCAATCTTCAAACCTTTATTGGAAAAAATTTCCGTGTTTCCACTCTCTTTGATTTCTAAATATACCAAACCTTCTCTATTTGGTCTAAGATAAGAAATGTCTTGTTTATTGGATTGAGTTTGAATAGAAATTTCTTCACTAAAACTTGGTTCTACTTGAAATCTTTTCAGAGTTATACTTTCTGAATTATCAGTATTGATCAAAAATAGTTTTTCACCTTCTTTATGAAGAAATGGATCATAATGATTTGCAGAGTTAGGACTTGCGAAGCTATAACCAACACATTCAGGTTTAAGATTTGGAATCTGTTTCTTCTCGCTAAATTCTTTCCAAGTTCCAATTGAAGTCTGAACGATACTTGACCTAACTCTTGGTGTTCTAGAATCTTTTCCTAAATTAGACTTCTTAAAATGAAATTCTTGGCTATTGTCTTTGGATTTGACCAAAATCTTATTAGTATCTCTAGAAAGAATTAAATCAGACGATTGAATGGAACTAACGTTAGTATAACATTGAAAATTTTCTTTAGATAAAACAGTATATCCAGAGTCCTCTTCAATTGGAATAAAATATGTTTTATCTTCATTTTGATTCGTAATATTGATCTCAAGTGTTCCCGAATTTTCATTTTTTAGCTCAATAAATCTATCACCACTAAAACTGGAATTTTCTGAATAGGAACCATAAACATTAACTTCTACTAGACTAGCCTTGCCTAAAACTCCATTTGAAACAATTTCTCCAGGACTCATGAAATGATTTTGTCTAAGAAGATTGTTTAATTTCTTAGATTGAAATTTTGGATGATGGAAAAATTTTCCATTTTCAAAAACGATTGAATAGAGAGCACCAGTTTTTCCTTTTAGTATCCAATCAGATTCAATTCCTGAAAAAATTATTCTAGTATCATTTCCTGATAGTATCTCAATTTTTGAACGAATATTGACTGAACTTATATTTCTATCACTAATTCGAATTTTTTCTATAAAATCATCTTTGCGACCAACGACAATAACTTCTGATTTTTGAATGAATTCTTTCTTGGAGGACAAAGGAAAGCTATCAGAATCAATTTTGAGAGTTACAGAAGAAAGATCACAGGGTTTCTCGCCATTAAATTGTAGTTCAATGAACTTCCCATTTGGATCTAATCTGCCATTTTTCCAGTAGCCAAGAGGATTAAGTTCAGTTATATAGAAGTCTCCAAGATTACATTTCTGAGACTCTTGTGAGAGTTCAACTCCTGGATCAGCACAAATGTTCAATCTTTCAGAATAACGAATAGTATCGGAACACGACTTAAAATTTTTTTTAAAAGAAAATTCATCATCTCCAGAAATGTAACTAAATCTCTTGGGAAGTTCAAAGGAATTTGTTTCCAACTCGGTCTTAAGAAAAATTTTCTCTGAGTTTGAAATTTCTTTCCAAAATTCTTTTCCTTGAGTTTCTCCCTCTAACTTAGAACCTTCTTCTAAGAGCAAGGTAGTTGCATTAGGAAATAAATATCCATTCTTGAATGGAAAAAATTTCTTCCCAGAAATTTCAAATTCAAGACCAGAAAGGCATACTATATCGTTCTTAGTATTTTTGAATTCTAAAAATTTTTTCGTAGAGACAGAACCTGAACCAACATATTCAGTGAAATCTATACTCATTTTTTTGCATTCATTTTGAAATTTAGCTGAAGTCCGAATTGCTTCTTGAAACTTTTCAAAGATTTCTTCAGAGGCTTCAATGTTTTCTTTGAAGTCTAACACAAGATATTCTGAAGAGCTGATTCTTTCTTTGATATTGATGCTTGGGAAAGCAACTAACGTTCTTGTTCTAGTAAGAAAAAGGCTAAAATAGGGAAGGGAAAAACTTGTTTGAATAAGATTTCCTTCCAAGTCTTTAGAGAACAATTTTTCTTTGGAAATATTTTCCTCCAAAATTTCTTTGGTGAGATGTTTATCTCCCGCCCAGATGATAAGAAATTCTGAATGCATTTTTCTAATTTCGCTTAACGTTTTAAAACTTACCTCAACCTTCTTCTCATTCCAAAGAAATATTCCCGATTGTCGGGAGCTAGTTTTATCTTGATTATAAAATGTGTATAGAGCGGGAGCTAAAATTCCAGAATCATCTCCTAAACAAAATTCTAAAACTAGTCCATACTCTTCTTTTTTGTAGAAATCGGAATGAGAACTAAAACAATTATTCTTTAGAACAGGTCCCCATTCTGTGGGCAAGGCAATCTCTTTGCTTTCCCATTTTTTACCATAATGAAGTTCTAATTTTGCTGAATCAGAGTTTGGTTTTAGAATCAAATTTGATTTAGCTTCTTTACAGCTAAATAGAATTAGTAGCAGATATAGCATTTTTTCCTCTGCAACTTAAGGTTCAATTACAGTTCAGTAACACTCATTCTTTTCGCATAAGTAAGAATTAATGCCCTAAAGAATAATAAAACGAATTACAACAAAACAAGGAAATTTATTATGAGACAGAGTTTCTACAAAGGATAAAATATGAATAAAAGAAACATAATCGTAGAGACAATTCATCTATTGTCTTTCATAACACTTACTGTTTTTGGAACATCGCTACTTGGCTCTGACTTGCTCGTTGTAGCTTCCTTTAAAAATGGTGAAGTATTCTATCAGCGTGATAAAAAGGAATTAGAAGTTACCAAAGGGCAAATCTTTGAAAAGAAAGATAAAATTCAAACTAAAAATGGAATTCTGGATCTTCAAGTGGGACTAAATTCTATTATTCGCATTGGAAAGTTTACAAGCATTTCTCTAACAGACTTGTTAGATGAGAAAGGCAAACTCAAAGTTAATATCAATCTAAATTCTGGATCGGTTTTAGCAAAGGTTAATAAAAAATTAGACAAAAACTCCGAGTTTAAAATCACAACTCCAACAAAAACTGCTGGTGTACGAGGAACTCAATTTTTAGTTCAGGAAGGTGAAGACACTGAATCTCCAAAAGAAAAAATTGAAGATGGTGTTTATGTTAGTGAAGGTGTTGTTGAAGTAAAAGCAGATAAATCTAATAAACCAATTTCCGTGAAAGCAGGACAAGAACTCATCACTTCTCAAAATGAGTTAAAACTACAAATTCTAAATTCATTGGCTCAAGAAAAAATAAAAATTCTAGATAGCCTCAATATAATGAATGAAACAAATTATAAAAGTCTTCAGGAACAATACCAAAAGAATAAGGATTTAATGAAGAAATAAAACCAATTATTTCGAATCCTGAAAATACAATATCTAATAATCCGCTAAGAGCTTGTTGTCCACTCGAATCAAATTGTCTAAGCGGATTTCTTTTCCTGTATCTAGTACTAAATATTCCGTTTTATCTCTTATAAATAAGTCTTTAATTCTTCCAAATGTTGAAACTGAATTCCCCGATTCATCTTCATAAAAAATTTCAACTTCTTTCTTCATAATAGAATAGGCTTCTAGTTCATCATAAAACTCACAAGAAATTGGCTCATATGGATTCATAAATACTCCTCTTAAGTTGTGATAGCTATCTTAGAGACTAGAAGTATTTTCTTCTCTTTTAATTGGAGAACAAAACTTAGAACCTGTAAGCCCCGCTGCACTTCCATCATTAATGAAAGAAAGGTTCATATAGATATGACCATTCGAATACCATTTTTTGGTTACTAGAACATTTCCATCCACAGAATACCTTTCGTATTCGACTAACGTTCCATTTGCATCCCAAACCATACGCTCATTAATATACTTATCTTCATGAAACTCTGAATAGGTATTCAACTTCCCATTTTTATGCCAGCTAAAACTTGGACCTTCTTTCATTCCATTTTGATAATTCGTTCTCAGAAGTAAGCTTCCATCCTTATGAACTATTTTAAACTCACCATGTTGGATACCATTATCATATCGCGTATAGTGAGTTTCTTGCATTGCTGGGATTTCTTCTTTAACAATCCCTGTTAAAAAGAAATCTCCATAAAAATAAACACCTGAAATCATTTTGATATTCGGATCAATTGATTCATAAACTTTATCAGAACACTGTATTAAAAATAGAACAAAAACAAATAATAGTGATTTTACCATTAGTTCCTCCAATAAGTATGATAAAAATACAGCAATGCTTTACTATACTTTTTTTGGGTAGAAAGATTACTTTTTTTATAACAGTTTTGTAACAAAAAAAACTTAATTTAATTCCTATTAAAAGTTCTAGAAATAAATTTCTAAAAGTATTCAGTTTCGCATAACGCTACTTTTTTAATCCTTAGACAAGAAATGAAAATAAATCTAATTTGTAACTCCAATTCAATTTTAGTTATGATAATGTAATGAATGCTTTTGATTAATCAGTATAAAAAAATCTCAGTGTAATGATTCAGAAATACATCTAGTATATTGTTTTGTGTAGGAGCTTAACAAATGTTTTATTTTTGGAATAAAAAACAAATCCTAGCATTCTGCATCATGATGATTCTAAGCACATGTACAGAACTGGGCTTGAGTAGCAAAAAAAGCAATAATAATGCTTTGCTTGCAGGACTTTTCGTCCTTAGCCAACAAATCCCTGATGTTACTAATATAGAGTTTACCGAAATTGGGATTGCATCTACTGCTGAAGAAAAGATTAGCATAAGAACAACACCTAAAGCAAAAGTTACTTTTGCAAACGGTGAAGTTAAAGAATATCCCTTGGAGTATAAGACGTTATATAGATCAGGTGATAAAGATAGTGCAGGTACTGAAGTTGGTAAAATTAAAACTGCTGCTGGTGCAGATTTAGTTTTTTCTGATGGTTCTTCCACTGCAAGTGCTCAACCTGATGCAAACACTTTGTTCTACAAAGGTGGTAAATACTATCTATTGACTCATTTTGAAGGTTATCCCGGTGCGATGTATTCAGCTGAGCTAACTAAAAATTCAGATGGAACATTCAAGGTGAATAAGTATTCAAATGTTGATTTTAGTTCAAAAGCTGGTACAGTTTTCAATTGTGCTGCTACACTTTCTCCTTGGGGAACACATTTAGGTGGAGAAGAAGATTATAACTTCGATGGTTATGTTTTTGGTAATTTTGATATTGCTAGTGCTAGTAACATAGTTGCAGGTGGAACAGCTAACGTTGGTAAATGTAATGCAAACGGAACAGCAATAGCAACTAACGTCAGTCCAGCTTGGTCAGGATATTCAGATCCATTCACTTGTCCTGCTCTATTCAATATGAAAACCTATCAAGGTGTTGCAAACTTTACTGATTTAAATCCATACAAATATGGAAAAATTGTTGAAATCGAATATTCAGATGCAGGAGCTCCTAAGATTACTAAACGCCATGTTCTTGGAAAGTTTACTCCTGAGTTAGCATCTGTTATGACAGATAACAAAACTGTATATATGAGTGATGATGGTGATTATGCAGGACTATATATGTTTATTGCTGATAAAGAAAAAGATCTATCAGCAGGAACTATGTATATGGCTAAATGGATACAAACAGATGCAACAGCTGCCGGAAAAGCAAATATTAGATGGATTAAACTTGCTTCTGGTAACGATGCTGAAATTGAAACAATCATAAACAAGAATATCAATACTACTGATATTTGGGATTATGCGAGTACTACTAGTTGTCCTGCAACACATAAGTTACTTAGAGCTGGTTTTACAAGCCAAAACAGTTGTATAAGACTTAGAGACGGTAGCAATGGTTCCACTCTTTCCAGTAAATTCTCAAGTGCAAGTGAAGTTCAAAAAGCTGCTGCATTTCTTGAAACTAGAAGATATGGCTCTTTCCTAGGAGCAACTACTGAGTTCAGTAAAGAAGAAGGGATTGCGTATAACGCTGATAAAAATGTGTTATATATCGCAATGTCTAGAATTGAAAGAGGAATGAGAGACACATCAACTGATCCTGCAAACGACGTGAAACTAACGGAAAACCTTTGTGGAGCAGTTTATGAGTTGAAACTTGGTGGTTCTCAAACTGATCTTTCTGGTGGTGCAATTAACTCTAGCTTTGTTGGAACTGAAATGTTTGGTATTACTAAACTAACTGGAACTAAATTGAATGTTGGTGAAGAATTTGCTTCTGAAAACTTTTGTAGTCCAAAAGGAATTGCTAACCCTGACGGTATCAACTACTTAAAAGGTATTTTGTTTGTGGGTGAAGATACTGATAGACATTACAACAACATGGTTTGGGCTTATGATACTAAAAAAGATACACTAACTAGAATCATGACTCTACCAGTTGGTGGCGAAAACACTGGTGGATTTTCTCCATTTGAACAAGATGGAAGAACATATCTTTTTGCTAACATTCAGCATCCTTTACAAGACAAACCAAGAGATGCTAATGGAACAACGTTAGTCACAGGTGTGGATACTGCAAGTGCGGATCAAAAAAGAGGTTATGTTGGTTATATTCATGGTCTTCCGATCTTGAAGCTAAACTCACCTAACAATCCAATTAAATAATCCAATAAAAACTGGGGTCTAAATATAGACCCCTTTTGAGAAAAACATGAAAAAATTTATTATACTATCATTTTTGTTAAGTATTCTTACTTGCAAAAAACAAATCAATATCGAAGAAACTTGGACAAAGCCAAGACTAAGCTCCAATGAACAATTAGCTAACTATGTTGAAAGAATTTCAAATGAAAATAAAATTAATTTCGACGATGTGAATAATCAAACTGCCTATATTCCTTCTATGTGTTATACTAAAACAGAAAATAAACATAACCCATGTTATACTTGTCATAATATCGGTAAAGAACCTAACTATAATCGAGACGTGACAGCACTTTTTGTATATAATTTCCCTGAAAGTTCAAATGAAAATCCTTGGAAAAATCTTTTTATAACTAAGACTAAAAACTATTCAAGTGAAGAAATGAAAAATTATATCCAAACTGATAACTATCTAGATGTAAATGGTGAAATTACACTTCAAAAGAATCTTCCTAAAGATTGGAAAGGTTATGTACCTGATTGTTATTTTAATTTTGATAAGGAAGGTTTTGATAAAGATAAAGAAGCTAATCTAACAGGTTGGAGAGCCTATAGATACTATCCTTTTCCAGGAACTTTTTTTCCTACAAATGGCTCTATTGGAGATGTCATGATTCGTCTTCCAAAATATTTTGCACAAGATGAAGATGGAAATTTTAACTTAGAGGTTTACAAAGCAAATCTTTCCATACTTGAAACTTCTATCAAACAAAGAAATATCAATTCAGAAAGTATTGATGAGAAAAAAATTGATTATGACTTAAATTTTGACGGGATTAAAACCCAAACTGAGAAGGTTAGCTTTATTTTTCCTGATAAAAAATTTACTTATGTTGGTCTTGCAAAGAAATTACTTGAAGAAAAAAAAATCTATCTATCAGGTGGACTTTTCCCTATCGGAACAGAATTTTTGCATTCAGTAAGATACATTGAATCGGATAACGATATTAGTCTCGCTAAACGATTTAAAGAACTTCGTTATATGAGAAAACATAATTATTATAACTATGCTGAATTATATTCTTTCATGATGGAAGAAGCTAAAGAAACAAAGTTTAAAGACAGAAATTTACCTGAAAATTTTGAAGGTGATTTTCAAACAGGACTCTATACTGGAAGAGGTTGGACTATGCAAGGTTTCATTGAAGATAAAAAAGGAAATCTTAGACCTCAAACAAAAGAGGAAACTTTATTCTGTGTAGGTTGTCACAGTGGGCTTGGTGCAACTAAGGATGGAGTTTTTTCGTTTGATCGAAAAATCGAAGATAAGAATGATTCTTGGAAACACTGGAAAGATAAAGGGTTAAAAAATCAGTCTGAAAAGAAAATAGTATCGAATAACAATACCATTGGTGAGTATGCTTTTTATCTAGAAATGAATCATGCGGGAGATGAATTCAGAGCAAATTCTGAAATTATCAATAACTTTTTTGATTCTAACAATAAACTAAAACCAGATAATAAAGAAAAACTTTCCAATGATATCTCTTCGTTGCTTTATCCAAGTGCAAACAGAGCAAATGAATTGAATAAAGCATATAGAAGGATTGTAGAGGAACAGACTTATTCTTTGGGAAGAGATAGCGTTATCAAAAGTCCAACCACAGTGTTTAAACAAGTTCCCAAAGGTCAAACAACAGGTCTAACTCTTCCTGAGATACATTAATCTCAAAATAGTTTTTGTTGCAAAAAAGTTAGTAACTGGGATTTCCAATCTTCAAAATGGTTGATACCTATTTCTCTTTTTAACTTTTCGTTCGATAGAACTGAGTAACTAGGTCTTTTTGCTGGGGTTGGATATTCTGAACTTGGAATAGGAATCACCTTACAATTTTCTTTTTCTAAGATTAGTTTTGCAAATTCAAACCAGTTAGTATCACCGTTAGGCGATAGATGATATATTCCTTTCAAATTTTTTTCAATTGCTATGGATACTAATTTTACTATGAACTCAACAGAGGTTGGTTTTCCAAACTGATCTGAAACAACCTTTAGTTCCTTTCTTGTTTTCGCTAAGTTTAACATTGTTTTTAAAAAATTTTTTCCATTACTACCATATAACCATTGCACTCTAAACAATAAAAAATCTAATCCTTGGGTAGAAATAATTTGTTTCTCTCCAACAAGTTTTCCCTCACCGTAAGCATTCACGGGAAATCTAGGTTCCTCTTCTTGAATGGGAAAAAACTCCTTTCCACTAAAAACATAATCCGTAGAGAAATGCACGAGTTTGCAGTTATATTGAACACAAAGTTTAGAAATAGTATGCAAGGAATATCCATTGATTTGAAAATGAGAATCATCTTTTTCACAATCATCTACCTTTGTATAGGCAGCAGTATTCACAAAAATTTCTGGTTTACTCTCTTTAAAAACTTTTTCCAATTGATTCGAATTAGTAATGTCCAATTCTTTTTTTGTGAATGGATAAATAGAAAAATCTTTCCAAGCACTACAAAACTCAGAACCAAGCATTCCATTAGAGCCTGTTATTAAAATTCTTTTGTTATGAATCATATTTCTTTTTTCCCGCTTTGCCCCAAAGATTTTTAAGCCTATCCTTCAAAATTTTTTCTGTGCCTCTTTCACTTGGAAAATAAAACTGAGGTGGTAAGTCTTTTAAATTATCTGGGAAATAATTTTCTAATAAAAACGCATCTGTAAAATCATGAGGATATTTATACCCTAAACTATTTCCATCTTTTTTATGCAAGAAAGTTGGAGCATTTCTTAAATGTTTTGGAATTTCTAAACTTTCAGGATGATTATTCACAAACTCAGTAGCACTAGCAAGGGAAAGATACGAAGCATTGGACTTAGGACTAGACGCAAGAAAAGTTGTAACCTGTGCTAGTATAATCCTGCCCTCAGGCATTCCAATTCTTTCTAAAATTCCTAGTGCTGCATTCGCAAGTATAATTCCATATACGGAAGCATTTCCCACATCTTCACTCGCTGAAATCAAAAGTCTTCTCATGATAAAGATTGGGTCTTCACCTCCTTCTAACATGATAGCAAGATAAAAAAGTGCAGCATCAGGATCACTTCCACGAATGGATTTTATGAATGCAGAAATTGTATCATAATGTGCTTCTTTTCCATTATCATATTCAATTACCCTAGATTCTAAAATTTCTTCTACAATCTCTAAGGAAAAAACTTCTTCATTACTATCAAGAGATGATAGTAATTCGAGGAGATTTAAAAACTTTCTAGCATCTCCGGTTGAAGCATGAATCAGTCTTATCAATGCTTTATCTTCGATTTCTTTTATTTCAAATTCTTTCCTAGCACGAAGATAAAGTTCTTTAAGATCAGTTTCATTGAGTTTATCTAACTTGAATACCTGTGTTCTTGAAAGCAAAGCTCTATTTACTCTAAACGCAGGGTTCTCAGTAGTTGCACCAATTAGAACCACTCTACCATTCTCAACTGCATCCAGAAGACTATCTTGCTGAGAAGAACTAAACCTGTGAATCTCATCTAAGAAAAGTAAAACTGAACCCATCTTTTCAGCGTTAGCTATGATGTCCTTGATTTCTTTAACTCCACTAGAGACTGCATTTGCATAAAAATAATTTAGATTCCAAGTTTTACTTAGAATTCTTGCTATAGTAGTTTTTCCTGTGCCAGTATCGCCATACAATATGAGTGAGATGGGTCGTTTTAATTTACTCAATATAGAAATAGTTTTGGATTGCCCAAGAACATTTTCCCAACTTAATGGTCTAAGTCTTATTGCAAAGGTTTGAGTTTTATTTTCAAACAGGCTCAATGCTATAAAAATATTTCTGTGATTTTAAAAATAATTTCTTTCCAAGTGGAAAGACCTAACCAAACAGCAAATGCAGAGAGAGTGATTGAACCTACAACTGGAATGAGTAGATTATCCTCTAGAAAACCTCCTAACGCATGACCAGAAAAAAATTCTGCAAGTCCAGAGGTAAGTGCTCCGATGCTTATAATCCAAAATCCAAACCAATTAAAACTATCTTTACTGTATAATGAAAATAGGCTATGGCCGTGGGTATTTTGAAAAATTAGCATTAGTATGAGTCCACAAATGATAGAAGCCAAAACAAAAGATACGATGCCGACTAACGATTTACCATTATAAAATCTAAACTTTCCATAGTTAGCACCAAAATAAGCTGCCACTGGATCACCAATCAAGAGAAAAGCCATAGATAAAAATATTACCTCAGGTGGAAAAAAAGCAACGATGATTGCATTTGAAATTAAATAGGGAACAACGCCGTTCATTCTTTTCTTTTCTTCTTCTTTCATGAGAGCACCGAAATTTTGAACATAGAACTGATTGAATGATTGAATATTGAGTCTTAAAATCTCAATCAAACCCATCAAAAATAAATTTAAAAGAATGATAAAAAAGAGTATTGCTCTGGATGCATGTGCGAGACCAAGAACATCTTTGAATAGATCAAAATACATTACAATTGGAACAAAAAAACCAATTAAGTGGAAAAGCTTTCTGCTAAAATTAAACTTATCCATCTATTTAACAACCGCTGTCTTAGAAACCATTTTCATTGCGAGTTCTTCATTTGGTGCGATATTAAAAATTTTTAATAAGCCAAGCATTCCTAGAACCTGTTTGACATGTGAAGAAAGATTCAAAAGCACAATTTTATTTCCAGAGGTATAACTTAAATCACTTACTTTCTTTAGAACGTCAATTCCAACTGAAGAGATCACAACAACTTCTTCCATGTCAATGATAAGTCCCCCTCTTCTATTTGAATGCTTCACCTCGTCAAAAAATTTTTGATGAGTGAGTGAATTGATTACTCCCTCAACCCTCATTACATAGATATTCTCAATTTTCTCTGAGTGAATTTGAATCTCATCAATATTCATCGGAAACACCTCTTTATAGATATGAGTTATTGAAAAATAGATTAGAGAAAATGGATTCACCCGAACTAAGTGCGGGTGAAGTTCCTTTATACTCTAATTTTTCAACAACTCTATACTATTCTGTAATCAATTGCGAAAAAACATAGGATTTTTAGAAAAACTCTTGAAAATATTTCCAAAGTTTCCAGATTAGATGAAGTAGGTAGTCCAATTGAATGTAAGAGACCTTTGCAATCTTTATGAATCTCTAAATGGGGATATTTTGGAGCTAAAGCAAACCAAAAACAGGATTCCCACAGAAAGAGACTATAGCAATGCTCTACTTAAAGGAATAACAACCGAGATCGAGAAATATGAAAATCTAAAAAGCATGCTTCTTGATTTGGAAGTCGATCTACCTAGCAATATGCCTGTCGAAAAAATCTCTAATGACTTTTCGGACACTTCCTTTTTTGTTCTACCCTAATGAGTGAAACAATCCGAATTGGTGACTTAAACAAACTATTTGAGAGCATCCAGAGAGATATTGAGGAACTAGAGTCAACTAAATCTAGAATTCCAAATTCAAGAGAATATAGTCAAAAAATTCTTCGATCCATTGAAGAAGAAATACAAAAGCTTAGAGCAAAGAAAGAAGAAATCCTCAATATTGAAATTAAATTACCAGATTCAATACTAGAAAGAAAACAAAAAACTTCTGAGAAGGATGATCTTCTATATTCTATGCCAAAGATAGAGGCTACTACAGAAAGCATTGATAACAAAATTATTATCAAGAAGGACAAACAACCAAAAAGGTACTAAAATGAAGAAACTTACACTGGCGACTGGTTTCCTGTTGCTATTTATGATCAATTGTAATTCAGATGAACAAGTTCTAGCTGAATTTGAAGGTGGAGCAGTAAAACGTAAAGATTTAAAAAATTTTTATCAGATGAGAGATTATCCAATTAATGAACAAACTGCAAGTATTGCAAATCAGACTAAGGCTTTAGAGAATTTAGCAATTCAGGCTTTGATTCAGAAAGAAACTGAGAATGAAAAATTTACTGAGAAAGAAGAATACAAATCAATCTATGGATATGCTGAGAAAAGTCTAGTTGCAAATCTTACTACAAAGAATTTTTTAGAGAAACTAAAAGATAATGAATCATTAGAACTAGCAACAATTCAGTTTATATACTTAAAAGCAATTCCTAATGCACTTCAGAAAGAACCTAAGAACAAAGAGAACGCAGTATTCGATCCAAATAATCCTAATGCAATCAAAGCAGAAGAGGTTTTGAAGGAAATTTCTAGCAAAGGCTCAGAAAAAGAAATCAATGAATATATTTCTAAAAATACTGAAGATGAGTCTAGAAAATCCATCAATGGATATCTTGAACCACAGTGCATCAATTGTGCAAATCAGAATTTAGTAGATACTGTTTTTAAAGAAGGGATAGAGAAAAAGGATAAAAAATTCTATAAATCAATTGATGATAGAAATATTTTCATATATAGAGTTCTTTCTATAGATAAAGTAAAATCAAGTGATCTAGAAAAGTTTTTGAAAAAGAAATTTTCTGCTTTCAGGGACTTGGCGATTGAATATACAAACACTCACCAAACAGAGCAGGATAAATCTCAGGCAGCATACTTTCTAGAAGATGAACCTAGACTTTCCGAAAAATCCAAAATGACTGCAGACCATTATATCAAAAAATTTGAAGAGAAAGCTTGGCCTAAAAAAATGGAAGAGTTGATGGCTAAGTCTGAAATCAAGCTCACTGAAGAGTTAAGTTTAAATGGACAAGTTGATCCAAAACTACTTAGTGATGAGATACTAAAACCAGAGAAAGTTTTAATCTCTTCTCCCAAATTTACTTATACAGTTCAAAACTTAGAAGATGAATTCAAACAATTCCATTCATCCAAGTTAGTGCAAAGAAAAGATAGTTACAATTCTGTTGATAAGATTAGATTTTTACAATCTTTCATATTACCTGTAAAACTTTTAGCTGATGGTGAGTTGGGTGAGGAAACTAGAAAGTCATCTAAATATTTGGGATTCTTAGATTCAATGAAGAAGGAACTAACGTTTTCTTTTTTCTTAAAAAATTTAGAAGAAAAGAATAATACAGTTAGTGAGAAAGAGATTTCCGAGACTTATGAAGCAAGCAAAATGTTTGCTTATGCTAAAGCTGATCCAAAAGATCCTCAGAAGAAGATCCCACTTCCATTTGCTGAAGTGAAAGATAGAATCAAACAAGAATTGATTAAGTCTAAGACTGAAGCAGAAGTGCAAAAAGCAATACAAAGCTATAAAGAAAAATACAAATTGAAATACAACACTGATAAATTGAAGGCGGGAACTGTCTAGTGTCGCATGTTAAGACAATTGTGAAAAAATTTTTCAAAAACAAATGAAATCTGTTTATTAATTATTGACTAAATCAATAGTCAATAATTAATAAAGATAGGAGTTAGATAAATGAAAAATCACATTTACATGTTAAGAAAGAAACGTGGCATAAAGCAATATGATATGGCACGTGCACTTTCTGTATCCCCAAGCTATTTATCAAAAATAGAAACTGATAGCCAAGAACCAACAGAAAAATTTAAAATTAACTCAGCAAAGTTCCTAAAGACTAGTGTTGAAAAATTATTTAATGAAGAACAAGTAGAAGAAGTTTTTCCAGAGTTCACTTCTGGATTGAATAATAAGCTATGGGCTAAGAGAAGAGAAATGGGAGTGAAGCAATACGATATGGCAAAAAAACTTAAAGTATCCACACCGTTTCTTTCTAAAGTTGAGCTTGGACTAATTGAACCTCCGGAAGAGTTTAAACAACTTGCATCTAAAGTATTCAAGATAGACCAAAAAGAACTTTTCTTATCCTAAAAATAAATTTCCTGTAAAATTATTATTTTGCAGGAATCTTTTTCCTTTCCGATTTCGCATAACGCTTTTTTATCCTGATTTTTTAAAATCAATTCATCAAAATTGAAAAAAGATTATGAAAATGAGTATTTAAAAAATATACACAATTTTACAAGAAAAAATAATGTCTATCTATGATCATAATTTTTTTTATAAAAAATCTTATTGAGAATGATAAAAATCCTGATTACATAAATTTCAGAGAAAGATATACTTACTACTTATTCATTATTACTCATATTTTGGGAATAGGTTTAGTAATGGGGTTCTCTTATTTGGATATTCTATTAGAATTAAAAAACTTTAATGCCCTTCTATTATCAAGAATTATCTGTACTATTATGTATCTTTCTAATATTATATTGTTATTCGTTTTATCAAAATCAAGAAAAGCGATTAAATTTTTTATATTCCTAGGATTTTTATATGCCGCTATACTTACATCAGTAGTATCACATCTAGCGGGATATACAGAAATTTCCTATTGGCCTGGTTTTATGTATACATTGACAATATGGTTTGCTTTCATCCCTTTTTCAATATTAGAAATGATATCGTTAGGATTTTTTTACACATTAGTATTTAATTCAATAATAATTTTTTTTAATTTTTCTAATTTGAATGTCGTTAAAATTATCGAATACAATATCTTCTTAGTTTCAATGTTTACTACTGGAGCTACACTTACGGTTACTCTTAACCACTACCAATATAATATTTTTAAAAATCAACTAGACTTAAAAACTGAAAAGAACAAACTTCAACAACAAAATATAATCATGCAAAGCGATATCAACTTAGCTCGAAAAATCCAAACTCAATTAATTCCTAAATTATCATCCAATAAAAATATTTCAACAATTTATAAACCTATGATTGAAGTTGGTGGTGACTTATTTGATGTGATCGAATTTAATGATTCAAAAAAAATTGGAATATTTATCAGTGATGTATCTGGACATGGGGTAGCTGCTGCATTTATAACATCCATGATAAAAACAATAATTCTACAAGCTAAAGAAAAATTATCTAATCCAGCAAACTTACTTTTTTATATGAACGAGATTTTACAAAGTCAAATTGCTGGTAATTTTGTCACTGTTTTTTATGGTATATATAATCCTGACGATCGATCAATTCTCTATTCTAGTGCCGGTCACAATCAACCCTATATAATAACGCCAAATAAAGTAACCCAACTTCAAAAAGGTCAAAATACAGCACTAGCTATGTTTCCCAATAAAATGCTTGAACTCTCAAACAAAAAATTTACAAATTTTACTGATATTCTAGAACCAGATAGTAAGTTACTTCTCTACACTGATGGACTTGTAGAAGCTAGACCAATTGATAGCAATATATTTTTTGAATATGCTAACATGGAACAGATTTTTATAGAGAATCATAAATATCCCTGTGATGTTTTCTTAGATAATGTTATGAAAGAATTATCTGCTTTTAGGAAATCGGATCAGTTTGATGATGATATATGCTTAATTTGTTTGGATGTTTAGGCTTGTACTGTTGAACTTCACATAATATAGAGCTGAAAACAAAGTATTGCATTTGAAATTTTGGTATCTATAAATGGTTTTGAGATGAAAATTTATATATATTTCTTAATACTATTTAGTTATTGTTCAATATTCGAAGATAATCAATCTTACTATGTCAATCATCTTAAAGGCACAGTACTTACTACATTGGATAGTGAGAATAGTTTGTGGGTACCTCCACTCACTGAATTAAAGATTAGTAAATCTGAATCGATCCAAATGGCTCTAAGTAAAGTTATCACAGTTTCGTACAATAATATCGAATATTATGCATATAGTAATCAAATTGGTTTGCAATCCACTTATACTGCATACGTAAATGATATTTATGGAACAGAATTTAGAGAATTAAATAAAGTCACTCAAAAACTAAAATTCAAAGAACAAGTTAAAGTGATAAGAATAAACGCAGACTCTCTTTCAGTTTTAGAAGTTTCCAGAGCAGATGTTGAATGGAATGGTAGAAAGGGAGAAATTGATTGGAGTAATTTATCACTTGATTTGCCAAAACGATTTTTCTTAGTAATCACTCCTTCTGGTTTAAATATTAGAGATACTCCTGACTTAAAAGGAAAAATAATTCAAACCTTACCTTACAGAACAAAAGGTGAATTACTAGAGGCAAATCGAAAGAATGAATTTATTCAAAATAAAGAAGGCTTTTGGTTCAAGACAAAGGTGAATAACATTTCTGGATGGATCTTTTCGGGCTTTGTATTATTCAGTGATAAGAATGATTTTTATAAAAATGAAGAATGGTTTAATAATTTCTTAGAGGAAGTTAATCCTGTGGAAGGAAGTAATAATGAAACCCTTTACAAACAATTAGAAACAAAATTTGTTATCAGGAAAGAATTAACCAATTATACTGTTTATCAATTAAATATTAAGGATGAAAAAAATTGTTATGGAATAGAAACTAATAAGATATTTATTAAACTAAAAAAATCTAATCATATAATTCAAGCAATTAAATCTAATTGTGATCGAGAAGTATTATTGGATAATGAATTACCTATTGAGGACAGCATTCTAGTAAAAGTCCAACACTGTTGTGGTGATCTTCCTCCAGAAAAACTCATTTATATTGCAATCCATGATAAATTGTATCCACTAACTTTTGGATGGGAGAATTCAGATGCATTTTGCTTTTATCATAGTGGAAATAACTTCTCTTTTTTTGAATACTATACTTTGCATAAAGAAGTTCGATTTCATGAACCTACTAAAACAATTTTTATTCATCGTAAATTACCAATTTGTACTGAAACAATTAGAACTAACGTTGAAAAGTTAAAGCCTACTGATTTTCAATCTGAGTTATTTGTTGTATTAAAAATTAAAGATACTGAACTTAAAGTTGATCGAATATTTTCTCCTGGAATTCCAAAAATTTATCAATCAAGTTGGAATGAATCTACTAAAGTTGAAAAAAAAGAAAATGAATGAATTAATTATCCAATTGAGTAAATAACTTTTTTCATACCTAATCTTTCTCGATTTGTCTCTATACGATTTTGGTAATAGTTATTTCTCTCTGGTTTAAAAATTCCTAAGAGTTCGTAAAGTTCAATTTCAAATTGAAGCATAACATCTGGCACGTCATCAATAGAATGATCTTTCACCTTCTTCAAATCAATTCCCACATGTCTTGAGTTTATGGAATCAGGTTCTATTTGTTCTAAGATGTTATAAAAATTATTCTTAGTAATTGTTCCGCCTACTGATGTGCGTTTGCCTCTTTCCCTTGCAATTTTTACTATCTGTTTGGTTACTCTCATCACTTCTGGATCATCTGGTTTTTTATCCATTGAAGCTGAAAGATCTGAACGTGCAGCAGTTACACTAGTGATTGACTCAAATGAAACTGAGTCTGCAATTTCTAAAATATTTCTATATCCTGTAATTGTTTCAAGGTTAATCGATTTTCTTAATTCATTCCATTTACTTTTGGGAACTAGTGAAGTAAGTGTAGTCACAAAATTTCTTAGGGAATATTCAGATTCAATCATTGGTGCGGAGATTCCTTCAACCCCAATCGCCAAACAAGCTCTTATATCAGTTCTAGCTTCTGGTCCACCAATCTTTACACTTACTGGAAGTATATCCTTTCCAATCATATGTAAAAGTCTAAGCTCGTCATGATCCATGTCTTCAGTCTCTGTTCCACCTTTTAGGGATGAGAAAGCTTTTGTATCTACTAGTTGTTTTAATGTCTTACGAATCTGAAAAAGTTCTTTGTCTATCTGAATATACATTTCGTATTAACTATCGGAAAAAACCTTAACTTACTGAGTCAAAATCTAGAGGAAGCCATTGTGAAATAAATGATTTTGCAAGTATTTTCACTTACACACCTAAGATTGATTCTGTTATACGATTTTTCATTATATATGTGAATCGAACGTAAATAAGATTTCTCGTCTAAAACTTCGTTGTTTTCACCCTCTATTCTATAAGAACTTTGGATTGCCTCACTTACTGAAAGCCAACCAGACTCTTTTTTTAAATTATCATCTAGTTCAAATAAAAATCGATATACTTCTGAATTATTTTTTTTGGAAAGTTCTTCACTATCTTTTTCTTTTAAGAAAATGATTGAGGTTTCTGAACCATAGTCAAATTCAACTTTTCTAGAAAACAGTGGCAACAAGTTCGCTAAGTCTCGTTGTGTAATTAATTCTAGAATTAGTTTATCTTTTTTAGTCAAATACTTCAATTTAGAATCACAGCTTTCAAGGCATAAAAGCAATGAAACAATCAAAATCATTTTAGACATTCTAAAAAACATAAGTCTTTCAAATTTTATATAATATTAGTTTTCATTGCAAGAAAAAATTATTTTTTGAAAGATTTCTTATCTCAACAATTAACTTATTTTAAAAGTCCTTCAATTCTCTCGACGAGAAGATCTTTAACACTGGAACTAGGAAATCTTGATAGAAATTTCAAAAGAAACCCTACATCCTCTTCAAGGGAGCTGAGTATTGTTTGTTTTGTTGAATAATTATCCATAATCTCTAGTATGAACTGAAAATCTTTCTCATTCTTTTTACTTTTTGCAAGTGTGGTTTTAATTTTTTTCTTCTCATTTTCTTTTGTTTTTGGAAGTAAAAGTAAAATTGGGTAAGTATAAAGACCATTGGAAAAATCTTTAAGAAGAATCTTTCCCGATTCCTTAGTGTCTTGAAAATAGTCAATATAATCATCTTTTTTCTGGAAAAGCATTCCCATTCTTTCACCAAAATTTCTAAGTTCTGAAACAAGAGTAGTATCACTTTTCGATAGTATTCCAGCAGTTTCTGCAACTGCACCAAATAATGATGCTGTTTTCCCATAAATAACCTTTTCATAAATTGAAATGGTTATCTCTGGATTTTTTTCCCATTCCATCTGAATCAGTTCGCCCACAGCTAAATCGCGAATTACTCTTGTATAGGAATCCATAAGTCTAGGATCATGCAATTTATTCAAATGCTCAATTCCACATGCAAGTAAATAATCCCCAGCTAAGATCGCAGTTTTATTTCCGTGTAATGCACCAATTGTTTTCTTTCCTCGTCTAAGTTCAGCACCATCCACCACATCATCATGCAAAAGACTTGCACCATGAATTAGTTCTGCGATTGCACCAACATCTTTCCATTCATTGCCTGAATACCCCAATAGTTGAGTCAAAAAATAATGTGTGAGTGGACGAATTCTTTTTCCACCTGATTCAATTACATGAGCTTTGATTTTTGAAAGTATTGGTAAATCCTCATGAATAATTTCACCAAGCTTTGCATCAAATGTGGAAACTAGATTTGGAATTTTTATAATTTCAAACAAGGACATTCTTCCAAGAAAATTTGGAATTAGTTCTATGCAACATTGTTATTCTCTGACTAGATTTTTTACTGAAGCAAAAAGTTTGATCGCTTTTTCAAATGGATCTTCGGTTGCAAGAATATCCAATTTATACTCATGGTCTAAACTTAAAAACGAGGTGATGACTTCAATTGGGAAAGGATGGTTTCTGATTCTTTCCAAGTCTTGGATAAAGGAAATATCAGCCTTCATTTCATCCAAATATTTCCTAGTAAGTCTAATTATATTATCTAGTATTTCAATAAACTCAGTCATTCTTAAATGAGAGTATCCATTCTCTCTTTTTTCAACATTAGCAATGATGAAAGGCTCATGGGTTTGAAAACGAACTAACTTAGCAATTCCCATTCCTTGGACAAGGATGTTTGATCTTCCATCGGGAAGAGCCTCTCTTGTAATGATTCTACCCCAGCCAAAAATTGATTCAATCTCAGATTTTTCGTTGATTGAAGTGATTCCTATTTCATCATCATTTTCCATACAATAGTCCATCATAAGTCTATACCTAGGTTCAAAAATATGCAAAGGTAGGACTGTTCCCGGAAAAAGTATCACACTGGGAAGTGGGAAAATCGGTAGAGTGGAAATCATACTGCTATGATTGATAAATAGTTTTCAATGTCAAAAAAAAAACGAATCCGATTTCAATCAAAGTTTGCGTCGAAACCCACTATGTTTACCCATATTTGAACTTAGTCCTAGTCTAGAAATCTATGTAATTGGAATTCTTTTTTTTGTCGAAAATATACTATGAATAAATTTGCTTACCTATTCTTAATCTTAATTATAGGAAATTGTTTTGCTGGTACATCCTTTGCCACTCGAGGAATTCCAGTGAGCTGGCTTTATCAAAGAACAGTCACAAATGAAAGAGTCACTCAAAATGAAGTTAAATCTAACAAAGCTGGGGAAGCTTGTGCGGAATCATATCTTGGTTGGTTCGTAATTGGTGATGCCTCAGTTGATACTGCGATGAAGCAAGCAGGTCTAACAAAGATAGCAACAGTAGAACAGAGGTTTAAGCAGTATCTACAGTTTTATGCTGAATATTGCATAATCGTTAAAGGTGAATAGAGTAGTTTATAAACAAATCAAATACTATCTTTGCTTGATAGTATTTCTTTTTTCAACAAATCTTTCGTCTCAAGGTGGAACAGTTTTTAAAGAAGAAATTAAAAACAAAATTGATGTTTATCTAGAAGATAGTTTAAAAGATAAAAGAATTCCTGGCGCAAGTTTTATTTTAGTGCAAGGAAATGAAGTCTTATTTAAAAAAGGCTATGGAATAGCTGACAAAAAAAATGGAACCCCATTCACAACAGAAACTGTAATCTCATTAGGCAACTCTTCAAAATTATTCACACTCATTGCTGCCCTACTCCTTAAAAACTCAGAGAAGCTAGACAGTGAAAAACGTGTCAATGAAATCTTACCTTGGTATAAACACGGCAGAGATGGTGGCGAAAGACTGCTTCTTATAAAACATCTTCTCCATTCAACCTCGGGACTAGCAATTTCTGATGAAAGAATCTTACATAGACAAGATGGAAGTTTAATTTCGAACTCTAAAGAACTTTTACAAAAGGTCTCAGAATTAAATTTAAGAGCGGGATTACCGGGTGATTCGTTTAACGATAGTAATCTAAATCAAATTCTTCTAGCAGAAGTTCTAGAAACCATTTATGGAAAAAATGTTTCTATCTACTTAAAGGAAAATTTTTTTGAGAAAGCTGAAATGTTTTCAACAGGTTTTGACTATTGGAAAGAAGCTGGTAATAAACTTGCAACCTCTTATAACTATCTTCTTGGTTCACAGAAAAAAACTTCACCCTCTGATATACCCGCCTCATACACTTATGCATTTAAGGCAGTGAGTAACGCTGAGGATATTGCGAAATTTATTTCCATTCTATTGGGTACTAAAAAAGAATTTGAAGCTGAGACTTCGATGTTTAGAGACCTTTTTTTACCAACAGCAAAACTTTCCAACGGAACCCCATGTTGTGCTCATCTGTTTAGATTTAAAGAATTTGGTAATGAAAAAATTTTTTATCATCATGGATTTGGACCCGGTGTTGCATCTTCGATATTTATAATCCCTGAAAGAAAAATTGGTTTTGCGATTTTAATGAACGGAGAAGCAATTCCTGGGGCTTGGGGTATTGGAGAAGGAGTTTATTCAATTTTGAATGAACTTGAAATAAAACCTTTGTCTCCAAATCTAAAACAACTATCTGGTCTCATTGGTTTGCTTGCGATCACTGTATCTTTAATCTTTATCTATTTCATATCTATTAACATAGATCGATTGTATTCTAGAGAGTTTGTTCCTACAGACCCAAAACCAATTGCAATTCGTTTTGCTATAAGCCTTGGTGTAATGCTATTTTTACTTTGGGTAATGAATCTATTTTTGCCGTTTACAAACAGTATGATAGAATTTTTTCATTTACCATATAACTCAAGTATGTACGGATGGATGCCAGAGTTGTTCTATTCTTTTTTAGCAATGCTTGTTATTTCTTTTTTTTGGACGATATACTATGCAATGCTACTAGCTAGGAACTCTGGGGTATAGAAATGTTATTAAAATTATTCATCAGACTACTCACCCCAACTAGAATTTTAAGAAACTACTTAAGAGAAGCGATTTCAATTACAAACCTAAACATAATCCCTATTCTAGCAGTGAATTCCATATTCAGCATCATCATTTTTTTCACTTACTTCGGGCTTATGTTTTTAGTTTTCAATTTTTTTTATGAACGAAATGCTCAAAACGCTGTTTTAGGATTTTCCGGGATTCCAATTATTGCATACTTTGTATGTAGTCTGATTCGATTCTATCTATCTCTTGTCAGAAAGTCTAAAATCAATATAACTCTATTCACAATCACTTTTAAAAAATACTATAGCATTGTTATACTTCTAGTTTTTTATTATCTACTTTATGTAATTTATGTAAAGGTAGCTTTTGAAATTGGTGAAGTTGATGGAAGGATGCTTAGAACTCAAGTAATACTTGGTGTGTTTGTATTTATTTGGCTTTTGGTTAGATTGATCTTTTCTCCACTCTTTGTAATTGAAAAAGGTTACTCTGCAAGAAAAGCGATGAAAGCTTCGTTTCTATTAACAAGTGGAAGAACTATCAAATCCTTTTCACTTATATTCAGTTCAATATTCATTTTCCTTTCAGGATTTTTTTTGGGAATAGGATTCCTTTACACTTTCTCATTAGTTATGGTAGGCTATATATTAAGTTATGATATCAATTTGAAGAATAGATTTTCTAGAAGAAAAAAATTAATTCATCAAGCTGCAATAGAAGTAAAACAACAACTTGAGGACACTGGATTTTTTAAAACCAACTCTATTCCAGAAAATCCCGAAAAAGAATAAACTATATATCTACAATGTCTTGTAAGTAAGGAAAGTTTTTTCTTATCTCCATGAGTTCATCTTTAGAAACTGAAATTTCTAGGATATCTTCTTTTTCAGAATTTAGAATTTTTTCTTCAAATAGAGGATTAAAAAATGCAGTATAACCATTATGATAAAGTTTTTTGATTCTGCCTGCAATCCCAACCCTATTCACACCTAATACAAATGATTGGTTCTCAATCGCTCTTGCTTTTAGCAAGGAAAGCCAATGTTGGACTCTTGGAGAAGGCCAACTAGCAATTACAATATACAAATCTGTTTTACCGACAGTCTTACGAAAAGTTTCAGGGAATCGAATATCATAACAAATCAAAGGACAAATGTTTAGCCCTTTCAACAGAAAAACCTCAACTGAATTTCCTCTAGTGAAATGTCTATCCTCATGCCCAAAACTGAATGGATGAATTTTTCTATATCGCATTACGATACTATCGGGAGAAAATACTGTTAAAGTGTTATAAGGTTTTCCATTTGGATTTTTTTCTATCCAACCTCCGATTACATAAGCGTTAGTTTTTTCTGCAAACTCTTGTAAAAAAGTTTCTGTTTCGCCGAAACGTTCTTCTGCAAACTCTTCACTCTTCATTGTGAATCCAGTTGCAAATGTTTCTGGTAGAACAATCAAGTCTCTTCCTTGCAATGATTCTACCATTTTGTTCAGCTTGAGAAAATTTTCTTTTTTGTTTTCCCAAACTGAATCTAGCTGAACAGCTGAAATTTTTAAATAGTCCAAAGCTAACTAGTAAGGTCTTGCATTATTCATATTGCCAGGTGGATCATAGTTACAGACCCAAACCTCTGAGTTACCACAGGTAGTCACAGCACAACCAAGTCTCTTTGAAGTTTTCCAAACTACCTGAGTATAATGTCCACAAACATCATTACAAGTATTAGCCTTATAGTCATAGTCTTTCTCTTCATCATTCCACATCTTAACAACATCATAGGTTGACATTTGTTTGCCCATTGCCCAGGCTAAATTTTCTCCATACTTATTCGTGCTTCTATGTTGCATTTTACAGTTTCTAGTCTTCTTTAAATTGTCTGCCCATTCTTGTGCATAACTTGCGATACTTTCATCCCAAACTAGATCAGGAACATTCTTGCCTCTTCTATATATATTATGTGCTTCTGTAATCCCTTTGAGCCTAGAAGGTTCATTTCCAGTTACAGAACTTCCTGGAATGGGAGTTCCTTCTTCTTTAGGGCTTTGAGTCTGCTCTTCTTTGGATACAAATCCAATTTCACTTGGGTCTAAGATCTTTCCATTTACTACTAGCATACAGTTATCACCCTGACAGGATTTTTTTAAATTCTTTACTCTAATTATTTCTCCCTGTTTGGATTTATAAGACCAAGTTGTAGATAGTTCTTTATATGCGTTATCTACTGATGCTTTATCTGCAGAAAAAATTCCTAAGCTAAAAAATAAAAAAAATAAGATGGTTTTCATTGGTGTTAAGTTTAACGATCAAGCTGCTTTGTCAATCCATTAAACTTTGGTTGATCTAATTTGTAATGATAAACACTCTATGAATTCTTTTATTCTGAAAATCCATGGGGATTGTCTCAGGGGTAATTTCTTCAATTGAGCCACAATCTAAAGTTTGTCTTTCCAGTTTAAACTTTTGAAAGTTAGTGGAAAACAATATAAACCCATCTTTTTCTAAATATCTCAATGATTCATTGATAAGAACAGGATAGTCTCGTTGAATATCAAATTTATTTAACATCTTCTTAGATCTAGAAACAGTTGGGGGATCAATCACTATTGCATCAAATTTCCAATTTTTACTTTTGATATTCTCTAAGAAAAAAAATACATTCTCTCTAATTGCAATATGTTTTCGGATATCTAAACCATTGAGTTCAAAATTTTCTTTTGCCCAATTGCAATAGGTATTAGACATATCCACAGCAGTTGTAAACTCTACTCCAACACTTGCTGCAGCCAAATTGAAAGCACCAGTATAGGAAAAAAGGTTTAAGATTCTTCTTTTGCCTTGAACTCTTTCTTGGAAAATTCTTCTAGTTTCTCTATGATCTAAAAATAGTCCTGTATCAAGATAGTCTATTAGATTTATGTAATATTTAGAGCCTAACTCTTTAACAATGAACTTTTTTCTTGACTCAGAAATTTTTTCATATTGTTTTCCATCTTTCTGCTTTTTTCTAATTTTAAAAATTTGCTTTTCTTTTTTAATCCCAAGTCCATCCAATATCGATTCTTGAATACTATTCTTAAATTCAGACGTTAGTTCCCTTTCTATGGTTTCATAAAACTGTATATGAGCAAAATCGGAATAAACATCAATAGAAATTGGAAATCGTTTATCTTCTCTATCAAAAGCTCTAAAACAATTTGTTTCTCTTAATACTAGATACTCTTTTAGCTTATCTTTATTATCTTTTAAAATTTCACTCAGTTCACTCATAGAGGTTTTAAAATATCTTCTCTAATTTTGTTTACGATTTCAGTTTTTCCGAATAGATTTCCTTTTTCATCTTGTAGATAAAAAGTATCCCTAGCTCTTTCAGTTATTGGGTCTGTATCAATAATCCCACTTATAATATTGATTTTATAATCTAACAATACTTTTGTGATATGATAAAGCAAACCCCTACCAGAATCAGCTTCAATATAAAATACAGTAGCTTTTTTTTCTAAATCATCTTCAAAGACTAACTCAGCTTTTTCTCTAAAAAAATTTCTTGGTTCAACAGGTTTAAATTTGTAATTTTTCAATAGTTCATCTATATCTTCTTTTTTGGAAAAAATTGCATCCATCAGATAACCAATTTCTACAGCTTTTTCATTTTGGTTTCTACCATCGGAGCGAATCTTCAATATATCTAGAGCCATTTCACCGCCCGACTCATGAATTGTCTGTATGTCTCCAGAAATGATATCCCAACCTAATATATAAATAACCTTAGCCATTCGATGGAATGTGCCTATTTCTGTTACATTTGTTTTGAGAGTGAGAACGATTTCTTCTCCAAGTGTGCTATAATTAAACTCAATCATGAAAGAATTATCATCTCACATCGCTTAGTAATCAATCTAAATCTAAAATTCAGTGTTGAGTTTATATAGTGCATATCCTTCCTGTATCAGTTTTATTTGATTTTATGTCAAGAGGCAATCTTACACTTACTTGATAAATTCAAAAAAACTGACGAAATAAATACTATGAACCTGATTCGATTTATTTTGTTTTTATTAGCCCCTATTTTTCTTTTCTCTGAATCTAAAAAAAGCAAAGATACTCCAGAAACTGAAAAAATTATTCTTTGGGAGGGTGAACTTGAAGCAATTTATAAAGATAGAGCCAGAGTTAGGGTCTTCGTTAAGGCTAGCCCAACTATATTAGGAAAAACTTTTTCAGAAATCAAAGACTCAATTCTCACAGAAAAAAATTTTCCAATCAAACAAAAGTTAACAAATAAAAGAATTGGAATATTTGAAGTATTAGAAGTCCAACATGAAAACACCAATACAAACTCAAAACCCACTGAGTTTCAAGTTTTACTTTTAGGTAAATTGAAGCTTAAAAAGAAAGGTTATCAAAAAAATATTTCGAATGACTTCTTTATTTCAATGAATCGTGAAAGAGAAAACTATGTTGATCCTTCAAGTTTTTATAATGATACTCCTACTGGACCCAAAAGCTCTATGATTCATCCAAAAGATAAAAAAGAGATGGTTCTTGTTCCTACTGGTGTTTTCTTACATGGTCAAGGCACAGATGGAACCAAGGATGATTTTAATCCTGCTTACTTAAACCCCGACTACAGCAACGTTAGTGATCTTCCTTCTTATTATATTGATAAGTATGAAGTTACAAACAGAGAATATGAAAGATATGTTTTAGAAGCAGGGGTCTCTCCACCTAAGTATTGGCAGAATGGAAAGATTCCAACTGGTAAAGAAGACCATCCAGTAATAGGACTAAGCTATCGTGAAGTAGAAGGATATGCAACCTGGGTGGGAAAAAGAATTCCTTCAGAACTTGAATGGGAAAAAGCAGCAAGGGGTTCGGGACTAAAGATTACTAAGAACAAAAAAGAAATCTATACATTTGAAATCACTGCAATTAAGTATCCTTTTGGTAATAAGTTCGATCCAATTCTTTGCAATTCAATTGAATCTAAAATTAATGATACTGTTTCAGTATATGAACTTTCTACTAAATCAGCGAGTCCTTATGGTGCAATTGGAATGTGTGGCAATGCTCCCGAGTGGACAAGTTCTTGGTATCAGGCTTATGAAGGTCATAATTTTTCTTCATCCATGAAAGGCAATGTTGTGAAAGTAATTAGAGGTGGTTCCTATCTAGATTCCAAAAAACAATGCACGGTTCATCACCGTTCTTTTGGAGGACTTCCTAATCTAAGTGAAGACAGAAAAGCTGGTTTTAGATTAGTATTGGATTATCGAAATAACTAATATGAGTTCGGTATAAGAAGAAAACAAAATAGGATTATTCATTTTAAATTTTGGGCGGCTACGGGCTTTCCTCTCTCGTTAATTTTTTGCGTTCACAAAAAATTAACGCCGAGTTGGTTGGTGAGCGTAGCCGAATCCATAATCCCTGCCACATTCCTGAGCTTTAGCTACCATGTTGAGCTGATTACATAAGCTCTTCAGGAATTTCTAAATCTTTGAGTGCTTCAAAGGCTCTTGTTTCCAAATCTGTAAAAGATTCGTTTAAGTATTGCTCAAATTTTGAAATATATTTGCTTTTCCATTTCCAACTATCAAAACAAACTCTATGAAATGAAGAATTTGAGAAAGAATATAGAGGATCTTTGGGGTCAAATATAAAGTGACAGTATGCGATACTATCTTCCGATTCTTCAATGCTAAGTCCACAAATTGGACATTCAAAATTACTCATAAGGAAACTTCATGACAACTCTATTTAACAAGAGATTTAGATTCCAGAACAAAATATTTTTTTTTCTAGTACTTCTATTTTTTTTATTTATTCCAATTTCACTTCAATCTGGTGCTTTTCAGCCAGGAGAAAAGCTAGAGTATAAAATCCAGCTAGGATTTTTCAGAGTGGGAGTTTCTACACTTTCCATTAATCCCGAACTCAGCGAAATCTCTGGTGTAAAGTGTATGGTTTTAAAGAGTACGGCTAGAACCACTGGTTTTGCAGACAAAATGAATCATATTGAAGATCAAATGATTAGTTATTATGATCCAATCACAAAACGTTCAGTTAGTACTGCGAAACGACTTATTGAAGGGAAACATAGAAGAGAGTATCATTCGGAATTTGAGTATAATATCAAACAAGCAAGCTGGTGGCAAAAATCTTTTAGGGGAAATGAAATTGAAGCAATCAATTCAAAGTCGGGAATCACTTCTGATATCCCAGAAAATCTTTTGGATGCACTTTCAGCAATTTATTTCACTCGTGATAATGAAGAAAAGCCTGAAGTGGGAAAAGAATTTTTTTTAGATGTATATGATGATTCCATTTTAACAAAACTTCAGATGACAATTCTCAGAGAAGAAGAGATCACTGTCTTTGTTAATGGTCAAAAGAAAAAATTTTCGGCAATTGTAGTAAAGCCATACTTACCAACAAGTGGGGTCTTTAAGTCGGATGGCGATATATTTATCTGGATATCCAATGATAAGCGCCGGATTCCTCTTCGGATAACTGGAAAGGTCAAAAATTTTGGGGAGGTTTCAGTGGAACTTGAATCTATGGAAGGCATCGTGGAAGACTAACTATAAAAAATAAATTGCTATATTATTAGCCATCTGAATTTACAAGAAATTTATTTACTAATAAGACATAATGAAGTAAATATTTTTTCGGCAAGAATGATTTTTTACTTAATGGAAAATTACTTATGTCACAATAAATTAACTTTTTTTTCTAGAAAAAATAAAAAAAAATTTGTACTTTTTGGACGATTTTTATATTATGTCACAGATACTTTTTTCCGAGGGAATATATGCCTGAATCACTTAAGAGAATGCAAGAGCAGATAAAAGAGCTTTTTGGCAAACTTGATAATACCAAGAAAATTATTCTTGGTTCAGTCCTTGCAGTTGTTGTGATAGCAGTAATTGTTTTATCAACAATTTCTTTACAAAAAAACTCAGTTGTGCTATTCAAAGACCTACCTCAAAAAGATTTCTCTGAAATAACAAAAAAACTGGATGCATTCGGTTATGCTTATAGTGGAAGTGATGGCAGTACAATTAGTGTCGATCCCGACAAACGACAAGAAATCATCACAAAATTAGCACAAGAAAATTTGATTCCCGCAGGGGTTCAGGGCTGGGAACTTTTTGATGTTGAAAAATTTACAGAAACTCAATTCGATAAAGATGTTAAAAAGTATCGAGCACTCAAAGGTGCAATAGAAAAATCTTTAATGACACTTCGCTCTATTGAAAAAGCTGATGTCAATATTGCAATTCCTGACAGTGAACTTTTTGAAGGAAACAAAGCTGATGTTAAAGCTTCAGTAATTCTACATTTCATTCCTGGTGTAGAAAATCTTACTAAAAAAGAAATCAAAGGTATCGTGAATTTAGTTTCTAGATCTGTTCCAAGATTAAAGCCAGAGAACGTTGCAGTTGCTGATGCTGACGGAAAGATCATTAGTGATTTTGAAGACTATCTAGACAAAGAAAAAGCAGAACTAAATATTACACGTGAAAGACTTAGAATTGAAGAAGAGCAGAGAGTAAAACGTTTAGTGGACATTCGTAAAGCTCTTCAATGGCTGCATGGTGGTGATGATAGAGTTGAGATCACTCGTTTCGATTATGTTTACAATTGGGATGAAGAAAGTTACAAAGAAAAAAATGTTTCCCCGGTTGTGAAAATTCCAGATGATCCAACTACTCCTTACTCTGAGCTAGAAATTGTAGAAGGTAATGTTTTAAAAGTTTCTTCTAAATCAACTACAGAAGAATTTTTAGGTAGAGGTTTCACTCCCGATGGGCCAGCAGGAACTGAGCCAAATCTTCCTCCTGGTTATAAAGATGTGGATTATCAAAAAGCACAGTATAAGAAAACTGAAAACATAGATAATAATATCTTCAATGAAAAGAACAGAGAAGTCAAACGTCAACCATACAACATTTCTAAAGTTACTCTTTCAGTAGTAATAGATGGAATCTGGTCCAAAAAAGAAGCTCCTGAAGGAACTTTTTTTATACGCAATTATACTCCTGTTAATGAAGCGGATCTTGCAAAGATCAAAAAGAACCTTGAGGCAGCGATTGGTTTTGATCCAACTAGAGGTGATAAACTTTCAGTAATCACACTGCAAAAAGATCGTTCACAACAATTTGCTACGGAAGATGCAGAACTTGCAAGACAAAGAGCATTAAGAAACGCAATCATTACTTCACTTGCAATTCTCACGTTCTTAATTCTAGTGATCTTAGTTTACAGAGCGATCAAGAAAGAAATCGCTCGCAGAAGAAGACTCAGAGAAGAAGAAATTGCAGCACAACAACAAATGATGAGAGAAGCTGCTTTACGTGTAATGGAAACAGGAGATGCTGAACTAGAAATGTCTCCTGATGATAAGATGAGAAAAGAATTGCTTGAAAATGCAATTCAAATGGCTAAAGAGAAGCCAGAAGATGTTGCCCAACTTCTTAGAACCTGGCTCTCTGAAGAGGAGAGTAACTAACCTGTGGGAAATACTAAGGCTTCAGAAAAAGCAGCAATACTTTTCAATCTTATTGGGGAACATATACCCAAGGAAGTCTTAGAAAAACTTTCCACTGAGGAACTTGAAAAGCTCATGAAGAAAATGAGTGGGCTTAAAAAACCTACTCTCAATGAAGAAAGAAAGGTCTTAAATTCTTTCAACGAAGAACTTGGTCAATCAATTTCTAAACCTAAAAAAAGACAGACTGATTTTTCTAAACCTAAAGTTGAAGAATGGAAACTTACTTCAAACACTTCAAAATCTTTTCCAATTCAGGAATTGAAGAAAAAGAAAAAAGAAGAACTTGAACTCATTCTTGGAGATGAAACTCCTAGAACCATTGCAATGGTCATGTGCTTTGCCGATCCCGATGAAGCCTCACAACTTGTGGAAGATTATCCTCAAAAAATCAGAGAGCAAATCTTTGAAGAAATTCAAAAAGTTGATTTTTATTCAGAAGCATTGAGATCTGAGCTTGAAAGTTTTTTATTTTTTAAATATGATTTGATTGAAAGTAGAGAAATCGTCTCCAAGGTTAGAAACCGAAGTGGAAAAAAAGTCGCTGAAATTCTCTCTAGAATCAGCCCGAATCTATCAAAAAAATTATTCTCTGAAATCAAAGAAAAAAATCCTAAATTTGCAAGTTCAATTGATGAGCATTTTTACACAATTCATGATTTAATGTTTATTGGTAGAACCTCACTTACGAATTTTTTGACATCATTTCATCCGATTGTGCTTGCCTGTGCATTCAAAGGAATCGAAAATGATACTAGAGAGAAACTTATGGAAAGATGTGATCCTTGGCTATCAAAGCAAATCAGAATAGAAATGGATTCAATGGGTCCAATCTCCTTAGCTGAGATTGAAGAAGCTCAAAAAGCAATCATTGAAACTTTAAATCGATCTGTAGAAACAGGAAAAATTAAATTGTGGAAGGTAAAATAAATGGCTAAACTAGTTTTCAAGCCAATCCAAATTGCAGAAGCACATGATAACATCGAAATTGCAATCTCAGAAAAATATCGCAAATTCCACAAAAGTGAGGTGGAGGAAGAGTTTGAGGTAGATACCGAAGGTAATATCATCGAACAATACCAAGGTCCATCGATTGATGAAATTGAGCAAGAGTTAGAACGTTATCGTCAAGAAACTGAAGAACAAATTAGACAAATGAAAGCTGAGGCTCAGACCAAGGCAGAACAAATCATCGAAGAAGGTAAGACCAGAGCCTTTCAACTAATTCAAGATTCCAAAGAGAAAGTGAAGATTGAAGAAGATACTGGTAAGTCTAAAGCAGAACAAATTCTAGATAGAGCAAAACTTGAAGTCGAGCGCATGATTAAAGAAGCTGAGATGAAAGTTGCAGAGATAGAACATGAGGCATACCAAAGAGGATACGATGCTGGTCGTGAGGTCGGATTCAAAAAAGGTCAGGCAGAAGTTAGAAGACTCATTGACAGACTAGGAACTATCGTTGGTAAAGCGATTGATATTCGTGAAGATATCATTCAGGCATCTGAAAAACAAATGGTTGAAATGATCCTAATCATTGCTCGCAAGGTAATTAAAGATGAAATCATTGAACGTAAAGAAATTGTTTTAAACAATATTCGTGAAGCATTGAAGAGAATCAAAGATAGAGACAGAGTAGATATCAGAGTGAATTTCTCTGATCTTGAAATTACAACTGCACACAAAGATGAATTGATTAAACTCATGGAATCACTTAGAAAAGTAAATATCTATGAAGATTCAAGAGTGGATAGAGGTGGAGTAATCATTGAAACTGATGTTGGTGCAATTGATGCAAGAATATCTACACAGTTGAAAGAAATTGAAGAAGCAATTAGGAATGCTGAGCCAATTTAATAGACTATGATTGAAAAAAAATTCACAGAGAAAATTGATGTTCTCTCAAAATACCAAACGATTCTAGAAAGCACTGAGCCTATTCGTAAAAGTGGGCAGGTCACTAGAGTTGTTGGAAATGTAATCTATTCCCAAGGTCCACCAGATTCTAGAGTTGGTGAAATCATGGATGTAGAGAGACATGATAAGAAGAGTTTTCTACAATGTGAAGTGATTGGTTTTGATGGACATAAATACACACTCATGCCTCTAGGCGAAGTGGAAGGGATTTACCCAAAAGCATCTGTTTTTTCTTCAGGAAAAAAACTTAGTCTTGCTGTGAGCGAAAAACTTTTAGGAAGAATCATCAATGGTGCGGGAAAACCAATCGATGGAAAAGGAATCATAATCTCTGATGAAGAAAGATTTCCCGATAATAATCCCGTAAATCCATTGGAAAGACCAATCATTAAAGATAAGTTAGTTACGGGTGTTAAAGCTATAGATGGAGTTCTTACCATTGGTCGTGGTCAAAGAATTGGAATCTTTTCTGGATCTGGTGTCGGAAAATCCACACTACTAGGAATGATAGCAAGATACACTAACGCTGATATCAACATTATTTCTCTTGTAGGTGAGCGTGGAAGAGAAGTAAATGAATTTTTACAAAGAGACCTTGGTGATGAAGCTCTTGCTAAAACTGTTGTTTTTGTTGCTACATCCGATTCACCAAAGATGCAACAACTAAACTGTGCGTTACTCGCAACTACAGCAGCTGAGTATTTTAGAGATAAAGGTTATCATGTAAACTTAATGATGGATTCACTCACTCGTTTTGCTCATGCTAATAGAGAAATATCTATATCCTTTGGGGAACCTCCAATCACTAGAGGATTTTCTGCTTCTGTTTTTGCTAGAATGGCTAGGCTTGTGGAACGTTCTGGAACTAGTCCAAGCGGTGGAACCATAACCGGATTTTATACGATCCTAACGGAACCTGATGAAATGAATGATCCAATTGCTGATGCAGTTAGAGGATATCTAGATGGACATATCGTATTATCTAGAAAACTAGCTGAGAAAAATTTCTATCCTGCTATTGATATTCCGGGCTCTCTTTCAAGAGTAATGCAAAGTGTAGTCAAAGAAGACCAGTTTATGTATGCTGGGTTTTTAAGAGAGCTAATTAGTGTTTATAATTCTGCTGAAGAATTAATTCAATTGAATGCTTATGTCAAAGGCTCTGATCCAAAGATTGATCTTGCAATCAATAAGAAATCTGAAATAGATGAATTCTTACAACAAAGACTAGATGCTAGATTTAGTTATGCAGAAACAGTTTCAAAACTTTCTGCAATGTTTAGTGTTGAAGAGGAATACTAATCATGAAAGGATTCAAGTTTAATTTAGCTACAGTTCAAAAACTTAGAGAAAGAAAAGTTGAAGAAGAGATTCGAAAACTTTCCCTAATTGCAGGTAGAGTTAACAAACTTGCAATGGACATTAGTGAAAACCAAAAACTGATTCAAGAAGCTTATAAGAATTTTGCTAAAGACATTTCCTATGATATTAACTATCTTAGGGTTTATGATGGTTATATCAAAGGCTTGAATAGACAAAACGAACAACTTCAAAGAACGATTGAATCAGAAGATGAAATTTTAAATGAAGCAAGAGCAAAACTAAATGAAGCTAGAAAAGAAGCTGAAGTCATTGAGATCATAAAGAGAAAGAGAGAAAAAGAATTTAGAGAAAGAATCTTCCGTTCAGAAAGAATGGAAGAAGATGATTTGAATAGCAAAGATTATTTGTTGGATAAAAGGAAATTAAAATATGAAGATGCTATTCCCCAAACTTTGGAGCAGGCTGCAAAACCTAAACTTAAGAAGAATGACAGTTCAGGAAAAAAAGAGCAAAAATCAGGATATGAACTCCTCAAAGACTACTATGAAAGCTTCAAAAAATAATCGTTATTTTAGTTTTGTTCAGAATTTAACTGAGGATATAGATCCAAGGGAACTTAGAATTTCTAAGTCGTTAACTAGTCTTTGCAATAAGACCTCAGAGTTAGATGAGAGAGTTGCAAGACTTGATAAACTTATCAAAGAGTATTCATAATGAGGTGTTTATGGGAACTTTAACAGAAAGAGTAAGAGTCTTCTATTTGATTCTACTCATATTATTTTTACTTACAGTTGGTTTTTTTCTTTTTGATTATTATGGTCTAATTGAAGCTGATGAACTCATCCCTGCTCTTGCAAAAAAACCATCTTCAATTAATTGGGATCAAGAATCACCAACTGAGGTGGAAAAACTAGAGATTGAAAAATCAAGAGAAAAGCTCACTGAGGTTATGTCTGAAATTGAACGTCAAAAATCAGAACTAAATCAAGATAAAGAAAAACTTGAGGCTGAACATCTTAGATTAGAAGAACTTAAAAAAGGTATCCAAGAAAAAGAAAGGGAATTGGAAGTTCGTAAAAAAGAAGAAGCAAACAAAGAAAACAAACTCAAAGTACTTGCTAGTAAAGTTGCAAGTATGCCACCTAAAAAAGCAGTTGAGATGTTATCCAATTGGCCTGATCAAGACATCATTGAAGTCATGAAGCAAATGGATAAAGATGCTGAAGCAGATGGAAGACCAACTATTACGAATTACTTACTAACATTATTTGAAGAAAAAAGAAGATCAGTCATAGCAAACAAATGGTTAGATAGTGAACAAGATAAAACTCCTGAAGAGAATATAAACACTCTTCTCGAAAAAGAAGTGATCCCATGAACAAAGAGAAACTTTTTGGTTTAGAAACTGGATTTATCTCAACCAATTTCATTCAGATATTAAAGAACTTCATCTTTTTAAAGTATGGTCTTTATGAATACACACCATTGAAACTAACGTCAGTTCCACTTTCTATATTACCAGAAGTTGGAATGATTACAAGCGATGGAAAAGGAACTAACGTTGGCAAAGGCTTGATTTCTGGAACTGTCCGTATGGGTTATGGTCATCATAGAATGGCTTACGCTATTTATACTTGGTCTGTTGCCAAAAAAATCAACACCTATCTACACGATATCCTCGCTTTTAATTGCAATGAATCTGTAGCTATAAAAGACATTGACGGACTCTATAGCCAAATGAGTAGAGCATCCTCTGAAATGGGGGGTATGATAGAATGGCTTTGGGGACAAATAACCTCTGGAGGGGGAATTGGCTCTCTACAATTTTCTGTAGAACTATCTGAAAGATATGTGAATCTATTAAATGATATTCCAAGAACTAATCCGTATATCTCATCATATCCATTGAATGGTCAAATTGCTGTTGCAAGTGGGTTTGAAAAAGTAGTTCATTTGATCCCTGATAATTATCCACAACATTATTTATTAGTTCCAGGTGCAATGAATTTAGTCCAAAGCCCCGCTTCCTATATAAAGTTTATTGAAATGGGAGTTCCTAAAGAAAACTTACATGTTGCAGGACATTGGGTTTCTCATAAAATTGCGGCTAACGCCATTGAACATTCAAATTATAGAAATGAACGTGCAGCTAAAAAGTTTAGAAAGAGAATTCTACTTGCAATAGGTGGGGCGGGTGCTCAAAGAAATTATACACTTGAACTTCTGGAAAAATTAAAAGAAAAACTTTTAGCCAAAAAAATATTTCTTTGGATTAACACTGGAGATCATAAAAAAATTTCTGAGGATATAAAACTCAAGCTGACCCAATTAGAGATTCCTTTTGATGATATCTCTGGAAGAGAAGCATTATTAAAATTTACTTCTCAGAGAGAGCTCTCCAACTTAAATGAGATAGAAGGAAATTCAGTTTCTGTATTTCATTTTGAAAATTATTTTGAAGCATTCACTGCAACAGACGAACTCATTTGTGTTTCAGATATTCTTATGACAAAACCATCTGAACTTGCGTTCTTTCCAATCCCAAAAATTTTCATTAGAAGAGTGGGTGACCATGAAGCTGCCTCAGCTTTTCGTTCTATGGAACTAGGTGAAGGAACTATGGAATGCAGAGAACCTCATCATGCTTTAGAAATGATAAAACTTTTTTCTGATGCAGAAGGAATCTTTGTAAGAATGAACGAATGCATTATCCGCAATTCTAGAGAAGGTATTTATGATGGAGCTAGAGTTGCAGTAGAAATGGCAAATAGTTAACAGTGGGAACAACTTCTACTGTTGAACTATTACCAATTCAAAAAACAGGTGATACTATCACCATACGACTTACTAAAACTTTAAACTCAGATATTGTTGCAGCTAACTGGGATAGAGTTAATGAGTTTTTAAAAGAAAATTCTGAGTATAAAAAGATCCTAGTAAATGCTGAAGAATTACTAATCTGTGAAGGAATTGGTGTTGGTCTTGTTTACGATATAAAAAGAAAGGCAAAGATAAATAATGCTGAATTTACCATTACTGGACTGAAGACAGAATTTCAAAAGCTGCTATCTATATATGATAAGTCAGATTATGACTTAGGCACAGAGAACATCGAAGTTGAACTGAATCAAGTAGAAGAAATTGGTCTTAAACTTGAAAACAATATTGAAGAAACAAAAAATATTATTTCATTCATTGGAGAAACCTTCATAGGATTTCTAAAATCAATTCTAAATCCAACCGAAATTAGATGGTCTGAGGTTTGGAAAGTTGCAGAAGCAACTGGGGTTCGAGCATTATTCATTACTGGATTGATCGGATTTCTCTTAGGACTAATCATGTCTTTTCAATCAGCAATTCCGATGCAAAGATTTGGTGCAGAGATTTTTGTAGCGAATTTAGTTGCTTTATCACTCTTTAGAGAATTAGGACCACTCATGACAGCAATTATTTTAGCGGGCAGATCAGGCTCTTCGTTTGCTGCAGAACTTGGAACAATGAAAGTGAGTGAAGAACTAGATGCACTAAACACAATGGGACTAAGTGCAGTTCAATTTTTGATTATCCCTAGATTAATTGCTGCAATGCTTATGACCCCAATCCTAACTCTATTCTTTAATTTTTTTGGGCTAGTTGGTTCAGCGATTGTAGTAATGTCATTTGGTTACCCATTCGTTACTTTCACGAATCAAATAGCGAAAGCAGTTGCATACAGAGACTTAGGTTCAGGACTTTTTAAGTCTTTAGTATTTGGACTGCTTGTTGCAGGAATTGGTTGTCTTGCGGGAATGAGAACAAAAGAAGGTGCGAGTGCAGTTGGAGAGTCCACTACTCTTTCTGTAGTTGCAGGAATCATCACAATCTGTGTTATGGATGGAGTTTTTTCTGTTCTATTCTATTATATTGGGATTTAAAGTTAACAATAAAATATTTCTTAAATAACGTAAGCTCAGCATAAGGATTTTTTATCTCAAAGGACTCCTTCGATGCTTTCTTACATCGAATACACATTAATAACTATTGGGCGTCTTTTCCAGCTCTCGCTTCGGTCAATAAATTTCGCACTTCGGTAAGCTCAGTGATCGAAATTTATTGACCCTGCTTCGATCTGGGACGCAAGGGTTTTGTTGTTTACATCGCATGGGTTTTGGTGTGGTCGTGCTGTTTGTATGAATTTTTCTTCGTATCGAAGGCTTCTCTCTAATTGCTCTAGTTGGGGAGCTTTGTCCTAGCAGTAGGAGCTTTTCTGTGGTTGGTGTTTCGTAATAACTATTAACCTTTCAATAAATTATTTTGTAATAACTGTTTTTTTGAAATTTCTTGACTATGTAATAACTATCAATTATTCAATAAATTATTTTGTAATAATTATGTTTTTGGCGAACAGACAAAAAAGTCTTTACGCCTAAAGGCAATTTTCTCGACCAGAGCGAAAACGTTGAATCAAAAACAATCAGATAAGACCCTACTAATAGATGATGCCCAAACTATTACAGGACAACTCATATAAGATAGAGGGGACATTAGTGTTCACATTATACATGGTAGCTAACGCTATGGAATGCGGCAGGGATAGAGGCGGGGTCAATAAATTGTGAATACAATTTATTGACCGAAGCCGAAAGCCCGTCTGCCGCCCAAAAGATTTTTTAGTCTTATATCGAACTCATGTTAAATATCAAAACAATTTCTTTTGATCAATTGAACTTAGAATTCCAAGATAATATTCGATCGCTGGATCATCTAAACTTAGTTTCTTGAGTTTTTGAAAAATTGTTCTCGACTTTTTGTATTTCTTATCAGTATAAAGTTGGACAGCTGACTCAAAACTAGATTTATATTTGATCTTTTTATTCTTTAGCATAGTACTATCATGATCAAAACACTCAAAGATTTTTACAGTATGAATTTTTCCTTTTATATTAGCATTACCTAATAATCTAATTTGATATTTCTCTACTTGATCTAAGTAGCTTAGACTAGTTTCAGTTAGTATAATTGAAGTACCGAAGTTTTTATTCAATCCTTCAATTCTTGAAGCAAGATTAACAGCATCTGAGATAACCGTACCTTCCATTCTCTCTGTTTCGCCTATCGTACCCAAAATTAATCTACCAGTATTGATCCCAATTCCAATTTTGATTGGAGCAAAATTATCATTAACTCTAGTTTGATTATACTGATTTAACTGAACACACATTTCTATCGAAGCATTCAATGCATCATTTGGACTTTTAGGAAATAATGCCATAATTCCATCTCCAATATATTTATCAATAAACCCATTATGATTTCTAATAATAGGACCCAATCTTTTTAGCATAGCATTGATAAAATCGAAATTCTCTTTGGGACTCATTGTTTCAGAAAGTTTAGTAAAGTCTCTAATATCTAGAAAAAGAACAGTCATAAATTTTTCTACTTGTTCTCCAAATTGAACTTCTTCAATACTCTCTTTTCCAATAAGACTTAAAAAATCTTTAGGAACGAATTTTTGCATTGAAACCGACATTCTCTCAATCTTTCTAAATGCATTAGCAAATTTAACTGATAACAGAATTGATTGAGAGAATATAAAAATGAAAAGTCCAAATGGCACAAGCCTTGCAGTATTGATGATTTCATAAGAATAGAGTATATCGTTAGCAAATGAAATTATTAGTATAGCAAAACCTATAAAGAATAAAATTGCTCCTTCTGCTTTATTAATGATTGCAATAACTAATCTGTATATGCAATATAATCCACCTAATAAATTAATTATTAACAATATTTGAATAGGTAGAGAATAAATTTTAGCACTTGTAAATAGTACCAAAACTGCAAAAATGATTCCAATAATTTGAACTTCATAATTGTTGTTTTGAGAATTTTGAAAAAAAATTAGCTGAGGTCTATTCTCTGGGATAGAAGTTTCTTCTGATTTACCTACAATACCGTTTTGACTCAGTTTAGTTCCATTGACCCACATTATATATGATGTAGAAAAAACAGGAACCTTAATTGCATAACGTTTATCATCTTGAGGTAATCGAACCTTTAGATATAGAGTTGCATATCAATAACCATTTGAAATTTTTTCACCATTAGAAAGAAGCAACTGATTCCATACTCCAGGAATGGAAATAAAGTCATTAGTATAAACGTTCTCGATTTTATTCGGGTCAATAAATTGATTCCAATAAAACTTCCATTGTCCATCCAATCTTTTAGGAGAAAATTTGGAATCCTTATAATCACTAAACTCAATCACACCACTCTTAGCGATTCTCGACTTTTCAAAATTACATTGAAAAAGAAAAAGTGGTATTATAAAGATTATAAAGTATCGAATCATATACTCAGATTTCTAATAGCGAAGCGTAGCTAAAGCTAGATACCAAATCTAGTCAATAAAGATAAGCCTGCCGCTGTCTTTTTTGCTTAAGCAAAAAATTCACAGGCAGTTATTATCAAAAATGATCTAAACCAATGAATAATTACTTCATTTTCAATTACAATAGAAATCTAGATATACATATTCTTATCAATCTTTCTAAGAAAGTAAATTATTTACTTGCTAGTAATTGTTAAATTATAACTTTTTTTCTCTTCTATATACTTGGAATCCTTCCCATAATAACCAAAGAGTAAGTAGAATTAGTAATCCACCTACAATGGAAAGTAGGATACTAGGGGATTTGCCAAAACTAAACTCTAAGAAATTTTCACCCATCGCCCAAAGAGTAACGATTAGTATAAAGATCATAGGTATAAAAGTGATGAGTGAATTCGATTTACTTCTAAATAGATAAATTGTAATCACAAGTAGTGAGAGGCCTGCAAGCAATTGGTTCGTTGTTCCAAATAGTTTCCATAAAGCAAGACCTGCAGGTTTAGGAACACCATTCACTTCAATCTTTAAAAATGCAAAGAATGCGATTGATAAACAAGCGATGATACTTGCAGAATATCGATTTGCAAAAATTTTATTTAGAGTCTCATTTTCAAAGGAATGAACAATCTCTTCTATATTATATCTAAGAAGTCTTGTAGCAGAGTCCAACGAAGTAAGAGCAAAACTTATCACAATGAGTGCAATAAATCCTTGACCAAAATCTTCTGATATTCCAAGACTAGCTAAAAATTTTCCCGTGCCATTGATATATGCTCCTACTTGAACACTAAGTCCTTGAAGACCTGACCATGAACGATAGTAGGTATTCCATTCTGCATCACTCGCAAAACCAACTGTGCAAGCAATCACTGAGGTTAGTCCAAGAAGGG
Source organism: Leptospiraceae bacterium (assembly GCA_033762425.1). GTDB lineage: Bacteria > Spirochaetota > Leptospiria > Leptospirales > Leptospiraceae > JANRLP01. Next base: position 48,602 of record JANRLP010000119.1, read on the forward strand.
ATTCACCAATCATTCCACCATAACCAATGATCCTAGAATCTTTCTCTACATCAATTTGTTTTGCAGTAGTTCCCGAACTAACTAACGCATGAAATCCAGAAACAGCACCACATGCAATTGTGATAAATACAAAAGGAATTAAATCCAAACCAATGGACTCTGAACGAATTGCTTCTGTGTGAAACGAGTTAAAATTCCCTAAGAATGCACCTTTGAAAAATCCCAGATACACAAGGATAATTCCTAAATACAAAAGGAAAGAATTGATATAATCTCTACTCTGAAGCAATAACCATACTGGAGTAACAGAAGCAATAAAAGCATAAAAAATGAGTATCCATTTCCAAGTCTCAGTGGAAGGAGCTTTTTCAATATCCCCAAGTCCTGTGAATTCTAAAAACTCTTTTGTCATACTATAATATATAATAACCATGATGATGATAAGACTAACAGTTGTAAGCATTCCTAAGGAAAAATTTTTCTTATAATGTAGATAACCTACAATAACTGCCGCAAACATTAGAGCTAACGTTGGCACAACGGACTCTGGAAAATTATTCTTTAACTGAGAAGCTTTTTTTAACTCACCAGAGTCATGTTGCTTTTTAACTTCCTCAGGGCTTATGATTTTTGATTCTATCTGCACAATAGGTTTTTCTTTAGGAGGTGCTGAGTATAGACCTGCAATCACTAACACAAACACACCCATTGCTAGGGAAACTAGAAAAAATATTATCACGTGAAATAGTGATCTTGCTCTTTTTCCAATTACATCACTTGCAACCTGTCCAATTGACTTTCCATCATTTCGGATAGAAACAACAAGGGAACCAAAATCATGCACACAACCAATGAAGATTCCTCCCAGCACAATCCAAAGCATTGCAGGAAGCCAACCCCAAATCACTGCGACTGCAGGACCTAAAATTGGTGCAAGCCCCGCAATGGATGCATAATGATGACCAAATAGTACAGAGGGTTTTGTGGGAACATAGTCAATTCCATCATTCTTAAGATGAGCTGGAGTCTTTACTTCTTTTCCCGATAGCTTAAAAATTTTTTCTGCAATCCATTTAGAATAATAACGATAGCCAAGGAAATAAATTAGGAAGCTCAATAGAACTGCAAAAATTGGATTCATAAAGTTACAATTTTGTTAAGGTACAAAATTGCAAGGAAAGAATTTATCTATAAGCTCCTAGTGCAGAACCAATAGTTCTTACATTTCCATTTCTATCTAGATTAAACGTACCAAAGACAGAAATATCAGTTGCATCAATGCCATTCAAAATAGAACTTGGTGTGCTTGGTTGAATAGTGAAGTCATTGGAACTAACGTTCGTAAATACTGGTGCATCAATATTGTTCAGAGAAGTTGAAATTCCTGCTGTAGTCAGTGTAGTTCCACAAGCTCCACCTTGCCCAAAATCCCCTGAACAAAATTGATTGTGGGTCAAGCCCGATCTTTGAACATAAGCTAAACTACAACCTTGGAAAGAATTTTTATTTAATGATAATGGATCACCAGTTCCTAATACACTAGTCTTAATACATAAGGGTAGAGTAGGAGTATTAACAAGAATTCTAAAAAGATTATAAGCAATTTGTGGACGACAATTTGCACCATCGATTTCGATATTAGCTTCTTGGATTGTTGTTCTACTATTCAAATAAATTGTATTCCCATAAATCAATGTTGCGTTAGGAGTTGAATTGCAAGCACCAATTACGATACCAGAAATTGTGTTTAATGAAAATGCACTATCTAGAAATGATATTATTAAATTGGAAGCAATGAATGTAGTTGTGCTAGTTAGATTTTCTAACAATAAGCCATTAGAGGAACTTGATAGTCCATTTATTTGAATTGTATTTCTATAGATTAGTAAAGCTGATAAAGTTAATGGATTAACGTTGAGTCCTGTACTTGTGCTTGATGCACTACCTACTCTAATGGTATTATTCGTTAGTATAAAGTTCGTTGCATTCATTAAATTTGCATATTCAATTCCAGTTGAAGTATCGCCAGCTCCAGTTGCAATTGTGTTATCTATAATATTCAGTGTTGAAATTGTACCTGAACTGAATTCAAGTCCAAAACTTTTTGAAACAGCTGATCCACTTTGGAAAGAATTTTCTTGGATTTGAAAATTTGTTACCGTTGCAGTAACGAATTTGATTCCTTGGGATTCACAATTTACAATAGAACAAGTTCCTCCCACTATTGATGAATTTTTAGAAATAACTAAATTGGTAATTGTTCCAGCGATTCTAATTCCTGAGCTATTGCAACCAGTTGAAGTACATTCTCCTCCTTTGATGAGAGGATTGGAATCAATAACGATTGAATTCCCGCTAACGATTCTAATTCCTGATGAATTTGATACTGTATTGATCGGTCCTATAATTGAGTTGTACTGAACTACTGAATCGCCACCAATGCTTAGTCCTGCTGAAATTCCCACGGAAGTAGTAGTTCCACCACTGATGTTATTGGATTGAATCAAACTAGTAGTAGAGTTATTGGTATTAATACCGAAAATATTTCCGTTTGTGTTACCGTTGACTATAGTGTTAGTACTAATGAATGTATTTGTAGAATTTTCAGTTCGAATGCATGTAAAATCTCCTTCACCTGTTCCCCCTGTGAAGATATTCCCAAAGATTGCAGTTGTAGAAGTATTTGTAGTGAAAACTCCATAACCAGTCCGCAAAACACTTGAACCAACACCACCAACAAATTTATTGAATCGTATGGAAACTCCTGTAGCTAGGCTTGAATTTACATAGACAGCACTAGAATAGTTATTGACTGGACTACTTGTAGAAGCGCTCTGAAGAGTAAATCCTTCTAAAATCGTTTTCTCTAAACTATATGCACCTTCTGTAAAATAGAATATAGAGATTTGTGTGGATTCACTAGAACCTCCAATACTCCTACTATCGAATACTATCGTCTTATAGTTGCTTTCATCTGATGATATATTTCTATCTGACCAATCTGTTGTATATCCTCCAAATAAAGATATATTTAGAGGTACGATTTGATTTGAAGTAACAAAATAATTTCCTGCACTTACTAATACTGCACAAGTTGTTGAACATTGTCCTATTCCAGAAATACCACCTGAAAGAGTTAATTTGGGTGATTCTTTACTACCTGAATTGCTATCGTTACCCGATACTGAGACATGCATCAAACTATCTGCAATTAAATAGCTTTGGGTAACATTTGTTGCTAAATTTCCTTTTGGATCCGAACAATCACTCAAAGAAATTTTTTGTTCTTGAAAAATACTAATATTCCAACCTGAACTTGGTGGTGAGATAATAGCTGTTTTAGAATTTGTCCAATTTGTAGAATTACCAGAAAGAATGATATCGTTTTGAGATACTGTCATACACTTTGAAGTATCCATATCTTTATTAAATGTAATCGTAATTTTTTGATTTTTATCAATGACTGGAAGTGCTTTTGTTTTATCCAAAGTTGTTGGAATGATGCTTACAACTGATGGCAAGACAGTATCATTATTGGCTCCGATCGTAAGACCTAATAGTGGTAGTAAATTTCTTCTTACAATAGGATTGCAGTTGACTAGTAAAATCAACAGGATCAATACCAATCTCATCAATCTATATGACTATTTTTTTGAAATTAATCAAGCAAAATAAGTTTTTAAATATTACTTTTTTGAAATATAATTTATAAATTTTATTTTATGAATTTACTATAAGAATGCGTTATGCGGTAATTGAAATCAGCAAAAGTAATTACATAGCTAAATGCAATCTATTCTTAATAACAGAATATTCAAATTTACTTTTCGATTAACGTTGTTATAGAATCCCAATCACCGTTGAAGTTCTCATTTATTAGTATCTTTGTTTTGTGGAGTAAAACTTCAGTTGGTTTATCGATTGGGATTACACTCAATATTTCTTCACATATACTAATCGTTTTTTTGAAATTTTGTGAACGATAAAAATCAAGCGCTTTTTCGTACATACTTTTAATCTTTTCGAAATCTTCAAATTGTTCAATTTCCTTTTCTGAAAAAATTTGAAAAATTGTAACTGGCTCTTTTTTTCCTTTTACTCGTATTGTATCAAGAATTCTATACTTATAATTACTATGATCTGCAACACTAAAGAAAGTCGATTCTGAAATAATAATTGAGCATCCATAAATTTTAGTTAGTCCTTCCAAACGAGAAGCTAAGTTAACTGCATCAGAAATGACAGTACCTTCCATCCTCTCAGACTCACCAATTGTTCCAAGCATTAGATTTCCCTTATGTATCCCTATCCCAATTTGGAATGGTTCATATTTATCATTAACTCTTTCTTTATTATACACTGTTAGTGCTTTCTGAATTTCAAGTGCAGCATTAATAGAATCAGAGACTTGACCTGAAAAAAGAGCCATGATAGAATCACCAATATACTTATCGATAAACCCATTGTTTGATCGAATGATCGGTCCCATTCTTTTTAAATAGGCATTGATGAATTTGAAATTTTCATCCGCACTCATAGTTTCAGATAATTCAGTAAAATTTCGAATATCAGAAAAAAGTATCGTCATATCCTGTTGGATTTTTTCACCTAGTTTTATTTCAGTTATATCTTTCTTTTCTAATAAACTTAAAAATTCAGTAGGAACAAATTTTGAATTTGCTGAATTCAACTTAAACAAAGCTTCAGCAAGATTTTCAGATTTCAAAAACGAAATCGAAAATTTCTGTGAGAGTATATATGATTGAATAAAAGTAAAAATAAATAATCCAAATGGTGCTAAATTCGGAGTGTCCAAAAGTAAAACAGTACGAATAATGTCCAAAATTGCAAATAGAAAGAATATGCCTCCACCCAACAAATATGGGAAAGCAAATTCTTCTTTTCTAAAAAGTGCGAGAAATACTACAACTATTACATAGCCAATAAATAAAACAAAGAATATTTGATAAGGAACTAACGTTAGTTCATAAATTCTTTCAGGCAGAATTATAACACAAAGAGATAAAAGAGACCCAAAAATTATTCCACCTCTCATTATCGTTTTATTTAGTTTAAAGAAATTATTAGTAAAAAGTGTCCAAATAGGAACAGCAAAGTAAAAAGAAAAAAAATCAATCTTTCTAGTGATTATCCAAGAAATATCTGGGAAAAATTGAATCAAAAATCGATTACCAACTACAGAGATTCGAAATGCAATGATTATACAAAACAAACCGAAGTATAATGGAGAAGTATCCCTCCTTCGATTTAAAAATAATCCAAAATGATAAAAACTGAACATTACGAGTGAACCAATAAGAAAAAAATCAATTGATAAATTATATTCCCTTTGTTTATAAATATTTTTCTCCAAATCTATTCTTATAAAATTCCAAAAGCCTCCATAGACTGAATGGAAGTTAGACAAATTTAAAATGATTTCATATTCCTGTTTATCATCAATAGTATCAATCAGAGTAAGTTTTTGTACGAAACTATAATGACTTGGAATTGTTTCATCCCTAGTTTTAGCTGGTTTCCCGCTAGACGATACTAAAAGTTTATTAAGATAAAAATCAAATGCAGTATTCTGTTCTCCAACTACCAATGCTAAATCTTTTTCTTTTTTAGTAATTACTTTAAGTCTGTAAGATGCAAATCCGAAGTTTGAATACCCAACAATATCATTCCACAAATGAGGAATATTTGTATAATTAGGTTTTAGAAGATTATCATTTTCTTGTGGATTCAAGAAATGACTCCAATAAAACTCCCATTCCCCAATCAAGGAAACAGATCCGTCTTTTTCAAAATCCCAATTTGTTAAATCTATAACTCCTTTGATTGCTAGGGGTGGTTTCTTTAATTTTTTTTTTTCACTACATGTTAAAAACAAAACTATTAGAAATAAAATTATTGTTCTAAAAATAATCAAAATTAACTCCAATGCAACGATTTAAACTTAGCTTTATAAATATTTAATCTAATCAGCGAGAATAAACTCAAATAATAATTTTGCAAGAAAATAAAAGTTCATAATTCGTCTTCTTCTTGAAAATATTATACCAATTGCCAAAAGTAATTACCCTTTCAATTTCAATAAATTCAATCGTTACATACTTCTAGTCAAAGCGATGTGTAATTATTTTGATAGCTACTATATATATTAAATTTGAAATCTAAGTTTAATTAATAGAAAATTTATATGCCCAAAGATTTCATGTAATTTTATAATATATTTTTTTGGTTTTACAACTAATGATGAAATTAACTTATTACACACTTTTCTTTTTTTTACTCTACTCAAATTCACTTATAGCTCAAAATAATTCAGACTCTAAAGATTCAAATTTAGAAAAATTTCAAGAATTAGAATTAAAATTAAAGGCTGATAAAGAAAAAATTGATGAAAATTTAAAAGCCTTAGAAGAACTAAAAAAAAATTCTGGTATAGAAAATAAATCTGAAGAAAATAAAAAGAATATTGCTTCACCAATGAAAAAGAATGGTTTAGATTCAGAATTTACTAGAAATTATTTATTAACTCCAAACCACTCTAAGCAACTTTCCCAAAATGAAAAAATGTGGCTAACTGATTGGATAAGAATTGGATTCTTGATTAGACCAAGATTTGAGTCTAGACAAAATCTAGACTTCAATTCTAAAACAGATGACTATCTAAATAGGGTTTTGCAAACATCTAATGTTTGGTTTTTAGTGGATCCAAGTCCATACTTGAGTTTCAAAATCAATATCCAAGATGCTAGGGTTTGGGGAGGTTCTCAAAGAGCTCCTACAGGGGACAGGCAATATTTTTTTACCAGTACTGCAACTCAATTTGATCCAACTCAAAGTACTTCTAGCGTAGCACAAAACAATACTGATATTAGAGAAGCGTTCGCGATTTTGAAGCATCCCGATGTTCCACTAAAACTTAGTATCGGAAGACAAATACTATCGTTTGGTGATCAAAGAATGATAGGGGGCGCGAATTGGATCACAAATCCTATGAGTTTTGATGGAGTTCGCCTAACGTTCAACTCTAAAGTTTTTGATTCTAATTTATTTGGTGTAAAAATTTCTGATCAGTTTGGAGGACCCAATGGACTTCTTACATCAAATGGTAGAAGAACAGGCAGCATAGATGATGCATATCTTGCAGGTTCTTATAACAGTCTAAAATTGTTCAATTTAGTTTTAGATCTTTATGGATTTGGAATATATAAAAAATGGATTCCTAAAACTTATGCAGGAAATCCTTTCAACTACCAACCAGCGTTCCTCGGTGAAACAATCAAAGATGAAGATGTAGCTTCCAATTCTAGATCCAGACAAAGAGACGATGTTCTGACGTTTGGATTTAGACTAACCAATAGAACAGCGAATAACGCTTTACCACAAGATAAGAATTTAGATTGGACAATTGAAAGTGCTTGGCAGTCAGGATTTAGTGGACAAAGAATTTATAAATCATTCGATCCAGAATTTACTAAAGATGTAATCGCAAGAATTGGTTCTTATCCTACTTCTGAGCGTGTTAAATATACCGGTCAGTTTCATAGCTTTCAAACAGGTTATACTTTTACAAATAGTTTTGGCAGCCAGAGAATTGGTCTTGGCTACACCTATTCGTCGGGCGATAGTAATCGACAAGATGGAAGTAATTCTACTTTCCAGCTTCTGCCTAATCCTAGGTTCTCAACCTTTCCTTACTGGAATACGATAGCAGGACAAGCTGAGAATATTGCTTTAAAGAATATTAGAACCAGTAATTTGAATTTTACATTTATCAATAATAGATTTGGAAGATTTACTATTTCTGGATTCATTCATAAGAAAGCAGTTCGAGAAGATGCTTGGTATGGCGTTAGTGGAGATGCTAATACTGGTGGTCTTGGAAGTTGCAGTGAAAGAACTAACGCTACAATCAGCTCAACTGAAAATTGTTCTGGCATGTCTTATAAGAATAAAACCTATTTAGGATCAGAAGTGTATCGAGAACTTGGTTTTACTTGGATGTATGATCTTAATGATTATGTATCAATTATAACTGGGTTTTCATTTCTCAAAGCTGGTGACTCAATTAGAAATATTAGAGATAACCCTCTCTCTTCTGATCCGAATCAAAGATATACTTTTAATCCAAATGGTGCTATGTTCTATTTAATGATTAATATAGCAATGTAGATAGGTTATATTTTTTTTCTTGAGAAGAAGTTTAAAAGCAAAAATATTCCAAGCATGGGAGAAATGATTGTGAGTGGTGCTTGAAAAACATAATCCCTAGAAAAAGAAATTTGTTCTCCAAGTCCTGGTCCAAAAAATTCTGTTCCGAAATCTAATCCGAAATAACTAAAGATTGCAATTGTCATGATCACAGAAGGCATTCCTGTTTCGATAAGTATCTTCAATGTTTCTTTGATTTCAGGGATTAAATGTCTTTTAATTACAAAAGAGCTTGTAGCCCCCATTCTCTTACTGGAATTCACAAAACCACTGCTTTCTATTGTAACTAGTCTTGCAATTATGATTTCATAGGCTAATGCCCAATCTGTTATCATAATTGCAAATAAGAATGTCATAAAATTTTTTCCAAGACTTGCTATTACTACCAGTGAGACAAGAAGGGAAGGTAATGAAATGAAAACATTGGAAAATATATCTATGATTTTTCTAATATAGACACTAGTTGAAAATCCTAAAAAAGATAGAATTGCTGCAAAGAAAATTGTTATTATCCTACTTGGAATTGCGACTAACGCAGCAGTTAGGATTCCATATGAGAAAAGAGATAATAAATTTCTTCCTAGTTTATCAGTTCCAATTGGTGCTGATAGACTCTGGAAAGGAGGGAGCATTGACTCATCTAGATTTACAGTAATTGGTCTTCCATAAAATATTCCAATTAAGAATATAATAATAAAAAGAACTCTCCAATTCAAAATTCTACCCAACTAGTTTTACTTGCAAAACTTTTGCTGTTTTATTTACTATATAGAATAAAACACCTGTATAAAACAAAACTGCTCTCAACAAATTTTCATCCATAACCTTGATTGCATAATAGATAGATTTACCTATTCCCGGAAATGCAAATATCTCTTCTACAATCATTGCACCAGAGACAAGAGAAGCAAACTCTAACATAATTACAATTAATATCACTGGAAAAATTTTATAGAAACTATATTTAAAGATTATTCTAAACTTGCTAAAGCCCATTGCTTCTAGATTAAAACTTAACTGAGAATTTTTCTCTGAAACCATTAGTTCACCTGTAAAAAAATAAATCCTTGCTAGCACCCTTGACCCCAAAGTTATTCCAGGCAAAACTAAAAATGCTATCTTTCCCGATTCAAATCCTCCAGGGGGAAATACCGGAATCAGAATTCCAAATACAATGAATAAAATTATTCCAACAACAAAGATAGGCGTTGAAAGAATGGAATAGAAGAAAGCTTTAAAAAAGAATTCTAGCCGATGCCATTTATAGTGAATTAACAAACTAATCAGAATTCCCAAAAAAGAACCTAGAATTGTAGCAAATAGTGCAAGAGAAATTGTTGGCTCAACTCTTTTCTTTAAATGCTCCAGAACATCTTCGCCGGTTTTTGTTTTTCCGAAATTAAATGTTGATACTATTGAAAAAGTTCGTTTAATAGAACTGATCATACTTTCACTTTCTTGAATCTGAGTGATATCAATTCTTGAATCATTGCTATCAAATTCAACGAGACTTACTCTTAAGCTTACTAAGATGGAAATAACTAACGTTAAAAATATTAAGAAAATAAGACCTGAAAAAAATTCTTCTAGAAATCTTTTCATAATCAGTACATTGATTCTAGTTCAAAAGATTATACTTTTGTTTCAATGCTACCAAAGGCAGAAATGATTTCTTCGTAATTGTTGGATTGAATAAATTTCTCTCGTTCTTCTTTATGATTTAAAGTTTTTGCAATCAGTGCAAGAGTTTTGATATGATCTTGGAATTTATCTTTTGGAACAATAAGTAAAATGAAAATATGAACTGGAAGTTTGTCTATAGACTCAAATGGAATTCCTTCTTTTGAAATTCCAATCACTACTTTTAATTCTTTAACAGTGTTTACTGAGCAATGTGGAATTGCTACTCCACTTCCAATTCCTGTTGACATCGACTTTTCTCGATTCATTAGTGAATGGATGATGTCATCAAAACAATATTCTTCAATTAAGTTGGTTTCTTTAGCATGGGAAACTAACTTTCTAATAACCTCTTCTTTACTAGAAGCATTCAAATCATAAATTATATTTTCTTGGGAAATTAAATCTAATAGATGGTTCATCTTTCTAAAATCTTACCTAACAAAGGCAGTCTCTTCACTTCAACTTCACTTACAATCTTAAAGAAGATACTCTGCACAAAAAAGTAAATCACTATTACAAGGATTGGAGGTAAAACATAAACTTCAAGCACAAACCAATAAATTATTATTGAAGATAAAAAAACAGTTAATCCAGCAAAAAGGTACGAAAAACCAAAATTTCTTCCTGGTGCAGATAGAATTAAATAGAACAAAGTAGCTAATGTAAAAACTTTTCCGCCAAAAATCTCCATATCAAACCTATAATAGAAAGCACTTATCATTAAAAAACCAAAATATAATAAACTGTCCAAGGTTAAGCTGAATTGTCTTAAAAAAATGGGGGCAATCAGAAGAATGGAGAATAGTCCACCCAGTTCATAGAAAGAAAATGTTTCTGCAGGAAATCCATTTTCTAAGAATGTAGTCTTAAAAAATTGCCCACTGATAGTAGTATCTTCAAATCTAATCAACTTTGAATTTATTTGTAGAAAAGTATCATTGTAATATCTAAATACTAAAGAAACGCTTGTAGCGATAAGTGATAGAAACAAACCAATTGGAAAGTATAGTGTTCTAAATGGATTTTCAAAGTATAATAATAAAAATAAAACGCTTAACGATACTAGTAGGCTCAAAATATTTAAACCAAAATTTGGAGTGATGATAAAAAATAAAAACAATTGATATAAAAATCCAATTGGGTATAAGTAACCAACTTTAAACCTATGAAAAAAATAATATGCACCAGATAAAATCATCATCGGAATAAACACTATCAGTAGGTTTGGTTGGATAAAAAGATTCAAAAAAATCATGATTGCCAAAAACAAAAGGCTTAAGCTATCAACACTAATATCAGTAGAAAGTATCTTAAAGCCTCTATTTGTCAGTGATACTTTGTGAGATGGCATCTAGTTTCTCCTTTTTAACATCAAATATCTTCACTGAAAAATCAATATGTGCAGGACAAAACACAGAACATAATCCACATTCTAAACATAGATCTTTTTTAAAACCTGACTTGTTTTTTTCTAAAAGAACTCTTGGATTAGCATTCACTGGACAAAAATAGGAACAGTCGTTACAATCAATGCAAACTCCTTCTTCACTTTCATTATATATCTTCTCACAAATGATTATTGCATGATGTCTATATATATCAAAGATAAAATCGGAACCAATTTCATAAACTGGTTGGCTATCGTAGAAGGAATTGATTGTATAATACTTATACCCATAAGTTTGTTTTATTTGATTTAAGAACTCAAATAAATTTGTTCCATTCTTGACTCTATAGACTTTAGTCTCCCCTTCCAAAAATCCTTTTTTATTGATGATTGTAACTGAAAGAAATCTTTCTTGAAATGGAACATTATAGAACAATGCTTGAATCATATAATAAATTGTTTCAGGCCCTAAGTACAATACTTTTTCAATGGGAAACTCGCTTTCTATGTTTACACCACAGTATTTGTTTAAGAAAAATTTAGGAGTTCCTTGAGGGTAAGAATATTCTGGTTTATCTGTTGATAGATAATCCATTACCTTTGCTTTGGAAAAAAATTTCTTCAAACTAGATTTTAAGGATTCTAATTCAGTCTTATGATGAGCAAGAATTCTTCCATGATAGTCTAAAAAATTTTCTCTGGTGAACGGAGCAAAGACAATCATTGAGTCTTCATTTGCTTTAAACTTTTCTAATAGGTCTGATAAAAGATAACCAGAAAAATCTAAGGAAACTATACCAAGACTATCTAGTTTAGTCTTCATTTCTAAAAAAGTGAATTCTTTTTTTTCAAATCTTGCTCTAAAGTTTAATTCACCATCAATTCTTAGTTGAATGGTTTCTCCTTCTTTGGTAGCAATACCATTCACAGGAGACAAGATTTTATCTTTATTATCTAGGAAAAGAGCTTCGCCAATGACAACTCTCCTCGGGAAACTACCATTTTCAGTGAGCTTTTTTCCGTAATAGGAAGAAGATATTTTTAGGGTATCGGTGAGAATTGGGACAGGGACATGAAAACTGGTCTTCCTGTTCAGTTCAAAAAACTGGGAAGACCTGAATGCTAGCAAGACAAGCCTCTAACTTGGGCTTTTTACCAAATAAATTTCATCTTTGATGGGAAGTTCTTTCTTTAGATTCTTGATATAAGGAAGGATTTCGCCCATCTGCTCATAGTATTCACAATCAGCTTGCATACGTCTTGCAACAGTGAAGTATTTATAAAGTTTTTCTTCACCTGATCTCTTAGACCATTTCTTTTTACTACATTTCACTCTCAGAATGTATTTATCTTGTTCTGATTCAAAATGTCTTACCACTACACAGTGCAAGCAATTAGCACAATAAACTTTTTCACTCATATTTATCCCGTAACTTTTACAACCTATTTATAACGACTTGCAGGGTCAAGCAATTTCAGCTTGTACTGCTTTCTTGCTTGAAAACATTCCTTGAAATCTCCATAATGATTCCTTCAATGTATTTAAGGAAACAAAAAGGAATCCAGCACCATAGACAACTAGAAAACCTATGATGAAAGGTTTCTCAACTATGAAGGAAAGATATACGCAGAAAAAGCAATATGCTCCCATTAAAAGTTCCAACACAGCATGAATATCTAGTGGAACAGTATATTTAAGTCTTTCTTTTATCTTATCAGTACTATTCTCAATCTTTAATTTAGGAGTTCTTTTGAAACTTGACTCTACTCCAAAGATTGCTTCAAACCAAGCTCTAGTGTTTACAATTGAAACTCCCGTTCCTATCATTACCATAATTGGTAAGAATGCTAGTCTTGATTTCCAATCTGTGTAAAGTTCTCTTTGAGAGTATGCATAGAAAATGATTGGACCAAGGGATCCTACGGAAAGTAAAGTTGCAGTTACAAATAGAACTGTAACTGGTAGATCGGTAATTTTAAATCCACTCCAAAATTCTAGTAGAAGTAGAGGAGCAGTCAGAAGAATGTTTAGTACCATAAGTGGGCATACTGAATAGTTGATTAGGTGAACAATTGCTTCACCCTTCACTTTCCAATCTATATCATGGTTCCAAATTGTAGGTAGAAGTTTTACCCCAGTTTGTATGCTTCCTTTGCACCAACGAAACTGTTGCGATTTATAAGCACTAATCATAGCAGGAATTTCAGCTTTACAAACGATATCTTTGAAATAACGGAATTTCCAACCTTTCAGTTCAGCTCTGTAGGAAAGATCAAAGTCTTCCGTGAGAGTATCGTGCTCCCAACCACCTGCATCAATTATGCAAGATTTTCTCCAAATTCCAGCAGTCCCGTTGAAGTTCATCCAAAGATTGTTTGCATTTCTTGCAACTTGCTCAATCATAAAATGACCATCAATTCCATAGCCCTGAGCTTTAGTCAGTAGATTATAATTTTGGTTGATATGTCCCCATCTAGTTTGGACCATTCCGATTTGTGGATCTTGAAAGTATCCAATGGTTCTAAGTAAAAAGTCGGGCTCAGGCAAGAAGTCTGCATCAAAGATGGCAATGAATTCCCCTTTTGAAACACTCATTCCTTTCTCTAATGCACCTGCTTTATGCCCTTTTCTGTCTTTACGATGAAGGTGTTGGATATTGTATCCTTTATCTTGGTAGAAACGGACAATTTTTGCAGCTTTTTCAACTGTTTCATCTGTAGAATCATCCAATAGTTGAATCTCTAACTTTTCCTTAGGATACTTTAGAGCAATGATTGAGTCAATCAGGCGGTCAACTACATAGAATTCATTAAAAATTGGCAGTTGAATTGTCACAACTGGCAGTGTGGGATCATCAATCGACTTATCCATTTTTGGATCAGAAATGCAATGCTCGTGGTTTTTTTGGTAAAGATAAACCATGAGAATCGAATGTAAACCAAAAAGGAACAGGAAAAAAATGTCCAGAGTGTAAACAGTGATGAAAAGAGCGGTCATAAAAAGTAGCATGTGACCAGTTTTTTTTTGAATTCTAGGGAGTAAACTCAGTTTTCTTCAGTTTTAGGGAAGAAAAATGGGTGGAAAAAGCATGAGAAAAGGGCACCCAATAGTTGAATGCCCAATTTTTGGATTTATTTGTAAATCGCTGCGATTTGATCCTTATATTTTTCAGTGATCACGTGGCGTTTGAGTTTCATCAAGTTGGTCATTTCATCCCCAACTTCAAACGGTTTTGTAATCAAGAAGAACGGAGTCACTTGCTCAAATGATTTAAAACCATTTTTTGCACTATTGAGCTCTTTAATCTCTTTTTTGTAAAGATCCAATACTTTAGGGTTAACAATTAGAGCTTTTTCATCTGGTTCAGAAACCCCATTAGCACTTGCCCATTCTTTGAGTTTAGTGAAATCAGGAACAATAATCGCACCTAGATTTTTTTGATCCTGTCCAACTACCATGATTTGAGCAATGTAGTTTGATTCAGAAAGTTTCCCTTCGATTGGGACCGGCTCAACGTTTTCACCACCAAGTAGAACGATAGTTTCTTTAGCACGACCTGTAAGAGTAAGTCCACCATTAAAATTGATCATTCCTAAATCCCCGGTATCCATCCAACCATCTTTGATTGCTTTGGAAGTTGCCTCAGGATTTTTGTAATAACCTTTCATTACTTGTGGTCCTCTTACATGGACTATTCCTTTAACTCCACGTTTACCAACAATGGAACTGTCTTTCTTAACATGAGTAATTACATTACCTGAGAAGTCTCTAATCTCCACTTCACATTTAGGAATAATTTTACCAACAGAGCCCATAACCATGTGATCCCAAGTTCTTACCGAAATCACTGGAGCAGTTTCTGTCATCCCATAACCCTCAATCACACTGATTCCAATATCATTGAAAAATGCATCCACATGTCTTTGAAGAGCACCACCACCTGAACAAGTAGCTTTTAATTCACCACCTGTTGCCTTACGAATTTTTGATAGTACGATTGCATCAAACAAGAGATATGGAAGTGTTGTTAAGATAAGCTTAACAATTGACCAAAGTCCAGTCAACAATGACTCAATTGGGCTTCTTCCCGTATAATCAACTTCATGTCCTTTTAGAAATCTAACGGAAGCATGGAAATGTTTAGAAAGGAAATAAGCAGTATTAAACAAGGCTTTACGAACAGCTGGGGTTTGTTTAGGATCATTGATTCTATTATAAATTCCCAAATAGATGCTTTCCCAAAGCCTAGGAGCAGAACCCATAAAAGTTGGTTTTGCTTTTTGGAAATCATCACGCATATCTCTTACATTTGTAAAATAAGTAGCATTATGAGTATGGATTGCTGAATACATGAATACTCTTTCAAAAATATGCCAAACTGGTAGAATGGATAGAAATCTTTCATTTTCTCCAAGAGAAAGAATTGGGACTACTTCATCCAATTGGAACATCATATTTGCATGAGTGAGCATCACACCTTTGGGTTGGCCAGTTGTTCCTGAAGTGTATATTAAAGTGAATAAGTCATCAGATTTGATACCAGAAACTCTTTCTACGTGTTTTTTCGTTCCTGCAGCAATTAGTTTTTTACCTTTTTCAATCAAATCGTATAATTTTAGGGCACCACTAGCATTCGCTGCTTTATCCATTACGATTATAGTTTTAACACCTGGAGTCTTGGACTTGACTTTAGAATTAAACTTATCTAGCATTTTATCATCAGCCAGAAAAACAACTTTTGCTTCAGAGTGATTTAGGATGTATTCTAGCTCAGTATCAGTAACATCAGTTCCTCTTGGAACGTCAGCAGCTCCAGTCAATAAAATTCCACAATCTACGATAGGCCATTCAGCTCTATGATCTGCCATAAGACCAACATGATCCCTTGCGTTAACTCCAAGTTCAATGAGAGCCTCAGCTAGTGCTTGGCCAGACTCATATAACTCAGCGTATGAAATAGCAGTATAATTTTTCTTCTCATCTTTACTGTAAAATGCTGGTTTAGATCCAGCTTTCTCAGCAGATTCTTTATACACTTCAGCTAAGTTGTTCGCCATTTTCTCCCCCTAAAAATACTTTTCTTGTTTATTGCTAGGAATCCACTTGTAACCAGTAAGAAAAATTTGCAAGGATAAATATTTTTAAAACTTTTTTCTTATTAATTAAGACTAATGATTAGAAAAAGTGTATTAGAGAAAACAAATCTATGAAATGCATTTGATTCTTTATAAGGAGGATAAAAACTGTGTTACGTTTGGAAGAGAAGCCAAGGATTGTGCTTAGAAATGAACCAATGACAGAAAGAGAAAGAGAAGCAAATTTACTCAAAAAAATTCGCAACGGAGATAAATCTGCTTATATTGAACTAGTCACACCTTTCCAAGAAAGACTCTTGAAAAAAGCAAAGTCCATGTTAGGAAATGAAGATGACGCTGAAGACATTGTTCAAGACGCTCTCATTTCTGGATTCCGCTCGATTGGTAATTTCAGAGCAGAGTCAGGAGTTTACACTTGGTTGTACCGAATCGTTATCAATAAATCCAAAGATCTAATCTTTAAAAAGAAGAAGGGTTCCACAAGTTCTATAGCAGAGTACGAACAAAATATTCTTGATGAAAGAACGGGATATGAAACAGCACTTGAGCTATCTGATGAATCTAACTACCTACTAAAAAAAATTGCAGAACTAGAACCAGAATATAGACAGGTTCTAGAACTAAGGTTTTATGAGGACATGTCCTATTCTGATATGGCTGAGGTAATTGGTTGTAATCTGGGAACAGTGAAGAGCCGACTCTTTAAAGCAAAAGAAATTCTGAAAAATGCAATACAAAAAGATGAAAAAGGAGGGTTTCCCTTTGTTTGAGAAACTATTCAATTCAAAAAATCAAAAAAATGAAGAACCACACGCTCTTGATTCTAGGCTAGAAAAATGCTTCCATGAAATCAAAAGCAAAGAAGCTCATCTCTCAAATGATAAGTTTCAAGAAAGGTTTATCCGTGAATTCCACAAGTCAAATTGGGAAGAAGAGAAACAAAGTTTCTGGGACTTCTTATTCACTAAGAACTTTCGCTATTCAGTAGCGATAGCTTGTGTGGCATTAGTACTAGGAATTCTCACTTCAAATTTCTACCAAATCTATGAGCACAATCAAAGCCTATCTAAATCAAGCCCAATGCCTGTGATTATAGAAAAGGACAGAAAGTTTGATGAGATCCAACTACTCACAGAGTATGGAAAAAACCCAGATAATGAAACAATTCTGAAACAACTCCGTGAGTTTTACAAAGATAACAACCAATTCGATATTCCTTCAGAGATTCGCTTTAGGCTAGAAAATCTCCCCAAATAACTCAACTTTTACGATGGGATTAAGGTAAAACTCCCATCGTAAAAAAACACCTCTTAGTGATACTTAATCTAAAAAAATGAGTTGAATTTTTTTTAAAATACTTTATCTTATTCGCTACTCAATGTTATGGAATTATTAAAACAATTTAACGACGTACTCTTTACAAATTTTTATGTTTTTGGGATGACCCTTGCTTGTATCTTCATGTTTCTTGTTGGACTTTTCACAATCAGTCTAAAAGAAAAATCTAAGAGTACAACCCGCTTCAGTACAACAATGCTTTTCTTCGGTCTATTCATTTTCTTTTATATTATATCTACAGCAATTTATCATCCAGTAGTTGCATTCCATAGATGGGGAACTGTTTTCTTTGTATTAGTAACTATCGTTTATCTCACTCAATGGGTTTTACATTTCCCAAATGATGAATACCAAAAGTATAGAAAAGCTGCACATTTGATACAACTAGGTGGAGCGTTTTTAGTTGGGATTTATTTTGCAGCTAAAACTTGGAATGCTCCGAAGAAATTCCACTTCACTGGTCACTACTGGGATTTTGATGCTGACGAACTAAGTAAATATGTTGGGATTTTCATTCAGTTATATTTGTTTCATTTCTTCTTTGTAGGAATGTTTAAGACATGGAAGAATAAAACAAAAAATAAATGGGTTATCTTCAAGATGACACTAGGATTTTTTCTAGCAACAGCAATTCCTTCTGCACTCAATACAATCAGTAGAGATGGTGCTTTGGATCGTGGTGTTTATATGACTGTGTTTGTGGTCACTAATGTATTAGGAGTATTTTACATTGTTCTAATATACTTTAATAATACTGAAGATCGCACAACGTTTATGGCAAAGATTGTAGGAATTTCTCTTGTAACGTTTCTACTCATTATGCTTGGATTAAGTCTTGTCACAATGAAAGATAGAGAGTTTGATTATGATACACTACATATGGAATATACTGAGCGAGCAATTGAAAGTGGCTCCCTACATGATGATGTTCAATATATTCTTAAGCTATCACCAAACGATACTGAGGTTCAAAAACCTGACTACAAAGAATCACTCGCTTTAGATCTTCCACTAGTTAAAATTGATCTACTCAATACAATTATATTCGATAAGATTATAAACACAAAAGAAGACAATTTTGCCAATGATGTAAAATTGATTATCGAAAACTCTCATCCTGAATTCATTGGTTATAAAAAAACTCTATTAGATTTTCTGAATAATTCTTCCAAGATACCTAAATCAGAACTCAAAAAAAAGACTAAAGAGTTTATGGAGAAATTAAATAGCAATAATTTTATTCAAAGCAATAAACTATCGTCCATTTCAACGAATAATTTTTGTGATGAAGGTTATAAATTTATTAATAAACTAAAAGAAGAAATTCATTTTAAAGAAGCAGTACTCTCTCATTTCAAAGATTGTAAATGGGATGGTGAGCAAATACCCCCAGAAGAACTTAGAAAAAGAGTTTACCTATACTTTAGATTTTTTCGAGCATCTGAACAAAGACAATATAGAAAATCTATTGATGGACAAACACATTTTGTTTCCTTCACAAAATTCTTTCCAAACGAAGATAAAATTAAAGAAGTTGGCTTTTCTTATTTAGAATATAGAAAGTATATGCATGAATCAGCCAAAGACCAACTCATCATTCTATTCACTGCATTATTAGCTTTACTCACAATCTTTCCTTATTTCTTCAAAGGAAGTCTAATCGATCCTTTGGAAGATTTGCTTTCTGGTGTGACTAAGGTGAATTCAGGAAATCTAGAAGTGAATGTTCCTAAGAAAGTAAATGATGAGATAGGATTTTTATCAACTTCTTTCAATAGCATGGTAACTTCTATCAAAGATGCTAGAAAAGAACTTCAGGACTATGCAAATAATCTAGAGTTCAAGGTACAAGAAAGAACAAAAGAAGTGCAAGAAAAGATGGAAGAGGTGCAGAAGTTAAAAGTCCAACAAGATGGGGACTACTTCCTTACATCACTTCTAACGAAACCCTTATTCTTCAATGCGAATAAATCTGATCAAGTAATCACTGACTTTGTGATTAAGCAAAAAAAACAATTTCAATTTAGAAATAAGTCTGGTGAACTCGGTGGAGATATTTGCGTTACTGGGAATTTAAAACTGGGAACTCCCCAAAGTTTCAAACGTTATACGGTAGCCATGAATGGTGATGCAATGGGAAAATCCATGCAAGGTGCTGGTGGATCTCTAGTCATGGGAGTGGTAATGAATTCAATCATGGCAAGATCAGCAGCAAATAAAAAAATCATGGATACTACACCCGAGAAATGGCTAACAGATTTTTATAATGAAGTGAATTCCGTTTTTAAAACTTTCAATGGTAGTATGGTTCTTTCTGCTACTGTAGCTTTAGTAGAAGATGATACTGGGAAAATGTACTATTGGAATGCTGAACACCCTTTTACTGTTCTATATAGAGATGGAAAAGCAGAGTTTATTGAAGATGGATTGAAACTTAGAAAATTAGGTCTTGAATCTGAATATGAATTTGCTGTTTACGAATTCCAAATTTTACCTGAAGATACAATTATCTTTGCATCAGATGGTAGAGATGATTTAGACCTTACTCCTGGAGAACCAATTAGAACGATCAATGATGATGAAATGTTATTCTTAAAAATAGTAGAAGAATCCAAGGGTGATATCTATAAAATTGAAGGTCTATTGAAACTTAGAGGGGATATCACTGATGACCTTTCCATTCTAAAACTCACCTATAATCCTGCTCTTGCTGAAAACCCAATTATAACTTCATTGCCTCATAAAAAAGAGCTAGTCGGAGATTCAGCTTCAATTATCAATAAGCTCTACCAAGATGGAAAGAATTTATATTCTAAAGGTGATATACTCGCTGCAAAACAAAAAATTGAAGAAGCGTTTGCATTGGAAAAAAATCATCCTAGATTGAATCGACTTTATGGACTACTCAGTTTTAAAGCTAGAGACTATGAAAAAGCTGCTGAGATACTTGAGAGTTTTCTAGAAAAAGAAAAAGGTGAAGAAGAACTTTGGTACTATCTGTCTCTTTCATATAAGAAAATTGGAAAACTTGATGAAGCAATTCAAGCCTCCGAAAACGCTTTAAAGATCAGTCCCAAAAGTTTACAGTCTATGCTGAATTTAGCTGATACTTATAGACTTAGAGGAAATACTTCTAAGTCCAAAGAAATATTAGAGGAAGTTCTGAGAATCGATCCATCAAATAAAAATGGTAAGAAGTTACAATCATTACTAACAGAATGAAAATTTATATTAAGACTGCGAAGTATGGTCTTTATCTTTTTTTATTCGCAATTGTAATGGTGTTTACTAGACTATTTCTTTTTGAGCTAACCTTCATCAGAGGGAACTCGATGCACCCAACCTTGAAAGATGGTTCTTTAGTCTTAGTATATAAATATCATTTTCCAAAAAAATATTTTACTCAGACAGAAATTTTTTGGTTTGGAAAAACAAATACTAAGAGAATGGATCTAGTTCTATTTCAAACTGAGGATGGAACTCATCTCGTAAAAAGAGTGATTGGTGAACCGGGAGATTTTTATGTATTCAAGAATGGAACAATCTTAATTGATTCAGTTCCATTGAAAGAAGAAAATGACAGAGCTCCAAGTGATAAACCAGTAATCGTTACTTTAGATGAAGCAGAAAGAACTCATTATAACTTAGAACATGATGGAAGGATACCACCGGGTTATTTTTTGCTTCTAGGAGATAATCGAGAAAACTCTTTGGACTCTAGAAATCTTGGACTAATTCCAGAAGAAAACCTTAGAGGCAAAGTAGTATATGTCCTTTATCTTGAACTTCAATGAAAGAGCTTAGAGACTGGTTCTTATCTAACCATAGAAAGTTAAAATTTAGAGAAACCAAAGAGCCTTATAAAATTTGGGTAAGTGAAGTTATGCTTCAACAAACAAGAGTAAGTGCAATGCTATCGTCATACGAAAGGTTTATGGAAAAATTTCCTAATGTTGAATCATTGTCCAATTCAACTGAAGAAGAAGTTGTCTCCCTTTGGAAAGGATTAGGCTACTACTCAAGGGCATTAAATCTTAGAAAAGGGGCAATCTATATTACAGAAAAATTTGATGGCAAGTTTCCTAATGATATAAATAAAGCACTCTCAATCCCCGGTGTAGGGCAATATACTGCTAGAGCTGTGCTTTCAATTGCCTATGAAAATCCATTAGCAGTTCTAGATGGGAATGTGAAACGAGTATTATCAAGATATTTTTTATTCAAAAAGAATATCAATCAAACTAACGCTCATAAAGAACTACAATTACTAGCAGATCAATTTTTAAATAAAGAAAATCCTGGGGATCATAACCAAGCCATGATGGAGCTTGGGGCTACCATATGCACAATGGAACCAAGATGTGCAGTTTGTCCTCTGCAAAATAGTTGTTTAGGATTTTCAACCAAAGAAGCTAGTTCACTTCCGATAAAGATAAAAGAAAAACCAAAAATAGACATCGAATTAATATTCTTAGTTTTTAGAAAAGAGAATAAGCTCCTAATTACAAAATCAAAAAATCGAAGATTCTTTAAAACAATCTATGCGATTCCATTTTACATAATCAGTAAAGATTTGGACTTCAAAAATGATTTTTCACAAGAGTTAAAAAATATGATTCTTAAAAATAGAATTCTTACTTCAAAAAAACATTCAATTACGCATCATAAAATCCAACTAGGCTATTCAGAGATCCCAATAAATTTTGAAAACGAAATTTCGGGAGAAAAAAAATGGATAGAAATAGACCAAATAGAACATGAGTTCCCCTCTTCTATTTCCAAAAAACTCAAGACTTTTTTCGAATCAAAATCATAGTTAGATCATCATCTTGTTTAATCTCGCTCATTTCATTAAAACCTAGATAATATATTTGGCTTAGAATTCCATCGATTTCAGTAAATTCATTCTGAATTAGAAAACGAATTAAATCTTCTTCTTTCAGTTTACTCTTTATAGAAGCAAATTCATCAGTAAGCCCATCTGTAAAAAGTAGAATTGAGTCTCCCTTTTCAAAGGTTTCTTCTATCAATAAATATTTTGAACGATCACTCATTCCAAGAATATTTCCCGTTCTAATAAGAGGAATCACTTCTGATTTCTTTTTTATCAGAAACTGATTTATATGACCTGCAGCTGCATAATAAATTTTATTCTGATTGACATCAATTTCGACTAACGCACAAGTTAGATAAATTTTCAAACTAGCGTATTTCATTCTAAGTGAAGTATTTAGTGCAAGCAAAGTGTCATCTGGGGAGAGAGAATAGTTCCTTAAAAGTTCATATTCAGAAAAGATAAGCATTGTAATCAAAGCTGCTTGGATTCCATGACCAGTTGCATCAGCAATGAAAAATCTTAGATTGCCATTATTAGAAACATCCACATGGTAAATGTCACCACCAACTTCAGAAATTGGCTTATACTTGATTGCATATTCTATATCTCCAAAACTTCCTTTCTTTGGAGTAAGAAGGGTTGTTTGAATTTTTTTTGCTAGCTGAAGTTCAGAGTTAATTCTAGAAAGATTTGTTTTTAGTGATTTGTTAATACGAATATTTCTTTTATTCAAAATTCTATAGTTTCTAAAGATAACTCTGTTTGTGATAAAGTTTACAATTACAGTGACTACAATTGAAATCGCTACATCAATGTACTGATCTTCTTTAGATTTATATCTAACAATTACATTTGGATAGGTGTAGTCTATATAGATCAAAACAAAAATGATAACTATGGATAGAATCAGTACAATTAATGATTCATTTTGATTTAAGATAACTAGATAAGCACCTAAGATTATAAAAAATATATAAGTAGCACCACCTTCTATTCCACCATTAAATACCCAAAGAAAAGCAAATAAGCTAAGTCCCATAACTGCAAATCCTATCTTATGAGTTATAGGATTTTTACTAAATCTAGATTTATAATAGAAGTAAAGACTAACGATGCTATACAAGAAGGTTCCAATTGTAAGAAAAAAACCAAGATCCAATAAGTAATTAAAGATTGTGTTGATAAGAAAAGCGATGATACCAATAAAAGTGAGAGAATGAAAGTATTTCAGTTCAAGAGAAAACTGGTTACTACCCAGAACAAAAGTCTTGATCTGAGCAAAGTTTCTTCTCCTACGATTCATAGAACAAAGATTTTTGATTCCAATTTTAATAAAATAAAAAAAGCTTTTATTGACATCACGAATTTTGTTTCATTATGATAAGCTTGTGCGTTTTTTAATTTTCTTTTTTTTATTCAAATTTGCTCTTTTGTCACAGGGAAGAAGCGATTTCTATGATTCTTATGATTATGACTTAAGAAATTACAAAGGTGGTGGAACCTTAACTGGCTCTGACTATTATCGAGAATTCAAAATTCCTCCCCAGAAAAGATCTAATCCACTCATCACACCAAAATCAGTTGTTAGACCAACTGACCCGAATCTAATCATTCCAAGTGCAAGTGGATTTAGACGACCTACAACCTCAACCTCACAAACAAACATAACAAGTCTGCCTGTAAACCCAATTACTGGCGAGTTGAATATTGAAGCAATTTTAAAAAGTCAAGATGCAGCCAAACAAAAAAAAGAAGAGCAAAAAAAAATCAGAGAAAGTTTCGAACCTTCTGCATATAAAGAAACTAAAGAAAGAAGAGCTGAGATAATCTTCTTGATGAGTTATCCATTTGCATTAGCAATTGCTGCAGGAATCGGTGCAATGATAGACGCTGCTACACCTGAGCCAAGAAACATATTTGGGAGAAGGACAGTTAGAGGATGGGTCTATACTCCTACTGGTGGTGCTTTTATTTTTGGAACAAGTCTAGCACTTGCAGGTGCAAACACTTATCTAGATCGGCTAAGAATCGAAGAAAGAGAAAAAAAATCGGGTTTAGGTTTTTTAGAATCAATCAGTGATAGAAGAGTTGAATTTACTATAGGAGAAAAGTCCTTTTGATTACAAATAGAAAGCTTAGAGTTGTGAGACTAGGAATTTCAAAGTTCTATATTTGGTTTTCTGAATTTAGACATGATACTAGAAAAAATTTCTTAACTAGATTTGGAAACATTGGATACTCTATACTCATTTTTTCAGGGATCATTTCACTAATCACACTCACAATTGAGTTTGGATTTTATTTCCCACAAAGTTGGAACTATCCAATTAGAATTATAAACCAAATAGTGATTTGGTATTTTATTTTCTATCAACTAGTTGCTTTTCTTTTTGCTTTAGAGGATTATAGATCATATTTCAGAAATAACCGACCAGAGGTATTGATAACATTACTTGTACTCTTACAAAAAATATTTGAATCATCAATCGTTAGTTTCATTGAGAAGTATGAACTGAAAGGGGATGAAGCAACTCTTATTTTTTTAGCAATCAATCAAGTTTTTTTTTCTTTATCAGGACTAATCACTCTTTTTAGAAACACTAGAATATATAACTTCAATCGTGTGAATCCTTCATTAATGTTTGCGATGAGTTTTTTTGCAATCATTATGTTTGGAACATTCTTATTGTCCTTACCTAAGGCTCAGGCAAAAGACATTCCACTTGTAGATATTTTTTTCACAGTGATTAGTGCTACTTGTGTAACTGGGCTTTCCACAATTGATATTTCTGTAAATCTAACTAGAACAGGTCAAGTGATTCTACTTTTCTTAATCCAAATTGGAGGACTTGGACTGATTACATTAACTACTTTCTTTTCTATCTTTCTAGCAGGTCAAGCATCGGTAAACGATAGACTACTTATGAAAGACTTATTGAGTGAAGAAGCACTTGGAAAAGTTAGAAGCCTAATTAAAGATATTGCAGTACAAACCTTTTTGATCGAAATCTTTGGTGCAATTCTATTGTATTTAAGCTTCCCAAATATATTCATATTCACTACTGGAGACAAAATCTTCCTCTCCATATTTCATTCTATTTCAGCATTTTGTAATGCGGGATTCTCCCTATTTCCTAAAGGTTTAGCTGAAGAATTTATAGTTAAAGAAAATTTTTTCTTAACTACTATCATAATACTTATAATCATGGGAGGAATAGGATTTTCAGTTCTTGGTCAAGTGTTTAGAAAATATCTTACAAGAAACCTTTCTAATGAACGATTTACAATTTCCTCAAAACTAGCAATTTCTTTGAGCTTCGGACTTATACTAGTGGGTACAATTGCATACTTAATTTTAGAAGATTCTTATACACTTAAAAACAAAGATTTTGATGAGAAACTATTTCATTCATTATTCTATTCAGTCACAACAAGAACAGCAGGTTTTAACACACTAGACATAAGTGCAATGGGAATTCCAATGGTATTTTTTTCACTACTACTCATGTGGATTGGTGCCTCTCCCAATTCTACTGGTGGTGGAATCAAAACAACTACCTTTGCTGTAAGCTTTCTACAGATCTTTGATTTTGTTAGAGGTAAGAGTAAGGTAGAAATATTCAAAAGAGAAGTTGCTCAGAGTACTTTATTCAGAGCAGGTGCAACTATCGTTCTCTCCTTATTCGTTATATTTAGTGCGATCTTTGGAATGGTATTACTGGAAAAATTTTCTTTTCTAGATATTTGTTATGAGGTTGTATCAGCATTTGCTACAGTTGGTCTCACAAGAGGAATCACTACGAACTTAAGTTCAGCAAGTAAACTCATATTATGTTTTGTAATGTTTGCTGGTAGAGTTGGAATATTAACAATACTCATTGCAATCATTCCGAAAAAAGAATCTCATAAATACGATTATCCTAAAGAATATGTGATCGTTGGATAGACTTATAAAATTAAGAATTAAAGTTTTGCGAGAGAAAATAGTGTCACCCTTTCTTATGAAAGAGTGACAAGTTTTTTGAGATTAGTTACTAGCGAGTTTTCTACGAATTAGTAGAGCAATTCCTGCTATTAGAATTGCTAATAGACTGATTTGCACAGCCCCATCAGTAGCAACATTACCAATATATGCTGTTAAGCTTTGTTCAGAGTTACTTGTTTTCATGAAAGCAACGGAAGAACTGTTGTATTCATAAGTTACAGAGATGGTAGCACCAACTGCAGGATAAGCTGAACCTGAAAAAATGATACTGTTTGATCCTGAATCATAGCTCCATCCATTGCTTGCACTTTTAGCTACAGCTGAACCATTTACTGTTACGGAGATTGTGCTAGAGATCGGAGTTTTAGACAAGATGTATGGGCTAGAACCAGCAGCTGCTTCCGTAACCATGCTACTCATGATTGGACTAAAATCACTAGAACAAATCGATGCTGCTGAACCACCAGTAGCAACTGCTAGGTTATAGTATTCAGGCATTACATTGTTTTGGCTTGCTGCCGAGGTTCCATTCGCTCCAGTACAAGTTCCTGAAAGACCTGTTCCTGAATTAATCCCTTGGATTGTAAACACCTTATAGTTATTTTGAGTGAAGATATTACTTGAAGTGTTGAAATCAGTTCCTCCATTACAAGGATCATAATTCGGTGCAACTAAGTCATTATCATTCACTCTTGTTCCACCAGTACGACAACCATAATGATCCGCTTCATCAGTTACTATAATAAAGTATAGTTTTGAACCAGACCTTGGAGTTAGATTGGAGTTATTAAGTCCTTGTTCAGCAAAATAGATTCCCGACTCAGAACCACTACCACCAGTTCCAGCATTTGTGTTAGAAGTGAATGCTGTTTGTGCATTAGAAGTTGAGTTAGTTACCCAAGCTGTTCCACCTGCAGTTCTTAGAGTAGAGCTATCAGTTGTGATGACCCCAATTCTATAGTCTAGTCTTTTAGTAGAAAGAGTAGTGAAGAAAGTTGTTGCTGCATTACTTACTGCTGTTTGCTCTTGCGACATTGAACCTGAATTATCAATTACCCAAACGAAATCAGCTTTAGGATCAGCAGCCCCAGTAAATCCATCTGATTTAGCTACTTTAGTAACTGTTCCATAAGTAATGTTTGTTCCATCAAGGAAGTTTGCAAGCAATGCTTCGTTGTTTGCATAACCAGCAGTTGTGCTTACCCCAACTCCGATGAGTTCTGGACCATTTGAGTTATAGACTACTTGTAGAATCACATGAAAGCTATTAGAAGTGGACTCAGAGCCTTGGCTTGTTGGTAATGTGCTTACTGTGCCTGGTGTTTGGTTCGTACCAACAACACCAATTAGTAAATTAGAAAGCCCAGTCACATTTGTTGTTGTGTCAGTAGTGATAGTCAGATGATAGATTGATGTACTTCCCGTAGAACCAGTTGAATGAGAGTTTGATAGAAGACTAGATGTAGCAATATTTGTTGAAGGGATTGCAGCGTTGATGAGCCCGATGATACTTGTTCCAAGAGTTGAAGAACTATTTGTACCTTGGTCAGGAATTTGACTGATAAATCCCGCTACATCACTTGGACTTCCTTGGTAGGTCATTCCCGTAAAATCACCTGTTGGAGTGGTTCCTTGCACTAAACCTTGAGGCAATGTGACTGTATATCCACTCGTTTGGGTTGCAGAAGTAGTTGCAGCACCACTAGCATCAGTACTAGGGGCAGTGGATTGTGTAGTTGCACTAACACCAGTTGTGTCTGTGTTTGCAATGATGATATTCATTGCAGGGATTATGATTGGCTTTTTTTTCTTTTCTGAGCATGCATTGACAAGTGCTATAAAAGAAAAGATAGCGATTAGTATTGATAAGTATCTTCTCATGGAATTCTTCCTCTTACATATATTTCACGAAAAAACTTTAGAAAATTTTACAATTTTTTTGAAGTAGTTGTATTATTCTTTAAGAAGAGAAAAGCTAAATTTTGTAAGAGTAAATATTTTATTTCTTTGTGAAATTCTTTAAGAATGAGACTAAGTTGAATGAATTGAAGATTTAAAGAATGTCACTCCTTCGAATGGAAAGAGTGACAATTAGGTTTACGAATTAGTTGCTTGCTAATTTTTTACGAACAATTAGTGCAATGCCCGCAATCAAAATAGCTAGAATGCTAATTTGAACTGCCCCATCAGTAGCAATATTCCCAATGTATGCAGTTAGCATTTGTTCATTTTGGTGTTTGATGAATGCTACTGCTGAAGAATTGTATTCATAAGCAACTGAAATTGTGGCACCCACTGCAGGATATGCCGAACCAGAGAATATGATGCTATTGGTTCCAGAATCATAACTCCATCCATTGCTTGCACTCTTAGGTACAGCTGAACCGTTTACACTTACACTGATCGTGCTAGAAATAGGAGTTTTTGATAGCACAAATGGGCTAGATGCTCCAGCAGCTCCTGTTACCATACTACTCATAATTGGGCTAAAATCATCAGCACAGATAGAAGCAGCAGAACCACCCGATGCAACTGCTAGGTTATAGTACTCAGGCATTCTATTGTTTTGGCTACCTGCTGAGGTTCCATTGGTTCCAGTACAAGTTCCAGCAAGTCCAGTTGCTGAATTAATCCCTTGGATTGTGTAAACTTTGTAATCGTTTTGAGTGAAGATATTATTGGATGTGTTGTAATCAGTTCCACCAGTACAAGGGTCATAATCAGGAGCAACTAGGCTTGCATCCTGTACTTGTGAGCCACCATTATAACATGCATAATGGTCAGCTTCATCAGTTACTATGATGAAAAATAATTTTGCTCCTGATCTAGGAGTAAGTGAAGAGTTATTTAAACCAACCTGAGCAAAATGAATTCCTGATTCAATCCCACTTCCACCTGTTCCAGCACTTGTATTAGAAGTGAATGCTGTTTGAGCATTTGAAGTTGAACTAGTAACCCAAGAAGTACCACCAGCATTTCTTAAGGTAGCACTATCAGTTGTGATGACCCCAATTCGATAATCCAATCTCTTAGAAGAAAGTGTATTAAAGAATGTGGTTGCTGCGTTAGTTACTGCTGATTGTTCTTGTGCCATTGAACCAGAATTATCAATTACCCAGACGAAATCAGCCTTAGGATCAGCTACACCAGTAAAGCCATCAGTCTTAGCAACCTTAGTTACTGTTCCATAGCTGATATTAGTTCCATCTAGGAAATTAGAAAGCAGAGCTTCATTAGTTGGATATCCCGCAGTTGTGCTCACTCCTACACCAATGAGTTCAGGACCATTTGTATTAAACACAACTTGAAGAATCACATGAAAGCTAGTGGAAGTGGACTCAGATCCTTGGCTTGTTGGTAGTGAACTAACAGTTCCAGGAGTTTGGTTTGTTCCAATGATTCCAATGAGTAAGTTGGATAGTCCAGTAACATTTGTTGTACTATCAGTTGTTATTGTCAAATGATAAATTGAAGTTCCTCCTGAGGAACCAGTAGAATGTGTATTCGACAATAAGCTTGAAGTTGCAATATTAGTTGTTGGAATTGCAGCATTGATAAGCCCAATTAGATTGGTTCCAAGTGTTGAAGAACTAGTAGCACTTCCTGTTGGAACCTGACTGATAAACCCCGCTACATCGTTTGGATTACCTTGGTAAGTGATTCCAGTAAAATCACCAGAAGGAGTTGTGCCTTGCACTAGACCCTGAGGTAAAGTTACAGTATAACCACTTGTCTGAGTAGAAGCAGTACTTGCTGCTCCATTGGCTTGAGTAGATGCCGACGTACTACCAGTAGTGTCTGTATTCGCAATGATGATATTCATTGCAGGGATGATGACAGGTTTTTTCTTCTTGTCAGAGCAGGAGATGATCACTGCAAATAGTACAAGAGAAGCACCCAAAATTGTTAAATTTCTTCTCATAGAATTCTTCCTCTTTATTCTATTAAACGATGGAATGAATAAAATTTTTACAATCATATTAAAAAAAATTAACAACAATTTTTTGACAAATTCTCAAAATGAATCAATTCTAGATTTAGGAAAGAACTTATTTCTCTGAATTCAATAGAATTAAATATCTAGGTGTTTCTATGTATTAGGCAAGTTTCGTCCCACACATTGCACAGAAATTAGCATCTTTGATTGGATTCAAAAAACCACAACTGCTGCATTGGTTATTATCTTTTTTAGGAACTATAGCTGATATCTTTAAGTCAATCTGTTCTAATTCTGAAACCAACTCTTTCGTTAGCTCTGAAAATTCTGAATTAGAGTACTTTCCTGAATCTTTTTCAGCCTTCAAGTCTCTCAAATTTTCCATAAGCATTTTTCGTTTTGTCAGAAAATTTTTTCCTGAATCAATAGTATCTACTTGCTTGCTTCTGAGTTTTAAATAATAAAAAGGGAAACCGATTAAACCCAAAAGTATTAGTGAATAAAGAATTAATAAAAAATCCATCAAAGTTCCTTTAAGTATTTTTCTAAATTTTGATTCTCAGATTTGGTTGATAAACTTTGCACTTTTCTTTTCAAAATAAAAAAATAATATATTATACCTAAGCCCAAGATTGCAAATAAAGTTAGAGTTAAATTGATCCAAATTGAGTTAGGCTCTGCTAGGATGGACTCTCCAAAACCATTCACAATTCCTGCAACGAAGTTTCTATTTCCTGATTCAAGCAATGCCTTAACGATTGGGTCCTCTATAGCCTTTTCCCCAAATCCAGTTTGAATTTTTTGAATAATAGTCTCAGCATTTTCTCCTTCTTTGATTCTGTTTTCCAAAAATTGTTTTAGTTTTGCAGAAATTTCACAATTATTAAAAGAACAACTTTTGATAGGAAGAGAAGGAAGGCAAATGCATCTAATCTTTGTAGTCACCTCTTGGAAAGTTGCTATCTGCTTAGGGTCTGTTAGCGATGTTGTTTGTGATTCAGCAAAAATAGTATCACAAAACAATACTATGGACAAAATAATGATGAAGAATTTCTTCATTTGTTCTCCTTCAATCTATTTACATAAAATTCTATTGTTTTCTTAATTCCAGTCTCGAAAGTTTCTTTAGGCAACCATCCAAGCTCTTCTTTGATTTTAGTTGCATCAATTGCATACCTAAGATCATGTCCTGGTCTATCAGTTACAAACTCTATTAGAGATTCATAATATTCCTTGGTCTTATCAGTATATTCAGGCAATAACTTGCAAATCAAATTTACAACGTCAATATTCTTCCATTCGTTATTGCCACCAACATTATAACACTCACCTACCTTAGAGTTGAGTAGGATTTCCCAAATTGCAGAGCAATGGTCTTCTACATATAACCAATCTCTAATATTCACTCCTTGTCCATAGACCGGAAGTTTTTTCCCTAGAAAAGCATTTTTAATTATAAGTGGAATTAACTTTTCAGCGTTTTGAAACTGACCATAATTATTAGAACAGTTAGAGATAGTTACGGGAAGTTGATAAGTTTTGTGGTATGCTTTTACAAGATGGTCAGATGCTGCCTTACTAGCGGAATAGGGACTGGAAGGATCGTAAGGAGTTTTTTCTGTGAAATAACCATGTTTACCAAGAGAACCATAGACCTCATCTGTTGAGATATGATGAAATAGTACCTCAGTCATATGATTCTTTTTCCAGAAATTTTTACTTGTTTCTAGAAGTTGAAATGTGCCTTGAACATTGGTTTCAATAAAAATCCCTGGACCTAGAATAGAATTATCAACATGGCTCTCTGCTGCAAAATGGACTATTGTATCAAATTTTTCTTCTTCAAAAAGTTTCTCCAAAAGGCTTTTATCAACAATGCTTCCATGCACAAACCTATAGTCTAACTTGGATTCAATAAAACTTAAGTTTTTAATTTCAGCGGCATAGGTTAATGCATCTAAGTTTACAACTCTACCTGAAAAATTTTTCTTTAGAAGATAGTGCAAAAAATTTGCACCAATAAAACCTGCTCCACCAGTTACCAGAACTCTCTCAATCTTTCTCAACTTAATTCCCCAATCTCCCACTCTAGATTTTTTCTTGCCTGAAGATCCCATAGATCGTGAAAAAGATCAGTATAATAAATTCTTTCTCTAGAAAGAAAATTTTTTAGAACCTTTGCTCTCTCAAGTCTATACAAGTTTTCTTCAACAAAACTATATTCTTTTCTAATATCTTTTGAATATTCACTATACCGACTAACGTTCTTTCCCAAGATAGAAAGATCTAGATCGAGAAAAAATTTGCAATCAAAGCTATCCAATTTAGGAATATGAGATTTTGTGGAAAGTATGAATTCGGATAGAAGCTCTGAACCTGACTTAGAATAACCTAAACTTGCTAAATCATTAAGTGCTAGTTTAGCACTGTCTTCTTCATTTGTTTTACTCTTGGGGTCATAAATCGCATCATGGTATAAAATAGAAAAAACCACAACCTCACTTTCCTGTAGCTTGGATTCAAACTCATGAAAAAGTTCAAACATTTCTGAAATATGCCTTTCATTATGGTAAAACCTTGATGGCTCTCGATAACATCTTTCTAGATTTGCTTGGATTGGTTCTAGTCCTTTATTTGAAAATTTTTGACTAGAGCCTAATCTCTCAAATTCTTTTTGAATAGTATATTTCATATTCAATTTTACATTTTCTAAAAAATCTGATTTTAGTCTATGACTCTTTTTGGAAGCTAAAAATTTCTATTGACAATACTAATTTCAAAACTATAGTTTAAAACGTTTGAGGTCATTTTGAATATTCAAGAAAAACTACCCGTGACTTATCTTCTACTTACCTTCAAGGGAAGGATTGATAGAGAAACATTCTGGCTCTGCAATATCTTCATGTGGTCAAATTTTTTTATTCTATTTAAGTTCCTTGAATTCTTGTTTGGACTTACTGGAACATGGGTCATTTATCCACTGATGCTCTGGGGACTACTCGCTGTTGCTACTAAAAGATACCACGATGTTGGAAAATCAGGTCTTTGGTTTTGGCTAATACTCATTCCCATTCTTGGTCAAGGATATGTGTTTCTAGAACTAGCTTTTAGGCAAGGCAAGGATGAAAACAATGAGTTTGGAACTGTACCGGGTTCAGAAATTGACTATTATAAAAACAATTTAGGCGAAGAAATTCCTCATCTACGCTCTGGGGAAGTTATCATCAATGATGTCACTAAACTAAATCCAATCCTAGTATCCAAAGTAATTAGACCTCAGTCAGTAGATGAAGTCCAAGTAGTTGTTAGAAGCTCAGAACTTCCCATCTCTGTAGGTGGTGGAAGATTTAGTATGGGTGGACAAACTGCAAGTGATAGAACCCTTCATTTAGATATGAGAGGTTTGAACAAAATAGTTGCTTTCAATGAAAAAGAAAGATTCATCAGAGTTCAGGCAGGGGCAAGATGGTGTGATATCCAACATTTCATCGATGGATTCAACCTTAGTGTTAAGATCATGCAAACATATGCAAACTTCACAGTTGGAGGTTCTGTAAGTGTAAATTGTCATGGAAGGTATATGGGGCTTGGTCCATTAGTTCTTTCGATTAGAGCAATTGATATTGTTTTACATGATGGAACTTTAATGAAAACAAGTAGAAAAGAAAACTCAGAGATATTTTATGCAACAATTGGAGGTTATGGTGCGTTAGGCGTAATTGTAGAGGTAGAGCTAGACCTAAGTGAGAACTTATTAGTCAAAAGAGTAAGTAAAAAATTGAATGTAGGTGCCTATCTTCAGTTTTTTAAATATATGATCAGAGAAGATAAAAAAGCAATTTTTCATAATGCAGACATCTATCCTCCTGAATATAAAAACATCAGAGCTGTGACTTGGGAATTTACAGCAGATAAACCAACAGTAAAAAAAAGACTCATGCCGCTTAGAGCATCCTATCCAATTCATAGATATTTTCTTTGGGAATTCACTGAAACACCATTTGGGAAATGGAGAAGAGAATATTTAATAGAACCATTTCTTTACATCAAAAAAATCGTTCACTATAAGAATTATGAAGCGGGATACGATGTTGCAGAACTAGAACCACTATCGAGAGACAATACTACTTATGTTTTACAAGAGTATTTTGTGCCAATCGATGAATTTGAAGCCTTTGTTGAAAAAATGACAGACATTTTAAAGCGTCACAAAGTCAATATGGTAAATATTTCTATAAGGCATGCAAAAGAAGATACTGAATCCTATCTATCTTGGGCAAAGACAGAAGTTTTTGCGTTTGTAATGTACTATAAACAAAGAGTGAAAGATCATGACAAAACTAGAGTTTCTGTTTGGACTCGTGAACTAGTTGATGCAGCAACAAGTCTTGGAGGAAGTTACTACTTACCTTATCAGGTTCATGCAACTAAAGAACAATTTATAAAAGCTTATCCAAAAGCATTAAAACTTTTTGACTTAAAGAAATCCTTAGACCCCGACTTTAAATTTAGAAATGTTATTTGGGATACTTACTACCAAAAAAAAGAAGAAGTTCCTTTGCCTAAAGATTCAAAATTTTTCTCTGTAATGAGTAAAACTGAATACAGCGATAAGATGTATCGTTTTCTTCAGGTGGTGTTTCATCTATATCCAGAGGATAAGTTTCATAGACTGATTCATTCGGGAATGCAAAAATTCAAAACAGACAATGAGATTTATCTTTATTTAAAAGACAATCTTCCTAGTATCAAAACATTTTTAGGTGACCTCACCTACTCTGTTCCATCCTTATTCACACAAAAGAATGAGATGACTAGACAAATTCTAGTTCATCTAGCGGGACAAAATAAAATCAACGGATATCTAGAGATCGGAACAACTGGTAGATATATCAGTGTTCTGAAAAAACAAATTCAGTTTTCTGGAAATATTTATTTGACAAATGAATTTGCTCCAACGAATTCTCCCGCAGACATTTTGGAAAGAGCAGGATTTGCTCAACATGGAAAATTCATTCCACTAGATGATTACGCTGCTTTGGATAAAATCATTGCAAGAGAAAGTTTAGAACTTGTGACTTGTTTGATTGGTTTGCATCATATCAAATTGGATAAACTCTATGACTATATCAATTCAATTCATCGAATATTGAAGAGCGGTGGAAAGTTCATTCTCAGAGATCATGATGTAAAGAATATTGAAATGGATGAATTTGTTTCTCTTGTGCACACGGTCTTTAATGCAGGAACTGGCATGAGTTTGGAATATGAAAAGAATGACTTCAAAAGATTTAGGTCAATTGATGAATGGATTTCTATTCTTGAAAAGATGGGGTTCAAACATTCAGGAGAAAAACTATTGCAAAAGAATGATCCAACTGACAATACACTGATTGTATTTACCAAGAAATAAATTTCAATTATTGATTTTGTAGATAATCATTCAATTTTTCGAATACAGTTATTCCCTCTGTCTGCAAGATATAAACTATTTCCAACAAAAAGCATATGTGCAGGTCCATTAAAACGAGCAGCAGTTCCCGTCCCGTTTGTAGTTCCTGGACTAGAAACAAGCCCCGCTAGAGTTACCACTGAAGAATTCGTTAAATCCATTTTACGAATAACATGAGCAGTTTCATCAGCGATGTACATAAATTTCCCCATAATAGCGAAATTTTTTCCTGAGCTTGTATTTAATCCGGCTGTGATGGAACTCAAAGTTGCTGTTGATAAATCAAGTCTTCGAATGGTTGTAGCTGAATAACTTCCTATATATAAAAGATTTCCGTATGGAATTAAACCATTTGGATCCCCGATTTGGCTTGTTAGAGCAGGCCCATCAGATTGACCACCGGTACCATTACCTGCTACAGTACTAACAACAGCTCCGGGAACAGTTGATTTTCGGATTCGTTGATTATTGTCCCCAATGTACAATGCTCCATCCCAAAAATTATAGGCACCTGTAAATAAAAGATTGAACCTAGATGCTGTCCCCGTTGCATCCACGTAGGCAGGTGCTGGATTGGCAGCTACTTGACCGACAAATGAAGCGACAGTACCTGTATTGGGATCGATTTTACGAACACCTTTATTATCAATTTCAATATAATAGAGATCAGTTCCATCAGTCACAAGATTAACACCATTGGAAATTACTGCGGATCCCCCCGTTCCATTAGTATAACCAGTACCACCACTTCCAGCAAGTGAACTATCAATAAACGTTGTCATATCAATAACTCTAATTCTAAAGTTAGTACTGTCTGCAACATACAGTTTATTATTCAAGAAAGCCATTCCCGCATTTCCATTATACCTAGCTGTTGGAATGATTGCTCCTGTTGCAAAAGATCCTGCGGCTCCACAACTGCCTGCAAAAGTGGTTACAACTCCAGTAAGCTCAGTTTTACAAGTGAGTGTTCCTGTCACGTTTGGATCCATCTGCACGCAAAAATGTGGATAGAGCACTTTAGTTCCTCTTGAGTCTCGAACAATTACATCAAAACGATAAAACTGAAAAGCGATTAAATTAGGAATTGTGATGGAAGTGATATTATCAGTGAAGTCTTGGTATAATGTTCCATTGGCTTCTACCTCTTCTAGTGTTGTCCAAGTATTCACGATGGAAGCATATACCTTGTAGGAAGCAGTTCCAGATATGTTGGTTGCTTCTGGCCAACTAAAAGTAATACTAGTATAAGTTTTGTTTCCAAGAGTAGTTGAGCCACCGGCAGTAAGATCTCCTGTTGGAGTTGAGTTAATCGGGACTGTTGAAGTTGAAGTTTTGTTTCTATAAAATGCTAAAAGACTGCCAAGCAAATCACGTTCAGCTTTTGGTCTGCAACTGGAATTCATTAGGATTAAAACTATAATACAAATTAACTTTGAAATACTTAGGTTATTTTTTTTCACTGGTCAGATACTCTTAAAAAATTAGATCGTAAACACTATACGCCTCGGACACATTTTGCTAAAAAGTTTTTTCTTTGTCAAGTAGGAAACTGTTTCGATAGAGAATTAACTTCAAACTAGTAAAAGAACTAAAAATAAAAAAAATACATCTAATACTTGATAAAGCAACTTGGCATAAATCATCAATTCGTTTTGATAATGCGTATAATTCTAAGATCAAAGTTTATTTCTTTACGAGCCTTTTTGCATGCGTCTAAAAACCAACACAAAGATTTCAACCTGTCTAAACAATGCTAATTTCAATCCTATCAATACCGAACCAAAAATAAACAAAATAAGTAATTCTGTACGCCAAATCTCCATATAAAGAAATACTAATATAGAAATGACTATAGCACCTCCAAAAATTATGCCACAATACAATTGATGAATTATTAAAATAAAGAGAAAATAAATTATTGAAGAATTCAAAATTTTATTCTCATCTAAAGACGCATGTTGTTTTTCTCTTTCATACCAACGCAAGAATGGATTGGAAATTGAATTTAGTTTATCTTTCTTATAATTTTTAAAATATTCCAGACTATCAATATAATTTTGGCAACCCCGAACGATTGCATTTGGATAATCATCGGAGTGATTGATTTTAAATTCTGTTACATTGAAGGAAAGTTTAGTTGGACTCAAGATAGAAATTGTTTCACTAAAAGGTTTTGACCAAGCGTATTGAATGTCTTCTTTTTCTTGTTCTGAAAAGCTCTCAAATTGTTCTAACGGGTTAAAATTTACATTTTTCAATTTCTCTATTTCAGTTTGAAAAGTTTCGTAGTCAATTTCTGATAGTTTTTTATTTAAAGTTTCTAACCCGTAACAAATATCCATAAAATACAAAACAAATATAGTGGATGAATAATCGGAATAAATAAAAAAACCTCTTTGGTATTCCCGATTACTTTTTTCATTTTCAAATAAGTCCATTCCATATATAGTAGAAAAAAATGGTGAATATAAAGTATAAAGTTTAGTATCACCCAAAAAAAGCACAGCATTTGCGAATTTTCGAGAATCCTCTTGGTCTAGGTTTGCATGTAGAGTGATAAATACTCTTGGACTAACAAAGCGACTAGGGATGTATTTCGCCATTTTTTTTACTAAGGACTTATAATCAGTCTGCGTTCCATCAGCTAACACAATTTTATCAAAGGAGAAATTTTCCCGAGTAATGGCTTCGTCAAAGTATATTCCTTCTTTATGTCGAATACCTGTCGCACGAACATCACTAATCGCAATGATTATATCATTCGGAGATTTAAAATATTCTTTAATTTTCGAAATTAAACTTTTTATACTCATTACAAACTCCAATTCTTAAAACTAAACAATATATGAACTTCCTACTATATTTCATCTTTACAAAAAATTGAAAATTCCTTTTTATGATTTTCGCTTGAAATGAGTGAGCATAGATTTTATGGAATTGCCTTAATCAATCTTAATAAGATTAAAACGTAATGAAATAAATTATTGATTATATGTGAAATGTATAAGAACTATGAAACATAGAAAGGTAAAATTTATCACACACTTTTTAAATCTAAAGTTTTCAGAATTGAATCTATAAGAAATTTTTTATTCGCTTTAAATTCGTGAAATAGTTTTTCTTGTTTTGAGTTCAGCTTTGTTTCATACTTTGCTTCTACTAAAATCTTATCTTGTGTAAAAAAATCTAATTCAACTTCATTACTAAGTACATAATACAATTTCTTTTTTTTTCTGAGAAGTAAATACACATAGTTCTCAAAATAACTTCCCAGATCCCTATAGCCATGAAATAAAAACTTTATCCCTAAGTCACAAGAATAGATTTTTTTAGGAGTTAAAATTTTTTCATTTGTATTACCCCATCTGCCGACTAAATGAATTAAATAAGTATCTTCAAAGTAGGCAAGATAACGTTTAGAAGTGTCAGGAGATATTTTTAAAATATTGGCAACTTTATTAATGCTTATTTGCTTGCCGCTTCTCTCCATAAGGAGCAAAAAATAATCTCTGAGTAGATCTCCATTTTTTAAACCATGAAAAGCGGTAATGTCTTTTTGAATAATATCATCAACTAAACCCATAAGATACTGTCTTTCTGGAAATAAAATATTTTCTGGTAAACCACCGATCTTTATATAATCTTTAAAGTAAGAATCGAGAAGTGCAGAGTCTCTTTTTTTTACAATAATCTTTTTAAAATCGAGATACTCAAAAAAGTCCAAGGGTTGAATTTCAACGATAGTTGCTCTACCTGTAAGATAGGCTTTTTTATCTCTAAGTAAGGAACTAGAAGAAGAGGTAGCGACTATTTTAACATTTTCCTTATCAAATAAATTCTTCAATTGAATGTTGTAGTCATTTTTATAAGCAATCTCATCAAAAAAAAGATAAACCTTTTCTTCAGCTTTTAATTTATGAATTTTACGATAGAGTACAAATATTTCATGAATTGTGTTATTCTTAAAAACATAATCATCCATACTGATATAAAAAATATTTTTAGGTTTAATTCCCTTTTCCAAAAGATACTGAATACTAAGTTTCATAAGACTAGTCTTGCCTACTCTTCGTAGCCCAGTCAAAAGCAGGATTCTTCTTTCTGAGAGTAAAGTCTCTATATTCTCAAAGAAATTTTCACGCCTCCATAAATCAAATTTCGGATTAGCATCTTCCCACCAGGGGTTGTAAAAAAAGAGATTATCTTCCATAATTACATTATACGATGGTATCGTATAATTATCAATATAAATATATGATAGTATCGTATATAGAGCAAAGAGAGGTTTTCCACTCGTTACTGGCTACGGTCCGGAAACACAACGTACATAGAAGATATTATTTGTCTTATTTGAGTCGATGAGACCACCGCCGTTGAAGTTGACGACCCACGCACTGATTGTAAGCGGCGCATAAGTAGTGGAACTCCAATAATTGTTCGACTGAGTATTCGGAAAATAAGTTATATTTATTACTGGATTAATCCTAGAGTTATCAACAAGAGTAAACAATTCATCCCTAGTTGGAACTCTCCAATTTGTTCTTCCTGCAAATCCTCCCGATGGTGTTGTATTTGCATTATCGCATGCAGTCCACAACGAACTAGTAGAGCCGCCTATCCATGCTGGAGGTTGGAGGTTTACTGTGCTTACTCCTCCATTGCAATTGTTGTTACTAGTTGAACAAAATGCGTATGTACCTACTGTCCCAGTCGCACAACCCGCTCCGCTTTGTGGAACTCCGGATACATTGCTCATTGTACACTTCATCCAGATTAAACCTGTGTTATTGTCCCGAATGGTTTGATCGCCATTATCTGTAAAACTCTGTACTGTAGTTCCTGGGTTGTTATTACAGTCCACAATAATATTGGTAACATTACTATTAGCCGTTCCTGTTCCATTGGTTACAGTGCAAAATTGATTTACTGGATTTATAAGAACGGTTACATTATAGGCACCGTAATTCGGAACGGTTGTATTCAAAGAAAAATTACCATTTGTGACGATAATGGCATTATCCCCTCCATTGTTTTGGAGGATCAAAATTTTTCCACTTCCAAGTCCACTTACAATGCCTCCAACCGAAAAAGCATTTACGGAACTAACAATCACTTTATAATCCTTAGTGCTACCATCCTTGGCTACAACTGTAACTATAACTGGACTAGAATAATCAAAAGAGTTTTCACCGCTTATGGTTGATTTGCCGCTAATCTTTACTTCTACACCAGTATGGATAAAATCTGTAATTAGGCTTGTATAGTTTTTGTCAGCTCCGACTCCCAGTAAAATATCCGTTCCAATAATTGTTGCCTGTAAACCATCTAACCAAAATGCTTTTATCTCTTTTGCATCCGATGAACCTAGAGAAACACTGACTGTATAATCCTGCTTAGCCCCTGCTTCAGAAAACACGGAATAAACTACTGGACTAG
Organism: Leptospiraceae bacterium; assembly: GCA_033762425.1. Lineage (GTDB taxonomy): Bacteria > Spirochaetota > Leptospiria > Leptospirales > Leptospiraceae > JANRLP01. The sequence continues at coordinate 89,983 of JANRLP010000119.1, forward strand.
AAAAACTCAGCTTACTTTTAGAAGAGGTCTGATCTACTCCACCTACTTGGACTTTTTTTCCGTTATGAGAAAATACGGCAGTAAGCGAAGTCAAATCAGTTCCATTTGGGACGTAAACGGTTACGAGGCTACCGGTGATTATCCCCGAGTAGGAATTGATCTGTAAATTATTTCCTAAAGAAAAAGCTAATAAACTATTTGATGTTGGACTTCCCTTTGAAGTTTTTACGATGTAGTCTAAAGTAGTCTTATTCTTTGCCGTTATGCGATAGGTTAATGGATTATTGTAATTATTTTTTGTGCTTCCTGAAATCTGCTCGATTGAGTTTAGTTTAGCAGTGTCTCCTGTATGATAAAACTCTGCTGTTAACGAATCGAGATTTGTGGAAAACGGAACGGTTAGAGTAATATCTCTTCCCCTGATTGCTCCACTGGAACTTGATTCTGAAATGAAATAAGTCTTCATCGTCTTGGTAGAAGATGGTTTCAAGCCAGGAAAAAAAATTGGCAATAGCTGATATAACGCTCCCAGTGGTTGGCTTGAGTCGAGTGGATTTCGTGGTGCGATAGAGCAAAAGCACAACGATAGGATGAATAGTGATAGGAGTAGTCGTAGTAGTTTTATTTTCCAGTTATGCATTTTATACGATCTCAAACAATCACTTCAAAAATATTCTTTCCTTCCACTTCATTCCATATGCTGGTGAATTCTTTGTTTTTGTTAAAATTGAATACTACCAAATATCCAGTCGGTTGATTTCTGCTTTCCAGATAATGGGCTAATTGTTGTAATCCTTTTTGGTGGTATTCCGCTCCATACCAGAGCTTTAGTTCGAGGATGTATTCTTTTTTGTTAAAAGTAATAATCATATCACTTCTACGCTCATAACTGTGCTGTGATTCCAAATAATAAAACCCATTTCCATTTATGATGGGTTTGATAAAAGCGATAAACAAAAGTCTGCCATGCCGTTCATAAAATTCTATGTCTTTATCGGAGTATGTGCTTTTGATAAATTCCTGGAATTTGAGAAGAATGGATTCCATTTTAATGTCACCAGTATCATCTAAAAAATTATCTCTATAATTGTATTTTTTCATAGATAATTTTGAAAGCTGCTGTTTGGAAACAAGATAAGAGTATATTCTTATCTCAAAAATTTTATTATCAAGAATGATTTGTCCTTGTGCTCCCCTTCTAAATATTCCATACATAATACCTTTATTAATAATTGGATTGTCCAAATTAAAATCAATTTCTTCATTTTCAACTAGCAATGAAAATAGCAACTCAGACAATTCGGAATTGTTTTCTATATTTTTGATAAGGTCATCAAACAATGTATTTTGTTCTGCTAATAATATATTAATAGCTTTTTGTATACCCTCTATACTCCAGTCTCTGTCGAGTTCTTCTTCTACGAGCTTACAAATTTTGCTGACTAAAAACGGATAACCAGATGTAAACTTATAAATTTCTTGACTTAGTAGGATAATGTCCATTATCCTTTTACTGTTAATTACCCAATCTTCATTCTCCCTTTTCCATTGATCGAGCATAGTCTGAATGTCTTCTGCGCTAAAGCTCATATCGATTTTAAATTCAGTCGCTATATTCCATGGACTGTTGTATTCTCCTTCTGAATCTGGACGTAATTTTTTTTTGATATTTTTAACGTCATGCACACCTGCAAGGACAATGCTGTGAAAAGTTTGGTCTTTACCGGCTTCTCTTTGTAAATATTTATTTCTTAACATTCCTAGAAAGTTTAAGAAAATAGTATGATTACTTGCCCGATCGACTTCATCTATCAGTAGAATTACTTTTTGTCCACATTCTTTTACAAAACGGGTAAATGCACCAGACATCTCTTCAAAGGTTTTTAAGCCTTTACCATATGCTTGAAATTTTTGCCTAAATTCCTCATTCTCATAAATTAGTCCCTGTGAAAAACTATAAAAAAGACTTGAACAGAAACTTTCTTCTGTTTCAAATTTCGCATCTCCCAATCCTTCAAAACTGGTTGAAATCAAAAGATATTTTTCTTTCAATGCCTTCTCTAAAAAAAACAGGGTCGTAGTTTTTCCATATTGTCTTGGACGGTTGATTGTGAAGTATTTTCCCCGTTCAATCAAATTCACAATCTGATGAATTTTTTTGCTATTATCCATCATATAGTGTTTTTCGGGGATGCAAGTGCCAGTAATGTTAAATTCTTTCACAAGAGTTAAACTAAGGCTGTGATTTAGAGTGTCAAGGTATTAACAAGGGGTTTAAACCACTCGTTACTGGAACTAGATATACACCACTCACTCCCAGAGTAATTAGAAAAGCACGCATAACCCGCAGAAAACCAAATAACCAAGCTATCCGTAGTGAGCGTAGCCGAACTACGGAGTGGAAACCCAACGCGAATTAGGAAATGTTCTTGCATTGATTAAATAGTTTCCATATTTTGAAACAAATGGAACGAAATAGTAAAGTGACACTTGAGCATAAAAAAGTCGATTTAATTGAATCCATACTTCGACTTCGTAGCATGGATTCTCTGGTTAAGATAGAAACCTTTCTAACTAAAATTTCTCCTGAGCAAACGAAAATACAGAAAAGTCAGCGTACATTTACTGAGTGGAATAATCAGTTTCATAGCAGTAAAAAGGAGTTAAATGAATTTCTGCCTGAGTATAATATGACCTTGCTCGAATATCGAAAAAGTATTTATGAATCTGAATTTAGTGGCGATGCTGTTTCTTTGTCAGATTTTTTAGAGGATTTAAAGGCTTGGAAAAAAAAGACAAAGAAAAAAAAGTAATTGTAACTTTAGTCTTTAAAAACTCAGTTAAGGAGAATTTAGAATTTCTCTCTGAAAATATTCCTGATTACGCAGAAAACTTTATTAATGAGCTAGAAAAGAAATTGCGGGATATTTCACGTTATCCGAATCACTATCAAATTGAACCTAAAATTAATCCACGTTCGCCAAAATCCCAAAAAAATCAAAGACTTACGGAGAAAGAAATATGAGTAGTATATATATGTATAGTCTTTTTTTTTCAGTAACGAGTGGTTTAAACCACTCGTCACACAGCCCATCAGACTATGGACTACCCAACCTATAACCTCCCACTCAAAAAAAACGCGATCCTCCCTAACGGGAGGAAAGAACCAAATCCCCAAATGCCCAAACTACGGTCCGGAGACACAACGTACATAATAGTTATTGGACTTATCGTTGCTGAAGACACTGCCATTAACGAAATAGACGTACCACGCATTGATAGTATTGGGCGCGAAGGTAGTAGAACTCCAATAATTGCTAGCAACCGTGTTAGGAAAATAGGTTTCATTTATCGTTGGTGCTGAAGTTCTACTGTAATCCACCAAACTTGTTAACTCATCCCTAGTTGGAACTCTCCAGTTCGTTTTTCCTGCAAATCCGCCAGATGGGTTTGAATTTGCATTATTGCATGCATTCCATAAAGAACTAGTAGAGCCGCCTATCCATGGCGGTGGTTGGAGGTTAAGTGTGCTTACTCCTCCATTGCAATTGTGGTTGTCAGTTGAACAAAATGCGTATATAAATCCTGCTGTCCCTGTCGTACAACTACTCCCGCCTCGGGGAACTCCTGAAACATTGCTCATCGTACACTTCATCCAGACTAACCCTGTATTATTATCCCTAATCGTCTGATTTCCCAAATCGGTGAAACTCTGCACTGTCGTTCCAGGATTGTTATTACAATCCACGATGATATCCGTCACACTACCGTTAGCGATTCCGGTTCCGTTGGTTATGCTGCAAAATTGATTTACTGGATTGGTTAGAACAGTTACTATATAACTTCCTCCTTGAGAAATACTGGTATCGAAAGTAAAACTTCCATTGGCAGTTACAGTCTTGTTATCCCCTCCATTATTTTGCAAAACTACTGTTCCCGAAAGTCCTGCCACAAACCCGCCTATGGTAGGTGACGTTGTTCCAGTTGATGTTCCAGTTGATGTTCCTGTTGCAAAACCTGAGTAGATAGTGTATTCTTTGGCTGATCCATCTGCACTGGTGACTTTCACTTTTACAGGTTGTGTAAAATCGAGAGTTGTCTCACCATTCACAAAAGGCTGACCGTTGATTGTAACAGAGGATCCTAGGTGAGAAATGATGGGAGACACAGAGCTTATGTTTTGACTCGTTGGGAAATTAAAATAAATACTATCACCAGAAATAAATCCTGTGTTTCCTTCTACTGAAATATTTTGGATTGTATTAGAAGTGAGAGTTCCGCTCACAACCACAATTGTATATAGTTTCTTACTTCCATTTTCTGCTTGCACCTCATAAAGAAGGGGATTGGTAAAATTATTGGCAGTCTTTCCTGAGACTTGTTCTGAATTATTAAAATATACTTTAGAACCGTTATGGGAAAAAGTGGATACTAAATTCTTTACATCCGTCCCAAAAGGAACATACAAAGTAACAGAAGTTCCTGTAATCACTCCTCGAGCAGTGAGGGAATCAAATTGAAATCCAAAAAGTGTATTGGAATCAGGACTCCCTTTTGCTGTGCTCAGTGTATAATTTTTTTGACTAGCATTTAAGGCTGTTACATTATAGGTTAGTGCCTGACTATAGTTATTTGCTGTTTGCCCCGAAATCTGTTCGATTCCATTTACCTTAGAGCTTTTTCCTGTATGATAAAACTCCGCACTCAAAGAATTTAGATTTGTAGAATAAGGAACGATAAGCGACATCTTGCTTCCTGTTATGATTGCACTTGATCCTGTTTTTGGTAGAAAATACGTTTTCATTTCTTTTGTCGAAGATGGTTTCAACCCAGGAAAGAAAATCGGCAATAGCTGGTAAATCGCTCCCAGTGGTTGGCTAGAGTCCATTGCATTCCGCGGTGAGACAGAGCAAAAGCACAATGATAGGATTGTGAGTGCTAGTAAAATTTTTTTGAGTTTATTCTTGGTCATTTTGATTTTCCTTTTACTTTTTTTTGATACTCTCTTCTTTAATAACAAATATTCTACTTTTAACAGTATGAGTCATGTATATAAGACTCTATATCCTTTACGATTATAATAGCATTTTCAAGATAACCTTTTGCTTTTTTGTGATCAATGTCAGAACGAATATCGTAGTCTCCTGTTTCCCTTGCACTAAACAACTGATAGATCATTTTTGTATATTTTTTAGAAAAAATTTCTGTATGGATAAATTCTTTATTGAAAGCACCTAACGTTTGGTTATGTGAAGAAAACGAAAGTTGTTTGGTTAATAAGGCTGCTGTGATTGCATGATACACTGCATAATAGGAACGAGAGGCTGAATCATCAAAAAGTTCATTTTGCAAATCAATTGTAGCCGCTTTTAATTTTTGATTAGCTTTTGCAAGGGTAAGAGAAATTACCTCACTCAAATTACTCAAAGCAAAATACCTTCTCTTAAAATGTTCATACCAATTGGAAATTTACTTTTTAGTTCCCAATCGTCTAAAGACCAGATTAAGCAACTAATTAGAATATTATATTTGTTTAATATATCCACTCCAATCTCTTCTATTATATCTCTTACATCTTCTTTATTTTCATGGATTAGAATTAGAAAATCGTAGTCAGAATATTTTTGATTGTCCATTCTAGCTCTAGAACCAAAAAGAATTTCATAAGCCAAATTTTCTTTCAAAGCTTTCCTTGTTTCTTCATTAAATCTGAGTATAATAGGATCTTCTTTTAATGAATTTGGTATCTTTTTAAGAGAATCGATTCCATTTAGTATTGGGTAATTATTCATATATCTAATTCTCCATTCAAATAAGCTCTTGTCAAGGAAATCTGATCGATCTACAGTTCGGAAATACAACTCCAATGACAGACTGGATACCTACTCGAACACCAGATACTCTAAAATTGAAAGGTAACATTGATTATCCCTCCCCAAGAACTTGTCTTGGATTCATAAAAATTATTTTCTCGCATGGGTGCAAAGCCCAGTTTTACATCCACTTTCTTTTCTCCGACAAAAGACCTAACGTTCCAATAGGTATGCAAAAATTGAAGTGCGTAAATCGTAATCGGAACTATCGCAAGAGCATTTCGCATTTGTCCTGCGTCTTGAAATTCTTTATAACTGGCTTGTTGTTGCAATAAAGAATACGTATAGAACTCAATACTTTTTGTATCCGTAAGAAATGGATTATAAAGTGTATATGCTAAGCGAACATTTTGAGAAACAGTATCTTTGTATTCTGCATAAGACTGGTTTACTAAATTCTGAGAATAGGCGAGCCCACCTAAAGAAAGAATAAAAATTGATCCATAAAAAATTCCCGTCTTTTTATTTTCTAAATAGTATTGCCCATAACCCGGAAAAATAAGACTTTTTCGAATTGCAGCGGAGCTTTTTTCTTTTAATGCTTGTGCTTTTTCTTCTTCTTCAATCTCTAGAAGTAAATTTTTTGCATTTTCAAATACTATATCCTCAATGTAGGTTGAAGGTGGTGGAGAAGATTCACTCGGAGCCAAATAACCGGGATTAGCCTCTTTTACCTTCTTTAAAAGTTTTTTTAAGAAAGTTTCATCTTTAATATCTTGAATGATAATTTTACCAACCAAATCTTTTCTTATTTTCTTCGGTCCTTTATCAGAATTGAAAGTTATAAATTGCCCTTCCGTTGAACTTACATTTCCATATAAAACTTTCAAATCCTTGGTAATAATTGTATGCGCATACAGGCTATTACCCATAATACAGAATACAATTTGTAAAATAAAAATTTTTACAGATTTTTTATTCATAACTTATTTCTAACACTTCTGACTCTTGAAAATTCATTGTTTTCAAAGGAGTTTCTATAGTTATAGTCTTATCTTTTTTTTCAATCAAACCAGAAATTTCTTCTCCTGATTGTAAAACGATCGTCCCTTTTTTCTTGGTAGAAACTTCCGCCATAAGTTGCAATAATTCCTTTGTCTTCTCTTGAATCCTTGCTTCGATAGATTTATTTAAGGAAGCTACTTCCTGAAATGCGGTAAGTGGTAATCCTGAGATATTCGCAAATTCTTTTTGCAAACTGGCTTTGACATCTGATTTACTTTCCACTACAGATTTTGCAGACAATTTAGTAACTTGTTCTAGATAAATCTCTTTTTTTTCACTTGGAATCGTTTCTAGATTTTTCCAGAATTCTTTGTTCAATTCTAAGGTTTTATCTTTTTCTAATGTGATCTCAACCTTCTCTAGCATTGGCAAAACCTGTGAAGAATTTTTCACAAAACTTTCAGTAGGAGTTAATCTCATCACAACTTTTCCTTCTGCAACGCTCACTTTTGTTTTACCTTCTTTATCTACTTCAATCTTAAATTGAGTACCGCGTACACCTATAATTGAAGCAGGAGTAATGATTTGGAAAGATTCTTTATCGTTTAATTTTTGGTTGATCTTAGCAAATAAAGTTCCTTCCTGTAAATACAATACCCAATTTTCTTGGGAATTATCTTTTATGAACGGTTTTAACTGAAACTTACCATCACCATGAATGCGAAGTAGCCAATCATGTTTAACGATTTGAAGATCACAGATGGAACGGGGAGAAAGAATGATTTCTTCGTTTTCTTTTAGCAAGTTCTTGACTTTAAACTCTTGGTTATTTAGTAATATTTTTCCTGTAGAAAATATATTTACTGCATAGACTTCATTATTTTCTTTTACAACAGAATCCTGCTTTTTACATCCTAGTAGCATGATAAAGAATAGAATGATTAGATTTCTTCCCATAGTTTTCCCCTAATTTGACCAAATTTGAATTTTTTAAACTATTAAAGATTTGAATTTATGGCAAGAAAAAAATTATTTACTCATAGAATAATAATACATAAATCTTAAGGGAGTTATAATTTCTAGGTTCTATCTCAATATTAAAATATTAGATTATTCTAATATTTTTTTAACTATAAAAACTTTATATACTTTTCACCTGATGATGCCATGCTTACTACAAAGTCACTTATTTTTGGTTTCTTATAGCTCCTTACAGTTAGAAAACCAGTCCAAGCTTAATTTCATTTATGTATCATTTTGAAAAAAAATCCTCAAGTTAAATAAAAAATCTTGGTAATTATTTTAAAATTGCTTTGACCTTATTTTAAAAGATGGTATAATTGAAGTGAAATGATGGAAAGCTTAGAATGGATCAGCCAAAAAAGTATCAGTGAAGATATCTTTGTACCTCATTTTCAGCCCATCATCCATACTCCCACTAGAAAAATCTTAGGTTATGAGGTTCTCGGAAGAATCTATCGCGGAACTGAAGAAAGGTTTGTCTCACTTGGTGCTTTTTTTCATGCGAATCAATCTAATCTAATGGAAAAGGTTCAGATAGATAGAATCATTCGGGAAAAAGCAATTCGTCATCTCAAAAACTCTGGAATCAATACCCGACTTTTTTTCAACATCATGCCCAATATCCTTTCTAATATTCATCAAGAAGATTTATTAGATCCTAGCAGATTTCATCTAGTACAACTCATTGAGAAATATGATATAGATAGAAACAATATCGTAATTGAAATCACTGAAGAAGAATTCGGTGGCAAGATTGAACGATTAGTAAAAATGATCGAACTCTATCGCAGTTTTGGTTTTAAAATTGCTATCGATGATGTAGGTGCAGGATTTTCTAATTTAGAAAGAATTGGCTACATTCATCCCGACATTATCAAAGTTGATATCAAACTTATGCGTGAATCCTTGAGTAGTAGTTCGTTCAGACAAATTCTATTAGCAGTTGCTGAAATGTCACAAAAGCTAGGATCAGAACTTTTGTTTGAAGGAATTGAAACTGAAGAAGAATTGAATCTTGCATTTTCGATGGGCTCTTCTCTATTGCAAGGATACTACTTCGATAAACCAGGACCTGAGTTTCAAAACAAAATGAAATTTTCTAAATCTCTTGGCCATAGCATAGAAAAATTTAGTGGAATACGTTTTTTAGAAATCGTTGAAGACTTTCAATCAATCAATAAAATTACAAATACCCTTACTAACATCTTCGAAAAATTTTCAGTCCTAGAAAAAGAGGAAGCAGCAAGTGTTTTTATCCAACTCTTGGTTTCTTATTTAAAAGATTTACCTGAGGAATTGTATCTAGTATTCATTACTGATTTGAACGGCTACCAAATCTCACCCACCTTCGTAAGATCAAACGATGAATGGGAAAGTAATGTAAGCGACATTGGAAACAACTATGCTTGGAGACCATACTTCGCAAAACATAAGGCTGAGTCTTATTTAACTGATAAAAAGTATAGCGTTACTCGCTCTCTCTATGATATTCCAACACAAAAGAACTATAACGTTTTCACCTACTCTCTTTCTAAAGATTATATTTTAATTGCAAAAGTGAATTCTGATTAGGCTTTCAAATCTCGCCTAACGTCCACCAATAGCCAATCTTTGAGTTTGTTTGGAATGACAACTCCACAGTATTCACAATTAGTACTATCTTTTTCTGGAAGTGGTGCTCCACAAGAAGAGCAACCATGTTCACCCAAACCTGTTTTTTCATAATTCTTGGAATCCAATTCCATTTCTAAATGATTTTCACAATGAATTGGTTCAGTACCATTAAAACCTGCGCTCCATTTAAGTAAGAGTATCGCTATCAATTTTCCATTTTGTTCAAAAAGTTTTTTTAGATCACAAGAACCAACAGCTACATCAGCCATAACAACGGGGTATTTATATATATCCAATTTTGTTACTCTTTCTGATAAGTCTCTTTGAATAAGAGACGCATCCCCAACTGTCTTTGCACTTATCCATTTCCAAAATAAAGTTGATGCTCTATCTTCAATCGTCTGTATTGAAATACTAGAGTGTTTATTCAAAACTGATTGAAAGCTAGATTCAGATTTTTTTTGTAGTCCAGAGAAATCCCATTCAACAATCTGAGTGATTTCTGATAAGACCCAATCGTATTCACCTGAATTGAAGATAGAACCACAACTAGAACATTTATTAGTATCGGTAAGCGACTTAGGAGTTGCACCACAGTTTGGACAGGTTCCTGAAAAAAAACCAACGTCATGTTTTGTTTTAGCATTTTTACCCCGAACAAAAGACCAGATTTCTGTATAAGAATTCTTAGGCATTTCCTTCGCTTTCTTGATTCGTTCTTCATAACTAAGTGCAATACTAACGTTAGCGTCTCGTGCTATTCCTTCCAATTGAACATGCACAGTGAAATTATTCAATCCAACACTACAGCCAATAATGGAAAGATTCTTAATTTTCCAATCAGCCATAACATTCACGATTTCTTCTTTTTGCATAAGCCCTAACTGAGTTTTAAACCTGTTATATATACCTGAAGAAACAAGGGATCGCACTGATTTCATTTTGTTGTTCAACCAAGCTTCCGTGAGTTGATGAGCAGTTTTACTCACTCTATCTAAGAAATCCTTTTCTGAAAACTCAGCATCTGATTTTTTTAAATCGTCAATTCCAACAGGAGAAAGTTTGGATGTAAAGATTTGAATTTCTTTTTTAAAATCGAAACTATTCCATTTATCAGCAATATTTATGATTCCTATAATCAAAAATCCTAACGTAATAAAACCCAAAAACACTATGACAAAAAAGTAATATTCATTGAATATTCTAATGAAATTGATCTGAATTTTCTTTCCTAGATTCATAGAAACTAGATATTTCTTAGGAAACTCAAAGTGTATTCTTAATAGACTTGCCGGAGTGACTGCAAACTCTTCGAGAACGACTGAGTTTCCTTCCCAGTTTAATTTTCCCAAATTTTTAAAATCAGTTCTAGAAATTTCAAACTTGACATCTTCTTTAGGAATCTCCTTTGGGAAATTAATCTTATGAATAATATGTTTAATTGATAGACCAAAATACTTTTCTTCCCGATTCTCCAGAATAAATTGAGCTGATTCTGCTTCTTCAGCAAACGCATCATATAAATCAAACTCAATCTTAATTGGTTTATCTGAATTTGATTTCACTAATGTACTGATTTCAGTTTGATAAGAACTTCCATTAATATTACATTCACTTTCTGATTCACATTTTATATTATCATAATATATGTTGAACAGTGCATATTTATCTAGATTCAGGATTCGTTCATTTTTCCTAAGCGTATAAGTAAAATAAGCGGCTTCTGATTTTTCATTATCATTGAGCTTTTCTATAGTTACCTTACGATGAATTGTTCCATCTAAATTGAGATCAGATTCTATAAATATTTTTTCATTAATAAATCTAGAGCTAGCTTGTTTATAATAATCATCAGAAAGTTTTTCAGGATGAATTTCTTCATTGGGAATGGGAACACTTAGAAAATAGAATGAGTTTGTTGGAGTAGTTGAGGCAGGAGCAGTTCCAGAAATTTTATTTGTTTCTACTTCAATTTCTTTAGTAAGAACAGGTGTTTTAATATTGCTATAATCATAAATGCTATATGCAGATCCTTTTTTTAGAAGAAATGGAAACTCAACTTCAAATGTTGCAGTTGCTTGTTTTCTGTCAGCATACAAAGGAACTATCGGGAAACGATAGTAATACTTGTTATCCACAAAACTTAATGAATTATAAACCGTATAGTCAATCTGGAAATTGATATCTATATTCACAGATTTAGTGATTGGACTTAGTTTTTGGATTTCTGGAGAAAGCCCATAAGCTGGTCCTAATAAATAATTATTTGAATAAGCATGTCTTCCCCCAAACATTCTAGAAGAATAGTTCTTATTAAATTTATTAGGAATTCCAATAAATTTAATTCCCGAAAATAGATTATAATCTGCTAGAGAATGATCCTCTTCTATGGGTTTGCCGATGAGTCCGTAAACATAGTATGGACTAGCAAAGTTTGGAACTAGAGCAACTTTCTCATGAACTGAAAGACTTGAGTCAGGATTTAATTTTACTTGCTGAGAATAATTTTTCAAAAATTGAGGAGTTACTTCTGCTTTCTCAAGATCTTTTTCTTCTTGTGACTTTACTGGTGGTGTGTAGCTATAACTAGAGGAACTGCTTGAGGAAGAACTAGAGCTACTCGAAGACCGATAGGAAGAGCTGCTTGATGAACTTCGGTATGAACTGGAGGAGCTAGAAGAACTGCTTCGGGAAGAACTAGAAGAGCTGCTGCTTCTATAGCTACTTCCTCCTCCGGGTCTAGTATCGAGAAACGATAGTGGGAACAGAAAGATTAGATTTATTAAAGTAAAAAATATGTGTTTCATTTCTATTTTCCTGTAGTAGAATTGGATGAAGTTCCTAAACAAGACTTTAAACAAGTCTTACGATAGTCGTCACAAAGCAAATATCCTAAATTGGATTGGTTATTGTTTTGTGAGATTGCTTGAAAACAAACTAAAGCCTTTCTGGTGCAATCATCCTCACAGAATTGGTCAGACTTTGAACAAAATAATAAAGCCAAGAGTAGAATAGAAAGTCTCTTTTTCACACGAACAGTAAACCTCAAAGATTAAAATATGACAAACCAAAAATTAGTCGGGAGCATTATTGATTCTGCGAAGTGAGCTATTATACGCATCTAAAAAATATAGATTGTTCCCATCACTTGTGACTCCACCTAAATTTTGCATAAAAGCTGTAGTTCCTGTTCCGTCTTGGTATCCATAGACTCCACCTGCAATGGTGAATACACCTAGAGTGCTTAGGTTGAGTCTCCTAATTTTAGCACCGCCCCACTCCATGATAAATAGATTAGCACCATCCGTTTCTACCCCATGTGGGTCTTGAAAAGAAGCACTGGTTCCAATTCCATCAACTGAAGTAGCGACTCCATTGCCTGCAATTGTTGTAACAGTAAAGGGAGAGGTTAAAGAAACTCTACGCACAACATTTCCCCCACACTCTACAACATAAAGATTCGAACCAGTAGAAACGGAGTCACAAGGAGTGTTAAAAGAAGCACTGGTTCCATTTCCATCTGTTACTGCTGCAATTCCATTTCCTGCTAATGTATCTACAACTGTTGAAGCAATATGAACTCTTTTAATCTTATGATTATTTCGATCACTCACATAAAGATAGGTTCCATCAGTCGTAACCCCGTTGGGGAAATTGAGTCGGGCATTGGTACCAATTCCATTCAAATCCCCTGAGACCCCATTTAGACCCGCAAAGGTGCTAACATTGCCTGTAGATAATTCTAATTTACGAATAGAATTATTTCCACGATCACAAATGTATAAATTCGTTCCGTCAGTTGCAGTAAACATGGGATAATCAAATCTTGCAACAGAACTTGCTCCATCAGTCGTACCAGAAACCCCACAGGAACCAGCGATAGTTGTAACTTCTGAGGTTGAGATAACAAATTTTCGGATGCAGTGATTCCCACTATCAGCTATATACAAATTTGCTCCATCCGAGGTGATTCCATAAGGTTGATTGAATCTTGCAGCACCACCAATCCCATCGTTAGTTCCAGCCAAAGCAGTAGGTGGCAGCGAACCTGCTATACTAGTAATCATTGCACCATCTGTTGGAATAGAAAAAGTAGATAGCCTAGAGAGAATTTTACCACCAACTAGATATCCACTAACGCAATTGACTTGAAAACTAACGTTAGCCGATAGTGTTCCTGAAAAAGTTCCACTACTCAATGCACAGACCTTACCTGTGGGCTGGCTTTGAATTCCAATTATAAACTCTGTCCCACTAGCTAGTATAACTCCTATCTTGGTGTTATTCGCAAAAGAGGAGAATGTATTTCCTCCAGAGTTATAGTACATAATCAGAGGTGAATCCGATGAACTAAGTCCCGTAATATTTACTTCTCCTGAACTACCAATGATATGAAATCCTGTGTTGTTGATTGACACAGAATAGTTTTGAGTAGATGAGTCTTCTGCTTGCACTGTATAAACCACTGTTTTAGAAAAATCATTCGAAGTGATTGCTGATGTTTGTACTGTTTGGTTTACCAGAACCTGTCTTCCTGTGGTTGTAAAACTGGGCACAAGGTTTGTAAGATTTACTGAGTTCGGTAAATTTGCTGTGATGCTTGTACCTGTAATTATTGCTGTTACTGGTGGAGAGATTTGATCAAAGGAAAATGCAGTGATTGATTTTTGATTAGAAAGATTTGCTTGAGTTGTTGTAAGAGGAATTATAGAAATCAGTTTATTGTCTTTATTGAAGTTACATGTCAGTAAAAAACTAACCAAAATTAAAATGAGTAACTTCTTCATTAGTGAATTTGACTAGAAAATGAAATTAGAAAGGACTAAAATTTTTGAATTTAGATTAATACCCAGATTTCCAATGTAATTTGAATGAAGTAAAGATTGAAAGTTTAATACTATTCTAACTCAAAGTGAAAGGGTTTGGGCGTTAGCCCAAGCGATGCTGAGCAGCCGAAGGGTTGCCAACAGGCTTCCCTGTCTATTTAGATTGCTAATCGAGCGTAACCGACGCTCGTCATAGAAATCTGAGTAATATATTAAATGTTTCTAACCAAGCATAAGCTCGATTAGAAACATATTACGATTACATTTTTTTGAGTTTTGCCTCTAGTGCTTTTTTTGCTTCAGCTTCTAGATCACCTTCAAAAACAACTCTTCCTGATTTATCTTTGATTACACCTTTCACTGGAGCATCTTCTTTAAATGAACCTTTAAAAGTATCACCATCTGGTTGAGTTAGAATTCCATCACCGTTTTGTTTGCCCGATTTAAAATCACCCTCATACTTATTTCCATTCTTTTTAGTAAGAACACCTTTGCCATCAAATAGATCGTCTTTGAAATCTCCGTCATAAACGTCTCCGTTAGCAAACTTATAGTTACCCTTTCCATTGAACTTGTCTGAGGCAAATTTACCTTTATAGACATCGCCATTTGCAAAGGTAAATGTTCCATCACCATCAAATTTGGAATCTTTAAATCCGCCCTCGTACTTGTTGCCATCACTAAATTCAAGAGTGCTGGTTTCAGACTTACAATTCCCTTTTAAACATTTAGTAGTGACTGAACCCTCTTGCTTGGTTTCCCCTGAAGAGCAGTTTCCGAATGCCAAAATAAGAGCGGCAACTAAAGAAACAAGAAACAGGTTTCTTTTTTCCATTGTGAATTCTCCTTAACAGTAAATAATTATACAAAAGTAAAGAGAATAAATCTAGGTGAATTCAGTCAAGAGAAAGTCCTAGCAAAAAAGAAATTCTAAAAAATTCCTCTTGACCAAGGGGAAAAGGAGAAAAACCTAAGTGATGAGGTAAATTATGACTCCACTCGCACTATTTAACTTAGGACCTTGGGAAATCACCTTAATTGTGATTTTGGCTTTATTACTCTTTGGAGGAAAACGCTTACCTTCGCTTGCAAAAGATTTAGGTAATGGAATCAAAGAATTTAGACGTTCTTTGTCTTCAGCAACTGAGGAAGAGCCCGTCCAACAAACAAAGACAGAAACAATAGAAGAAACTAAGTCTAGGTTAAAGAAAAAATAATAATGCCTGCTAAAAAGCAGAAAAAAACAATCAGGAAACAAGTCCCAGTAATGGAACCACCTCCTGTAGTCTTACCTGAAAATTCCAACAAAGACTTAGACGAATATAACGAACGAGAAAAGTATATGACTCTAGGGGAACATTTAGAGGAATTAAGAACTGTTATCATCCGTTCTCTTTGGATCATTGGAATTCTACTAGGAATCGGACTTTATTTCGGACCTGAACTTTACAAGATACTTGCTGTGCCCTATAAGAAAGTTCTGGGGGAGAATGCAAAATTTTTCCAGATCAAACTTATGGCACCACTCATGATCTATTTAAAAATTTCCTTCATGCTTGCTGTTCTATTTGGAATGCCTATCATTTTATCCTTTTTATGGGGATTTGTTTCACCCGCAGTAAGCAAAGAGTCTGAAAGATATGGAAGAGTAATCATTATTTTTTCAACATTATTATTCTGGGCGGGTGTGATTGTTTGTTGGTTCACAGTGTTCGATAAACTACTAGAAGTTTTCTTAATTGTATTCAACCCACCTGATGTCGAACAACGTTTGCCCGTCGATGAATACTTTGATATCTTTTTTAATATACATTTAATCTTTGGGCTTTCGTTTCAGTTGCCGATCGTTCTCATCTTACTCGGAAGAATTGGAATTTTATCCTCAGGATATTTAATTGAAAAATGGAGAGAGGCAGTAATCATCCTTTCCGTTTTTTCAGCAGTACTCTCCCCAGGTCCAGATGTATTTTCTATGATGATGCTATTTATTCCTTTGCTTATCTTATTTGGGATTTCAATTGTGGTGATGAAGATTTCTGAGGGTAAAGGTTAGTACTTTAAATGCAACAGAGACTCTTATTGCAAATGCAGTGAAAACAGATTCATTTTATGTTTACGGCAGTAAATAATTTAATAAAATTATGATTATGTAGCGTTATGACGATTCTTTCAGCAATAATTTTGGAACGTGGTATTTATTTTTATCAACTTATGGTGAAATTAATTGCTTTCATTACACGATAGTAACCCTAATCTTTTATATTTCCTTTCGGATATTCACCATAAGTTTCATAATACGTTAAGATATACTTATTTTCTATTTTTTCTGCGTTTAATCTTCCTTGAATGGAAGCTAGCAAAACTCTAGCAAAATATCTAAACCAACCAACTGCATTATTTAAAAATCTTATTTGTTTGTTTGCCCGAGCGGAAGAACCATCTTCAAGTAGAGGTTCACCGGAAATACCATACTTAAAAACTCTATTTTGTTCAGAATCTATGATTTCATATAAATGATGTTCTGCAAAATTATCATGAGAATTTCCATGTGGATTCAAAATAAAGTTTATTCAGTCCAAGCAGTTTGGTTAGAATAAGTTTCATAGCTTAGTGTTGAAGGTTCTAGTTCTAAGCCTGTGCGAATTCTATATGCTCTTTCAGCAATATATAAAATAGGTTCAAAAGATTCAACTTCAGAAAAAAGAAAAGGATTCTTAAGTAATTCATGATAAAAATTTTTACCTTTTGCAATTGCTCCACAACGTTTGTATAAAAAAGAATCTACTGAGAAATAAAGATTCATAGAATTAGCAAATTGTTTCCCATCAATTGCAAATAATTTTTCAGCTAAAATTTCTTCGAATTGATATATATCCTCAGGCTCAAAATCTGAAAGTCTATTAATACATGGACGAATCAATTCATTTGAATTTTGACCTGAGAAATTTAGTAAAGAAATAATTGACCAAAAAATTTCTTCGTTCATGAGTTTGAGTTTTTGTTCTTCGCTAAAAAAATTTATCACTACTTTGGCTTTATTAGTAGGTGCTGGTTCTAATAAAATAATTTTCCCTTCTTCATAAATTCCAAGTACTTTTGTGACTTTCATTGCCTAATAGTATTACTTTCCTATTAATTGTCAAACAATAAATTTATTCATGACGTTTTCCATGACTTATTATCTACGAACCAATCGGAACTGCAATCCTAGGTGCAATTGACTTTGTAGCAGATAATGCACCTGAAACACTAAAGTCAAATGCAGTGACCACAGATTCATTTTATGTTTACAGCAGTAAATAATTTAATGACTATACTGTAAAAACCCGTAAATGGTCTTTCGGGGTTTCTTCAATCCAAGAAATATGTAGCTCGGTTAGTAGTATATTTTGTATTTAAGTTGTTACAATTTAGTGAATAATCTTATTGACTTTGTATTTTTATAAGTCAAATAGTTTAGAGTATGCTAACCAAATTAACACTATCTGTTGATAAAGACGTAATTGAATCTGCTAAAGAATATGCAAAGAAAAGAAAGACAAGTGTTTCAAGACTTGTAGAGGATTTTCTGAAAAGTATTTCTGAGAAAAATGAGAATAAAAAAGGAATCATTTCCCCAATCACAAAACAACTCTCAGGAGTTTTGAAAAAAGAAAAACAAACTAACACTAAAGAGAAGAAACAGAAATGAGCATTCAGTCCATCTTTCTTGACGAAGATATAGTTTTTGATTTATTTTATGAAAGAGGAGAAGACAGTAAAAACGCAAAAGCACTTTTTTCTCTTTTAGAAGAAGAAAAACTCAATGGTTTTGTTTCTTCCAATACTATATTCAATTTATTTAATATACTAGAAAAAAATTTAGGTGCGGGTGCTGCGAAAGAAAAACTGATTATGTTTAGATCACTTGTTAAAGTTCTCAGCGTCGAATCAAAGATTATAGACTTAGCCTTAAATTCTAAAATTTCTAAGTTTGAAAATGCGATTCATTACTTTCTTGTGAAGAATCAAAATATAAGATTTTATATAACGAATGAAAAAAAAGATTTCCCTAAGGACAATCTAGTAATCTTAAACACAATAGAATTTTTGAAGTATGAAAATTTTATAGACTAACGAATTACTTCGTTGATAAGTCTTCCTAGAAGTTGATCGTGTGTTTGCATTGCTTTAGAATTCGCATCGTAAGCACGATTCACTTCAATCATCTCCACCATCTCAGTTACAACATTAACATTGGAAGCTTCCAAATAACCTTGTAATACTTCTGGTAAATCAGTCTCTAAAGCAAATGCTCTAGGTTCCCCTGATTCTGGAGTATCTACATAGAATGAATCCCCATCTTTGTCTAGATGTCTTGGATTTTCAACAGATCTAATCTTGAGTTTGTCCAGTAACACTGCACCTTCATATTGATTATGTTCAGGTAGTGTCATTGCTCTAGGGTCATTTCCAACTCTTGAGTTAATAAAGACTTCACCCTTTTCATTGATCAAAAAATTATTTCTAGCAACTTTGATTGGACCATTCTCACCCATTAACGGGAATCCTTGAGGTGTTACCAAATAGCCATTTGTGTCCAACACAAAAGCACCCGAACGAGTGAGTCTTTCTCCACGATTGGTTTGCACAACTAAGAATGCAGGTCTTTCTGCACCTGGTTTATCGTTTAGCATGAGATCAAAAGGATTTTCTGTTTTTTTCACAGCACCTTGTTCAAAACGAGTATAAATCTCGTTCACTTCTTTTCCAAGACCAATCTTTCCAACAACGGGAGCAGTATCAAAGGATCCCATAGGAACTCTTCCTACACCATCTTCATTAAAACGATGGACTAAAATCTCAGGAAAGGTCTTAAATAGAGTTGTGTCCCTTTTGAATGCAGTTTTATCAACATTTGCTAGGTTGTTTGCAATCACATCCATCCTAACCTGTTCTGCCATCATAGCATTGGAACCAGTGTATATACCTCTAAGCATAAAGACCTCTATTATTTCTTCGGCTGGTTTTTCCAAAACGCTTAGTGAAAAATAGCATAAAACAGAGATCTAGAATCACAGTTTAGTATAGAATGAAAATAATTTGACAATGTGCAATTAGCCCAAATCATCTGTTCGTGGAAAATTATTCTTATTTTGCAAAAGAGTCTTGCCCAAACTGTGGAGCAAACATAGTTATAGACCAAAGCAAATGTCCCTATTGCAATACTGAACTTGAGTTTGTTTGGAAACTTTCTCCCGAAAAGGAGGCTGAGTTGTACCGATACTTAGAGAAACTTGAATCAGACTTACCTAGATTCCATATGCTGAGATATAAGAAAATATATAATTTATTGATTATCATCTACGAAAAAATAAAAAGAACTGAGAACCTAGAGACTAGTAATTATGAATTCTGTATTATGCTTGCAAGAAGGATCAACCATGTTTTGAGGTTTTTTGATTATTTTATTTATTTAATGATTGCACCTATCGTTTCCATTTTTATCTTCCAATCCATCTTGCATTTTCTTTTTTTCCTATCACTTTCAATACTCTTTTCCATCACAATAGCAATGTTTGCTTATGAACAGGAATTTTATTCTCGGAAGGAACTTATATCTTCAGTTAAAAAAGAACTACTACCAGAACTTATGAATGTATTAAAAAGGTACAACCTTGGATGGAGTGATTTAGATCAGTTAATTGTAAAAAAATTTATGCTTCAAGATCATAGCTCTCATAGCTTCATAACAAATATTGTCTATATCAATGATCGAAACAAATTGTAACTCATGCGGCTCTTTACTTGAGTCACAGCTTGAAGATTGTAAATACTGCGGAACAAGTATCCATAGCCAAAGAACCCTTAGCCAAGAAGATGAAGATAGAATCTATTGGTTTCTGAAAATTCTAGATGTTAGGATTTGGAGAGACTCATTCGACTATAGTTTTGATAGAATTAAAAAACATTTAATTTTGACTTTCATTGTTTTGATTTCAACGTATTCAATAAATTATTTCTTATCTAACAATTTATTAACTTCAATTATTTTAACAATCATAATTGGAATAAACCCATTCTATACAGTATTCAATGACTATCGAAGTTTTTTGAATTTAGTTTCTGAGCGAGAAACCTATAGGCTTTCTCTAAAGGATTTAATCCAAGAATTCAAAGAAGGATACAACTATTCAAGTGATGATATTCATCATGTGATTGATAAAAAATCTGATCTACCTCATATCAATAGAGTGTTATCCAGCACAAAATCTAAAGAAAAGATGAATTCTCAAGTTGAGTATGTCGTAGGAAATATGAAAAATTTTTTTGAAGTGAACTGCCATTTACACTCTTTGAAGAATTGTTCAAAACTTTTCTGTAATTCAGGATACTATCTATCTATAATTTATTTTGCTCTATATATTTCTTTGAAGTTTATCATTACTGAGTTTCTAGATTCTAAGTTTTTGATTTACAATGAAATTTTTTGTTTAACGTTAGTCGCAATCATTTCTGCTTTTATTTTACTTGAGCAACTAAATAAGATCAGATATATATTTCATTTTTTTGGATACGATCCTGATAGAACACAATTCAATGAAAAATGGAACCTAGTTCTAGAGTATATGCAAAAAACAAAACAACCCTTGGACTTACTCAAAGAAACAATCAATAGTAAATCAGATTATATCAGGTTGAAAATTTATTTAGAGGACAATCAAATTTTTGATTTAACATAAAAAATATCACACCAACTAAATTCTTCGATGCACAAAGTAAAAAACTTTTATAAATCTAACTAGACAACTCGATAGGCTAACTAAAAATTCAACTTAGGATTAGATATGAAATTTTTTTATTTAGGATTATTGATTATGGCAATGACAGAAAATTTAATTGGTGATGAAGGAATGTGGACTCTGGACAATCTTCCCATTTCTAGATTGGAATCTAAGTATGGTAAAAAACTTTCGAAAGAATTGATCAAAAAAATTCAACTTTCTTCGGTGAAATTTAATGATGGTGGTTCTGGTGCTTTTGTATCCAGTGATGGACTTGTACTTACGAATCATCATGTGGCGATGGGACAACTTCAAAAAATTTCTTCTAAAAAGAATAATATTGTAGAAAAAGGTTTTTATGCAAGAACTCTTCAAGAAGAAATTTCTTGTCCAGATCTTGAACTCAATGTGCTAGTTGATATGGAAAATATCACTGAGAAAGTAAATTCTGAAATTAAAAACATAAACTCTAATTTAGAAATCACTCAAAAGAAAAAAAATCTTCTTGCTAGACTAGAAAAAGAATCTTTCGAAAAAACAGGGTTTAGAACGGATACTGTTGAGTTATATAGTGGTGCAGAATATTGGCTATATAGATATAAAAAATTCAAAGAAATCAAACTAGTATTTGCTCCTGAATTTCAACTTGCAGTATTTGGAGGTGAAAAAGATAATTTTCAATATCCAAGATTTGTTTTAGACATTGCGTTTTTTAGAGTCTACGAAAATGGAAAAAAAGTTCATTGGAAACATTATCTACCTATAAGCAAAACTGGTCCAAAAGAGAATGAACTAACAATAGTTTCAGGTCATCCCGGCTCAACAGATAGATTAAAAACGTTAGGCGAAATTCTATATATGAAAGATATTTCTTATCCTGAAACAATCAAATTATACAAGGAAAGATTAGAAGGACTTAGAGAATTTTCTAAAAAGGGCAAAGAAGAAAAAAGAATTGCACTAGATACAATTCTAAGTATGGAAAATGGTTTAAAGTCCATCGTGGGCGAACTCTCGGGAATGAAAGATCCAGAACTCTTAGAAAACTTAGCAAAAAATGAAGAATTATTTAAACAAGAACTCAGCAAATTAAAAATTTCTCCTAAACCTTGGATGGAAATAGACTCAGTCACTGAGGAACTTAAGAAAAATCATAAAGACTATTTTTATGTAACAGTGAGTTCCAAGCTACCCTATCTCGCACTCTCTATAGTAAGATTTCACGAAGAGTCAAAAAAGAAAAATGGAGAACGTTATGAGGAATTTAGAGACTCAAATATTGATTCATGGAAGCATAGAGTTCTTTCCAGTGCAGAAATTTATAAACAAAAAGAAGAACATAGGCTTGCACTAGAATTAAAAATACTCAAACGTGAACTCGGAGATATTCATGAATTTACAAAAGCATATATCGGAAATAAAGATACAAATGATTTAGCAAAAGAATTAATTCAAAATACAAAGTTGGATTCTAAAGAGTATAGGAAAAAATTAATTGACTCCGAAAAATTTTTTGAGGAATGTAAGGATCCATTAATTCTCAAAATGAAAGAGTTGTCTCCAATTCTTAGAAAAAAAAGAGATTGGTTAGAGCAAGAAATTGAAACTAAAATGATCCAAGCCGGTTCTGAGATTGCAAGACTAAAGTTTCAGGTATATGGAAAAGAAACTTATCCCGATGCAACATTTAGTCTGCGATTCTCTTTTGGCAGGATGATTGGTTGTACTAATCATGGTTATGAATACCCACCATTTACAACCTTTCATGGACTTTTAGATAGAGCATATTCTTTTTCCAATCAAAAAGAATTTCAACTTTCTGCTAAAACAATTGAGTCATTAGATAAGTTAAATTTAGAAACTCCATTTAATTTCGTATCGACTCACGATATTACTGGAGGAAATTCAGGAAGTCCAGTTATCAATTGGAAGGGTGAATATATTGGAATCATTTTTGATGGAAATGAATCTAGTCATGGAAATAGTTTTATATATTCTGAAAAAACTGCAAGAGCTGTTTCTGTGCACTCTAGAGCAATTCTAGAAGCATTAGAAAAAATTTATAAAACCAAGGAGTTATTAAAAGAAATACGATGAGGCTTTTACTTTACATATTTTTGTTTTATTCATTGAATGCAGAAACAGAAAATACAATAAAGAAAAAAAATTCTAACATCAATGAATTTATTCGAGCAGCAAATTCAGGTCAACTTGATAAAGTTAAGAAATTTCTTTCAGAGAAGTTAGTCGATATCAATGATAAGGATAAAAACGAAGAAACAGCTCTTCAGGTTGCTTCTAGAAGTGGGAATCTAGAGATCGTCAATTTTTTGCTAGCAGCAAAAGCTCAACCGAACACACAAAATTTTAATGGAGAAACCCCACTTCTTCAATCGATTGAACGAGGACATTCCGAAATTGTTAAGAAATTAATTTCTAATTTTGCAGATGTAAACATAGTTGATAAAAAGAATAGAACTGCACTCATGCTAGCAAGCGCTAATGGTATGTTAGAGATTGCAGAGCTTATACTCACTAAAGAAGCAAATATCAATGCAAAAGACAAAGACGGTAACACTGCACTCTTTCAAGCAGTAGGTGCAGGTCAATTTGAAATTGTTTCTTTGCTTGTGGAAAACGGAGCTGATGTGAACGCAAAGAATAATGAGGGTAAAACTCCCATTCGTTGGGCATCAGAGAGTGGTCTCACAGATATTGCTGAGTATCTCAGTAAGAACAAACTTAAACCAGCAATTAAACAAGAAGCGTTAGTCGGCGTTGTGCATAGTATCAGCGAGAATTATCTAATGGTCATGCCAAGAGAAAAAACAGAAATTGATAGATTGTACTTAGTCTATTTTTTAGATAGCGAAGGCAAGGAAACGGGAAGAGGTAAGATAGTTTTATTCAACGGAAAGTTTATTAGAATCAAAGTAGAATCGGGAGAACCCAAAGCGGGAAATAGAGTTATTTATTGGAAATAAATTCATAGATAAGTCTATTTTTGCTAGTTTTATTTCAAGTTCACTAATATTCTGGGCAATATGTTAAAGTCGAGTTCTAAAAAAGTTAAGAATGATCAGAGCTTATCCTACTCCAAGATTTTTATGAAATATTTCATGGAACGAAAAAAAAATCCAATCCAAACCCCTATTCTTATATTCATGTTCCTAGTAACTTTTACAACCAGTTGTAATTCATTAAGCAAAAAAGATTCTCTTCCTGAAAACGAAGAAGAAGTGGTAGAGCAAATGGAGATTCTTGCTAGTAACGATGAATCTAAACATATGGAAGCAATTAAAAGTTTAGAGAATGCTATAAAGAACAACCCCGAACTTGCAAAAAATGAAGAGATTCAAAAAAAGGGAAAGAAGTTATTCAAGACTATTTCAGCAACCTGTACTTATTCCATAGAAGAGCCTAAGACAGAAGCGTTTGCTGTGGAAGGATATTCAGAACCAGTTAAACTGAATCTTGATTGTAAAGAACTAGACTCAGGAACGATAGTTCCCATTGAACTAAAAGCAGTGGACTCTGTTCGTTTCCAATCTGAGTTCAAGATCCCAACACCAGAAATCAAGATGAAACCAAAGAACAAAGAGAGCGTTAGTTTCCTTGTAAATGCACTCAGCATGAATAAAACTCAGAACAAAATAAAAATTTTGGGTGGTTCTTTTTATGATGATGAGATTGAAAACATACTTTCTAAGTTTGGAGTCGAGTTAAATAGAACAATCATTATTGAGAATAACGAGTATGCATTTCAAAACACACCAATTAAATTTTCTAGTGAATATGCAAGATATGTAGATAGACTAAAAGGAATCAGTTTAGTTTCCAAGATTGGTTCAGAAAGGATGGAAGTTGCAATTGGTAATTCAGGAGCATTTACTTTTGGTGCTAATTCTAAAAACGAAAGCATGGATTTATTGTATGGCCATCCTAATAATATTTATTCAGATGATATGGGAACCTCATTTGTAAGTATTTATTGTGATGGTAAGATTGTTAGATTTAATGAATTAGAAAAAATTTCTGTAACAAAGAAAACGAATGAAGAGGTTATTCTCACAGGAAAATTAGAGGATAGAGAAATCTATTTTGAAGAAATTTTTACACAACGACCAGACGATACAATTAGGCTTGGGCTGCGAGCAATCAATAAGGAAGATAAATCTGCAAGTATTGGATTTAGAATTTTATTAGATACTTGGGCGGGAAGAAACGATGGGGTTCCATTTACGATGCCCGGTTCAAGTGGTAAACAAGTTGTATTTGATAAAGAAGTAAGGTTCACTCCAATCACAACTTCTATTTGGGAGACTTATGATGTTGATGGAGATGGTGAGGTTTTTTTAAGAGGAATCTATCTTGGTGATGGGGTTACTCCTCCTGATGAATTGATTTTTAGCAATTGGCAATCGTCTTTTGATACTGATTGGAATTATGAGATTAGACCAGAAGTCTCAGTAACAGGAGATTCAAGTGTGATTGCTTTTTGGAAACCAAGAACAATATCACCAAACGATAGCATTCTAGTTTCTAGTGATTACGGATATGTAGAGAGAAAGACCGGTATCAATTTTGAACTCAAGGATGAAAAAAAGGGTTCTGCGTATCTACATTTTGATTTGAACAGTCAGGGTGAAAATGAATTTAGGTTTAGTTTAGAATCAGATAAGGGCAAGATCAGTTCAGAGTTTCCCGATAATAAGATTCAATTTACAAATGATTCAAAGCCAAGAGTTCAGAGATCGTTTTTATTGAATCTATTTGGGGAAGGAGAGATGAAACTAACGCTTAAAGATGAAAAGACAGGAAAGGTTTATGAGTTCATTGCAAAACTTTCCAGTGAGTCTAGAGGTGCATCCCCAAAATTATGGAATAATTCTTTTCAATATCCAGTTGTATATTTATCTGATGAAACAGGTTTGAAATTAAGAGCAGTACTTAGAGACAAGTTTAGCAATCAGATCATTACCACTGGAGTAATGAAAGAGAATGCAAAAAAAGATGGAAAGTATTTTTATGAAGCATTGCTTGAGGTAAACAACTTAGAAGGAAATTATTTAACGGAGATTGAGGAGATTGAATGAAAAGTATAATTCAGAAATTTAGAGAAAACCCTGCACTAATATTGCTTGTCGATAGCATTGGTGGATTACTCACGGCTTTGTCAATTTTTGGAATAGTAAGAACTTTTAACGAGTATATTGGAGTTCCCAAGACAACTCTTACATACCTTTCTCTGTTAGGATTATTATACTCAGTTTACTCGATGACTTGTTTTTTGTCGTTCAAAGACAATTGGAAACCATTCTTAAGTTTTATCAGTAAAATGAACCTGCTCTATTGTTTATTGACTTTAGGCTTAATGGTATATTACAGAGAAACAATTACCCTCTTAGGCATTGTGTATTTCGTATCAGAAATCATAATCATTTCTGGACTCAGTTATATTGAAATCAAGATGATAAATAACCAAAAATGAAAATAGTAATCTTCATAGCTGGATTGTATAATATAGGACTAGCAATATTCCATATAGGCTTTTGGAGATTATTCAAATGGAAAAAAGACTTAAATCATTTACGTTTTGAAAACAGAGCAATTATGCAAATCCTAAACATACAAATCATTTTCTTTTTTATAATGGTCGCATATATATGCATTGAATTCAATGATGAATTACTGACCACAAAATTAGGAAGAGCCTTCTTAACAGGCAATGCAATCTTTTGGCTCATCCGAACCATTCAACAATTTATTTTCTTAAGAGCAAATCATTATCTCATTCACATTCTAACGTTAGTTTTCATCCTCGGCACTATTCTATTTAGTTTTCCTGTTTTAAGTTATTGGTTTTGAGAGAATGGGATGAGTAATCTAAAAGATTTCAAAATTTAGTAATGAACACTAATGATAAGAATATATTTTCAGACTGGCAGAATAGAAGAAGCTTAAATAAAATAGATCAAAACAAGAATCATTATTCAATTGAAATCGTAAACAAAGGGGAAGATTTAATATATAAAGATATAGAAAATGAATTTACGCTTCAAGTATCATTTTCTCCTTTCACAAGTTTTAATATTTATGGACTAACTCAAAATTTTAGAAATAATTCATTTACTAAAGAATTTTGGGTTGTTTTAGAAAGAATAATTAAGTATTTAATTACTTCATCTCAGCAAGTTTACGTTGAATGTAATAATATTCAATCAGCTGAGCATATTCATCATTATCTTGCAAACAAAAAAATAGTAGAATTGGAAAACTGGAACATCAAATTATTAGATAAAAAAATACTTATTAACTTTATTTAAAGTATAGAAATTGGTATTATCAAAATCAAATCTTTACCTTTTCCAAACTAACCAATTTCCAAAAAATCAAACCTTACAATAGAACAAAGAATTTTACAAGAACTGCTAACAACAAGCAATGTTCTGTTAAATAATTCGATGATGATTTTTATTTATCATTGATAAAAAAGATAAAGATATTAAAAGTAAAATTGTAGATGTCAAATTTTAAAACTCAAATAGATTCTAAGAATTAACCTCTAGATTAGTTTGAGAAAGAAGTTATTGAAAATACTAAATCATATTTAGAGAATATTTAACAAAGGATTGAAAAAATATATGGGGATATTAGGAAATCTATTTGATAATAACAGAGAAAAAAGATTAAAAAAAAGATATGAACTGAGAGATAGATACTGGAATGTAATTGGTGAATTGAGTTCAGATGTATTAGTTCATGTGATAAATCCTGCATTTATGGGAATGCCTGAATGGCCCGATCTAAGACAGGCCTATAATATAATTAGAACTAATGATACAATTATTCTTGCTACAAACGGTTTGTCGGATGATTACAAAAATGATAGTAATGGGAATGGACTAGGGATTTAGCTATTTATAGAAACCAATGATAAAGATATAATGAATAAATCTGATACAGAATTAGGTGATACTTGGTTATTTCAAATTTTATTCCAAGCAGCAGGAAACGCTGTAAAAAGCAGAGCTTATTATGATGCAATAAACCAATATAAGTATGTGTCTAGTGAATTTGGAAACATAAACATTAATGATAATTATAAAACTATCAATGACGGAGTTGGGGTACTACTTGGAATTGAACGAAAGAATTCTCCTTCTTCTCTAAACTTTGACAATCAAAAAATTTTCATGATTAGTATAACTGCTTTGATGAATATTGAGTTTGAGATGATGATGGAGAATGGAAAAGAAGGTAGAGAAAATGTTGTGAGAAAGTTAAAAGAAAAGAATCTTAATAATGTGATTGATCTACATAGAGAGAAAATTGAAATCTAATTTTTGCATTATACCATTGGAGATGGTGATGTTGGTGTAATGCGCAGATGGAAAATACATAATATAAATAATAGTAGCTTTAGTATATTGTGGGAAAATGATGAAATGATAAACTACGAAAAGTCTAGTTACGAAGAATGTGTTAAAGAATATAACTAAAGCTAAGAAATTAGTTATTTCTATTGACATTTCTTTACTATACAGAAATATTTTTTTGTTCTATCCAAAAAAAGCGTTAGGCGATATTGATTCTATCAAATTTTTAAAATAGGAAAAAAGATGATTAATAATGTATTAAAAAAATTAGGTAAGAATAAAAATTGGGTAAGATCGTCTGATGCAATTTCTGGTTTAGAAAATAACTTTTTTATTAACATAGGAAATGCAGCAGGGTTAGTATATATCCTTTTGAACAATCTCGAAATCTCTGATGAAAAACTTGATTTACTTGTTGAAAATTTTGAAAAGAATAAGAAAGAACTTGGTTATTCCAAATTTGGAGGAAAACTAGGTTATTATACCAACTGGATATTAGTTTTTTCAAATATTCTTATTATTCTTATTTCAAATTATGTTTCCATTGGTTTTCTTATCTATTGGGAATCTTTAAAATTTGATGAAACGATTTATATGTTATTCAATCATAAAGAAATTATTGATATTGTATTTAAAAATATTCTTATGTCCATGGTACTCTGCTTGATTGCTTGGGGTTTAATGGCGTATAAGTATTATCAATCTAGTAAATTTCCTGAATATATTGAAAGTAAGGTTATTCAATAAAAAATTTCATAGACCCGTATTGGATTAACTCAAAAAAATCCTAGAGTATCAATTGAAAAACATATTGAATTTGAAAACAAAACTCTGCGGTTTATCTATTGACTCTTAATGAATATTATGAAAACTACTAAAAGATAAACATGTTACGAATTGAGGTAAGATTTATTATACTGATAAAGATAATATTACTACTAGTTTCTTTTTTAACTCTAGAAGCAAGACCAATTGAATCTGAAGAAATTATCGTAGTCGATATTACATCAAAAGATATTGGACTTGATTTAAAATCCCAAGAAGAATATTTCAAGAATCGATTTCATAGAGACGCATTTCGACTCGCAATGGCTGACTTCTTAGATATTGCTCATAACAAAGCAAAATTTATAGTCATAGATATGTGGTTCCCTGACCTAATCAATTTGCCAGGCGAAGAAGCCTTGATGAAAAAGCTTAAGTTGTCCACTAATGTTACAATAGCAAGTGGAGGAATATATAAACAAAAATACGAAATAACCCATCCAAAATTTGCAACGTTAGTACAAGAAATGGGTCATATACTCTTAAATGCTGACGATCCAGAGCATCTGATTTTTTCCCCAACTCTTTGCGGTGTAGGCACAAACTTGCCAAGCCCTAAACTTCCTTGTGCAAAGCACTTACTGCAAAAGCATATTGCACTTCTGGCTGCTGAGAAATACTTAGGAAAAGAACTATTATTTGAACCTGGTGATTATGTTGTCATGAATAGGGAAAATTTTAAACCTTTCCTTCGTATCAATTTTTCCACATTTAAAAAGAACCCCAAAATCATTCAGGACAAGTTAGTTATTTTAATCAATAGACCTTTCCCAAATATTGACATGTTTAAAATTCATGGTAAGAAAAATATATCAGGTTCTGAAATCTTGGCAATGATGATAGTTTTTTATTCAGTAAAACTTCCTGAGAAATGAAGCACCTAAAACAAAGTTTACTTTTATTACTCCTGACTTTGATGCTAACTTTATTCATTAGATGTTATGAAGATAAATCTTTGACTACAAAACCAGAACCTATCGAACAACCCAACGATGGTTTAGCCAATTCAATTATTGGAGAATGGGGTCCTGAATTTAGAGGTTTTGGTTGGTATATCCTTTTTAGAGATAATGAAAACTATGAGGAACGTTTTTCTGGAGAGGGGTGTGGAGGTTATAAAGGAAAATACTCCTTAGAAAATGATTATATTAAATTAAAACCAAATGAAAAGGAAGACTGTATAAATGAAGAACGATTAAAGGAAAATTTATGCAAAATTCAAGCCTCTCCCAAATCACTTTATTCAGATAGAAAAATTGTCTGTGGAAAGAGTGAACTATACAGTGTAAAAGATCAAAAAAAGGATGGGACAGTTTTATCAATTGATTCTCGAAAAGTGATTGCAGTTCAACCAAATGTTTTCTTTACAAAAGATATAATTTATTTCAGAGAAGGTCCTGGAGTTAATTTCAAATCCATATCTTGTGGTGTTGAAAGGGTGGCCTATGATATTCGCATGCAAACCCTCCCCGAAAATACTTTTTTATTTGTAATTGCACGAACACCTGAAAAGTATAAGGTTAATAACAAAGAAGATTATTGGTACTATGTAAAACCAAACACAGGATGGCATTCTTCTGGATGTTATCAAAAACTTGGTTGGGTTTTTGGAGCTTTTATTAAACCTGGGGCAGAAGAGTAAATATTTTGGATGTAATTTGAAAACGTTAGGCGGAAATTGGAGACGGTGGGAGTCGAACCCACGTCCTATTGTGCTTTAGTTATGCCTCTACATGTTTATTTTGTGTTTGAAGTTTTGCATCCGTTTTACCCACAAAAAGGATTCAAATGCTATCGACTTTAATACTCGTTGCTCCCAAGCCGAAAAACAGAGCAAAAAGACTCTCGTTTAGTGTCAGTAGCCTACCCACCGAGAGTGTAAGGCAGATTCCCGTAAGCAGAGATTAAGCTGCTAGAGCGTATTCGTTGTTAGCGATTATTTTTTTGAAAGTTTTTAGAGAGGTCTCTCACCCCTACATGCCACAATAACCTTGGCTGACAACAGTCGAAACCAGTGTCGTCCCCGTATCTAAATAGGATATTTTAAACCACTGTTTTTGTCAAGAACTTAATAGAATGAGATGCTATTAAGGTTTCTGCAATTCTTTCGAATAGACTAGTATGAAACAATGGATTTTGGTAGGAATCACGAGCTTGCATTTTTTTGCTTTAGGAGTGATTGCTAAAGAACAAGTAGTAGTAGGAACATTGATTGGTTCAGGCCAATACATCGAAACCGAAGATAAAACGTACCCTTTGAAGTATTCAGAACTTGGGAAAGAGTTAACTGAATATACAGGAAAAAAAATTAGAATGCTTTGTGAAATAGAAGAGGATTCATGTACACCGATTCGCTATGAACTTTCCCCATTTTCAACAGAAATAAATTTACCTAAATGGACTATCAAAACAATTCCTAAGTATGTGTATAGGGGACTCACTGCATTCAATCCAACAGTAACTCCAGATGGAAATATGTTATTTTGGACAGTGTTATTAGAGCAACAAGGAACAAGCACACAAAAGATTTGGTACTCAGAGTTAGACAAAAATGGATTTTGGAAAAGAGGAATACAGATGGATCCGCCTTTGAACAACAAGGCACCATCAGCAGTCATTGCAGCAATGCCTGGCGGAAATGAGCTATTTGTATTTGGAAGTTATTCTGACCAAGAAGTGTATAATGAACTCAAGAAAAGAATGGAGTTCGAAAAGATGGAACTCTTAAAAACAGCAAAGACACCAAGAGAGTATGAAGTAAAACTTTTAGCGTTACGCGAAAACTATCGCAAGGAGTTTGAAAAAATCCAAAACAAGGTTCCTCTTTACAAGAGTTATAGAAAAGAAAAGAGTTGGTCAACACCTGAACAGATTAGCTTTCCCGAGTTTTATAATTTATATAGAAGTGAAGAGAACAATATGCTTCAAGTATTTGGAGGTTCCACATTATCATCCAGTGGAAGAGTACTAGTATATTCAGCGAAGCACAAGGATGTTGTAGGCAAACTAGATTTGTATGTTTCTAAGATGGATGATAATGGAAATTTCTCGATTGGACAAAATTTAGGAAAACAAATTAATACAGAATTTGAAGAGATGGCACCTTTTCTTGCATCTGATGATAGAACATTATACTTTTCAAGCAATGGACATGGTGGGCTTACGGTTTATGTTACACAAAGAATTGGTGAGGATTGGAACAATTGGTCTGCCCCACAAGAAATTTCTAAGAACTTAAAGGGAGTAAACTATTTTTCTATCCCTGCATCGGGGAACTGGGCGTACGTTAGTCGGCAGGGACAACTCTTGATGACCTTTTTACCGAATGAAATGAAACCAAATGCAGTAATGTTAGTAAAAGGAAAGGTTACTGATGATGCTGGTTTACCACTTTCTGTTAAAATAGAATACGAATCCTTAACGAATGGACAGAAACGAGGTTCTACAATTTCAGATCCAGAAACAGGAACCTATTCGATAGTATTGCCGTATGGCGATAATTATGGATTTCATGCAGAGAAAGAAAATTATATGCCGGTGCATAAGAATAAGGATCTTCGGACTGGAGACGCTTCTTTATACCAAGAACATATAGTGGATATGGTACTGCCAAGAATTGAGGTTGGTCAAGAATTTATTATCAATAATTTATTTTTCGATCATAATAGTTATGAGATCAAAAAAGAGTCTGAGCCAGAGTTAGACAGAATTGGTAAAATCATGATAACAAATAAGGAACTTCAAATCTCACTAGAAGGTCATACTGATAATACAGGGAGAAATGAAGATAATGTTTCCCTTTCCTTAAGTAGAGCAAATGCAGTTGCAGACTATTTGAAAGAAAAACATGGGATTGCAAAGGAAAGACTAAAAGTAGCGGGCTATGGAGAAATAAAACCACTGGTTCCGAATGATACTCCAGAAAATAGGGCAAAGAATAGAAGAGTAGTTCTAAAGATATTGAAGAAAGGTTTGAAATAAACCTTTCTAGTTAAGAACTATTTAGAGCGAAAGAATTCGATCATATCTGTGACAGGAGGTTTTCCTTTGATTCTTCGAATCAAGGAAGCAACTTGTCCACGATGATAGGTTCCATGATTTAGAACATGAAGTAGAATTTCAAAAAGTTTAGATTCAAATTCTTGCCCTTTTAGATTTTTATATCGATAGCCTTCTTGAAGTTTGGTTTCATCTAGACTTGAAATCAATTTTTCCAATTCAGAATGAGTTTGAGAAATTTTGGAAATCAAAACCTCTTTAGAATCGATCTCTGGTGGTTGAATCATTCTAGGAGAATCTTTTTTATGGATACGCTGAAGCCATACATCTTCAGCAGCCATGATATGAGCTAACTTATTGCGAATCGATCCCGCACCCTCAGGCAGTTCTCGCAAGAACTCTTCCTCGGATACTTCCGCCAACACCTCAAGAATTCTTCCTTGAGCCCAAACATTATAATTAAATAGGATTTGAATTGTTTCAAACATAAAGATATAAAATCATCAATTTTCTTTAAGTCGAGAAATTTAAAATATATTTTTTTGGGCGTCTATTCCAGCTCTCCCTTTCGGTCAATAAATTTTGGTCATTGAGCGATGCACTGAGTTGACCGAAGTGTGATTGCGAAGTGGTCGTATCTAAGTGCAAAATTTATTGACCACAGGTCGATCTGGGACGCGGGTTTGTTGTCTAGGTAGTAGTATTTTTGTGTAGTTGCTCTGTTTTAGTGGTGAACTTTTCCTGTATTAGAGACTCTTCTTTGGTTGCTCTAGTTGAGGAGCTTTTCCGTGGTAGGTGCTTTGTAATAACTGTTACCAATTCAATAATTTATTTCGTAATAACTGTTTTTTTGACCTACAGGAAATATCTTTACGCATACAGTGCATCTTTGCACCCAGAGCGTAATAAGGGAAAATTTAAGCTTCCAGAGGACTTTTCCCAAAAACTATCTCGTGAAGCTACTTGGAGGAAAGGTTTATCAATCCTCCACAATGAGTTTACTATCCTATGGCTTAGGGGTAACCTCTTCAGGTGCAACCTTAATTGGCTCCGAAGTCTTCTTCTCTTTTTCCTCAAAATTAGAAAATGGATTTGCTAGCAAATCTAAAATAATCTTAGTCTCTCTTGCAGAAAAATAACGTTTATAATCACTGTTTATGATCGCTGAAAGTTCTGAACTAAAATAGTCGATTCTTTTGGAATACATCTTCTTTTGATAAGGTTCATTCCACTGAACAATAAATCCACCATCAGTCTTTTGGCCGCTTGTGCTCAAATCCCAAATCAGGGCAGCAGCAATCTTTGAAGCGGGAATCTTCTTTTGGTTAGCATTTGCATCTAAGTCTTCAGGGTCTAACTGTGATTTATTTTCTTTTGGTTTTGGTTCTTCATATACTCCAAAACTATTTTCTACAAGATATTCCTTAGTAGGCTTTCCATACTTATTCAGACTTTCCTTGATTCTTGTTGAAGCAACTGGACTGAACTGAACCCCAACGGAAAAAAGTCCCGTTGCTGCCTTATGATCGGTTTTCTTTCCTTCTTCGGTAGCACTCATCACCTCAGTAACTTCCTCAGGCTCATTATAAAATCTATAAATATAAGTGATTGTGTTTCTTTTTACAACAAGTAGCTTATCTTTAGTTTCATTCAATATAGAAATACTTTCTTTATTGTTAGGGTTTCTTGCTAACGAAACAAACTTTTCCCTTACTGAATCAAATGAACTGCCCCAAGGAGTGTCCCCAAATCCATTCAGTGATGTTTGAGCAAAAGCAGGTGTTACAAAAAATAAAATTGTACTGAGTATAGTAATCGTCCGAGTCATATTTTATTTTCGGTTTATTCAAAACCTTACATGATAGATAATTGTTGCAAATATTGTCTCATGCTTTTAGATTTACTTTATGAAAATCAAAATCGACCCAGATATTTTGGAGCTGATCCCTGAATATTTAAAAGAAGTTAACTCAATCCCAGATAATCTCAAACAACTAATCTCAGAGAATAACTTTATCGAGGTCAAAAATCTTGGTCACAAAATGAAAGGTCATGGCAGTGCCTATGGTTTTGATTTCATTTCTCAGATCGGACAAAAATTAGAAGAAAAGGCATTGAAAAAAAATAAACCTGAACTCCTTCTTCTTACTGAAGAACTTAGTTCCTTGCTTGCAGAAGTTGAAATTGAATAACCTAAATCGTTTTTAATACTAAAACTTTCAATCTCCTAATCTCGATTTTCATATTTACTTTCTGAAAACAGTTTGTAAAATTTATAGACTATTCACTTGACTTAACTCTTACAAATTAGTCCACTGACAATTTAGATTTTTCTCGGAGTGAGCATGTTAGAACAAGTCTTGTTATGGTTTAAAAATGATCCCAAGCTTTTAGAAAAAGTTTCCATCCCAATAACCTGTGCTTTTGTCGGTTGGCTCACAAACTGGGTTGCTGTAGAAATGATTTTTAGACCACTTGAGTTCATTGGATTTTGGAAAATTGGTTGGAAAGGAATCATTCCAAATCATGCACTCAAGATGAGTGGAATGATCACTGACATTCTAACCAAAAAACTCATGACTCCCAAAGAATTATATTCCCGCATCGACCCTAAAGTTATGAGTGAAGAAGTTAAAGACTTAATCGATGCAAAATCTGGTGAAATTGTTCAAGAAATAATCTTAGGTCAGAACCCTCAGCTCTGGAATATTCTCCCCGATGTTGTAAAAAAGAATATCCAAGAACAAGTTAAGAATGAAATCCCAAATCAAATTATTGAGATCTATAAAAACTATGGAAACGATCTAGACTCAGTCCTTGAGTTTGATCAGATTGTAAAAGAATCCCTATCCGGAAAAAATGTTCTTGTTCTAATCGAACTATTCAAACGTTGTGGTGGTCCCGAATTTAGATTCATCATTGTCTCGGGAATCTATTTTGGTTTTATCATTGGACTCATTCAACTTGCATTTCTTTCCATTCTAGGTCAATGGTGGACGTTTCCAATCATGGGTGTAGTCGTTGGTTATCTCACAAATTGGCTCGCACTACAAATGATCTTTTTACCTCTTGAAGAAAAAAATTTCATCCTCTTCAAATACCAAGGACTATTTCTTAGAAGACAAGACGAAGTATCCAAAGAACTCGGAAACATCCTTGCTCAAAAAGTTTTAAATGAAGAAAATTTACTTCGCCTGATCTTCAAAGGTAAAGGGGGAGACCTAATCATAAAACTTGTTATGGATAGTGCTAACAAAAGTGTTGAAAAGCTCATGAAAGAAAAAGCTCCTCTCATGCCCACTCTTCTTGGATCAGAAAAAACAAATAAAATCAAAGAAGTTGTTGCTGAAAAAATACTATCTATGATTCCTCAAATTGCGTCCCGACTTCAAAATTATATCACAACAAGTCTTAAAATTGAAGAGACAGTTTCAACTAGACTCTCTAAACTTTCTAAAGCACAATTCGAAGACATACTTCATTCTGTTTTCAAAGAAGATGAAATGACTTTAATCATTCTTGGAGCTTTC
Organism: Leptospiraceae bacterium; assembly: GCA_033762425.1. GTDB lineage: Bacteria > Spirochaetota > Leptospiria > Leptospirales > Leptospiraceae > JANRLP01. Next base: position 126,761 of record JANRLP010000119.1, read on the forward strand.
CTAGGAGGACTCGTTGGACTCATTCAAGCTGCCCTTGTAATCGATCCTAGTCAGTTACCTCAGTTTTTGAGATTCTAAGTTTTTTTGATAAGCTCTATTAACTTTGAAAATTTATCTATTGATGAAAATAGTGATATGGAAGCTATTACAACGTTAGTTGTATTGTATATTTCTATAGCATTAGTTTCATCTATTCCACCAATGGCTACTAACGTTATCTCTGTGTTTTTTATTGCCTTTCTTAGTCCCTCTATTCCTATAACCTTATTTTCAGTTTTTTTGGAAGTTGTCGGAAAAATTGGTCCATAGCCTGTGTAATCCCAAGGATACTTCTTAATTATTTCCAAATCCTCTAAGCTATGAGAAGAAGTTCCCTTCAGTAAGCTACTTGCAAAAAACCTTTCTCTTTCTTTCTCAGTGAATGATAAAAAATCTTCCTTACCTAAATGAATGCCATAAGCTCCTAATTCTTCTCCAACTTTCCAATGATCATTTATAATAAATTTTTCCTTTGGAAAATGCTTTAAGAAGGAACCTAATTTCTTTCCATAATCTTTCTCGTTTATATTTTTTGCTCTATACTGTACAAACCTAACATATTCAGGTTTAGAAAACCAAAACTCTAAAAGCTGAATTGGATCAATCGAATTTTTCTGACAAAACTCTTCATCAAGAATTGGATATAGTCTCACTCAACCACCACCGACAAATTTAATGATCTCAATTCTATCTCCGTCTTCAATTCGTTTTATATAATCTGATTTCTCTAAAATTGAACCATTCAATTCAATCGCTACAACTTCAGGCTTTAGTCCTATCTCATATAGAAGTTTTTGCAAATTGAAATCTTCTTCCAAGACTTCTTTTGGTTTTCCGTTCACTAGTATATTCATGTTTCTAATTCTATTTATTGACATAAGATTTACCAGAAAAATTATGAAATCATGAGATTTTTTTATACATTCATTTTCATACTCTTAAGTGTCAGTCTTTCCAATTGCCAGCAAAGAGAGGATAAAACCAAAAGCAATGCAATCCAATCTTTTATATTTGCATCTTGCCAAAATAATTCTAATTTATTCAGCTGCAGTGAATCCTGTAAAACCAAATGTGCAATAACCGCTGAGTCAAACCCTCTCACCTTCGCCCAAAGCCAATGCTTTGATGCATGTTCTGCTGATTGTAATGCAAATTGTAATCTACTAAGTTTGATTGTTACTCTTAGAAAAAAGTAATGAAAAAAATTTATCTAGCAGGACCTGAAGTTTTTCTGCCAGATGCAACGATCTTTTTGGAAGACTTAAAAAAGATTTGTTCAGAACATGGTTTCATCGGTCTATCACCATTCGATAGTGTTTTGAAATCACAAAACAAAACAAGTCTTGAACTTGCTAAAGAAATTTATTTAGGAAATGTTTCTTTGATTCAGGAAGCAGATATCATTCTTGCAAACTGTAATCCCTTTCGTGGGGCGATAGTAGATGATGGAACTTCCTATGAAATTGGCCATGGTTTTGCACTTGGAAAAAAAATCTATGGCTATGTTAATGAAAAAATGGAACTTCCTAAAGTAGTGGAAAAAAAAATTAAAACCTTCTCTCATCAAAGTGGCTTTTTGATAGACGAAGATGGATACCTAGTCAATGAAAACTTTGGAAACACTATCAATCTAATGTTAGAGTTTGCAATCCTAGAATCTGGTGGTGAACTCATTGAAGGAGATTTTCATAAAGCAATTTCAATCCTCAAAGAAAAGGAAATATCTTGACTCACTCTAGAGTACAAGAACTTCCTGATTACTATAAAATTCTTAATATACCTTTTGGTTCCAGCGAAGAAGTAATTAAATCCACATTCAGATCCCTTGCTAAACTTTTTCATCCAGATAATCCTAGAACTGGAAATCGAAAACGTTTTGAAGAAATTCATAATGCTTATAAAATCTTGGTAAGTGAAACAAGAAATAAGTATGACGAAATTTATAAAAAATTTTTTTACAAAGCAAAACTTGACACTGTTACTCTAAAAGAAAATCGAATTCATTATACAACTTCCATGACTGAACTTGCCAAAAAAGGTTTACTTAAATCAGGGCTCAGAACTAGAGATAGAAAAAAACTCTCTGGTAAATTTCATGATATTGAGATTCATCTAAAACAAGAAGAAAAAAATCTAAACCTAAGAGTAAAACTTCCTCTCACAGCTAGAATTCTTTGTCCTTCTTGTATGGGTTCTGATATCTACTGCGAAAGTTGTAATGGAATAGGAAAGTATAAAGCTACTAGATTCATTCAGTTTATTTTGACCCCATCTATGATCTCTAATGGTAGAATCTTTGAGTTAGAACTTTCTAGACTAAGACCCGATAAGTTTACTCATTTCAAAAAAAAGCGACTTGTGATTAAAGTTTGCTTAGTATAATTTCATAGACATATACGTTAGACGCTATTCCTCAACAATAAAAAGGTATTTTCATATTAAAATTTTACTCTGTATTACTCAGATTTCTAATAGCGAAGCGGCGAAGCGTAGCTAAAGCTAGATACCAAACCTAAGTTGTTCAGAACTCTTACCTTGGATTGTTTCCTATAACTTTAGAATAAAAAGACGAAATTCTGCTTTACAAGACTTAGTAAACTTTGTATAATTCTTTTCTATGTCATCACCTAAAAAAACCATTATCACCATTACTTCAATCCTTGTTCTATTGATTTTTATTGTTGTACCTTGGTTCTTTTCCACATTAGTCCTATACCCTGCCATCATTTGTGATAAACAGCATCATGTCTATTGTGGTGATCCATCTGAACTAGGACTAAAGTTTGATACTGTTAAATTCTCTACAAGTGATGCTGTGGAACTGGAGGGTTGGTATATTGAAGGCGAGACCAAGGGTAAGGCAATTCTATTTGTTCATGGGCATGGTGGCTCTAGGAATGAAGCGATGAGATTTCTTCCTTCTCTTCACAAAGAAGGTTATTCTTTACTCACTATTAATCTACGTCGAAATGCTGGAAAGTTTGCTTCCATGGGTTTCTATGAAAAACTAGATGTGCTTGCGGCAATTGATTACCTAATCAAAGAAAAGAAAATGGACTCAGTAGGCATCTTTGGTTTTTCCATGGGGGCAGCAACTTCTATCATAGCAATGGAGGAAGATAAACGAGTAAAAGTAGGACTTTTTAGCAGTGGTTATGCAAACGCTTTTGATGTACTCATTGAAGCAGCAAGCCGAGACTATCATGTTCCCTACTACCCTTTGATTCCAATTGTTAGAACCTTTCTAAACTTTCGTGGTAATATGAAAATTGAATCTGTGATTCCAGAAGATAAAATCGGAAATATTTCTCCTCGTCCTATCACAATCTTTCATTGTGATGCTGATGACTATGTTTCCGTTACTCATGCCAATAGACTTTTTGAAAAAGCCAAAGAACCTAAACAAATTTGGATTCCTAAGTGCACTAGGCATGAAAGAATTTGGAATACGAATCGTGAAGAATCAGAGCGAAGAGCGATAGAATTTTTCAATCAGAATCTTTAAGTCAGTTTTAATCTCAGTTTTTTTACTTGCTTTCTATAATCCTATCATGAAGATACTCCTTTAGATTGCGGAGGCTTCATGAGACTACTCAGTGACGAATTCAAAAAAAAATTGACAGAGACAATTGTTAAGATTGAAAACAATTCAGGAATAGAAGTGGTTGTTGCCATTGGTAAAAAAAGTGGAAACTATCTTTATGTTCCCTTACTCGCTGGTGCTATTCTAAACTTTGGGGTCTTTACCTATGCTATGTTTACGGATGAAGAATTTGATGATCTTCTGATCTATATGGCTAGCATTCTCACTTTTTGTATTGGTTTTGGAATCTTTTCGATCCCCTATCTTGCAAGTTTTTTTGTTCCAAGTTCCATCAAAAAAAGAAATACAGAAATCTATGCTAGAGCACTTTTCCAAAAAGGGAAAATCTATGAAACCGTGAGCAGACAAGGAATTCTAGTCTATGTTTCTCAATTCGAAAAAGAAGTTGTAGTAGTTGAAGATAGTGGAGTTTTTAAAAGGATTCCTCTAGACAAACTCACTAAACTTAAAGATTCTTTCCTTGGAATCTTTAGTTATTTTCCAAGTTTCAATACTGGAACAAGATTACTCTCGTCTCTTGAGAGCATCATTCCTATTTGTAAAGAATTTATTCCCAGAGAAGAAAATGATGTAAACGAAATTCCAGATGATTTGGAGATCACTCTATGAAACAATTTGCAATTCTAATTATTCTATTACTTAGTTTTTCCGTTTTAAATGACTTTCTACAACAACTTTCAGCTAGACCTGGTGGAGGAAGTAGTTATAGAAGCAGTTCCTCCTCCTCTAGAAGTTCCTCCTCATCTTCTAGAAGCTCTAGCTCAGGTTCATCTTGGTCTAGCTCTAGATCATCTTCTTCTAGTTATAGTGGAGGAGGTGGCGGTGGAGATATAGATCCAAACACAATTGGCTTCTTAATGCTTTCCGTTTTTGGCTTCCCTCTTGCGTTTGCTTTTTTTCCTGACAAGAGCAAAGGATTTCAACTTGTACATATTGCACTTTTTGCAACAGGCATTGCTTTTATAATATTTGCTGCATATCTTTCCCTAAAAGGAACTGCGGTTGGCTATTTTGCTGGGATGTTCTTTTTTCTCGGACCATTCTTACTGATATATTTTATCTTCAAACAATTCACGGGCAATCGTGAAGAAATCTATGTAGCTAAAGGAAAATAATATGGGATATGATGAAGGAAAAAAAGTTTATTTGCTACATGCAATTTTTATTATATTCATGCTCTTGTTCAATGGGGATCAAATCAAAGCATTTGAAAATTCTTTTGAAGGCTCTGTTAAATCATTTATAGTATATTGGAAATATGGAAATATCTTTCTATATTTACTATTTGGAATAATCTTTTTCACTTATAAACCAAGTGCCAAAAAAATTGAGTCTGAGACAGGATTTGATTATGATTCCAATTCAGTGAATCAAATCAAAACCTCTGATCCTAATTTTGATCCAGAAAAATTCCTAAGAAACATTGGCTCACTTGCTGAGAAGATGAATGGTGCTTGGGTGAACAATAAAATGAGCGTTGTTCGAAATCTCATTTCTTCAGGAGTTTACAATCGTTTCAAGATTCAACTTGGATTAATGAAATCTGATAAGGTTCAGAATGTAATGAGCGATTGGTTTCTTAGCAATGTATTTCTTCACTCCTTTGCTAAAGACAAAGACTATGAAACTGTGCATGTTCAAATCCAAGCCTATGCTAGGGATGCGAATCTTTCCACCGATCTTTCTAAGTCTGAAGTTGAAAAATTTATTTCTTCAACTCCACAGACTTATTATTCAGAGATATGGTCTTTTGTTCGTAAGCTAAATGCTCCCACTCGTGAAGGAAAAAATCTTCTAGAAGGGAACTGTCCTAATTGTGGTGCTCCTATTTTAGAACTTGGTGAATCCAACCAATGTAAATATTGTAAATCAATTGTGAATTCAGGGGAATACGATTGGGTCTTAGCTGAAATCACTCAAATTGAAGAATGGAAAACAGATAGAGAAGAAATTGATCTGCATGAGATAATTGAACTCAGCAAGATCAATCCTATGGTTAGTAAGCAAATTATTGAAGACAGAGCCTCTTATCTTTTCTGGCTTTGGGTTGAAGGTAGAAGAGTTGGTGATCTTTCACCACTATCCAGAGATATCAGCAAAAACTTTCTTAATTATAAATTTAAAAAGTCTAGTCTTCATGATGTTGCGGTGGGAGCAGTTGAACTGAACTCAATTCAACAACAAGGAGATGATTTTCTTGCTGAGGTTCTAGTTCTTTGGAGTGCTGCACATCAACTTGGAGCCAACCCCGAACATAAAGAAAATAAATTCCACTTAAGACTTCCAAAATCTATAACCAAAAATTCTGGGCTTTCAGAAAATAGCTGCCTAAGTTGTGGAGCACCTTATCCTGACTCAGGTACTTCCAATTGTGCCTATTGTGGAGCCGATGTTCCAAGTACTGTAAGCGATTGGCTATTAGATCAAGTTACGAAAGTTCAGTGATTCATTGTGCTCTCTACTGTTTTCTTTTGCCCATTTTGCAATCAGAAAATAAAACCTACTAACACTAATGTATCATATTCTCTTCCACCAACTGGAGGAGATTATGAGTGGGTTGAAACTGAAAAGAATGAAACCTGTATCTGCAATCAAAAATTTTTGATAAAGGTGAGAGTGGATCTTGAGTCTCAAAAAATCACTAAACTGATTTCCATTCCAAAACCAAAATCTCCTGAAATAATATGGTATTCCATTTCAGAAATTACCAAGATTTCTGGAGATCAGGTAGTATATTCCAAAGAAATTTTTAATTCATTAGATGAGCTTAATCATGCAAAAACTAGATATCCAGAAAAGTATCTAGTTGCTTTAAAAATCACTCAAGATGGTTATTTTTTAGAAGAAGAGTTAATCGTTGAACCCAAATACTATCATGATGTGATACTGTTTTCTATTTACTAAAAACTATCTAATCATCGTCTAAATTTGTCGCAGTAATTGCTGGAACTGTTTGATTAAAGGCAGTATCTCCACTTGCCATTGTACCAAAATTGATATTGTAGTTTATGTTGCCATCTGTGAGTACATCATTCTGTCCTGTGATTGTAACTACTTGTAATGTGTTCCAATTTGCTGGAGTAAATACTAACGAAGCAACTGAAACAGTTCCTTCAGTAGTATCAGAGCTTGCTACTGTCATAGTAACATTAGAAGTTGGTTTCGCTCTTAATGAAATTGCAAAAAATCTTTGACCACCCGCCTCAGTAGTTGTATAAGTTCCTGCAACAACTCCACCTGTTGGGTTAACTGCAGAACATGTTCCAACTGCTGCAGTTGTACAAGGTACAAGGTTGTAGAGTAAATATCTTTTTGTAACATTCTGCGTGTCTGCTAAAGCATTATAAAGGCCAGAGTTTGGATAGCCTGTTGCAGTCTCAGTGCTGCTTCCAGTAGCAGTAATTGTGTGACTCACGTCAGCTAATACACCAATTGCTGCACCTCTTACTGTAATTGTCTGCCATGTGTTCCAATTTGTTGGAGTGAATGTCAGACTACTTCCAGGGAGAAAAGTTGCATTTGAACCAGAAGCAGTAAAATTCAAAGTCACATTGGTCATTGGTCTAGAAGCTAGACTATACTGCAAAGTTCCTCTAGCTCCCGTTCTTGATGTGACCAAACTTCCACTAACGTTAGGATCTAAATTTTGTTTTAAAATTCCTCTAGCATCGTTATCTATGATTGTTATTGTCGGTAGGTTATAATCCGCAGCAGTTAACCCAGTATAATACGGATCACCACTAGAAACCGATGTTATCCTTATTGGACACGAGGAATCTCCATCGTCCACTAAATCATCTACTCTAGTAATTTGCATTTGATTAGTGCTAGTCAATTGATTCCAATTCGCATTAGTCAAAACTCTTGAGGCAGTGTCCACAGTGAACTGACCTGTGCTACCAACACTAGCAGGAAGAGTACATGGATAGGTTGCATCGATACCAAAATTTACTGTTACATTTGCTGTAGGTGCTTGGTTTAATAGAACATAAAACTGTGCTGAGGCAGGCACACCAGTTGCGGACTCGTTGATCGTTGTCGTGGAACCAGCTAGACGAATTTTTTTTCCTGCACCTATATGATAATTTGTAATAGTACGCGTGCTTGATACGCCATTGTAACTAACGTAGGTTCCAGCGGAATATCCCGCAGGTGGGAGAGTGCCTGTTTCAGAACCACTAGCAGTGAGTATAAAATTTGTGCTTCCTGTTCCTGAACCAGCAATTCCCCTAACCCTAAAGGATTGAACCGTTGTCCAATTTGCATTTGTAAATGTAAATACTCTTGAATCTAGTTGGGTTATGTTATCGGCTGCCAAAACTTTCCCTTCTTGGGGGGAAGCAGTAGGAACAGAAACTGTGACATTCACCGTGTTACCAGGAAAAGGTTGAGAAGCTAAATTCATATTATATTCAGTATAACCTCCTCCACTAGATGTTACAGCTGAAAAACCTGTATTCAATGTGAGATTAATACCAGCAGTTTCATTATCTGTAATTCGAATAGTTACATCACTAGGGTTAACACCCCCGTAATCACTAGTACTAACAATTGTGTCTAAGGAGAGATTAAAGTCGATTGTAGTTTCATCATAGTTATCATTGACCGGAGTGATTGTTATTGTTCTAGGGGTGTTCCAAGTACCAACTCCAAAGGTAATCGTGGTTGGGCTAACTGAATATTGAGTTGTATTGCTATTGGTTAGGTTTAAAGTAACTGAGTTGGATGTACAATTCTGTAGTGCAGCAGGTGTGCTACAGGGATCAGACGTTAGTACAATTGTGAACGTAGAACTTCCAGCATTTTCTGCAATTGTGAATAGAGTTCCTGTCGAAACAGATATACCTTTTGTATCATCATCAATGTTTGTTAGTGTCAGTTGTCCTGTTCCATTATTATAAGAAGCATTAGAGGACTCCGGAAAAAAGCCAACATACTCCCCCGCTCCAGTTGCACTTGGGAAATTGATTGTGAATGCAATATTTCCATCATCAAATGAATCAGCAACACTTCTTATTGTGATTGTCTGTGGCATATTCCAACCACCAGTGGTAGTATTGGTTCCTGATACGGCTTGGTTCGTAGTTGTTGTAAAAACAAGTGATCTATTTGTAATTGCAGTTGATCCACCATTTTGTAAAACCACTCCTTCAGAAGTATCACTGGAAACTATATTGGAAATAGTAACGTTACCTGTTGGCAGTGTTGCCAGAACTACTTGTAAAGTAATTAATGAAGTTCCATTCTCAGGAAAGGTAACTGCTGAAATTGATTGTAGCAATACTTTTGGGATTCCACTATCAACATTTGTTGCAGGAACATCTGGAGTAGGGGTCAGTCCAACATTAGCATATTTTGTATCTGAAGTAGATCTAGTCCCAAATTGAATTGCTCTAGTTTGTGTTCCATCTGAAGTTCCATCAACAACAGCCCTAACTCTAACGGTTTGAGGTACATTCCATCCACCCGTGGAAGTATCATTCAAAGTATCAACATTAGAATCTGAATTGACAATTGCTTGACCTGTTGTTGGTGTGAAGACCAGAGTTCTATTACTGATTGGAGTATTGCCACCGCCTATCGTTGGTGCAACAATTATCTCTAAAGTATCAGTACTAATTACAGGTCCAAGAGTGACGTTTCCTGTAGGTTGTGAATTTAAAACAACCGTAATAGTTGTTTCTAGTCCAACTCCTCCTGGATCATTTTCATTTACTGTAATGCTCGCTGCTGGATTGATTGTAAATCCTGCTGTATCATTGTTTACTGTTTGAACTATAACATCAGTTGGATCAAGTCCAGAATAATCAGATGTACTTACTATAGGGTCAATGGAAAGATTGTAATCAAAATTAGAATTGTCAATAAAATCATCAATCGCTGTGACTGTGACAACTTGATTAACGTTCCAATTTCCAGGAGTAAATGTTAATGAACTTGGTGTAATTGTATATTCTGTAGGATAGTTATTAGTTAAAGTAATAGTAACTGAGGTTGGATTACATGTGTCAGGAGTTGAAGGTGTGTCACAGGGCACAGAAGTTAAACTAACATTAAAAGTAGAACTATTTCCTTCTATTACAGTTAAAGGTGTTAAAGAAGTTGCAGGTAAAATTGGAGTGATGTTGAAACCCCTAGCATCATCATCTAGATTAGTGAAAGATCCTGGAGAGCTAGATACAGCAGTACCATTATAGTCTAAATCCATAGGACTAACTAAATTTGGAAAAACTATTGTATAATTAATGTTTCCGTCATTCATATAATCATCTACACCGCTCACAGTTAGAGTCTGAGGAATATTCCAGTCAGAACTTGAAAAACTTAAATTTGCTGGAGCAACAGTTCCCTCTGTTGCATCACTAGTAGTGATTCCTGTAACAGTAACAGTATCATTTGGAATTGTATTAAGAACAACGTTAAACTGTGCTTGACCCCCAGCTTCTGTAGTTGTGGATGGAGTTACAGGAATGAAAGTTAGACCTGCTACGTCATTGTCCACATTTACTACAGTCACAACAGGAATTGTTTTTCCTTCGTATACCCTATCTTCACTTGTTGAAGCGTTACTCGAAATCAGACAGTTCTTCGCACCATCAATGACATTATCATCAACTCCAACAACTGATACTGATTGGGGAGTGTCCCAATTTTTTGATGTAAATGTGATCGATGCATTTATACTACACTCACTAGGTGTGTCAGAAGAAAAACTTGGAATCACTACATCTGCACCAGGTTGAGTTGAGAGTACTACACTGAAGGATGCTGCTTGACCACTTTCATTTGTTGCAAGCCCCATAACAGGAGTTACAGCAATGCTTGGGGTTTCTTTATCTGTATTAATTATAGTTACATCAGGAACACTTGCTGAATTGTATGAAAAATCATCAGTTTCAATTCCCCTCATACTTATTCTATAATTTTGATTACCATCTGGAATCCCATCTTCCACACCTTGCACAGTGATAGTTTGAAAGGAATCGAAATCATCTGGAGTAAAAGTGATTGTAGGACTGGAAGTGACAACTCCTTCACTAGTCTTAGATGAGATTATCTGAGTAATTCTAACTTTTGAATCGGGCTTTTTGGAGAGTTTTATTTTGAATGAAGTAGTACGCCCAAATTCGTTAGTAAATAGAACTTCATCTTTTTGAATGATGAAATTCTTTTCCAAATCTTTCAATGGAATTAAACCAAAGAATTTGAAACCTTTTTTAAAGCTACAAGCGTTTGACGATAGTACGACTAGAAAAAATACAAAAAAAATTGTTTTATATATTTTCTCGATGAAAGGAATCATTATAATAAGTATAATTCAATGGTAAAGAAAATTTGTCAATAAGTATTGATGAATCAAAAATTCATTCTCTGAGTGTTTTCCCGAAATTCGAATAAATCAGACTTCCTTTTGTTAAAAGAATAAGATTAGATTGGAATGTACAAGCTTCTTGGGTAAGTTTTCCATCACAGTTAAGTCTAGTTAAATCGATTTCATCAGATTGTAACATTTTGACTGAATAGATAGTATAAATAATCTTTTCTTTTGCTGAGTAAAACTTAGATGAATCTTCTCTGTCTTTCCAAATCTCAGTTGTAAAAACATAATCAATGATATCTTTATTGGGGACTTGGACTATTCTTGTTTTCAATATTTTATCAGAGATAAACTCTGAATTCAAAGAACCAAGATAAATAACTCCCAAAAAGAGGATCGGGGCTAGAATATATTCAAATAACTTAGAATTAGATTTGGATTCTTCACCAGAATGAATGAAAATTAAATAAAGGATCCAACCAAACCAAATTAGATTTGAAAGAAAATAGAGTAATAATGATGGAATTGCACCTAACGCATAGAATGCGAATAGAGTGACAACACAAATTAAATCAGTAACTAAAATGGGAGCAAAAAGATAAGTCCAAAATAGTTTAGGATTTGATGTGTAAAATCCAAATGGAAACGCAAATAGATTGACGATGATTTGTATGAATTTATTCTTCAAGAGCTAAATATCTAGTTCATTAAAATAATGTTTCAAAGAATGATTCTTTTGACTATTGGAAAGAAATAGCTTCCGAGCTTTTTCCTCTAATATGTTCAAATAAAGTTCATTCACTTGAAGAATTCTTTCTGCAAGTTTTCTAGAAATGGAAATGGCAACTTCTGGTGAATGGTGTAGAAAACTATCCACTTTTTCAGTTGGTATTTCAATAAGAACAGTTTTTGTAAGAGTCTTAACGCTAGCGTTAGCTATAGTGTTTCTTAAGATAGAAACATCTCCTAGATAATAGCCTGGAGTATTTTCCACTGCGATCACTTTACCATTCTTGATAATTTCTACTTCTCCACTTACTAGAATATAGAGAGCCTTAGGTTTTCTTCCTTGTGCAATTACCTCCACATGAGGTCGGTAATCTTTATAAAAATGATTCAGCTTTCCTAGATCTAAATTAAACTCTTCAGGTGTTTTAGGAATTTCTTTCTTATCAAAAGTTTGTAATGGATCGACTATAGTTTTTGTGAGCTGGGCATTCTGCTCTACTAATCGTTCCGCGAGACTAGTCGCTAGTGTTATTGCAATTTCAGGACTTTGTCTTAGGAAAGGAATCGCATTATCAAAACTAAGTTCGATTAGAGTTGTATCATATAAGGTTTCAACAGTGGCAGTGTGTGGAGTGTTCAATAGAACAGCAATCTCCCCGATGTATTCCCCTTCTTTGTCAATTGATGAAATTAAAACATCATTTCGATAAGTGTATAACGCACCTTCTACAAGAATGAATAGACTCTTTGGACTTGAGCCTTGTTGGATTAGCCTAGTGTTTGCTCTATACTTTCTAAACAGGTTGCTGAATTGGTTCCAGTTGATTCTTTTAATCATAGCTCTATTAAGCCAGTGGAACTTAAATCTAATTTTGTGTCAAAAAGTCTTTTCAAAAAAAAAGAAATTTTTGATGTTCTAAAACATTTCTCCAATTAAAAATCCATTACTTGTTTTCTAGTTTACAAATTGTTTACTATATGAATGATACATTACAATGAAATTTAAACTACTTCTTCTATTTCTAGTTTTGAGTGGATTCTCAATTTACTCTAAAGAACCTGTTGTATTCATTCATGGAATCAAGGGATCCACTTTATTAGATGAAGATAACTTGAAGGTATGGTTAACGTTAGGCCAAAGTCTAGGAATAAATTCACCAAATCTATCACTTCCCATTGATGGAAACAAAGAAAAGCAAATTAAAGTGGGTGGTATTCTTGATTCGATTACTGTAATCCCATTCTTGTATAAGGAAAAAATTTATTCACCATGGCTTGAGGCAAGTGCTGAGAATTATGGTGAACTTTTTTATCCATTCGTTTATGATTGGAGAAAGAATAATCTTATTTCATTAGAGCAATTGAAAGAATTTGTAAAACAAAAATTTGAACTCAATGGAAAAAAGAAATTGCATATTGTTGGACATAGTATGGGAGGAATGCTTGGACTAGCACTTCTACATGAAGCTCCAGAATATGTTGCGAGTCTTGTGATCGTTAGTTCACCACTAAGAGGTGGAATTGGATTTTTGCCTGATCTTCATATTGGTGTGCCAAATGGTTTTAATTCTAAGATATTGAGACCAGAAGTTGTGGGAACATTTCCTTCTATCTATACTTTTTTTCCTGAAGATACAAGAGAGTTTTTTAAATCTGAAGATGATAAACCAATGTCCATTGACTTATATTCAGTGAATGGTTGGAAAGAAAATCAACTTGGTCTATATTCAAAACCGTTTACTAGTTATAAACAAGAGGAATATAATTCCTTTCTTGAAAAAACTTTAGTTGAAGCAAAAAAATTTAGATCAATGCTAAAATTTAAAAAAATATCCTATCCACCAATTTTAGTTATCAATAGCAAGAAACACCAAACACTTTCCACTGTGAAACTAAAGAATGGGAAATGGGATTTCGAATCGGAAAAGAAATATGGTGGGGATAATAGAGTATTAGAAAAATCTACTATTCCTGATTCTGGGATACCACATGAGGTGTATTCTACTGAAGCTGAACATGCTGCAATTTTAAATGATCCAAAAGTAATTTCAGCAATCAAAGGGTTTCAGGAAAAAATCAGTGAAAAATAAAATTTATATTATATTTACTGTATTATTATTGTTAAACAGTTCAGTATTGTTTAGTGATAGTATTCAGATAATTGATCCAAGTAAAATTACATTCATACAAACTGATAAAGAAAATAACTCAGAGTGGTATTTCACTGCAAAACAGGATATAAATTTTGAAAAAGAATCTACTGATTTTTCGATTGATCCTTTTGTGTGGAAGAAAGTTGAGGTGCCAGGGGATTTAGTTCACCAAGGTGCAATTGAAGATGGAAGAAAAGTTGTTTGGTATAAAAAAGTATTTAGAATGGAAGATAAACCACATAAGGATTTATCAATAAAACTAGGTGAGATCAGTGACAAAGATAAAGTATATTTGAATGGAGTTTATATTGGAGGCACGGGCAATTTATTTGAGATTAAGCCCGAAGGATATGACAAACAACGTATTTATGATATTCCAGATTCTGCATTAAGAAGAGATGGAGAAAATATTTTACTCATTCAAGTGAAAGGATTTTTCCAAAATGAACTTGGTATATATCGAGATAGAGTATTCATAGGTCCTACAAAAGAGATATGGAAATCATTCTATATTGAGAACATGATTGAGGTTTTAATTCTAATGGTATATCTTGCTGTTGGTGGATACTTCATGTTATTCTTTATTCGAAGAAGAAATGATAGAGAAAATTTTTATTTTGCACTTTTTCTTTTCTCTCTGGTTGGATATAGCTTTTTGAGAACACAATGGAAGTATGAAATTGGAATTAATTTTTATGAAGTAAAACGGGTTCAATATACATTCTTGTGGATTTTATTTCCTTCATTTTATTATTTTTTAAGACATTATTTTAGAATAGAGAGTAAAAAATTTATTAAAGTATGGGACTATATTGCACTAGCAACCAATATTACTGTAATACTTTCTGCTATTTCCATCTATATTATTGGGGATGCTGAATATTGGAATACTCTGAATAATACTTTAATCCAACCACTTTGGATAGTTTATACAATTGGCTCACTTGTGATATTTGGAATTTCAATATATAGAAAACAGATTGATGCTTGGCTAATGATATTTAGTTTTTTAATCTTACTCACTTGTATGGTACTGGATGTACTAACAGCTCGTGCAATCATTAATTTACCAACAACTGCAACATTCGGTTTTATATTTTTTGTGTTGAGCATTGCTCTAATACTTGCGAATCGTTTCGTGAGACTACATGATGAAACGGAAAGTTTGAACAGTGATTTGATTGTACTGAATAAAGCAACTTCAAGATTTGTTCCTTTTGAATTTTTGAAAATTCTAGAGAAGCATAGCATAACAGAAGTTAGTCTTGGAGATAATGTTCAAAAAGAAATGACAGTTCTTTTCTCAGATATACGTTCCTTCACAACTCTTTCAGAGTCGATGTCCCCACAGGAAAATTTTTATTTCATCAATTCGTATCTAAATAGAATGGGACCAATCATTAGAAATCACAATGGTTTCATTGATAAGTATATTGGTGATGCTGTTATGGCATTATTCTCAGATAGTCCCAACAATGCACTTGAGTCTGCAATAGAAATGCAAAAGACTGTTATAGAGCATAATGTATCTAGGGTAAAGAGAGGATTTATTGAAATTACTATAGGAATTGGACTGCATAAGGGAAATCTAATGCTTGGAACGATAGGCGAAAGCGAGAGAATGGATGGCACAGTAATTTCAGATGCAGTAAATCTAGCTTCAAGACTAGAAGGTCTAACAAAATATTATGGAGCTTCAATAATACTCAGTGGACAAACCTTACTGAGTTTAGAGAATAAAGAAAAGTATAACTACAGATTCATTGACAAAGTTATAGTTAAGGGAAAAAAAGAGACAGTTGATTTATATGAGTTCTATGACGGTGAAGAAAAACAAGCAATAGAACTAAAGAATTCTAGTAAAACAAAGTTTTCAGAAGCGTTAGACGCTTATATTCAGGGAGACTTTTCATATGCAAAGTTAATCTTGGAATCCATTCTTCAAGTTTATAACGACGGGGCTGCGAAATTATATCTCACAAGATGTAATTATTATCTTGAAAAAGGTAAGCCCGAGGATTGGAATGGAATAACTGCAATGGAATTAAAGTAAATTATGAAAAGAATGACTGATGAAAAAAATGTTCTAGGGGGTGAGCTAGTTGCTTGCTCTTACAAACCTATCACTGGGTTTTTTAGAAATGGATGTTGTGAGAGTTGTGACGAAGATTTTGGAGTTCACACTGTTTGTGCAGAGATGACTGAAGAGTTTTTGATTTTTTCTAAATCCAGAGGAAATGATCTTTCTACCCCTAGGCCTGAGTTCAATTTCCCTGGGCTAAAGCCAGGAGACAGGTGGTGTCTTTGTGCTCCTAGATGGCAGGAAGCATTTCTTATGGGGCATGCTCCTAATGTCATATTAGAATCAACTAATATTAAAACTCTTGAAGTAGTGGATTTGGAGAATTTAAAGAAGTTTGCAGTTCCGATTTTAAAGTCTTAATCTTTAACGGGAAGAGTTATTGTAATAGGTTTTATACGAAAAGTTTCAATTTATTTGTAGAAGCTTTTCTCTGATTCGCCACTGTAATAACTGTTATTATGGAAATAAATTATTTTGTAATAACTGTTTTATTGACGAACCAGAAAAAAGTCTTTACGTGTTAGGTGCAATTTTTCAACGAAAGCGAAAATAGGTAAATTTTTTTAGACTTAAATGATGTATTAGTAGTTTTACGAAAAACAACTGAGGAACAAACTAGACACATGCATAGAATATTCTTGCTTTTACTAATTTTCTTTTCTGTAAATTTTCTTTATTCAGAAACCAATCCCAAAAGTATTACAGAGATCATCGAAAATCAGTCAGAGTATCCTTTAGGTCTTAGCATGGAGATTCTAGAAGATCCTTCTTCTGAGTTGAGATTTAATGATGTTTTAACTTCAAAAAATTTTACTTTGAGCAAAGTTTTAGTTCCAAACTTTGGGTTCACTAAAACTACTTATTGGGCAAAGTTTCATCTAAAGAATAAATCAAAGCAAAAGAAATGGTTCATTCATATTTCTTATCCCTTACTTGATTCCATCGAGTTCTATTCTACTAAGAATCAAAAATGGAATAAAATAAAAACAGGAGATACACTATCGTTTGATGATAGGCCAATGCTTGAGAGAAGTTTTGTTTTTCCAATTGAACTTGAAAAAAATAGTCTAAACACTTATTACTTTAGAGTTCAAAGTGAGGGCACGCTGCAATTTCCTATTACAGTATATTCATATGAAAAATTTCTTGAAATTCAAGAAAAGGAACAGTTTGCATTAGGATCGTATTATGGCATATTGCTAGTCTTAGTAATCTATAATTTAATTCTTCTATTTATGCTTCAAGATAGAGGCTATCTATACTATCTTTTATATATCATTAACTACGGTCTTTCTCAATCAGTATTGAATGGTCTTGCATTTCAATATCTTTGGCCAAACTATCCTAAATGGGCGAATATAAGCCTTCCATTCATTGGAGGATTTTCACTTTTCTGGGGATTACAATTTACTAGAAATTTCTTGAATACAAAAAAAATAGTACCGAGACTTGATACTATTTTACTTTTTCTAATGAGTTCTATGCTTTTTTTAATGTGTTGTTCCTTTGTCTTTAGTTACTATGTAAATATCTATCTACTTGCTGGACTTGTGATTTTATTTGCAGTTTCAATCTTTCTAGTCGCAATTGTCTGTTGGGATAAAGGTTATAAACCTGCAAGGTATTTTTTAATTGCGTGGTTATCCTTACTCATTGGAATTTTTATCTATTCTTTTAAAGGTTTTGGAATTTTACCCACAAATAATTTTACTGAATATGGGCTTCAATTTGGTTCTGCTGTGGAAATGTGTTTACTTTCACTTGGTCTTGCCTATAAAATTAAGCTAGTGAACTTAGAAAGAATCAGAGCAGAGAAAATTGCTGTTTCTTATCAAGAAAAATTACAAGAAGCAAAACTGGTTTCAAGTAGATTGGAAATAGAGTTATTGAAGAATAACATTCATCCACATTTTCTTTTAAATTCCATCAATGCTACTATCGCTTGGCTAGATGAAGATCCTGAAACTGCAAAACAACTTTTGACTGCGCTATCTGAGGAACTAAGGTATATTCTAAAACTTACTCATAAGAAAGTAATTCCAATTGATGAAGAGATTAAAATATGTAAACGTTATCTAGAAATCATGAGCCTTAGAAAAGAAGCTAAATTTCAATTTAAAACAATCGGAATAAAGGGTAAAGAGTCAATTCCTCCAATCACTCTTTTAACGTTAGTCGAAAATGGTGTTACCCATGGTTTTCAAGGAAGAAAATCTGGTGAATTTGTTCTATCTAAAAAATTAGATTCTAAGAAAACTAAATTTATCCTTT
Source organism: Leptospiraceae bacterium (assembly GCA_033762425.1). Taxonomy (GTDB): domain Bacteria; phylum Spirochaetota; class Leptospiria; order Leptospirales; family Leptospiraceae; genus JANRLP01. The sequence continues at coordinate 144,958 of JANRLP010000119.1, forward strand.
CTAATGATGGACTTCCAACTAACTCTCAACTAGAAACTTCTGGAACAGGAATTAAATATATCAAATCTAGGCTTGAAGAAGCTTTTTCGGGAAGATGGGATTTCGTATCCAGACCTTCCAAAAATGGTTGGGAGAGTATTATTAGTATCGATACATGAGAGTATGATGAAGTTCACATAACACTGGTGTATTTCGTCCCAATTCTCTTGTAAGTAAATTTTTCTGACTTATTTTCTTTTTTAAACTTAAACAAGTTTATGGGAGAAAATAATGAAGATTTTCAAAACAGTATTGCTCATATCGTTTCTTGCATTGGATTTGGTTGCACAAGTCAACAAATCTAAACAAGCTGAGGCTGAAAAACAAAAAGTTGAAGATGAAAAGAAAAAAGCTACTGAGGCACAACTTCAAGATGAGTTAAGAAAAAAACAAGAGCTAGATAAATATTATGCTAAGCTAAAATATCCACCTGGATTTTATGAAGGTGCTTTTCTTATGGGATTTACAGGTGGAAGTACGATTGCTCCCAGTGGTAGTTTCATTCAACATGAAAAAAATTATGATGAAGTTCTACAACGAAGGATCTATAACAAAGAAATTTCTCAAGGCATCATAGATGGTCCAAATGGAAATGGTGTATTCTTTAAACCTACTTATATTCCTGGTGTAGCTTCACAATTTGATTTTGAATATGGCTGGAAAGAGCGATTTGGAATCGGATTTACTTTAATGCAAAATTCTATTGATGCTAAACGTCAAGATGTTATTCCTGGTGCTTCTTACTTCAGAGAAATTGCAGAGTTAGTTCCAAGGCAAAGAACAATATATAGAGGTAATTCCATGAGCTTTTTAGCAACCTACCATCCTCTTCCTAGAACTTTTTTTGACCCATATCTTGCTGCGAGAGTAGGAATCGTTTCCTTTACTGGGGAAGCACATTCTAATATTGTGAATGATCGATTCGCATTTAGTAATCAAATTACAAATGGTATTGGAGGTCTATTTGGAGTGGGTGCAGGTCTGAATATTTATTTAGGAAGATATTTCGGGATCAAAACTGAAGTGGATTATTATCGTGAATATCTAAGAGCAGATCAATTTTCCACTAGAACCTTAAATTCATATCAATTTATGATTGGATTTTTTGTGAATCTTTCTAATGTTCAATATAAGCTAGACAATGACTAGTTCTTGAATTCAAAAATGAGAGTATTGATAATTGAAGATGAAATGATTGCTGCAAAAGCAATCGCCAAAATTCTAAAAAAGTTGCTTGGCTCAGAAATAAAGTTACTTCATATAGAATCTACTTTACTTGGAGCAGAGTGTTATATTGAAGAAAAACCTATAGACTTAGTTTTTTTAGACTTAAATCTAGATGGAAGGGAAGGTTTTGAAATCCTAAAAAAGAATTCTGCATCCTCTTTTCATACAATTATCATTTCTTCTTGGACTGAAAGAGCAATTGAAGCATTTGGGTATGGAGTGATCGACTTCATACCCAAACCAATCAATATTGAAAGACTAAAACAAGCTTTGATTAGATTCAAAACTGCAAGATCCAGCTTAGGAAAATATACCAAATATGTTGGAGTAAAAAAAGAAAATACAATCCAACTCATTCCTATCAAAGAAATTACTTTCATCCAAGCTAAAAAAAATTTTATAGAGTTAAACAAAAAAGATGGAACCAAAGAAAATCATCGTAAAACTCTAGACTCCATCATAAAAATCTTACCCGATCATTTTGTTCGAGTTCATAAATCCTATCTAGTGAATCTAAAATTTGTAAGCACTATCGAAACCAAACGTGGGGGATATTATTCCCTTTTACTGAAAGATAACACTAAAATACCTCTTAGCAGAAAAGTTTATTCAGAGTTAAAAACTAGAAACCTATCTTGGTAAAATGAAATTGGTTGAATTATTCCTTTTGCTGTTCTGTCTGCAAGCTGGCTTAGATTAGTTTTTTATTTCCTGAAAGATTCAATCCTTTTAGGTGTGGGATTCAATTGTTTAGGGTAGGAAAAAATGTGGTTGTGGTGGTTTGTCTCTAGTTGTATCTCTTTCATCGAAGCGTTTTATCCTCATCCCTCTGGTATAGAGATTCTTTTGTGGTTGCCAGAACGTGCCTGTAAACAAAACAAGTCGCAGCTTCGAAGAGAAGCGAGACTACAAGCGGTAGGCACCTTTGCCGTTAAGCCGACTTGG
>JANRLP010000120.1:0-322284 GCA_033762425.1 Leptospiraceae bacterium
TAACATTCTCCTTAGAAAACGCTAGGGTCGCACTACTGTTTCTTGATTATTAATGATCTCTTTGAACTGACTGCTAGACTCTCTCTCGATTACCTATAGCCTCGTATTGACCACTATTTTTTTTATCCCTCACCTTGCAACCTCTTTTCATACTTTATTATAAACTTTTTTCGAAAAAAAACCATAACAAATCAAATTTCTTCTATGTAATTCCTAAGAAATTAAACTTAAACCTTACTAAACTTAGCATAAACTTATAAAATTATTTGAATTATTTCTCTCAATCTCAGTTGAGTTAAGTTAGCTCTCTTTGATAGATAATTAATATTTAATTTAAGTGAAACTTACACGATAATATCATATAACGAGAGTAATTCCCTTGAGAATTGTTAACAAATTTTTTTATCTAATCTTATTTTTAAGTGCAAGAATTCTGGGATTCAGAATTGAGAATTTTTTTGTATAACTAAGAAATTCTATGAAACAAGTTTTTTATAAGAAAAATACAATACTGAGTAATCAGAATAAGGAGACTTAAAAGAAATCTTGTTTTCAAAATAAGCCCTTTTTAAATGATTGTAAATTAGGGGAATTTTCCAAAAATTTCTACTTTATTTATTTCCATTGGAAATTAGTCCATGATAACAATTGAACAAAAAAAGACCATCATTAATGAAAATAAACGCTCTGAATCAGATACTGGTTCTTCAGAAGTGCAAATTTCTCTACTGAACGCTAGAATCAATGATTTAAACCTTCATTTTGCAAAACACAAGAAAGACCACCTTTCTAGAAGAGGCCTACTACAACTTGTGAGCAGAAGAAAAAGACTTCTAAACTACCTTAAAAACACTAATATCACTCGATACAGAGAACTAATTCAAAAACTAGGACTCAGAAAGTAATCGTATGGTAATTGAACATTCTACAAAAATTGGAAATGAGAACATTAGTATTGAAACAGGCAAATGGGCAAAACAGGCTCATGGAAGCATTGTATATCGAACTGGTAACCTAGTCCTTCTCGCAACTGTTTGTGCTGCTAATGATTCTAAAGATGGACAAGATTTTTTTCCACTTACTGTAGAATACGCTGAGAAAATGTATTCCATCGGGAAATTTCCTGGTGGCTACATCAAAAGAGAAAGTAAACCTTCTGAACATGAAATATTAATTTCAAGACTAATTGATAGACCAATAAGGCCAATGTTTCCGGAAGGATATTTTTGTGAGGTGCAACTTTTAGTTCAGGTTCTTTCTGCTGATAAAAAAAGTACTACTCACGGACATGCACTTAATGCAGCTAGTGCTGCTTTAATTGCTTCCGATATTCCCTTTTCAGGACCACTTGGAGCAGTTAGAGTAATTAGAGTAAAAGGTGAGCTAATTGCGAACCCTGCTTTAGATCTTTTACCACAGTCTGATCTTGACTTAGTAGTAGCTGGAAATTCAGAATCCATCTTGATGCTTGAAGGGGAAGCGAAAGAGTTTACGAATTCTGAGCTTATTGAAGCTCTCAAATTTGGACATGGTTACATCAAAGAATTTGTTGCAATGCAATCTGAATTTGCAAAGAAAGTTGGAAGACCCAAAAGAGAAATTAAACTTAAAACTAAGAATCCTGACTTAGTAGAAGAAGTTCGTAACTATGCATTTACTAAATTAGAAAAAGCTAATGTAAGTTCTGATAAAAGTTCTAGAGCAAAAGAAATTTCTGCAGTCTATTCTGAGACAGTAGAACATTTTAAATCACTTTCAATTCCTGATGATCAAATCAGAGAAGTAAAGAATTTATTGCATGAACTTGAAGCTGAAGTAGTACGTGATCTAATCTTCAAAGAAGGCATTCGTCCCGATGGTAGAAAACTAGATGAAATTAGACCAATTGATTGTGAGATCAATGTATTACCTGGGGTTCATGGATCATCAATTTTCACAAGAGGTCAAACTCAATCCTTAGGGGTAATGACTCTTGGTTCTGTTTCAGATAATCAGAGACAAGACTCAATTGAAGGTACTAAAGAAAAAAGTTTTATGCTTCACTACAACTTCCCTCCATTTTCTGTAGGGGAAGTAAAAAAATCAACAGGTCCAGGTAGGAGAGAAATTGGACATGGAAACCTTGCTGAAAGAGCTTTAAAAAATATCATTCCACCACATAAAGAATTCCCCTACTCGATTCGTCTTGTTTCAGAAATTTTAGAATCAAATGGATCAAGTTCTATGGCATCTGTTTGTAGTGGCTCCCTTGCACTTATGGCGGGAGGTGTTCCAATAAAATCATCTGTTGCTGGAATCGCAATGGGATTAATATCATCAAATGATAGAAAGGATTATGCAATTTTAAGTGATATTGCAGGAATTGAAGATCATTTTGGTGACATGGACTTCAAACTAGCAGGAACCAAAAAAGGCATTACAGCATTTCAAATGGATTTAAAAATTGATGGAGTTGGATTTGAACTACTTGAGAAAGCATTTCTCCAAGCAGAAAAAGGAAGACTACATATCTTAAGTATTATGGACAAATCCATTTCTCAATCAGCTGAATCTTTATCTTCTAATGCCCCTAGAATTACAATGAAGACGATTCCTAAAGATAGAATTGGTGAACTTATTGGACCTGGTGGTAAAAACATTAGAAGTATTATTGAGCAAAGCCGCTCAGAAATCAATATCGATGATGAAGGAAATGTAACTATTGCAAGTCCAGATATTGAAGCAGCTGAAAAAGCTATTGGACTAATTGATGGAATGTTTGCTCAAATTGAGATTGGTAAAATTTACCAAGGAAAGGTGAAGAAGATAGTTGATTTTGGTGCCTTCGTAGAAATCCTTCCTGGTAAAGAAGGTCTCTGTCATATATCAAAATTAGACTTCAAAAGAGTAAATTCTGTCAAAGACTTAGTAAAAGAAGGAGACATCATACCTGTCAAAGTGATGGGCATGGATGAACGATCTGGAAAAATTGATCTTTCCAGAAAAGATGCAATTACTCAGGAGTAAAGTACGCTTCACAAATCCAAACTCTCTAACGGAATAACAGTTCTTTTTCAAAAATCACCCAATTCGCCCAGTGTTTCCATGGGAGTTTGGGTTAGGATTGGTTCACGACATGAGACAAACCTTGAAAGAGGATATACGCATTTCCTAGAACATATGCTTTTCAAAGGTACAAGTAAACGTACATCCAAACAGCAAGCTGAAGAAATTGAAAGAGTTGGCGGTTTTGTGAATGCTGCCACGTCTAGAGAATATACATATTTCTATGCCATCGTTATGAAAGAAGAACTAAGACTAGGACTTGACTTGCTTTCTGATATGATTTTTTCTCCTCTGCTATCACCTAAAGATACTAAGAGTGAAAGTTCTGTGATTATTGAAGAAATGAAAAGTTATGAAGATAATCCTGAAGAGTATTTAAGTGATAAGTATATGCAAAATATTCTTCCTAATTCAAGTTTAGGATTAGATATCATTGGAAATTTTGATTCTGTTTCGAATGCAACTGCAGATTCTATAAGATCATACTATGAGAAGTATTACACACCTGATAGAATGATTGTTGCAGTAGTTGGTGATTATGATGAAAAAATGGTTTCAGATTTAGTAGAAAGTTACTTTGGATCATTTACAAGAAAATCTACTCCAACTCCAATTGAAGTTAGCCCAATAAAATCTTTTACAAAACATCTAGAAAAACGTAAACTTGAACAAATTAACTTTTTACTTGGTGCAAATGGATTTCCCAAAAGCATAGAGAATGCAATTTATTTGAATTTGTTTTCAACTTTCTTTGCTCAGAATACCTCTTCTAGACTATTTCAAACGATTAGGGAAGAAAAAGGACTATGTTATAATATCACTTGTTTTTCCTCTTCTTATACTGATACTGGAATCTTTAGTATTTCTTGTGGAACTTCAAAAAAGAACTTTGCTTATGCTTTAGAATCAATTATAGATGAAATTAAAATTCTACTAAAAGATGATGGAATCAAAAAAGAAGAATTGGATGATGCTAAGTCAAACCAAAAAGGTGGACTATCAATTGGATTTGAGCTGCCTGAAAATAAGATGATCGATATTGCGATGCAAGAATTTTTTTATGGAAATTATTACTCTTATGAAGATAGAGTAAATCTAATTGAAAGATCAAACCTAGAAAGAATGGAAGAAATTGTTAAAGAGATTTTTGATTTAGACGCACTTCATCTTTCTGCAATTGGAGATATTAAACAAGCTGAGTTTAAAAATCTAGAAACTAAGATTTAGTTGCTTTTTTGAACAGACCTAGATATACCAAAAATAAAGAAGGAATCGAAATAAAAAGTACCATCAAAAAATAGCTTGGATTTTTTTTATTCAAAGTTGCAACATATTCTTCTTCTTTTTCTGCACAAGGGCTAAGTCCTGCATCAATCAAAATTGGATCAATAGTAACTAACTTTCCATAACCTGTTAAATTAGCATTTGATTCAATTCCTAGTGTCCTTGTTGGAACTTTTGTATCTTTATCTTCTACAACTTTCACATCTTTTCCACAAAGTACGTAATTTTCTGAAAGCATAACCTCATACTTAAGACCATTTGAATCTATCTTTAGATTTTGAAAAAAATTCTTCTTCTTTGTCCAAACCTTTCTAGTTTTAGTTTGAATTTTTTCTTCCTCTATTGCAAGAATGAAGCTATCTTTCTTAGTCGAATTTTCTGAGGTAATAACTCCACTAAACCGAACCATTTCCCCAGGCTGAAAAGAATTGATTTTTTCTTTACTAATTGTTTTTGCATTTTCATATTCTTTTTTTCTATTATCTTTTTGAAAATAGATTAGCACATAAAATATAAATAAGATTGGTATTATCCCTGAAATGATTAGTAAATAGTCTCTTTTCATGCTCAGTAACCATTACAAATTGTTTACTGAAAATGAAAATCCTAAAAAAGCTTTCCATAATCATGATTTATGGAAAACTAGAATTATGAGACTATTTTCATTAACTTTTGTAATTTCCATCTTTTATTTATTCGCTATAAATTGCACTACAAGTTATCACTTTCCAAGAAAAGAAGTTTCTTCAGTAGTACTTTCTAAAAACTTTCATGTTATTGCACATAGAGGTTCAAGAGAATTTGCTCCAGAGAACACAATGACTGCATTTAGAATGGCAGCAAAACTTGGAGCGGGCTTTGAACTTGATACCATGCAATGTAAAACAGGGGAATTAGTAGTAATTCATGATACCTCTATTGATAGAACTACTAATGGAAAAGGTAATATAAGTGAGCTTACACTTTCAGAAATAAAATCCCTTGATGCTGGTTCTTTTTTTATACCTATGATGAAAGAAAATCTAAAAAAATGGCCACTAGAGGAGATTAAAAATGCGGGAAAAAATGGTCTAATTTTTTCCAAAAAATTTAAAGGAAATATTGAAAAGTTATCTAGAGAAGAATTACTATCATTAGACGAGAGTAATTTTTTATATAGTGAATTTAAAAATGAAAAGATTCCAACTCTTGATGAAGTTCTAGATGAGTTTGGAGGAAAAACAATTGTTGATATAGAAATCAAGTCAACTTCATTAGGAAATGAAGCTGTTAAGCTTGGAACACTAGTTGCTAATTTGATAACAAAAAAAAAGCTCACAGACAAAGTTTTCGTAACTAGTTTTTCTCCTAAGGTTTTAGTTGGAGTTAAAGAAGGTAACAAAGAAATTCTACAAGGTCAATTGTATTCAAATTTTGATCATCCAGAAATTCCTATAATTGTGAAAATCTATGGTAAACTATTTCTAAGAAGCTTGTCATTTAATGATATAGCAAAACCAGATCTGCTTGCAATGGGTAAGGAAATGATCACACCTGAGTACGTAAAAGAAATGAAAGGTTATGGATATAAATTATTTCCTTGGACTGTAAATGATCGATCAGAGATGGAAAAACTAATTGCTCTGGGTGTAGATGGACTTATCTCAGATAGACCTGATTTGGTAATTGAAGAATTTAATAAACAAAATAAGGTAAGTCTAAAAAAGGAATTAACTCTTAATACACTTAAAAATAAAGAATAAACTAGGAGGCTTTATGAATCCATTCATTCAATCAAAACTTATTTCTGCAGAGGAAGTTGCAGAAAAAATGCCATTACAATGTACAATAGCAACGAGCGGTTTTACACCAGCAGGTTATCCTAAAGTAATTCCAATTGCATATGCTGCTAGAATAGAAAAAGAAAAACTAGCAGGTAAAAATCCTTCGTTTACACTCTATACTGGAGCTTCTACCGGTGATGAGCTAGATGGAGTTCTAGCAAGAACTGGTTGTATGAAGAAGCGCCTTCCCTTTCAATCTAATCCAGATTTACGAAATAGAATTAATTCTGGTGAAATCGATTATGTTGACATGCATCTTAGTCATGTTGCTCATTATATTAGAGATGGAATCTTAGAACCAATTGATGTAGCAATTGTAGAAGCTGTGGACGTTTCCTCAGATGGTAGAATCTGGCTAACTACTTCTTCAGGCATGAGTCATACCTATGTACATTATGCAAAAGAAGTCTATATAGAATTAAATACCCATCAACCTCTAGAGTTAAAAGGGTTTCATGATCTAGCATCTCCGGAGCAACCACCTTATGGAAGACCTGTCCCAATTAGTAGAGTAGATGATAGAATTGGAAGGCCTTATGTTAGAGTATCACCTGAAAAAATAAAAGGAATTGTTTTAACGGATTTACAAGACTCATCAGGTGAATTCAAAGCACCTGATGCAAATAGCGTTTTGATAGCACAACATATCTTAGAATTCATTTTATTTGAAATCAAAAAAGATAGAATTCCAAAAGAGTATCTTCCTTTTCAGTCTGGTGTAGGTAATGTTGCTAACGCAGTTTTATCATGTATTGCAAAGGATGAAAGATTCCATGAAATTGAAATGTGGACTGAGGTTTTGCAAGATTCTATCTTCGATATTTTAGAAGTTGGTAAACTTAAGAATGCATCAACTTCAGCGCTAGCTTTTTCTAAACAAGGAATTAAGAAATTTAAAGAAGATATTAGTGAATTAAAACATAAATTCATTATTCGACCACAAGAAATTTCGAATCACCCCGCACTAGTTAGAAGTCTTGGTATAATTGCAATGAACACTGCTTTGGAAGCTGATATCTATGGAAATGTAAATTCTACTCATGTTATGGGAACTGGAATGATGAATGGAATTGGTGGTAGTGGTGACTTTGCACGAAATGCTTATGTATCCATTTTTATGGCACCTTCCATTGCTAAGTCAGGGGCGATTTCTGCTTTTGTTCCTATGGTTTCTCATGTGGATCATACCGAACATGACACTCAAATTTTTGTTTCAGAACAAGGACTAGCTGATATCAGAGGGCTTGCTCCTAAAAAAAGAGCTGAGTTGATTATTGAAAAATGTGTTCATCCTTCTTATAAAGATGTGATGCGTGAATATGTTAAAGATTCTTTTGCAACAGCAAAGACTAAACACACTCCTCATAATTTAAAGAAGATTTTTGATTGGCATATCAAATTCTTAGAAACTGGAAGTATGAAATAAACGTTAGGCGAAATCAGCCTCTAATGTTGTAACCACCATCAACATAACGGATCTCACCAGTAACTTTTAGATCATTTCTAAGTAAATATGCTACCTCATAAGCTAGATCAATTGGTCTAGCATTTCCAAGAGGAGCATCTTTTTCACAGAGTTCATATGCTTCTTGTAAACCTTGGATTGCCCCACCCGCTTTACTTCCTGTAAATGGTGAAAACCGAATCGAATTAACCTTGATTCCATGTGATTTACCTAGTTCATAAGCAAGTTCAAAGGTGATTCTTTCTAAAGCAGCTTTAGCAACCCCTACATTTTTATAAGGGTGTCGCACAATTTTTTCAGCACCTAGATATGAAAGAGAAACAATTGATGCGTTATTCGAAATTACATTTGCTTGGATAAAGCTCCTACTCATAGCAATAAGTGAATATGCTGAGACTTCCATAGCACTAAAAAATTCATCCTTAGTTACTTCTAATATTGGCTTTACAGCACCTGCTCTAATAGTTTTATCCATTGCTATAGAATGTAAAAATCCATTTAAACTAAGACTTTTAGATTTTAAAAATTCGGTAACCTCACCTATGCTTTCTTCTATTGTTACATCCATTGGCAATGTAATAATTTCTTTTCCAAATTCTTTCTGAATGACTTGCTCAAAATCATTATATGTTCTATCTAAAAACGCTTCAGATTTTTCAGATAGATTTTTATGGAACTTAGTCTTTCCAAGTCCAGTGCAAATAATTTTTCCACCTTCATTTAGAATCTGTTTTGCACAAGTCATAGCAAGTGAGTTTGAGTCAGTAATTCCAGTTACTAAGATTAAGTGGTTTGATAACGGTTCTTTCATAATTCCTACTTTTGTTGAATACTTGTTTTATTTAATCTTTCATAAATTTTAGATTCTATAAAGATATTAAGAAGTTCTGAATCAACATGATTATCCTTAACTTCCATCTTAAGTATATCTAATGCTCTCTCTAAAGGTACTGCTTTTTTATAAGGTCTGTCCTTATCAGTGAGTGCATCATATATATCAGCTATCGTCATCATCTTTGATTGGATAGGTATCTCTGATGAAATTAGTCCTCTTGGATAACCACCACCATTTAACTTCTCATGGTGAGCATGAGCTATGCTTGGCACCATCTTTAATGCACTAGTCCAAGGGATCTTGCTCAGAAACTGATAAGTGTGTTCAACATGTGACTCAATTTCTTTCCTCTCCTCAAAATCTAAAGAGCCTTTCTTAATAGATAGAAAATTTAATTCTTGACTAGTAAGAAGTGGTTCATAGACACCAGTACCTGAGAGATATTGAATCTTAGCAATATCTTCTAAGACTTGTGAACTAGACTCTTCCAAAATTGTTGGTTCATTACATTTTATAACAGTCATAAGCAAGTCATCAAGACGCTTTCTCTCTATATCATATTCTAATTGAATTGCTTTTTCATATTCAGCAAAGCCAGCACTTCCAGAGTTTTTTAAGTAATTGATTTTTTTTTCGTTGAGCCTTAGCTCAATTTCTTTCTGTATATAGTAAAATCTCCACTTAATAATATCGATTTCATATTGCTCTAATTTCTTTGATTTAACTAAAACTTTTTCCCTAACCCCAACCTTTCCAAAGTCATGAAGCAATGACGCATAACGTATTTCTTTTAACTGTTCATAAGAAAATTTAATTGGTGAATAAATTCCACTATCAATTCTATCAACTGTTTCAGCTAAACCTACAGTTAGTTCTGCTACTCTGAAAGAATGACCACTAGTAGTAGGATCCCTTGCTTCAATTGCACTAACTGAAGCAGTAACAAATCCTTCAAATAGTTTTTCAATATCTTGGATAAGAATATTATTTAATATTGCCATCGCAGCTTGTCCAGCAACACTCATCACTAATTCTTCTGAATACTTATCAAAAGAAGAGACTTCAGTTTTCATCTGTTCTATTGTGAGCTTTTGATGAAAATATTTTTTCTTATTGATCAACTGAATAACACCTATTGTTTGCCCAGAATGATTTTTCATTGGCACAACAAGCATACTTTTAGTATAATAGTTCTTTATTCTATCGTATTCACTGTTAAATTTATACTCAGCATTAGGTGGAAGGTGGTATGCATCAGGAATATTTAGAACTTGTCCAGTAGCTGCGACATAACCTGCTACACTTTCTTTATTGATTGGCAAGATAAATTCACTACTGTTTAGATCTAAGGCTGAGATTTTAAATCTTAGATTCTTTGGATTACCTTTCTCGTCATTGTCAACAAGATACAAAGAACCTGCATCTGCTATACAAATCTCTCTAGAACTATAAAGAATGTCTCTGAGTAGTTTAGTGTAGTCTTTTTCATTTGCAAGACTTACACCAATTCTTGTTAGTTTAGCAATATGGCTACTTGAAAGATTCACCTTATACTGAAGTTCAAAACTATCCATCCTAAGGGAAAGAGTAGTAAAAGCATTTAGAAAGTTTTTTACTATAAATAACTTTGGAACTGTTTCCTCAATATCAGTATAATAAAGGTCATTATCCATTTCTAGTTCAGCAGGAATGTTATTTCCTATTGGAGCATTCAAAATGAAGAGAGGAAGAAAGGCAGGATTTGCTTTTATGAAATTTTGGATTTTCTCAAAATTTTCTCTAAGAGTCTTTTCCTTTAGATAGAAAATTATCTTTTGAAATTTAGCCTTAGACTGAATCTGCTCAGGGGAATTAAATGCATCCTCTAATAGAATAAACCTAGAATGAAGTTGTTTTTCAAAATCTACTAGATTTGACTCTAAGTCTTCACTATCTGTGATAATATATTGAGAATAGGATTTAAACACTAATTATAATTTTGCAAAGATTAAAAAGCAATCAAGTGAAATTTTTTTTAGAAATAAAAAAGCCGTAGGAAAAATTTCACTACGGCTTTAAAGCTTTTGGGATTATCGTTTAAGCCCAAGAACTTCTTGGATCATCTGGTCAGAAGTAACGATTGTTCTTGAGTTAGCTTGAAAACCACGTTGGGTTACAATCATGTCTGTAAATTGATCAGAAAGATCCACATTGGACATTTCTAGAATACCAGCATTGATTTTCCCGCGCCCAGCAATTCCAGATTCTCCAATAATTGCATCCCCAGAGTTGATAGAAAATTGGTAAAGTGTGTCACCAGCTTTATTCAAGCCCGCAGGATTCACAAAAAGTGCCATAGCAATCCTAGCTAAGGGTTGTTGAACTCCGTTTGAATATACCCCTGTTACTGTTCCACTATTATCAATGGAAAATGCTTCCATATAACCCATTCCATATCCATCCTGGCGAACAGCTTTGGTGGTAAACTCAGCTGAATATTGAGTTACACCATTCACCATTCCCGCTTCCCCTAGGTTTAAGGCAAATGTTTGCATTGCAGGATTTCCAGCAATTCTAAAGGACACATTTGCAGAAAGTTTTCCTGTGCTAACAGAATCTACTCCATCAGAAACATTCACTAACTTTCCATCCGGAGAAAAGCCTAGTTCAAATTCTGTGTTTCCAGGAAGTTGAGTGTTATTATTTCCAGTACCTAAAACATCTACTGAAACCTGAGTAGCATCAGTTAAACTAACGCTAGCCTTCCAAACATTATCTCTCATCTTATAGAATTCTACTCTAAGATCACGCTCAATTCCTTGGTCATCAAATACTTTAATGATAGTAGCATGTCCTCTTCTTTTCTTTGGATCAGGATCATTGATAAATTTTGCAATCTCTTCTTTAGTTGCGTCTTCTGGAACTGAAAGGGCTGCTGAATTAAGATTTGATTGAAAAACAACTTCTTTTGTAGATTTTGCTGGTTCCTTAGAATAAATAGGAAGAACAATATCTTCAACAGTTGCAGAAGAATTGATATACTTATTTCCTTCATCATCCAGTCTAGAATTCCAACCTTGAACCTTAAGTCCATTTGCTGGGTTCACATAATAGCCGTTTTTATCAATATTGAAAGCACCTGCTCTAGTATAGAATTCTTTGTCACCATCTTTTAAAACAAAAAATCCTTCTCCAGAAATTGCAACATCAGTATTTTTACCTGTAGTTTGAAAGGAGCCTTGGGTCATAATCTTATCAATTGCAGCTATCAAGGAACCTAGTCCAACTTGTTTTGGATTGACCCCACCGATATTTTCTTTGGGATCAGATGCTGCTGAAAGCTCTTGGGAGATCATGTCTTGGAACGTGACTCTTTCCGTTTTAAAACCATGTGTATTCACATTTGCAATGTTATTCCCTACAACATCCATCCTGACTTGGTGGTTTTTTAAACCAGAAACTCCAGAATATAATGATCTCATCATAATTGATACCCTCTAAAATTATTTGTATGCATTTCGTTTATTGGTTTCAGATCCGGGAAACTGAAATTCTTTTCCATCACTCTTTTCTTTCCATCGGCTAGTTTCTTTCTCTTGTGAATTGACTTTTTCTTGATTAGAAAAATTATTTTCTAATTCTTCTGTTTTCATTATCGAAGGATCAGAAATAAAATTAATCTTATCAACTTCGATTGCCCTTCCATTTACACGAACAAAGGGTTTATTCTCACCATCAAAAAAAATTGCACCGACTAAACCAGTTACAGTTTCTCCATTCACAAAATCAGGACCACTTACTACTTTACCCACTAGCATGTAGCTTTGTCTCATTTCTAATTTTTGCATAGAAGTAGAAATGTTTTTCATTTGCTCTAGACTGGAAAACTGTGCCATCTGAGCTATGAAGTCTTGGTCTTTCATTGGGTTCGTAGGATCTTGCTTAGAAAGTTGAGTAAGTAGAAGTCTTAAAAAATCATCTTTACCTAGTTGTTTAGGAGTTGCTCTTACCTCTATTCCTTTTAAGCCACTTAGTTCTTCTTTCTTAAGTTTATCTAGATGAGCATTAACGTCGAATTTTTTATCAGAGTTAAGATAACGATTTCTAGTTGCTTCTTGAGAAGGATCTAATGATTTAGTGCTCTTTATTGGATCGGGCATATCAAACCTTTATATCTACCATTCTATCAGAATCAGGAATATATTCACTGGAAGTTAAATTAATTTCTTGTTCAGTAACTTCGTTTAAATTTGAAAATGAATTTTCAGATTTTGAATCAGTTTCTTCAAAATTTTTGGAATAGGAAGAATTAGGATTTTCATTCAAATCAATACTGAAAGAATCAATTTCAATTCCTAGTGATTTTAATTCTTCTTTAAGATATCCTAAATCAGTAAGTAACAATCCTTTTGTGATCTCATTTTCAACAATAAGACGTCCTTCCATTCTGTCAGATTCCATCTTAAGTGTTAAGGTTATCCTACCTAGATCTTTTGGATTCAAAACGATTTCAGCACTGGAACGATTTTCAGAAACCATTATTCTAGCCGACTTAACAATTTCCTCTAAATTCTTTTTAAAATTTCCTGAGTTTATTGTTTCAGAGTCTTTTAACTTTTCAGAATTTTTAAGTTTTGCAGAAACTTGATTCTGAAATGTAAATAAGTCTTTGTCTTTATCAAGATTTTTCTGTGTTTGTGCCTCAGAACTAGAAGTCGAATTAATAGAAATTTTTTCTTCTTTTGGTTCCAAAAATGTTTGAATCCGTTTTGCTTTAGGGGCATCGATGGGTTGATCAGATTTTGCTACTACTGAAAGAATTTCAGATTTAGAAGTTAACTTTGTCTCTTCAACATCCTTAGATTTAGAAACTTTCTTTGGATCTTCTAATTTAGAATCTTTTGTTTTTTCTTTCAAAGCTTCTAGTTTTTTCTTTCTCTCAATATAAGTTCCCAGTGTGAGTTCTTGCTTTGGCTCTTCAAGATTGATTGAAACCTTTGCTTGTTCTCTTTCTTTTGAAACTTCTTTTTTTGACTCAGTAATAATATTAGCAGCACTACGTTTTTTATCATTAGATATAAGCTTTTCAAGAACTTGTTTTTCTTCTTTCAGAATTGATGACTTTACTAATTGAGAATCTTCGTCTTTTTTTCCCTGAATTTGCTCCACCTGTTTAGGTGAATCTTCTATTTTTTTTGAATCTTGTTTCTTAGGAACTTCTTTAAAGACTAATTTTTCTGATTCATTCTGAATCTTTTTATTTTTGGATTCATTTTCTTGAGATTTAGTATCATCATGTGATAGTTCATCATTTTTTTCAGTTGAAAGCTCTGATTCTTTTGCAATTTCTTGGTTAAGGTTAGAATTAGTAACTTCTATTCTAGTATTTGACTCAATAGGTTTTTCTTGAACTTCAACTTTTGTTTCCATTGGTATAGTAGCAAAAACTAGAGATTGGGTGAAGATAGTTGGAATCGGCTTTTCCTCTTCTGTTATTCTAGTTAATGCTTCAACATCTAAAATTTCTTTATGAAGTGAAAACTGTGCTTCAGAGATTTCTTCTAGATGAATATGACTACTTCTTGTTTGTTCTAATGGTTCAACTTGGATGACTTCAGTGAATTCTGAATGATTTTTTTCCCCTAAGGATTGAGTCTTGAATAGACTAGTTAGAGCTGAAAAGAAAGAACTCTCAGTTTTAATGAGCTGTTCTTTAACTTTAGCTTCTTGTTTCACTTCTTCATTAGTATTTGAAGTAAAAATTTCAAGTAGGGGGCTTTTTTGAGTTGGTTGAATCATTAACAGTCTCTTGAGTTAATATCGCTAGAAACTGGAAAACCTTTAGACTAATTTTCAGATGATTTTTTTATTCAGTGATTTCTAAATCTGTCGAAAATATAATTGATATGTTTATAGAAACTCATTTTATGAAAACTCAAGACTTATTGGAAAGGGGTTTGAATGCCTCTCTTTTCAAAAGAAGGGTAATTGCTGATAACATAGCTAATGTGGATACTCCTCATTTTAAACGTAGTGAAACGACTTTTGAAGCCAACCTTCAGAGAGCTTTGGATTCAGAAAAATTTATGGCCCAAAGTTCCGTTCCAACTCAAATTACTGATGAAAGACATATTGAATTCTTTAAGCCACTAGATTATAGACAAGTTAGCCCAAAAGCTAATTTAGACTATCTCTCCACAATGAGAGCTGATGGGAATAATGTGGATCCAGAAAAAGAGGCAGTGCTTGCTTCTCATAACCAAATGCACTATTCAATGATGGTTGAGAGATTGAATCAAAACTTTAAAGTTCTAAATCTAGTAATGAGGTCTGCATAATGGGTTTATTTAGTTCAATAGATATTTCCTCTACAGGTTTAGCTGCACAAAGACTAAGAATGGATGTCATTTCTAATAATATTGCTAATGCAACTACTACTAGAAATACTAATGCTGATGGACCATTTAGAAGAGATAGAGTAATACTTACTCCAATGAATCTTCGCACTAGATGGAAAAGCCCTGTATATCCTTTCGGACTTGCTACAGGTGAAGGCCAAGGTGTAAAGGTTATGAAAGTGGAAAAAGACATGACACCACTTAGATTGGTATATGATCCAAGCCATCCGGATGCAATTAAATTCGGTCAAAAAAAAGGCTATGTAGAATATCCTAACGTTAACATAGTAGCTGAAATGACTGATATGATTTCTGCATCTAGATCCTATGAGGCGAATGTGCAGATGATTAATGGAAGTAAAACAATGTTTAATAAAGCAATGGAAATAGGTAGAGCCTAATGAGTGGAATTAATACTAGCTATAAATCATTTCCTTTAATCCCTAAAGGGGACAAAGTAGATATGAAAGTCACTGACACTCGTCACTACAATCTTAAATCTGAAGTTAAAACTCAAGATGTTGGAGAAAGCTTTGCAGCAACTTTGAAATCAGCTCTGGAAGCAGTGAATGATCAACAATCTGTTGCAGATGAACTCACTCAAAAAATGATTGTGAATCCTAATAGTGTAGATGCTCACGAAGTTATGATCGCTGCTGAAAAAGCAAGAATTTCTCTCACTTTCACCAAAACCTTAGTAGATGGTGTGATTCGTGCATACAGAGAACTTTCTAATCTAAGATAAGACTTTTTACAGTTTGTTCCGTCTCTTATTCATTCTCATCTTAACACTCTCTTGTAGGCAGTTGAGAGGGCCTTTTTATCAGAAGGACTCACAAGTGCATTTTGTGATTCAATCTTATCAAAAAATTTCTAAACTATGTGCATTTGAAGTTTATGAAAGTGTTGGAAATTGTGAATCATTTCATGTCCCATTCCACAATGAGTCTTGTGCTGATTTAGGTTTAGAAGAACCATTGTTTAGTTTAAGTGATAAAGATGCAACTAGCTCAATACTAAAACCAATGGCTGAATTTGGACTTGAATATCCTAAATCTTCTTATAAAAAACAGTCTATTTCGGTAATCAATTTTGATCCAAATCCAAAGAAACAATTCAGTAAAGATTTGATAAGCTCATTCCAAAAAAAGGAAATTGAGTTTACAAATACAATTCTGAATGATGAAACAAAAATAAACTATTTAAAATCAGCTATAAACAAACTATTTCCTAAAGCTAAGTCTAGTCTTGTATTACTATCAGAACCAAATTTTGAATTACTTGCTGATTTGGATAAGGTTCAAACAAGTTATAAAGATTCTATCTTATTCCAAACGAATAATGGTTTTGAAAGCTTGTATGATGCAAATGAAGATAATAAAATTCAATTTTCGAGTTGCAGACAAAGTCTTTCTGTAATCTTTAAAAATAATAAGAAGCCAGAAGAAATCTATTATGTTTGTAAAAATTTTGTTTTAGAGAGACTAGCCCAAACAACTAAAAAAGAAATCGCTACTGAATCGGAACTTTTTGTTTTTGGTGATATCTGGCAATCAATAGAAAAAATTTATAATACCAATAAGCTAACAATATCTATGCTTGAGAAGAATTTACCAATACATTGCAAGCTCTCTGCAGATGAATTATATAAGAAAGGCTTTTCAAAGAAAAATGCAATTAGACTTTGTTATACGATATCTTATGCATCAGCTCTTATGGAATATACTGATAAGACAACTCTAACAATTCTGCCAGAGTATTCCCTTGCATTTAGTGCTTCAAAAGATAAAAATCACTTTAATTCCTGTAATAATTCTAGCACTTCAAACAACACTATCCCAAAGAAATGATTCCTATACATATTCCTGTTCTTGTGGAAGAAATCTTAGAACAATTTCACAAGATAGGCAAAGAAGAAATTTTATTTCTAGATGGAACTGCAGGGGAAGGCGGCCATTCTGAAAAAATTTTAGTAGAGTTTCCAAAATCAAAACTTATTCTTTTAGATAGAGATCCAATCATGTTAGAAAGAGCCATGACTAGATTAGAACAATTCAAAAATAGAATTATTCCGCTAAACAAAAATTTTTCTGAATTCTCAATTGATGATATTCCACCTAACGCTCAAACAATTGATGGAATTTTATTAGACTTAGGCATTTCAACCTATCATATTAAATCTAGCGAAAGAGGATTTAGTTTTCAAGAGAATTCAGTTTTAGACATGAGACTGAATGGTGAAGGTGATCTAGATGCTAGAAAAGTAGTTAATAAATACCCTAAAGAAAAACTATTGAAAATTTTCTTGGAGTATGGTGAAGAGAATTGGTCAAAAAAAATAGTTGAAGTCTTAGTAAGTGAAAGAAGAAGGAAAAGAATCGAAACTACTCAGGATCTGAATAAAATCGTTGAGATGTCTATTCCTAGAAAATTTTGGCCTGAAAAAGTTCATCCTGCATTTAGGATATTCCAAGCAATTAGGATTGAAGTCAACCAAGAACTAAAACATATCGAAGTTGGTCTGAATAACTTAAAAAACTTTCTTAGTAAAAATGGAATTTTTGCTGTCATTTCATTCCATTCACTTGAAGATAGAATAGTCAAAAATATTTGGAAAGAACTTTCCAAAACAAATGAATTTCAAATTTTAACACCTAAACCTATTGCAGCAAGTGAAACTGAAATTGCAAAAAATCTTGCATCTAGATCGGCAAAACTTAGAGTATTGCAAAAACTATGAAATACTTCGATTTAGAAACTAAAGAAAAACTTTTCGTTCTTCTAAAGGTAAGTTTAAGAGGACTGATTCCTATCTTACTTTTTTTCTATTGTATTTGGCAAAGCATAATTTATGCTAACTTAACTCGTGAAATCAAGAAGAAATCTATACGAAGAGAAGAACTCTATAAAAAAAATTTTGATCTAAAAGCAAAGATCAGCTCTCAGACTACTCTCGAAAAAATTGAAACATTGTATAATAAAAGTCTAACTAAAGAGAGAAATTTTACTGGAAATAAAATTATAACCCTAACTCTGCCAAAAGAAAAACCATAGAGATAATATGAAAGCACAAGAATTATTAAAAAATTTTAAGGAATTGAGTTTATCCAAAACTGATGAAAATTTTTCATTGGGTTATATTGAATCTGATTCTAGAAAACTAAACAAATCAGATATTTTTTGTGTATATGATGATCTAATCAATAAGTTTAATGAATACCAAGAAAATGCTTTATCAAATGGTTGTAGAGCAATCATAATAAATGAAAAATTTAAAGATAAACTTAAAGATGATTTCAATATCATTTTTACGACCAAATCTGATCCAAGGGTTTTGCATGGAAGGATCGCCTCTTTTCTTTTAGGAAATCCAAGCAAAAAACTAAGTGTAATTGCAGTAACAGGAACAAACGGCAAAACTTCAATAACTCATCTACTATATGATGTATTTACTATGCTTGGTAAAAAATGTGGAATCATTGGAACCATTTCAATTCGATTCGGAAATAAAATAATCAATGCAGAGAATACAACACCAGAACCTTCTTATCTTCAAAAAATCCTGAAAGAAATGTTGGATCATGGAATTCAATATGTATTTATGGAAGCTAGTTCTCATGGTTTAAAGCTTCATAGAATGGATGGAACAGAACTTTCTGGTGGAATCTTTAGTAACCTTACACCCGATCATCAAGACTTTCATCCTTCTATGGAGGACTATTTACTGAGTAAGGCAAGACTTTTTGATTTGATCGAACAGAGTACTATTAAATCACGCTTTGGAATTGTTTCTAAGGATTCCATTGGTGGGCAAGACATGTTTGATGTTTTAGAGAAAAAAAGTTTTAGCTATCCAATCATTTATGTTGGAAATGAAAATGATTTTAAAATACAGAATATTGTCATATCAATACAAGGAAGTAAATTTGATTTATACTATCGTGAAGAGAAATATTCTTATCAAACGATACTACTTGGTAAGTTTAACTGTTATAATCTTTCACTTTCAATTCTAGCAACTCATCTTGCTCTAGATAAATTGAAATTAGATAGCTTAATTCCTGTCATTAAAGAAATAAAACCTGTGCAAGGTAGGTTTGAGGTTATTAATAGGAATGATAGAATTGGTATAGTTGATTATGCTCATACTCCAGATGCAATGGAAAATATTCTATCATCATTAAAAGAAATTCCATATTCTAAGCTAATAACCGTTTTTGGTTGTGGTGGAGATAGAGACAAAAAGAAAAGACCAGTTATGGCTCAGGTTGCAAGTAAATACTCTGATTTTCTAATTATAACTTCAGATAATCCTAGAACTGAAGATCCCAAAAGTGTATTAACTGATGTAGAATCTGGAGTTCCTAAATCATATACTAGCTATGAAGTAATTGAAGATAGAAGAAAAGCAATTCAAAGAGGTATTGAACTTTTGCCTGCAAATGGAATCTTACTTGTTGCTGGCAAAGGACATGAAGACTATCAAATATTAGGTAAAACTAAAATACATTTTAGTGATAAAGAAGAAATTGAAAATTTTTTAGGTGCTAATTAGTTCTATTTAAAATTTTTTACTGCAAGAACTGCTGATTCAAGTGCACCTTGAATAGTTCCATAATGAATACCTGCGATAGCCTCTCCTGCAAAGAAAATCTTACCTTCAATTGGAACGGCAAGTTTCTCTCTAGAATTTTCTTCATCCAAGCTAGGATAAGAATAGGTTCCACCAATAAATTCTTCTTTGCTCCAATCTTGCACAAAAGAATCCTCTAAGTTCTTAGAAGCATTTTTACCACCAAAAATTTTATCTAACTCAGAAATAGCAGTCTCAACAGGTCTTTGAATTTTTTCTGAATTCTCACCACAGAGAAAACCAGTAAGAATCTTATTCTCACTCCCTTTTTTTCTACCTGAAACTATAAACTCAGGGATGATTCCTGGTGTAATTATAGAAGTAGTATCTTTATCCCAGAATCTATTTTCAAACTTCAAAATAATTTTCATTCCGCTCCCCATTCCTATCTTTGCTATCGCATCGCGATAGTTATTAGGCATGCTCGGGTTAAACTTAATCTTATTTCTTTTGAGAATTGAAATTGGAATAGTTAGAATTACTGCTGTTCCTGTTATCTCTTTTCCACTCTCAGTTTTTACTAAAACAGAATTACTGTCTAGATTTATTTCAACGACCTTAGAATTTAATTGTATTCTAGTAGAAACTGATCTACAAATTTCTTCAATTAAAGAAAGATGTGATCGGGATTTTAGTAAATAATTTTTTTCACCTGACTCCCAATTTAGATTATATTTGCTTAATGCTTTCATTCCAATTCTAGAAAGGTTTGTTCCATGTTCATTGCCAACTAACGCTTCAGCAATATATAGAAACTGATTTTGTTCTTTCTGAAAGTATTCTAAAGCAGTTTTTTCTTCTTCATCATAACTTGAGAGATTCTGGATCATTGAGCTCATTTTATTATACCCTACAATCTCTTCTGCATCAGACTCTTCGATAAGTTTATTTTTATGAAATAGCAAAACTTCTCCATCATTATGAAAAACACTTGCTCTCATTTTTTTGGCTAGTTTATAATAAAGAGAATTTTCGCCATGAATCTCTTCTGCTCCTAATTCAATTGGAAAATCACTTATTCCATTTAATGAAAGAATCCTACCACCAATTCTAGAATTTGCTTCAAGAATTAGAAATGGAATACCTTTATCTGCAAGAAGTTTGGCGGCATAAAGCCCACTTGCCCCAGCTCCAATAATAATGACTGGTTCCTCTCTTTTGTTTGGGAATAAACTTGCACTAAGACTTAGAGCACCGAAAAAAAAATATTTTCTTGATAATTTCATATTAAAATCTTTTACCCAAAGAAAAAGAATATAAAACAAAAAACACTATAGTGTTACTTGTTTTATATTGATCTCTCTAATCACTACTCCATCAAAACTCTTAATAAAAACAATTTCTATATCTTTGTTATTCCGTTCAAACCTAACTAGAATTCCTTCAAGATTTTCAGAATACATCTTTGTCATGGATGCTTTAACGTTTACTTCTTTTAGACCAGCAATCCCTTTTGTATCACTTGTTAGAACTTCATTCATTATAGAATCGTTTTTTAAGTGATATAGAAATGATTTAGTGAAAACAATTTTTTTTCCATTATGAATGATATCTAATTCTAAGCCCAATGAATCTACAATCTTATATAGATCTTTATCTGAAAATTTATCGAAATACTGGTTTAGGTCTGGTTTTTTTATTTCGGCAAAACCATTCAATAAAATTTTAATACTAGTAACTATTCCATCTTTTATTTCTAAACTAAAATTACTATTTTTATAGTAGTCTAAAATTTTCGTCCCTTTCAAATCCATTTCTGGATTAATCAAATCCTTTGCATCTCGTGAATTATCTGGATTTCCAAAAGCTTCATATACTTTTGTAATACTATCACCTAACGAAATTGTATCTAGTCCAAAACCTTCAGGATTAGAGTTTCCTTGAATTTGAATGCTCCAAATTCTATCTGTTTGTCTATTGTTCGATTCAAATATTATAAAATATCCATCTCTTTTATATGCATAACCAATGAATCCATCTTCAAACTTGTGAACCTTATAAGGAGTTCCAAACTCAGTTTCAGCTAGTTTAAGCTTCTGGGATAACTTAAACCCTCCCAATGTGAAGTAACGTTTAATTGACTTGGTTATTTTTTGTTCTGGAATAAAAACTTTTTCCTCTGGTTTCTTGACAGGAGGAGATGAGCAATAAGCAAATAGAACCAAAACTATAAAATAAAATTTCATAAGCACAGAATAAAAATTTTTAGTTTAGTGCAAAGTAAAAAAGATTAATTCAAAAGCCCCGCTACTTTAGTCTTAACATTTGCAACAGACTCAGTAAATAGATCTAAGATGAGCTCAGAATTGGGAAGTGGTTTTTCAGACCAAAACCTATCATCATTGATCCCTGCAAAAACTCCATTAGGTATCCCTGCCCTAGGTTGAAGCAATACATTGAGCTTAGTTTGGTCCTTAAACCTCCATTCAAACCTTACATCAAAGGGGAGAATTCTTTCTGTATCAGATTGTGAATAAAGTAGATTAGCAAAAAAACGTTTGTTCAAAATTGTTTCAGAAGTAGATTCTAATTCCAACCATTCATGCTCAGAATTAATTCCAATTGAGGAAAATGGAAACATCATATCATGTGGAAACTGTTGTTTCAATTCTTGAAAGACTTGAGAATATACTTCAGTAACCCTAGTAATAGTAAGTTCACTTACTTGAATTCTCGCGGGGCTAATGATTACACTAGGCTGAGGACTTGGAGCAAATTGTTTTGCAATTACATAGCCCTCAGGAGTAAACCCACAGGTAGTGGAATATGGATCACCGAATAAGTTTAAACTAAATCTTCTATCAAATTCGGGAATTGCCTGAAGAGGTTTTTCCCATACACCAACAAAACTACAGCCAATGAGTCCATGCTTCATGCAATCACTTTTCCATCTTCTAGGATCATCTTGATTAGTTTAGACATTTCAACTGAATATTCTACATTCAGTTCTTTAACGATGCTTTCACAGAAACCATTTACGATTAAAAGTTTAGCATCATCTTCACTAATTCCTCGAGATTGAAGATAGAAAAGTTGATCATCACTGATTTTGGAAACAGTAGCCTCATAGTTTAAACTAGTATCGCCGCCCGATACATCATTATACGGATAAGCATGAGAAGAAGAATGATCGTCCATAATTAGACCATCACATTTCACATGACTAAAAGCTCCTAAAGAAGATTGCTCAAATTTGACAAGACCTCTATAAGAATTCACTCCACCATCGAGTGAAATTCCTTTTGCTAGTACATTGCTCTTAGTATTCTTACCAATATGAATGATTCTTGCACCAGTATCTTGTATTTGATCTTTACCTGCAAATGCAAGAGAAAGAACAGTTCCAGTAGAATTATCCCCTTTCAAAACAATCCCGGGATATTTGATTGTGTTAGCACCAATATTACAATCAGTCCAAGTAATATGTGCATTATCATAACAAATGCCTCGCTTAACAGTCCAATTGTACATATTTTTTTTCCAGTTTTGAATCGTAGTATACTCAATTTTTGCATTGTTATGTGCAATGAGTTCTACAACAGCAGTATGGAAGTTAGTTCCTTTGTCTTGAACTGAACTGCAACCTTCGCTATACTCAATTTCAGCACCTTCATCAGCTATGAGTAAGGTTCTTTCATATTGACCTGAAGCGGCAGCTGTAACTTTGAAGTAAGCTTGCAAAGGCATTGGGGTCTTCACACCTTTAGGGCAATAAGCAAAGGAACCACCACTAAATACACAACTATTCAATGCAGAAAATTTATTATCGCCTATCGTTACAACTGAACCTAAATATTTTTGTACTATTTCAGGATATTCTCTAATTGCAGTATCTATATCACAAAATATGATTCCAAGCTCTGTAAGCTCTTTTTTAACATTAGCATAAACTGTCTCTGAATCATTCATAGCTTCAATTCCCGCTAGAAACTTTCTCTCGTGTTCAGGAATTCCTAACTTTTCAAAACTTCTCATTACCTCTGGATCCACTTCATCCCAAGACTTTTTCTTCTTTTGGTTGGAACCTACATAATGTGTATAAGAATCAATATCAACTTTGAATTCGGGAAAAAATCCCCATGAGGGCATAGGCTTAGATTCATAAATCTCAAACGCTTTTAGTCTAAATTCTGTTAACCAACTAGGTTCATTTTTGATATGAGAAATTGATTCTACTACTTTTTTTGTTAGTCCTTTTGGAAAATTATCAGCTGAGTAAAATTCTTTCTCTAAAGTTTGCATGTTAGACTCCTATAATTAAATATATCACGATGAAAGGTTAAGAGTCACTCAAAAAACCTTCCTCGTGAATGTTTTTGCATTAATTTACTGCAGCGAAATATTCCTTAGACTTATCTACATCTGCTTTCATAGTTTTCTTGCCTTCATCCCAGTTAGCAGGGCAAACTTCACCATGTTTTTCAACAAACTGAAATGCTTTTACAAGTCTGATTGCTTCTTCAATATTTCTACCAACGGGTAAATCATTTACTGTGGCTTGACGAATCACACCATTAGGATCAATGATGAATGTTCCTCTAAGTGCAACCCCTGTATCTAAAAGAACTCCAAAGTCCTTAGAAATTTGTTTTGTAATATCAGAAACTAATGGATATTTGATATCCCCAATTCCACCTTTTTTTCTTTCAGTATTCTTCCAAGCTAGATGGCTGAATGTACTATCAATAGAAACTCCAAGCACTTCAGCTCCTAGTTTCTTGAATTCATCTAGTTGTGCGTCGTATTCAATAATTTCAGTAGGGCAAACAAAAGTGAAGTCTAGTGGATAGAAAAATAGAACAACCCATTTTCCTTTATAATCAGAAAGTTTGATTTTTTTAAATTCCTGTCCTATGACTGCGTCAGCTTCAAAATTTGGTGCAAGTGATGTAACTTGTGGCATTGATTTCTCCTAGTAATAATAATATACTGCTTTGATGAGCAATATTTATAACCATTCTAAAATACCCCCTTCTTGAATGCACCAATTTTTTAGATTCATTCTAAATTTATTGTTTTGTGTCATTTACCCAATTGCCTGATTGAACTCGTTTATAAAGAGTGCCTTTGCCCTCTCTTTTGTCATCCTTCCACTTGCCTATAAAAAGTTCTCCATTCTTATAAAACTGCATGCCTTTTCCATCTCGCTTATCGTTACTAAAATTTCCTTCGTATTTTTCACCATTTGCGTAGATGATGGTTCCTTTACCATGATATAGACCGTTTTTGAATCGACCTGAGTATTTTTCCCCACTCGCCTGAAAGAACTTTCCCTTTCCATTGGGCTGATTGTTTGCATACGATCCTTCATAAACTGAGCCATCAGGAAATTCCATCTTTCCTTGTCCATGAGAGGCTCCTGCTTTCATTTCTCCTGTATATTTTGTTCCATCTTTGCTGGTATATACCCCAGAACCTTCCATTTTACCCGCTACAAAATCTCCTTGATAGCTATCGCCATTATCAAAGGTATAGGAACCTGTCCCATTCTGACAATCACCACTTACACACCTACCAGCAAAAACAGGTAATTGGAAAAGAAAAATCAAAACAAAAAATAGTACTCTCATAGTTATAGTTTCGGCAGAACTTACATCAAAGCACTAAAACATAGAAAATATTAAAGATAGAAAAAATTTGAGTTTCAAAGATTGAAACCAATTGAATCATACTTTCTGATGAAAGAAAATCTAGTTTCTAAATTAGAAATAATTAAAGAAGAAGTACAAAAAAGCCCTATAGCATACGTATTTCTTTTACTTGGGATTATCTTTGCTATTTGCTATGCTATTATTACCCGATGGGTTTCTGATTCAGCTTTTATTAGCTTTAGGATTGCAAGAAATTTCTATTTTGGCAGTTCATTCAGTTTTAATCCCGAAGAAAGTTTTGAAGTAAGTTCTAATTTTTTATGGAAAGCACTCATCTACTTAGGAATGAACTTTCATATTGATCCCATTAGACTCTCAATGATTATCGGTTTGGTTTCTTATCTTTCTCTTTTATTACTTGTCTTTTTCATTTCCAAAGAGAAATCACAAAAAACGGAAAGTTACTTACCAGTTGCTTTTTTACTCCTTGCAACAAATCCTAATTCACTAGCATATGCAAGTTCAGGACTCGAAACCTCCCTCTTTTCCGTTTTATTATTCTTAGGGTTCTCTTGCTTTTATTTTGTAAAACGAGTTAGGCATCTATTTCTTGGAAATTTATTCTTAATTATGGCTTCTATCACTAGAGGAGAAGGAATTTTTTTCTATGCGTTAGGCGTTATCTATTCGATTAGATTTCTTTATATTGATGAGGATAGAAAACAAAGAATTATAAAGCTATTAGTATGCAATTTTCCTTTTTTAATGTTTTATATTCCATATACATTTTTTAGACTATCTTATCATGAAACGATAGTATTTAGTGATGCATTTCAGTTTCATTTTACTAAGGAAACTATGTTTCAAGGGTTTGAGTATCTGAGATTATATTTTTTAAGTAACGCTTTTCTTTTTATTATTCCCATTTTACTATTAATCAATTTTAGTAAAAAAGAAATTCTTTCAAGAAAGTTAAAGCCAAGTTCTTATAAAGATCTTTTTTCCACTGAAAAAAATCCTGCTAAAGTTGAAGATCCAAGAAAACTTCTTTTGTATATCATTTTCCCTTATTTAGTTTATATTCTTTTCATAGGTGGAAGTTCAGAATTCGGCAGACTGTTAGTTCCTTTAAATTCATTTTTATTTCTATACACTGAACTTACTATATATAAAAAAGTTTCAAATCCTAAATACAATATTCCACTAATTATTGTTCTAGTTCTTATGAACTTTATATCCTTAGATCCTTATAGAAATTCTACTAGAAAAGAGATAAATGAAATTTCTAAAGAAGAAGATATTTATCGCCTAAACGATATTTATAAGATAAAGAATTTATGTCTTAGTATTAGAGATATATTTAAAGAGAGAAAACTAAGGGTTGGTTTTGGAAAATCGCAGAATATATTAGTGTATTATCTAGAGCCTAAATATGCTTTAGATACTAGTAAATTGGAAAGAAAACACAGTAAAATCGAGCCGAAGAAATTAAAAAAGCTTATCTTAAAAAAACTAAAGAAGAAATCAATATTAGTTCATCTAGATAATAGAAATCTAATAGGAAATAAAAACTATAATACTCTTGTTTGGAGAGAATATCCAATCAATTTTAGAATTCTTTATTATGATTCATCATTTCTGGAGAAACTAAAAGAGACGAATCAATTTCAGTACATTTCTTTTCCAAAATATCTAGACCTATATTACTCTAAGATTGAATCCTTTTCGCTAAAAAAGATTAAGACTGACTATAAACGATTTAAGGAATTTTATTTTAATCATAATAACGATAAGGAAAGAGAGAATAGATTTTTAGAAATCTTAAACTAAAACAAAGATCAGATATATTTTTCTTGCAATTAATTTTAATACTTTCAGTGTAGTTTGTTATGAAATATCTACTTCTATTGTTTTTTACATTTGTTTCTCTTACAGCCAAAGAATCAGGAATCTGTCTTACTTGGACTGAAGGAGATGGTCAAACACTCAGTGATTGTAAACCTAGTACAAAAGCTGAGTGTGGAAAGGGAAAAAAATCTATTTCCTCTAAAGACACTTCATTTCAGAATTATAAGGGTGTTCTTTTCAAAGATGATACAAATTTGTATGAATTCAGAAAGGGTGAAAACTCTTGTGATAAACTATTGATTGCATCAGCAAGAGACTATGAAGGGACCATGTCTAGCAACTGGGACTTCACAGTATATTCTGATAAACTGAATAAGGGTGATTCAGCTTTTATCTATGGTAAATCAGTTATCGTGAGAGAAAAAGCAGACATTAAGTCTAAGAAACTTTTTAATGCTGATGATAGACAAAAAGTAAAAATTTTAGATAAGACTAAAGAAAGAGTAAAGGTAGGAGATCATTTTCCATCTTATTGGTTCCAAGTGGAAATAAATTCTAAAAAAGGTTGGGTGTTTGGAAAATTCATTCATCCCGATCCTGAAAGTAAAAAATCCTTTGTAAGCGAATAGTACGTTAGTCGCGATTCAAATTATTTCTTACGAATTGCCATGAAGGTGAGATCATCATCAATCTCTCCTTCACCGAATTCTTGGATTTCATCTAGGAGCTTTTGAGAAAAAATTTCTAAATCTACCTTAGATTCTTTTTGGATAAATTGATATAGTCTAAATCCAAAATACCTTCCCTCTTTGTTTTTCTGTTCAAAAACACCATCAGTAAATACAAAGAGTATATCATTTTTTTCTAGTTTGAACTCTCTCAGCTCATCTTCAACTTGGGCCATATTTCCTGAATCAATTCCAATAAACTTTCCTGAGGTCTCAATGATTTCAGTTTCACCTGATCTATTTCTAAAAAGAATCATGTTAGGATGTTGACCATAGTGTTGAAAATTGCCGTTTGGACTTGATTTGAGTAGAACCATAGAAGCATAGAATGGAATAGATCGATTCTCTCCTTCCAAAGATTTTTCTACATGCTCGTTGATCTTAGTGTTGATAACTTTTGGGTTAAGTTCCCTATGTATCAAACTAGAAAGCTGAGAAAGAATCATTATACTGAATAGATGTGAATTGATATCATGACCAGTTGCATCACCTATTGCAAACCAATAATCCCCTTTTTCATCTTTCATCTGAAAATGAATATCTCCACCAAGATAGGTCATTGCTTTCGATATTGTGACTACTTCAAAATTATCATCTTTTATATTTGATGGATAGATTAACTTATTTGCATAACGATTTTTGATTTCAAAACTTATTGTATCAGTAATGTCCAGATAGTCTGCAATCTTTTGATACTTTTCCATTTTAATAAACAGAGTGATATTTACTATATGGATTAGAATATAATAGCCAAATAATACAATGGTAACAAGCACAAAAGATTTATTATCCAGAACATTAGCAAATAATAATATAATAAAACAGATCAGTGAACCTACAAAAACGAATGAATTGATTTTAAAAAATCTGTTCTGGAAATAGCTTTTTTCAACGTTTGTTTTCACAATCTTCCTGACTCTAAATAATAAGCATGATTTGCATATTCCTTTTTTGAAAAATTTAATATGCTAAGTTCAAGTTTATTGTTTTCTTTGTAGGGTTCTTCGATCAGATCTTTCACACCAAATTCACTCTCTTCTAGTCCTTTCTCATAAACCATTGGGATTAAGAGTTTTTCTTTCTCCGAAAAGTAGTAAAGCAATTTATTTGGATTTGACATTTTTGTTTGACTAACCTTACCATCCTCAACAATTTTTTTGGAAACTTCCAGAAATTCTAGAAGCACCCAATTTCCTTTTTGTTGAAAAACACCATTTGCTTGGATATGAATTGTATTTAAAATACCTGAAATTTCATTCATAGAATCATATTTCTTTAGAAACTTATTCTCTTGAAATTCAATAGTATCCATAGAAGAATTCTTATACACTACAGAGTTTATTGGGGACTTAGGTGGATTTTTTCTTATCCATTTTCCAGTGATTACAGTTATGTTTTGTGTGGTAGTTTGAGGTAATTCTCGATACCATGCACTACAATTAAAAGTGAAAAGTATTAGACTAAAATTGAAAATAGATAAAATCCGCACCACCATCTCCAAAAAGTCCAAGTAGTAAAAGTAGAATCATAGCATAAAAAGGTAAAAAAACAAATCGTAGAATTCTTTTCTCTTGGAATATTCCACCCCTAAATTCTATATAATTAAAAATTAGAGTGAGAAAGATATAACTGATTAACTCTTCGTGTCTATAGATCAATTTTCCTGACTGCAAACTAAAAATTCCTTTTAGAAATTGAAAAGATGTTTCTAAAGATTTATCCCCTAACATTCCCGATCTAAAAAAAATCCCTGAAATAGCAAATAAACTGAAAACTATAAAAACTTGAAATGGATATAGAATCTTTTGTAAAACACCAACAATTTCCTTTTTAGGAAAAGCTCTTTCTATAAACAATATCAATCCAAGATAAAATCCCCAGATTAGGTATGTAATATTTGCACCATGCCAAAGCCCGCCTAACGTCATAGTAATAAGCATATTTGTATTTGCTCTTAACTCTCCTGCTCTATTGCCACCAAGTGAAATATATATATAATCTCTAAGCCAAGTAGAAAGTGTTACATGCCATCTTGTCCAGAATTCAGTAAAGCTTTTGGAAATGTAAGGACCTCTAAAATTAGTTGGTAATTCAAAACCAAGAAGATTAGCAAGTCCTCTTGCCATGTCAGTATAGCCTGAAAAATCACAATAGACCTGTGATATAAATCCAAAACTTGTAAGTGCAAGTGAGAGCATGGAATATTCTTTAACATTTGGATAAACAATATTAATAATTCCACCTATGCTATCAGCAATTACTACTTTCTTTAAAAGACCTGTAAGAATCAGATAAATTCCTTTCTCCATTCTAGCCCAATCAATCATTGGAGAATCTAATGAAGGCAGAAATTCTTCACTCCGCATAATTGGACCTGCAATAAGTTGTGGAAAAAATAGTATAAAAATTAAAAAATCAAGAACACTAACTTTCTTTGTGATTTTTTTCCTATATATATCTACTAGATATGCAATGATTTGAAACGTATAAAAACTAATAGCAAGAGGTAAAGCGATTTGAATGCTCAGAGAAAATTCTTTGATACTTGAAAGCCCAGTAATAGTATAGATCGATCCAGTTATAAAATAAAAGTATTTAAAAATGGAAAGATTCAGTAAATTTAAGATTACTGAAATCCTTATCCAAAATTTTGAAGATTTATCATTGTCCCCAGATTCAAGAAGTTTCTTAGCAAAATAAAAATTTATTAGAACAACTAAAAGAAAATGAGCGGTAAGGGCTATACTGCTATAGGAATAAAATAGAATTGATGAAATGAGTAGTACATAACGTTTCCAAACTCCATTCACTAACCAATAAATTGAGTAAGTGAATATAAATAATATTAGAAACGGTATGGAGTTAAACAGCATCCTAAATTAAAGTTTCCAGAGATATAAAAACTTTGGTGTGTCTTTGTCACTAATCACTTTTAAAAGCTTTTCAATATTAGATTCTTCTAATATTTTATCATTTACCTGATAAACATTTTTTAGAGGTTTTCTAGGATTGTAAGTGTAAGTAATAATTCTAGGTTTAGCACCTGTTCCTCTATATGTATCTGCTTTCATAAGTGAACCTACAGCATCTTCAAAATAACCAATTCTATCAATTAGCTTTTCCTTTAATGCTTGTTCAGCAGTATAAATCCTACCATCGGCAAGTTGCCTTAACTTCACTTCAGAAATTTGTTTTCTATTTGATTTCACTTTTTCTAGAAATTTTTCATACATTCCATCTACAACTGATTGGATGATTGTTCTTTGCTCTGGGCTCATTTCTTGCAAAGGAGATAAAATCGCTTTGTTTGGACCTGAGGTAATTGATTGATCCTTGACTCCTATTTTATCTAAACCCTGTTTAACATTAATACTGCTAATGATAACACCAATAGACCCAGTAACTGTAGTTGGATGAGCTACAATATAATCACTAGACATCGCCACATAATATCCTCCGCTTGCTGCTGTATCCATAAACAGAGCTACGATTGGAATATTTTTTTCTTGTTTGAACTTAGAAATTTCTCTATAAATTAAATCACTAGCTGTGACTCCTCCACCAGGAGAATTTATTTTGAGGATAATACCTTTAATATAAGGATCAAAACTAGCTTTACTTAGCTCTTCTTTAATTCTAGCAACCATAGAATCAGAGGAACCTAATCCTAAAAATCCAGTTGGGCTTGGACTATCTGATATTACCCCATCAATTGAGATAAGTAGAACTTTGTCTGAGCTATTTCCTTCAATTGTGGTTTCGAGTAGATCACTAGATCTTTCAGCTCCGTCGAATAACCTAACTGTGTTCCCAATAAAACAGTTTAAAAATAGAACCAGTATCGAGAGAAGATAGTATTTTTTGATGGGTTTCATTCCTGCACCTTTCCATGTATTTTTGTGTCTAAGTTTTCAATTTGTTTTAGCATTGATTCTTCTAATTTTTTTGCATACTCTTTCTCATCAGCATCTTTAGGTACAAAAAAAGGTTCAGAGTATACAATCCATTGTTTGGAAAAAAATTTTGGAAATCTGTGTTTATCCCAGCTTTTCCTAAAAACATAATAACTACTAAATGTAGAATAAAAAGTTAAGATTGGAAGTCCAGTTAAGGCAGCAATTTGAACCACACCTGGTTGCAAAACATACTTTGGTCCTCTTGGTCCATCAGGAGT
This sequence comes from Leptospiraceae bacterium, assembly GCA_033762425.1. GTDB lineage: Bacteria > Spirochaetota > Leptospiria > Leptospirales > Leptospiraceae > JANRLP01. The sequence goes on from JANRLP010000120.1 coordinate 31,804, forward strand.
AAATATAGGAACATTTTTTTCTTTCAGGCATTTTAAAAGAGCTCTAAAACCACCTGATCCCCCTCTGGAAGAAGATCCTCTAACAGATTTCATTCCAAAATTCAAAAATGTAGAATTAATATATTCTCCATCCTTAGATAGTGAGACCAAAGGAGTTACTCTTTGTTTTCTTTTATTTTGTAAGTATTTGGAACAATGATAGGTTAAAGAAAGAATTTGGTTATGCCAACCTGCAAGTATGAATCCACCATTTTGCTTTAGAAGTAATTCCGTTTTTTCAGGAATGATCAATTCGGCTCTAATGAAGAAAAACCAAAACTTCATTATAGTACTAACAATTTTACTGATTATTTTTTCTTTCAAGTTATTATCTTCCAGTAAACCAATTGGCTAGTTCCGATTCAAAGCGAAATTTTTCACCATTTAGGAATCGTTCTGGATTTGATAAAATTCGTAAACCACTTTTGAATTCTTTTAAGACTGATCTAAAGCTAGAAATGGGAACAAAAGAAATCACAGTTGGATTTTTTAGATTTAGTTCCTTTTGAATATCTGAAAATAGTTCTCTTAAAGTTTTATTTGAATCCACCATATTAAGATTCAAAAAATCTGCTCCCGAAAAAATCCTTCCCTCAGCTTTAGGAATCAAATCTTTTAAACTTATATTCCTAGATTTCATGACTACTTCATAAAATCTTCCAGTGACTCTTTTGATTTCTCTTTGTAGAAATTTCTTTCCTTCAATTGTTGGTTCACCATATTCAGATAATAGTTCTCTAGTTGGATAAAATCCTACCCTATCTTTTTTGATTCCAAGTTTATCGTACAAACCTTTCAGATTGGGTCTAATCATAACTGAACCAATAGAGCCTGTAATGGAAAAAGGACTAGCATAGATTTTTTTGCAACCTACACCAATATAATATCCACCTGAAGCAGCAGCATTTTGAAAATAAGCATAGGTTGGTTTAACTTTGGAAAATTTTTCTAATTCTCGATAGATAACATCAGATCCAGTTGCAGAACCACCACCAGAGTCTATGGAAAGAACTAAGGCTTTCACTGAGTCTTTTTCTCTAAACTCTCTGAGAATAGATAGAATTGGTGCAGGAGAAATTTCTCCTTCTTTTTGCTCAGAAACATTTGGATTAAGCTGAGTAATATTTCCTTTGAGTGAAAGAAAAACTATTTCATCTGCTTTATCTCTTAAAAATTTGAATTTCTTTTTCTTCTGAGAGAAGTTTATATAATTTGATTTTGCTTTTGAATATTCAGGTTCAATATCTTTGTTTTCAATATCTATTTCCTTATTATCAAATATGGATCTTTTTTCAAACTCTTCTATATCCATTAGTTTATCAAAAAATTTCATTTGAAATAGTTCTTCAGAATTAGTGGAAATAAACTCAGCAATGTCTTTTAATTCAAAACCATTTGATTTGAATTTTTGATCAAGAGTGTTATAGAAGGAAGTTAAAAACATTTGCAAATTTTCTTTAGCTTCTTTAGACATCTTATCTTTTGAGAACATTTCCCCAAAGGATTTATACTTTCCTGAGGCATAGTTTTCCATTTGAATTCCTAACTTTTTGAAAAAGTTGCCTAGATAAAATCCCTCAAAAGCGGGAAGCACTGTAAGAAATTCTGTTCCAGCAGAAGAATATCTTTCATCCATATAAGAAAGTAAGTAAATTGTTTTTAAATCTCCTTCATGAGAGAATCCTGAAAGCTTAATCTTTTTCTCTTTAAGAAGTTTTAGGGCAGAACAGATTTCTTCAAGTTCAGAAAATCCAAAGTCTATTTTTCCTACTATAAAACTGATTTTTTTTATATTAGAATTTGGAATGTCTATGAGTAGGTTGATAAAATTCAAAAAAAAGGTTTCGGAGTCTTTCCCTGAAACTAGGTCTAATAGAAAGGACTTTTCTGATTCAGCAAACTTATTGGGAATTTTAATTGTTAGATGAGTTCCTTTTCTAAAAAAAACTTGGATTGAGATGTAAAGATAGTAAACCAAACGGAAGGGAAATAGAAAGGGAAACAATAAATACTTCATTAGAAACAAGTTTTTTGTAATAACTCAGAAAATACAGTGTTTTCTAAAGAAAGGTTTGAGGAGATAAAAAGTTCTTGTAAAATTTACGCTTTTTTACTAGTCTAAATCTCTATGGAAAAAAGAATCACTGAGTCAAAGCTCCAAGAGGGAGTGGAAAATGGTTATAGAATTGGTTTGAATTGCTTTACACCTACATCTAGCTATTTGAAAAATCTAGAAACTGTTCTGAGACTGATTCTTAAGTTTTACGATAAAACCGAACTTCTTCCCGCTATTTTTGGAGTAGCTCAAGAAATGGTCTATTTTAGCTGCCTTTCCAATATGCGTTATGTTTACTATTCTGAAAACAATTTGAGCTTAGATAGCGAAGAAAAATTCTTAGAAATTGAACCAGATTTTCTAAAATCAGTTTCTGGCAAAGTACTTGATTACAGAAAAAAACTCATGGAAAAAAACATGAGAGTGCAAGGGATTATTGAGCACAACGATGTAAGTCTCATTCTAAAAGTTTTCAACCACTCCGATGAACAACTAGACCATGAATCTTATATTAGAAACTATCTAAAGCTTGCCATGAATTATACTAACGTGCTTGACTATTTCCAAGATCATCCCGAAGATCCAGGCGGAGCAAATATGGGACTAGCTTTTTCATTAATCATTTTGAAAGAATCAGGACTTAGACCTGAACTCATGAGAATGGGAAAAACAGGAATAGGTAATTTTTCTAAGATTGAGATTCCATTTGTTAGTGGATATGAAAGTCTAAGAGATAGGATTTTAAAAGATGAATCTATCGTTCCTTACGAAAAACCAAATCTAATTCCCAAAGAATTTCAAGAACAGTTTGCCAAAAGACAAAAAGAACTCACTTCAGCTTTAGAAATTTAAGAAATAAAAGTTTATTGTAATTCTTTAGTTATTGCAATTCAAATTTCTTCCAGGGTTGCAACTACTGTACCGTTTTCTTCAAATGACTCAGTGACAATGATATATTTTCTATCTTTTTGCTCCTTCAATTTTGTTTTAATTCGAATCAATCCAGAGTATACAGTTCTTCAAATTTTTTCACAAACTCTTTACTATTTCTCAATTCTTATTCCCTTATTTAATCAATAATTTTATTCCAGCAAAAAGAATGATTATACTTAAAATTTTTCTAAGCAAATTCTCAGTTAGTTTTGAACTTCCTAAATAACTTCCAAGAATTGCTCCAAATATTGCTGGTAAAATATAGGAAATACTTTCAGTTATCATAAATTTATTTCCATAAATCCTTCCTAAAACACCAGTGAAAGAATTTAAAAAGATAAAAATTGCAACAGTACTTGCTGATTCTTTTAGAGTCTTCCATTGCAAGATCAAAATCACAGGACTAAGAAAAATTCCACCTCCTACACCAATGATACCTGAAAGAAATCCAATGATTGATCCAATAATTAGTTTTATGAATAGTTTCGGTTCCTGAGTGTTTTTAACTACTAGAGAGCTTTCCCATAGAATTCTAGAACCTGAAAACAATAAAGTTAGTCCCATAATAAGTCTTACAACATTTGATGGAAAAGAAAAACTAGAAGCTAAAAATGATGTTGTCATTGATGGAATCAAGAGAGGTAAAGAGAAATTCCAATTCGTTTCATGTTTAGAATGAAATCGAAAGAATCCAATCAATGAAACTGCGAGATTAAAGCATAATGAAGTTGATGAAATTTCTTTATCATTATTTAAGAATAGTGAAAGTATAGCTAAATATCCTGAAGCACCACCATGCCCAACACTAGAGTAAGAAATTGCTACTAAAAAGAAAAGGAATGAATAAACAAGTTCATACATTTACTGTAAACATCAGTTGACTCATTATAAAGTCATTACTTTTTTGGTTCAGCACAAGGTTAAGAAAAAGTAAAAAAAAGCTTGCCATTAATGAGATTTACGCTCTAGCATCTATTCTAAGCATTTATGAAAAAAATACTGATAGTAGATGACCAACCACAAATCTCTAAAATCTTAAACGATATTTTAATTAAATCAGGTTATACAACTGAAATGGCATTTGATGGATTGGTTGGAGTGCAAAAGGCTAAACAAATTAAACCAGACATCATTATCATGGATGTTATGATGCCAGTTATGTCTGGATTTGAAGCTTGCAAACAAATCAAAGCTGATAGTAGCACATCAAAAATTCCTATCGTTTTTTTGACAGCAAAAGGTCAAGAGGATGATGAAGAAGAAGCAATAAAACTTGGTGCAACAGCGTTTATTACCAAGCCATTTTCCCCTAAATCAGTTCTTGCTCTTATTGAAAAGATAATTGGTAAATAGATCAACGAGAGTTATACTTCAACACATATCTAGCCATGATATCTGTTTCTAAATTCACGATAGAATTTTCAGACCAATAGCTAGCGTTAGTTTTTTGAATTGTTTCAGGAATTAGAACAAGTTCAAGAGTTGTATCATGAATCGATACTACAGTTAATGAAATTCCATCAACTGCAATACTTCCTCTTTCAACAATAAACTTAGTTAAATATTCTGGAACAGAAACAAAATACTGAATCACATTCCCTGAGTCTAGTATTGATTTAGAAAGAATTGTTCCTATACCATCTACATGACCTTGAACTATATGCCCCCCCATCCTAGTACTAGGCAGAATTGATCTTTCAAGATTGACCTTATCGTTTATTGATAATAAATTCAGATTAGTAAGCTCAAGAGTTTTATAAGAAGCATAAAATTGAAAATCATTCTTTGATCTTGAGGTGACAGTAAGACAACAACCATTTACTGAAATTGATGCACCTAACTCCACATCATCATTAATAAAATTTGTATTGATAGTAATCACTTTACCAGAATCAGTATCACCAAGTGATACTATTTCTCCTAAAGTTTCAACTAGACCTGTGAACACTATCTTTCAGATTTAACCTTTTCTAAAGCTTGCAGAATAATCCTATCAGGCTTAGAATTCTTAGGTCTATATACTAGATATTTTTTTGAATGAAACTCAATTCTTTCTTTGATATGTGATAACTCACTCACTTCTGCTTGAGTTGATTCTCCCCCTAACCTATTCCATTTTTCAAGATAGAAATAAGTTCCTAGAGTATGTAATTTATAATCCTCAGATTTTTGATTTAAAGCCTCCTTAAATAAGTCTTCTAAAGCTCCTTCCAAAATATCTTGATTTTTTCTAAGTTCAGGATTTTTTTCTTTTGATGTTAAAGCCAAATATTTCAGAAAATTTGATTCTAGAATGGCAATGATCGCATTATAATTTTTAGGTGAAATTCTAAATGACTCTCTAGCTGATTGGATAGATAAATCTAGGTCACTTAGATTTGGTTTAGAATCCCTAGATTCAGTTTTATACTTAGTAATCAAAAAGGATGCATAATTAATTAGGAAAGTTAGTTCATCATGTTTATCCAAAAACTTGTCTCTATTCTTCCAAGCAATTTTATACTCATATGCTGCATTCAAAAGTCCCTCACCTTTTTTTTCATGAAGCCTTGCTAGTGCTGCATGTGGTTCAGGAGCATCACCATCTTGTTTGATTGCTTTTTTATAATATTGAATCGCACTTGCTAGATCATCTTTAGCTTGGTAATAATCACCTTGTTTTTTAGCAACAACAGCTTCATGTAAATCTCTAGCGTTAGTCGGCATTCCTACTGCCATGATCATATTCTTATTTTCAACTTGTTTTAGATGTCCTTCTCCTCTAAGTTGCTCTCCATAGAAAGTTGTTTTATAAATTGAAAGAACTTTAATTTCACCAACGATATTTCCATCTTTATAAAAATCATGATCGGGATGTTTTTCTAGAAGATAGAGTGTTTGTCCGACTCTAACACCTGGGTTATGTAAAATTTTTACACTCACTGTATCTGGTCTTGTATCATATTCTAGTTGACTGTTATCTTTTTTTAGATCAATTTCGATTGTAGAAGCTTTCTCAATACTAACAGTTTCCCCAACCAAAAACATCTTGATCGGTCTTGTACCTTCATTATCAAAATATCCATATAGAATCTTCTCTTCTTTACTAGTGCTATATAAGCTAAAACTAAATAGAGTAAATAGTATCATCAAAGTAAATGCTTTAGATAAAATTTTGAAAATTGCAGTTTCACTAAGTTGATTTTTTATTTGGTATAAGGACATATTATTGTTTCCTTGAGATTGCTTATTTAAACTATCGGTATAGTTCAAAAAAAGTTTCAATGAAGTTAGAGTTGCTAATCATATTTTTTCAGAATTTAGTGATTTTTCAAGCCATAGTTTCATCAATTTTAGGGATTCTTGCACTCAAAAAAACTGTTCCAATTCCAAATTTATGGCATCATATCTCTTATTTTATGCTGATAGTATTTGTATTAAGCATTTCAGTTCTTAGCATTTTCTTAAGAAGGATTAATATCCATTCAATTATCTTATTCATTGGGCTACTTCTTTTTTCAAGAGCTAAAGCGGGAAGTTTATCTCATAGAGTTTTTGGTATTATGATTGTATTCTTTAGTCTTTTCTTTAAAGTCATTAGGGAACTAAATTTTTAAAATTTTAAAAAAAAGTTGAATCCAAACAATAAAGAATAAGATTTTGAAATAGAGGTGTATATGTACTTCAAAAAAGATGAGTTGGATGGAAGTTATCCACTAAAAGAAAGATTGAAGGTTGAAAAAGCCAAAGCTCAGTCTCTAGTTACTTATTGGATCAATGAGTACATCAGCTCTCATGTGAATGATGTAGAAGATGTTCCTGAACTAGTTGAAAGAAGTATAAATGTTACTTCACAACTGGAAGCATTGTATGAAGATAAGAGTAAAGTCTTAAATAAATATAATGTAAATGATTTTGAAGAATTGTTTTCTTATATTGGAAGTCTAGAAGAACAAGTAGCTTCCCTATATGCTGAAAAAGACGATTTATTAAAATCTTTTCCTGATGCAAGGTCACTGGACGAAGTTGCATCACTTGCTCAAGGGATGGAAGAGCAATTAAAATCCATCTATGCAGAAAAAGAATCAGGTAAGGAGTAAGACATGGATTCGTTTGTAGATTCAAACATTTTAGGAAGACTAGGAAATTTAACTAGAACTGATGTTGATATGTTGCCATATGGTGCAATCAAAGTTGATAAAGAAGGAATCATACAACTTTACAATAGATATGAATCAGAACTTGCTAACGTTCCTGTTGCTAATGCAGAAGGAAAAAATTTTTTTACTCAGGTTGCAATTTGCACTAACAATAGACTATTCTATGGTAGATTCAAAGAAGGAGTTGCTAAGGGTGAATTGAATTTAGTTTTTAATTATGTATTCACTTACAATATGAAGCCGTCTAACGTTATGATTCATATTTATCATGACAAAGCTTCTGATACTAACTGGGTTTTTGTAAAGTTCAAAGGTAGATAGCACTTGACCAACTAAGTTTCTACAAATGAACTAGTGAAGAGGCAAATCCTTATGCAACGACTAAAGCAATTAATAGAAATTTATAAGCAAAACAATTCGGTACCTACTTTAAAAGAAATATTGAAGGATTTCCCTGATTTATCAGAACGAACTGTTAAGCAGATAAACTACTTGGCGAAAATGAGAATCAAGGGAATTCAAGATTTGACTGATACATTGGTAGATGCAAGTAAAGAAGAAGTTGATAGTGCTATCATGAGTCTTTGGTTTGAGCTTAGAAGTGAATGGATGAGATACAATGCAGTCAACAACTACAATATGGTTATGCATGGAAAAGCTGACGATATGAGTGTAATTTTATCAGCATTTATTTCAAATCTAATTGTACAGCTTGAAGCAATGCTTGAGAAAGAACAAATTGAAGAAATGCATAATATCATGGTGAAAGTTCAATATAGTCATGCATGAAACCTTATCTAGATTAAAGAATACTTACAAGATTGTTTCTGAGTATTCTTATTTAGATGAGCTTTCCGGAAATGAGTATATATCCAATGTTAAAAAAAAAAGAGAGCTAAGAGAATATTGCTATATAATTGTTAGTAAACTTAGAGACTTAACAGAAAAAACTAATATGCATGAGTTAGAGCAAAAACTCTTAGATTTTTGGTTAGACATTCGCTTTGAATGGATGAGACTAAATTCAAAAATGAATTTCAATCAAGTTGTATATAATAAAAGTAATCCCTTGCTTGCTTGCCAAGCCTCTTACCTAACCTATATAATGCTAGAATTAGAAAAGATCATGGATAAAGAGAAACTAGATATTCTGAAAGAAATGTCTCTTACGTATCAATATATACAGTGATGTACGACTACACTGTTATCGGAGCTGGTTATGGAGGTCTTGCTGCATCTGCATTACTTCAGAAAAAAGGCTTCAAGGTTTTGCTATTAGAAGCTCATACTGAAATTGGAGGATGTGCATCCTTTTATGATAGAAAAAATTTTCGTTTTGACGTAGGAGCAACAACTTTTAGCGGAATAAAACCAAACCAACCAATTGGAAAACTATTTACTGAACTTGAAATCAAACCTGAACTAATAAAGATTGAACCAGGAATTTGCATAATAAAAGATTATAAAAAAATTTATAGATATTCTGATCTAGAAAAATGGATCAATGAAATAGAAAAATTTTTCCCAAATAAAAAAATGAGAGATTTTTGGGAAAGAATTCATAGAATAGATGAAAATGCTTGGAATCTTTTACATGAAAATAAATTCCTTCCACCTAGAAAATTTATTGATTTAATTAGTTTAGTCAAAATTCAGAATATAAAAAAAATTTCTTTGTTACTATCTTCTTTCGAGAGTATGAGTCGATTTTTGACTCGATTGAATTTGTATAGTATAGAATTCAAAGAATTTTTAGATGAATTACTTTGGATAACCACTCAGACAACTTCTGATAATGCTCCGACACTAACTGCCGCAATGGGTTTAGCCTATCCAGCAGAAACTTATTATCCAATCGGAGGTATGATCAGTGTAGCTGAAAAAATTTTGGAAAAATTTATTGACTGTGGTGGAGTTTATTTAAATAAAAAAGAAGTAACAAAAATTTTAGAAGAAAAAAACTATTATTCAATTAAAACTTCATCAGGAGATGAGTTTCTATCCAAAGGTATTGTTTCCAATATCCCGATTTGGAATATGGAGGAAATCACTGAGGGTAAAATCCAAAAATACTTTGGTAATTTTGTAAAGAAATATCCAAGCACTTGGAGTGCTTTTACTGTTTATTTTGCGATCGAGTCAAATTTTGACTTAGAGACTTGTTATTATCAAATTCATACAAAAACTCAGATACCAAACTGTGAGCCAAAAGCTTTCTTCGTTTCTTTTTCTCACAAGCAAGATACAAAAAAAGCTCCAAGTGGTTTTAAGACAGTGACAATTTCTACTCATACAAATTCAAAAGAATGGATAGGAATTCCCAAAGAAGAGTATAAAGCTAAAAAAGCCAAAACCATAGAGTTTATCCTTACAGAGTTTGATAGAGCCTTTCCCGAGCTTAGGGAATCTAAAAAACTTTTTGTATTAGGGGGGACAGCAAAAAGTTTTGAAGACTATACCTTTAGAAAAAATGGTTTTGTTGGTGGAATTCCTCATACAGTAATTCCTCACCTACTTCAAATGCCTCCCAATGAGACTGCATTTCCTAATCTCTATATGGTTGGTGACACAGTGTTCCCAGGTCAAGGAACTCCTGCTGTAGTACAGTCAGCTTGGAATGTTGTGAACAGAATTTTGCGAAATTAGGCGACACTAGATCGCCTAACTTTTTCATTAGCCTACTTTGGCGTAACTCAACCAAGGACCTTCAGCATAAAACTGAGTTGTTTGTAAGTTCTTGTGACCAAGTAAAAATTGGAGCAACTTCAAACTAGTTCCCTCAGATAGAAGTTGATTCGCATAAGAATGTCTTAGTGAATGAATCGAAACTTTTTTTTGAATGCCCGCTCTAATCTTTGCGACTTCAAAAATCTTTTCTGCACTACGAATTGACATTGAGTTTAGCGAATCCTGACCAGGAAATAAAAATTTTGGATTGCCTAGTTTGCTTAGATACTTTTCAACAACACTTAGGTCAAAATCAGAAAGCAGAGTCATTCGTTGTCTTTGAGGTTCGATAGAACGTACTCGAATGAATCTCTTTTCTATGTCTAAGTCTGAGGGAAATAGTTCCACAGCCTCGCTCACTCTTAAACCAGAAGAATAGATTAGAGTGAGAATTGCTTTATGCTTTAATGTTTTTGCACTATCAATGATTCGTTGCACCTCATCCTTAGTGAGAATTTCAGGATAATTTCTTAACTTAAATGGTCTTTCTAGATCAAGGTTTATGAAGGTTTTAGTAACCTTGATGAAAAAAAATCTCAAGGCGCTGATGAGTAGATTCTGAGAGGATGCAGAAAGCTTTTTCTCCCTAGAGACCCTAGATACATAACGTTGGATCTTTTCAACAGTTGCAGTTTCAGGGTTGAGACCAGTTTCTTGAAAAAAAGTCCTCAGGGAAAAGGAATAGGAATGGATGGTCTTAGGTCTAAGTCCGCGTAGATTTGCTTCTCTTTCAAATCTCGAGATTAAACTTTCCAAGGAATATGTCTTTGGTCTAAAACCTCTGTCAAAATTCACACTAGATTCAATAGGTCTTTCTGTTTCTCTTTCTGCTAATTCCATAGTCTTCGGCTCCTAGACTTTAATTTCATATAGCAATATAAAATTTACTATTTTTTTGTATAGTAAAAAATAGTAAATTTTTTCCTTTTTTTAATATAAATTTTTAGTTTTTTTAATGTAAAATAAAAATTTAAAAAGAATAAATTTTTCATTAATTGATCATACTCTAACCTAAAGAATATTACATTAGAATTTCCTAATATACCTTAGAATTTAGAAGAAGGGTTTAGTGGATTGACTCTTCACAAATAAAAAAAGTTATAAATTATAACTATACTTTATTTTGTATAAACATCTTTAACATTAGCTTTATATTCTATATTTCTCGTTACAATAATTGTTCCAATTAATATCATTGGTGCTCCTAATCCTGGCAAAGGAGTTAAAACTGTCATAACCCAAAAAAGTCCGGTCGCAACACCATTAAATTCAGATGTTTTATCAAATTTTAATGCTATCTCTGTCAATTTTCCTTTTTCAATCTTGAGAGGTTTACAAAAATTTATACAAAAATCAGTAATTTTATCTTTACAGTTTGGTTCATCTATTTTTGTAAATTGATATCCTCTCCATTCTGCAAAAATCCCTTTGTGTTTATATTCTGACTTATAGCCAAAATAAATTGATTTACTACTTAAATCTGAAACAAGTAAAGGTCTAATAATCAAATCTTGTATTTCAAGATAAATGTAGTATTCACCTTCTTTCAATGAAATCACAGATTCTTCGTTATCTTTAATTGAACCTTTCATAAGAAAATCATAATTATTTTCAAAGTTATCTTTACTTTGTTCATCAATTGGAAGTTCTCTTATCCCTCTAATAGTAAACTTACTTATCGAGAATGTATCATTATTTACAGAATCAATTATTTTTAATTTTAAGTATCCAGTATTTTCTGGAATAGGTTTACTTTTACCGTTCTTTACTTGTTCAAAATTTAAACAGTATAAGAAATAGAAAAGTAATAGTGTAAGTAAGATAATTTTTTGAAAGTTAAATTGCATTTTCCTTATTTACCAACTCATTAAGAAATAATTTTATACAACCCAAGTTCACTATCTGCTCCGCAGGTGTCAAGGAGTCTCGGCTCTGTTCGAGCCTGCGATTCTGTTACTTTATCTTTATAAAGTTTTATATCTTGTTCTTCTACTATGACTTTTGATCTTGTAAATTTTTTTTCAAAAAATTTACTGCGCTCACCAAGTTCACTATCTGCTCCGCAGGTGACTTGTAGTCTCGGCTCTGTTCGAGCCTGCGACTGGACGTGCGTAAGCGAAGAACTTACTTTCTTTACCAGGGATGCATGCACTTTTTTTATTGGACTTGACTTTTCGAACACAACCCAATTGCTTTAAGGGATCAAATACATAAATATCTGGTCCACCACCTTTAGTAATGACGCCATGTCCAGAAGTATTGGAGCCGACCATTTTCATGAGTCTAGATTTTTTTTCGACACCAAGATATATCATTACATGACTTATAGGGGGATGATGATTTGGATTTATATCACTATGTGTATTTACCCAGAAGAGTAAATCCCCAGACCTCAATTTTTTTCTTAGTCTCTCTACATTGATAGTCTTATCTTTATTTAATGGAGTGAAAGCAGTTAATTTCTTTTTCTTATAGTAGATGTAAATATCATATGAACCACCTGAAGGGACTTCGATTCCTATAGATTTTTTATAAACATAACGAACTGTATTAGAACAATCCATATTGATAGACTTTCCACCTTCTGGAGGAGTCCAGGGTTTCGCATAACGTAGATCATGCTTGGCGAGCCATTTAGTAGTCTTTATGAGACTTTTTTTCTGCTCATTAGTTAGCTTAGCAAACAGTGGAAAAGTGAAAAGTAATAGAATTGCAATTAGTTTCATTTCTCCAAAATAATTTATGTATAAATAGTAAAAAGTAGATTTTTTAAGTTTTTAACTAAACCTGTTCTGTTAAATAAGGTTTAGTATATTCACGAATAATATCCACAACAAATCTTCCCCAACTTTTAGGATCGTCAGTAATTGCAATTTGTTTGATTTTTGGAAAATAACCTATTGGTTTATATACACTATGAGTTAGTTCCATGACTCTTAGATAGTTATCAATTCTTTTCACTCTAACAAAATTGATGATTTCAGTTTGAATCTTTTCTTTTGGAATATAACCAATAATGATTAGCTTGGGAAAAAGTGCTTTCTTCAAATGATTGATAAAATCAGTAAAACTATCCACCCTATCTATAAAACCTTCGTAGGCTCCCCCGCCTAAGTTCATGATTTGAGTGACAATATCCATTGTGAGAGTTACACCTTCCATTGTAGTCATATCAGAAATGATCACAATTCCCTCATCAGGCTGGAAAATTTTAAAAACAGTTTCTTGTTTAAATTTTCTTCTGAGTAGCATAGCTGCAGAAATATCAATCTCGGCTGCTTTGGGTAGCAAAATCTTTCCCGCATTGTCTCTGATGTTTTCTCTACTAATTATGAAGCGTTTCTTAGCTGCATTCTGGTTCATTATCCTGAATGCTTTCACTTTCTCTTCAATTTCATAGAGTGTGTTAAAGCCTATTTTTAGTATGTTTTCACGATTCTTTTTGTTATACTCTGTTTCTTCCATAATCTAGAAATAAGCCTTTCTTTATATGTAAACCCCGAATACTTTCTCTATCGTGGGAAAAAAAATAAAGCATTTTTTTAATCTTATTAAGTTTTTTCTAATACTCTTTTTTTAACTTAGAGAACTAACTTGATTTTCTTTTTTCACCTAAAGCCCAAAGTTCTATAAATTTTTCTGAGTTCACTTCTAAACATAGCTCTGGTTTATAAAGTTTTTTTACAGGAGGTTTGGGATAGATATGAATTTCATCATTCTCAGGGATAAAGGTAAGCATCCTTTTGATTTGATCCTCACCTTCAATCTCATAAAGAGTATAAGACATCCCTTTGTGAGGGATGATTTGACTCGATTCAAGATACTTCATCAAAATCAGTTATATATATCTTTGATAAGATTTGCATACTTATCAGAGATAACATTTCTTTTCATTTTGAATAAGTTAGTTAACTCATCACCAACTTCCATTGGTTTTGGAAGAAAGCGAAATCCAGTAAGTCTTTCAAATCCTTTAAAACCATTTTCAGTAGAAACTGAATCTTTAATAATCTTTGAAAAATGAGAAACGAGTTTACTATTCTTATTCAGATCTTCACCTGGTTTGATCTCGAATCCCGCTTCAACCAAACGTTCTAGATTTGGATAGATCAATGCACCTAAAGATTTTTGATCTTGTCCAACAACTATGATATGTTGGATGAGTGGCTCTTGAAGAAGTAAGTTTTCAATTGGTACTGGTTCAACGTTTTCACCACCAAGAAGAACAATAGTATCCTTTACTCTTCCTCTAACAGAGAGTGTTCCATTATGGCTGATGAATCCAAGGTCTCCAGTATTCATCCAACCATTTTTCAGAACCTTTTCAGTCGCTTCAGGGTTTTTATAGTATCCTTTCATGACCTGAGGACCTCTTACGTGTATGATACCCATCTTTCCTACGGGTAGCTCAGAACCTTTATCATCTAGAATTTTTACTTCAGTTCCTTCGGGCCATACCCCGACACTTCCTTGCACTACCCTACCAACAGGACGAACAGAAATGATTGGAGCACATTCAGTCATTCCGTAACCTTCATAAACTGGAATTCCAATTACATTGAAGAACTCATCCACATGAGCGGGTAACGCTCCTCCACCGGAGATTGTTCCTCTAAGTTCACCACCCAGTGCTTCACGAATTTTAGAAAAAACAACATTGTCTAAAACTTTAGTTGGAAGCAATAGATTTGCAGCAGTAAAAGCTGAACCAAAGAGTTTTGGAATTTTTTCCATATCATTTTCTTTTTCAAGAATTAGTTGGTTTCCTTGTATATAGTTCAAGCTAGTATGAAAGTTTTTACTAATATCATAAGCTGTGTTAAAAAGTACTTGGCGAAGTGGTTCTGATTTTTCGACCTTAGCTTTAATCCCAAGGTATAGATTTTCCCAAAGTCTAGGAGCTGAAGCCATAAAAGTTGGTTTAGCTTTCGTGAAGTCTTCTCTTAAATCCCTAATGTTAGTATAATATAGGCTTGCACCTACATTGAGTGCTGAATAGTCATTAGCTCTTTCAAAGATATGCCATACTGGTAGAATAGAAAGTAGTCTATCTTTTTTTCTCATCCCAACCATTTCAGGAACGTTAATCACATTATAGATCATGTTCTTATGAGTGAGCATTACACCTTTTGGTAGTCCAGTAGTTCCTGAAGTATAGATGATTGTAAATAGATCATCTTCTTTAGTTGCTTTAGCACGTTTGATGAGTTCTGTAAGTTTAGTTGTTCTATTCTTGCTTCCTTGAAGAATTAAATCATTTAAGCTTATCACCTTTGGATGGTTTGGTTTATAGCTTTTATCTAGAACAATTAATTTTTCAACTGAAGTAGAATCAATGATAGGAAGAATTGAAGATAATAGTTTTTCATGCTCCACAAAACAAAACTTACTTTCACTATGTTCAAGTATGTATTGAATTTCTTGAGGGGTAGAATCGGAACCTCTAGGAACATCTACTGCTCCATTTAATAATACTGCAAAGTCAGCAATAGTCCATTCCACTCGGTTATCAGCCATGAGACCTACTTTATCCCCTGGGGCAAGTCCCATCTCCATGAGTGCAATTCCTGCATTCTCAGCTTGATTCATGACTTCTTTGAGAGTCACTCCTTGGAATTCTTTCTTAGAATCCTTGGTGAAAAATAACTTTTCATCTCCAAATTCATTTAATCTGGTTAAAAATAACTCGTTTAGAGATTTGAACTTTGAACCCATAATCACTCCTATATAGCATACTTACTCTTTCTAGGCTTGTGATTCAGTAAAGTTTTTTTCAAGGAAATTTTGGAATATAGTTTTCTTTTTTCTTTAAAATCTTTCTTTGGAGACTTATGCTTGAATGGTACAAACAGAATGCTGATCTTATAGGGATCATCTCCATGCCTTTTACTTATGGTTTTATTGGCTGGTTCACAAATTGGGTGGCTTTAAAAATGACATTTTATCCCATCAAATTCATTGGGATTTATCCACCTTATCTTGGATGGCAAGGAATAATACCCCGAAAAGCTCATAAAATGGCTTCTAAATCAGTGGATATAATCACAGGAAGGCTCTTAAAGGTAGAAGAGATATTTGATAAGCTAGAACCCGAAAGCATTGAAAAAGAGCTTAGACCTCTAGTAGAAGAAATCATAGAAGATACAACAAGAGATGTGATGGAGCAAATTAGCCCAACTCTTTGGAACGTAATGCCTGAGAATGCAAAGAAGGAAATGATTCGGCAAGCTAAGTCACAAATTCCCGAAGCATTTAGATCTATGGTAAGTGATTTGAGAAGGAACATTCTAGAAGTTTTCGATCTAAAGGGAATGGTTTTGAAAAAACTCTCGGGAGATAATGTAAAACTTGTTGTGGATATGTTCCAAAGCGTGGGAGGTCCTGAGTTTACTTTTATTGAACGAAGTGGACTTTATTTCGGATTTTTGCTTGGACTAGTTCAAATTGTGATTTGGTATTTTTTTCCAATTTGGTGGACTCTACCTATCCAAGGTGTGATCGTTGGATATCTAACAAATTATTTAGCTTTAGAGATGATATTTAGACCATTTGAAGTGAAGGACTATTTCTTTTTTAAATACCAAGGGTTATTTTTAAAAAGACAAGATGAGGTATCCCGAGAATATTCAAAGTTTGTTGCTAAAAATATTTTGAATTCAAGAAACATCTTAGATGAAATCTTTTATGGAAAGGCTGCTGATGCAGTATTTAACATCATTCGTATGGCTGTAATGAGAGGCATAGAAAATACAGCTGGGAAATATCTTTCTGAACCTGTAGTTAGTTTTAGTATTGGAAAAGAAAAATATAATCTAATTCGAAAAGATATTGTTGAAAGAATGATCTCAATTGCCCCAAAATCTATTGAAAAGATGGAAGGTTATGTACATGAGGCAATGGACTTGGAAGAAACTATGTATCAAAGAATGAGAAGACTTTCTGCGATTGAATTTGAGTCAGTACTTAGATCAGCATTCCAAGAAGATGAGTTGCTACTAATAATCATTGGAGCAGTACTTGGAGCGTTAGTCGGTCTTGGTCAAGCGGTATATATGATTGGTGGATTCTAGGTATTAATGCTAAAAAAAACACCGTTTCTTAGAAGACAAATCTTTGCTGTAATTTTACTTCTAATCTGTAGTTTTGGAGTTTTATTTCTATTACTATCGTTTCATGGTACTATTTTTGGTTCTAAACTAGCACTAATTGTTCTTCAACATGGTTTTGAAGGCGGACTAGTTGGTGGACTATGTGATTGGTTTGCTGTTTGGAAAACGTATAATTCTATTGAAAAAGAAAGTGCTGTGGTTTCTGATGAGATTGGAAAATGGGTAGCAACTGACCTTTTGAACCAACAAACACTACAATCACAGCTCGATACTATTTTGAATAGCCAAGAAACTCAGGTAGAAATTGTTCATATTTTAGAGACTTACTTTGAAACACAGGAAAAAACGAAAGAAATACTGGATGGTCTTTGGTCAAAGGTAGAGGATCCAGTGACTAATTTTATTCGTGACTATAATTTTTCACAGGCTGAACTAAACTTAATTTCAGATACTGCACAGGATAAGATCATCTTAGACACAGTGAAAATTTGTGTGGGTGACACATTGCTACATATCTCAGATGAGATTCGTTTCAAGGATATGTTGAATCAGTTCATTCAGGAACAGAATTTAGTAACTAGATTCTTATCTAATTTTATTGATATTCCAGAAATCATTCGAGCTTATGGAAGAAAGCTAAAGAGTGGAGAAGAACTGAGAACAAGCGAAGAGAAGTATATAGATGAGGTGGTAACATTAATTTCGATCAGTGCGGATAAGTATATTTTATCTTGGCAGAATTTAGCTAAAGAGAGAAAGACTGAGGCTGTAAAAGCACTACTCTTCAAACTGAAAGAAGAATTTGGAACCGTGTTTGCAAAGTTTATCATTGAACATAAGAACAATCTAAAGGCTAGAAAAACACTCGGTGAGTATAAACCAGTAAAAGCTGTATTTGATCTAATTGGAAGTAAGATTGATCAAAATATTTCGAATTATATTGGGGATAGAATCGCAACACGACTTAAGAGTCAAGATCCAAAGGATTTGAGAGAAAAATTAGAATGGCAGACTAGAAATGTTCTGGAAAATATCAGGATAAACGGAACCATTCTAGGATTTTTTCTAGGAATGTTAGTTGGTATATTAAAGTTTTATTACACTGGGGACTAACGTTGAAAGTACTACTTTTATTTTTCTTTTTAATAATCAGTTGTAAAACAAATGAGTATAGACTGATCGGAATCAATTCTAAGATTGAAGAGGACTATTATTATGGTGAATCCTTCAAAGTAAGTTTGATAAAACCTAGCAAAGAAGAGTTTAGTAAGATAAAGGATTCATTAAAAAATTCACTAGCATTGAGTGACTCCAAAACTCGCGTCAAGGAATGGAAAGAAATTTCAGAATTGAACCAAGAAAAATCAGACTATTTATTATTCACACTGAATTCTAAAACTAGAGTGATTCCTGAATTTTTAGAGTTTAAGTTTCTAATGGATTCACAAAGTCCTAAACGAATTTTTTCTTATTATAAAGAAATGATTAGTACGAGTTCTAAGCCAACATACTCAGGTGGATTTGTTTATGGGTTTGGGGGTGCAGGCTTTGTGGGACCAAATAGCACTTATAGGACAATTCCTTATGACAGTGACGGGATCATCAATATCCAACATGGATATTCTTTTTTATTGGAATTTACAAGCACAGACTTAAAAAACTCAAAAAAACTTATCATAAAAACCCCACAGGGAAATCTAATTGAGTTCGATCTTCAAAAAGAACCATAGGACGTTTTCTAATCTCGCTAAAGCTCGATTAGAAAACTAATTCACAGTGAGCCTGTCGGCAACACTTCGAATAGCTCAGCGCACCGCTTGGGCTAACGCCCAAACCTTTTCAGTTTTAGTTATCCAAAAACAGAAAAAGCCCCAGAGAAACTCTGAGGCTTAGTATCATCAAACGATTGGTATCGGGAGATGAGGATTATTGTTTAGCTGGAAATGTACCTGAAATTGAGTTCAAACCAGTATTTCCAAAAGTGGAAGCACCAACACTTGCAGCAGCAGGACAAATATTTAAGCCTGCAATAACAGTACTGAATGCAGCAGCAACAGTTGAATTAGTAGCAGCTGAACCACCATAGACACAAGTAGAAGTTAGGGAACTAGAAGCTCCATCACCTGATGTTGTATCAATTGTTGCAAGTTTTTCACCTAATAGATTTAGAGTTGAAGCACTTGAAGTGTTGAACTTAGATCTAAAAGATTTATTACATGCAATACTATCTGTTACAGAACCGGATACTGCTGAATAGAAAGTTGCTGCAGTATTGTTAGTAGAAAGGGAATACAAAATCTCAGCAGGGCTAGTGAGAAATTTACTCGCAGTTGCTGCAGGGCTTGGTCCAACACCTAATCCAATAGCAGCACAAGAATCAATTATCTTAGTGTTCACATTAGCACCACCAGTCATTGTTGTT
This sequence comes from Leptospiraceae bacterium, assembly GCA_033762425.1. Lineage (GTDB taxonomy): Bacteria > Spirochaetota > Leptospiria > Leptospirales > Leptospiraceae > JANRLP01. The sequence goes on from JANRLP010000120.1 coordinate 51,229, forward strand.
GTGCTGTAGCTTGTTGTTCCTTGAGATAATGGAAATGCTAGCGCAAAGTTAGCACTAATATTTGCCAGAGCAGTAGAAATAGGATAAGCTCTTTCTGCATAGATTTGATTGCCAACAGGAGTACTTGTAGAACCTTGAGAAGTTCTAGCATTTGGATACAATGTATCCCCACCTGTCAAAATACCTCTAGTTGCAAATCCTGTTATAGTATCTTTATCTTTCAAACCTGTTGTCTGAGCAATCAAAGCATTGTTCATTAGATTTGCACTTGACTTTCTACAATCAGAATTATTGTTTAATGCATCGAAAGCTGCTACTACACTGCTTTTAGCTGCTGCAATATTTGCTGTTGTTAAAGCAGCAAAACTACAACTTGATCTAGGAATTCTAGCACAAGCAAGCAAAGCTGCACCATGTTTTTGAGCCACTCTGTTTACATAAGCACTAGCAGCAGTTGATGAACCACCAGCTCCTGCATAACTTAAAGCAAGTGATCCTCCAATTGCACCACATCCTGCAGCTGTAAATGCTCCCTCAATAGTAGTGGTTCCTCCAAAAGCAGTAAGTGTAGTGTTTGCTGCAGTAGCTTCAGCTGCAGTAAGAGAACCACTAACTGAAGCAGATTCTGTTCTAAATCCTGCTAAAGCACCAGCAATAGTTGTACCAGGAGTAGCTGCATTGCTTGAACAAAGTGAGGCAGCTAAACCAAGATATGCTACCGCATCAGCAGAACCTTTTGCACTTGCCAGAACAGCATTTCTAGCTGCTTGTGTCCAAGTTGCATTTAAAGTAGTTGTAAAGAATGCATCATATCTTTTGTTGTAAGGAATTGCAGCCCACTCCGCTGGAGTTAGAGTCTCACCAGTAACGCTATTATAATCTAGATAATCAAATGCGGTTGCACTTTGTGTAGTTGTAGCTGCACCACCTGAAACTGCTGATTGAACTATTGCACCATAATAAAGAGATTCCAAGTTTACGCTAACAGCACAATTGCCTTTAGTTGCACTTTGGATGGAATTTGCAAGTAAGTAGATATTTGCAGCTGAACCACCGCTTGGTTTGCTACAAGTCATCATATTCGCAACAACTAGTGTTGCTAAAATCGTTGTTTTTAAAAATTTCATTGAATGATCCTCCTATTAGAATTCGTGTTTATAGCCAAATCTGTAGTAGTTACCTGCAACAGATACTGGATATACGGGGTAAGGACTTAGAGCAGAAAAACCACCAGATGATTTGGTTGCAGAAGTTGCTTGTGCACCAGAAACGAGTGTCTCAAGTTCAAAGAAAATAAAACCTTTCTGGGTAATTTTTGTATGTGCACCAACTAGGTAGTTAAAACCAAAGCCTCCACCACTGAAAACTGCGTCTTCATATAATGCTGAAGGACGAAGTGCATCCGCAGCACCTGGTAATGCTTTAGAAAGAGTTCCACCAGTAGCAGCATCAAGAGCTTGTCCATCGTTGGTTCCTTTTAGGTTCCACATTGCGCGATAGTAATGTAAACCAGGACCTACGTAGAAAGCTGAGCTTTTTCCAAAATTGATTTTGATACCAAGATATGCTGGAACGACTGCTGAACGGAAATTCCAATATACATCATACCAGTTGTAACCTGCGAAAGTAGAAGTTGTGTGACCACCTGCAATTTTAGTAGAAAGGTTTAGACCAATTCTGAAGAAGAAGTTTTCTCCCAGGTCTCTTTCAATACCTAAGTTTAGACCACCACCTGTCATTGGACCACCAGCGTTAGTTTGGAATGCACCACCCGAAACATTTTGCAATACTAAAAGTCTGTTATCAGGGATAATAGCACTTTGAGTTCCTGCATAGTTACCTGCTGCATCTGTCTTAGCACCACCACCGTCTAGTCCATCTTTTACAATTGTTCCACCTAAACCATTTGGGTCGAAATTGAGATGGCCTCCGAAAAGAAGTCTTAGTTTTCTTGGATTGGGGTTTTTGAAAATTCCCTCGTCATCACTACTCTGAGCTTGGATATTGGCTGCTGCAAGCAAAAGCACTGCAACAAGCGCAAAGGGCAATAATTTGATCTTATGGATCATCTGTTTGTTCCTCTTATTTTTTGATTGGGTGGCTTTTTAGAAAGAAAATGATTTAGAGATTAGTTTGTTTCTATTAAGACCCGAACGGCAATTGTGTCGTAGCTAATTTTTTAGTCAATCGTAACATAAAAAATTTTATTTTTTTTTATTAAATTTATACCAAACTTTAATTTTTTTCTGTCTAAGTCTGATTTTTAAGAAAGAAATTTACTGAACATGTTTAATTATCTAATTTATTTGATGATAATAACTGAAAAAAATGGTTACCATTAAGTCAATATAAATTGAGTCTTAGTATCATTAAATAATAGTAAACACTTATGATATACTTTATTATGAATTTAGCCATGCTTGAATTATTAATCAATAATCCTATTAGTAAGTGAAGAACATTTTTTGTTTTTCTCTAGTAGTGGATTAATGGTTTAGAGAGAAAAAATCTGGCTATGGTGTTTTATCTTTGGTTGTATATCTTCTGTCGAAGTGTTTTATCCTCATCCCTCAAGTATAGAAGTTCTTTAGTAAGTCCCAGCTTCTTGAGGGAGCAGCACATTAAGTCTTTTGAATCAATCATTCTGGAGCATCTATTCAGCTTTGACTAATCATTCAGTCCAGTCAGGTTTACGCTAACGAACTCTGTTGGATCCATAAATCGTTAGAGACTTTGAAATTTTTCAGTTTGAATTGTTTTTTTAGGAAAAAATTTTTTAATTGGCTAGTATAGTCATTATTTGGAAGGATTTTTATTGACTAAACTAAATTCATTATTTAGAATAGTTCTAGGAGAAGTCATGAAAACTTTCACTCTTATTCTATCATTAATTGCAATTCTTTTTATCGTAGAATTCCCATCTTTGCTTGCCTCAGATAGCCAAACGATTTCGATCAAAAAAATCCAAACTACGGAAAAGTTAAAAAAGTCTTTTCTAGAGTATCAAGAATTAAAAGAAAAGTTAAGAACTTTCGATGAGTATCACGAATCCAACCAAATCAATACCTCTGATTTCTCACAAACAATTCAGAACCAAAAAACTTTGAAAAAATTTATTTCTTTGGATGATCTTAATCTTGGTAAAACAAATTCTAGATACAAAGAATCTGATATGACTAAAGAAGAAAAAGCAGTTTCTCATGAGATTATTACTATGAGTAATTTTAAAGTGAAAAAACTAGAAGCTGCTACTCTTGTTCAATTTCAAGTTTCTAAGAATGATATCTATTCTAGACTTCCCAATAATAGAGTAACAGATTATATTCTGAAGTACAATTCAGATAAACGACTAGCTGAAATTTATAGTGTATCCTCTCAAGAAGGCTATCGAGTAAATACAAAACTAAGAGAAGAACTTGCGTTCATTCAATACAATGAATCTGATGAACCAACTAGTATTGAAATGGCGGTGTCAGTCTCTGAATCTACTAAGAAACCTAACTCAATCAATCACTACGAAAAAAAACCAAAACAAAAAAAGAGTTCTAAGTCTCTTGAATAAAAACTGGGGACTCTTTAGTCCCCATCTATTCCTAAAAGTATTTCTTTAAAATCTCTACTCCCTTTTCCTTATACCCATAATCCTCAATCTTATGCTCAGGCTTAGGATCATGACTAGCAAGCCATTCCAATTGCTCTTTAGCTTTATGCTTTTGCCCTATATCAATATACAACTCTGCTAAAAACAATCTATTGTTAAAAAATTCTGGTCCTAACTCTACTGATCTTTCTAAGTGAGTCAAAGCCTTAGTTTTATTACCTACTGAAATTGGCCAACCTGGAGCCATATGGTAAAGACGACCCAAAGCTCTATGAGGTCCCCCAAAGAAAAATCCCTCATTTTCTTTTAATACAATTTCATAACCTTTTTTCATTGGGTCAATGGAAGCTAACGAAGCCATCATTCCTCTACAAAGTCCTAGCATTCCAACATTGGATGCATACCAATAGTTTCCATAAATTGCTTTTGGATTTATAGAAATCGCCTCTTTTCCATAATTCACTCCATGTTCGTAATACAATTCTTGCTTTTTTGGGTTATCATTTTCAAACAAGCCCTTGTAAAAATAAGCACTTGATAACTTCCCACAAATTATATCCTCATTGGGAAACTTTGCTTTGAGGTCCATCAATAGATGAATCGCCTTATCTAAATTTCCCTCTGTTTCCCTCATATCAAGGCAATCACTCACTTCCTTTAACATATCTTTCTTGAACATTTCTCTCCTCCTTAAATCTGTGAAAAATAAAACTTTCTACTAGGTTCTTTTTGTGCTACAGGATGAATATTCCAAATCTGTTTAGCATATTCATCAATTGTTCTATCCGAAGAAAATTTCCCCATCCTAGCAACATTTAAAATTGATTTTTTAGTCCAGAGTTCAGTGTTTTCATAGTCTTTACCAATCTTCCACTGTACATCTGAATAGGAATCATAATCTGCTAGCAACATATATACGTCTTCATAAACCAAACTATCATAGATTGGTTTAAAAAGATCCTTTTCCCTAGGAGAAAAAAATCCTTCTCTAATTAATGTCAATACTCTCTTAAGTTCATCATTATGCTCTAGAACAGACTTAGGAGAATATCCTCTCTTCTTCCAACCCAAAACTTCTTCAGTCTTTAGTCCAAAAATATAAATATTCTCCTCTCCCACTTCCTCCATGATTTCTATATTAGCCCCATCTAATGTTCCAATAGTGAGTGCGCCATTTAAAGCAAACTTCATGTTTCCTGTTCCACTTGCCTCAGTACCCGCTGTAGAAATCTGTTCTGATAAGTCACTTGCAGGAAATACTTTTTCAGCAAGAGAGACTCTATAATTTGGAAGAAAGACTACCTTAATCTTTTCATTCACTGTACTGTCTGAATTGATTTTATCAGCAACAGAACAAATAAGTCTTATAATTAGCTTTGCCATAAAATATCCTGGTGCTGCTTTTCCTCCAAAAATGAAAGTTCTTGGTGGAAATTCTAATGACCTATTTCCCTTTAGTCTTGTATATAACCCAATAACATGGAGTATGTTCAAAAGTTGTCGCTTATACTCATGGAACCTTTTGATTTGAACATCAAATATGGAATTAGTATTGATGGAAACTCCTGTTGTTTCAGCGATAATCTTAGCTAGCACTTCTTTATTAGCTTTCTTTATCCTCATCCAATCTGCTCTAAACTGTGCATCTTCTAAGCTATGTTCTAGTTTCTTTAATTCATAAAGATTTTGAACAAATCCATCTCCAATTTTATTGAAGATTAGTTTAGATAGTTCAGGGTTAGCCTTTAATAGAAATCTTCGCTGAGTGATTCCATTAGTCTTGTTATTAAACATTTCTGGTTTAAACTTATAGAATCCAGGAAAAACTAATGTCTTCAGTAACTCACTGTGAAGTGCAGCTACTCCATTCAAACTATGGCTTCCCACAACTGCTAAATTAGCCATCCTTACTTTTTTTTCAGCTCCCTCTTGAATAATTGAGACTGAGGATAACTCTTCCTTGGAAAGTTTACCACTAGCCTCAACTTCATTCAAAAATCTATAATTGATTTCATAAATGATCTCCATATGCCTAGGAAGTAAGTTCTCCATCAAACTAACGTTCCATGTTTCTAGTGCCTCAGGCAAAACTGTATGATTCGTATAAGCAAAAACTCTTCTGCATATAGACCAAGCTTTATCCCAATCCATTAGCTCTTCATCTAGAAGTATCCTCATTAACTCAGGTATAGAAATTGATGGATGTGTGTCATTTAACTGAATTGCAACTTGATCGGGAAATTCTTCAAAACTTGTATGATGTCTTTTGTATCTAACAATGATATCTTGAAGACTTGCAGATGCCATTAGATATTGTTGTTTCAGTCTAAGAATCTTGCCTTGTTCTGTTTTGTCATTTGGATAGAGTACTTTGGAAATGTTTTCTGATTTCTGTTTGTCTTCTACTGCCTTTAAATAGTCCCCATGATTAAAATAATCTAAGTTGAATTCTTCTGAAGACTTAGCAGCCCAAAGCCTTAGATTATTCACTGTATTAGTGTTATATCCTGGAACAGGATAGTCATAAGCAACTGCTAGAACTCTTTCGCAATCCACCCATTCAGATATGATTCTACCAGTTGGACTAACTGTTGAGACAACTCTTCCATGAAATTTAACTGTATAAGCTACTTCTGCTCTGTAGATCTCCCAAGCACTGCCACTATCTAGCCAATGGTCAGGCTTTTCAATCTGCATCCCATTTTCAATATGTTGATTAAAAATTCCATATTCATACCTTAATCCATAACCATATCCAGGCAAGTCCATTGAAGCTAGGGAATCCATAAAACAAGCTGCAAGTCTGCCTAAACCACCGTTTCCAAGCCCAGCATCAGTTTCTTGATCTTCTATTTCATTAATATCATATCCAAAATTATCTAAAACCTGCTTCACTTCTGAATAAATCCCCATATTCAAAATAGCGTTCATTAAGGTTCTTCCTAATAGAAATTCTAGTGAAAGATAATAAACTCTTTTAGGATTCTTGTCTCTATAGCTAGATTGGGTTGAACCTAGCCTATCGATGAGTAAATCCCGAACAGTAAGACTAAGTGCTTTGTATATGTCTTTCTTATTAGTGTTGTATTTATGTTTACCAACATTGTATTCCAAATGTCGGGCAATCATCTTCTCCAATACATCTGGAGAAACTACTTGTTCGTGCTCAAGTAATGTCCATAGCCTTTCATGATTTTGAACCATCTCTTTTCCCTCACTAGCAAAATGAAAAGGTTATCTAGGATTCTATTCTTTTGGCAAGAGAATTTTTTTATATTCTAGTTTTTATTCTTTGAAATTGAAAAAGTTTGACTTTCTGAAAATAAGCTCTAAAATAATAAATATGTTTAAGTTTTTAGTTCTAGCACTAGTAATTCTTTTCTTTGTAAGGATCTTTTATAGACTCTATCAGTTTCTCTCAACTATTAAAGTTGTTCGAATGGATGAAAATTTTAGAGAAAATCTCAAAGAAAAAGATATTTCAAACCGAGTCAGGATAGTAGAAGAAGACCCAAAATAGTTTTTCCTTTTAGGTAAAGCTTTTTTTTCTCCGATAATTAAACTATATGATTCGCTTAGTGTTTCTTCTCAGTTTTTTTCTATTAAGTCATTGTTCTGGAAGCAAAGGAGAGTTTGGTTTTGCAGTTACAGATGACACTGAAAAACTACAACTCGAAAAACATCTTTTCATTGTCACAGAATATAAAATGATGAATACTAAACTCATATTCTCACCAAATGATACTATACATTATGTTTATAGATTCAATTTCAGTTTGTTTGGTGGTTATTCTTCTAAAGATGAATTTGTTGTTGCCCTTGAAAAAGAATCTCTTGGATTTGTTGAAATTGAAACAAAGAAAAAATTTATTGATATAGATAGTAATACTTTAAAAGATAAATTTTCTAATCTTGAAGTTGGTAAGTATATTCTAAAAGTTGCTCATGAAGGTGATGTAATTGATAGTGTTGAGTTTGATATTGTTCCTGATGAAGGTTATAGTATCAAAGAAGAAGAAACTACAAATGATGGTGAAAAGGATGAAATCATAAAATATTCAAGATAAAATTTCATTCAAATTTTTTACGCTTTATTCCATCTGAAAAACTAGAATCAATTCTTTGAATATTTTTCATTGCAATATTTGAATATGGTTCGATACCTAGATTTTGGATTTCAATTAAAAAATTTCTTGACTTCTTAAAATCCTTTTTCTCCTCTTCTAAATCTGCTAAGAGATTTAACAACTCAATTTTGGGAAGACTATCCACTAGTGCTTTAATTTTATTCACTTCTTGGTTTAATACAAAAAACTTTTCTTCCTCCTCTCTATATACTTCCAATAAATCTTCACTTGTATTATAGATTAGTCCATTCTTTAAAGAATCTAGATTTGTCTTTGCTTGCTTAAGATTTTCCTTAGCATCAGAATAAATTTTTTGTAAGGACACATAGTTATTATATGACTTGTAAAGATGAGTTTCAAACTCATTTAAGCGTTTATTCCATTGAAAGTATTTTGCGATTCCTAAATTAGCAATCATTTGTTTTTTTTCGGATTCTATGGAAACAGGTTTAGGTGTAGATTTATCTTTCCAATTGTCGTTAATTTCTTTTTCTTCTAGTACTAACCAATTAGCTAAGTAATCCTTTGAAGTATAATAGTCTCCTAGTTTATTTAAGAAAAAATTTCCTATATGGTAAGTTGCTTCCTTTTTAGCATTAGAGTTTTCAATACTATCATAATACATTTCATAATACTTTTTTGAATTCGGGAAATTCTTTTGATTTGAATAAAGAATTGCTAAAGACTCTAAAGCCGAAGGTTTAAACTTAATGTTCTCTGCTTTCAAATATTCTAAAAAATAGTCTATTGCTTTTTTATCTTGCCCTGAATTCTTAAAATCTTCTGCGAGCAAATAACTTGCTTCATAACATTTAGGATCAACCCTTCTTCCAAACTCTAAAATAGATTGGTAAAATGGAAAATTTGATTCTCTATTCAAAGTTATTAGTGGATAAGAGTCTTTTTTTATTTTCTCTTTTTCTCTGATTTCTAATTCTAATTCTTTGGAAAGCTTGGCAAACCTTATTAGGAAAATAGAAAACTCATTGGAAAGTTTTTCTTTAAATGGTGAAAAAGATTTTTCAGATTCAGATTTAACATCAATCTTTAGTTTTTCTAGCTCTTCTTTTTTTTGCTTTAATGTTTCCCTCTTAGCACTCTGAGTTATAGTTGCAAAACTTGGATTTCTAGCTTGTAATGATTCTTCTAAATGGATTTCATCAGTTAAATCAATGATTTCTTTTTCTAACACTTGCTTAGTTTTTATCTTATCTGAATATGTCTTTAGCTCAGTAGGAATAGGTTCTTTATTTAAGATTGTTTCTTCAAAAGTAGAAAAATCTTTATATCTAAGTGCAGTAAAACAATGTTCTAATGCCTTGTGTTTTTGTTTAGCTACTTCATATAGCTCACAAAGTTTTGAATGTGCAAAGAATAGTTCTTCTGATTCTCTTATCAAGTAACTAGATACTAACTTTCTATCCATATCTTGAATGAAAATCCTTATAGAATTAACATCTGAACTTAGTGGAAGTTTTCCAGAGTTATATCTAAAAAAAAGAGCAATATCTTTTTCAGATTTTTTTTTGAAGATTCCAGCAGTTTTTCTATCAGCTTCAATTCTTCTATCATCGATAAACTGTGAATAGTATTCTGAGATTGAGCTTGTTAGTAGTTGAATCTTTTCTGAGTTTGAACTTTGATTTGAATTAACTTTATTGAATAGTTCAGAGTTCAAAAACTCTCTTGCATCTTTGTATGTAGATTTAGAATCTATTCTATAATCATCAGTAGAAAAAATTTTACTAACAAAAAAAAATATGATTATAATGATGCATGAATTGATTCTAAACCTAGAAATCACTCTCAAGAGACAGAAGTAACCTCAGCGAGTTCTTCTGTAGTTAAAATCTTTTCAATATCCATAATGATTATAAACTTATTATCTTTCTTTGCAACACCAACTATATAACGTGAAGACATACCCTTTACTGAAGGAGGTGGTGGATCAATTTGTGACTCAGCAAACTGAACAACGTGAGAAACTTTATCAACTATGATCCCAAGAGATTTTCCATCAATCTTTACAATAATTGCTCTATTGATATTTGCGACCCCAGTTTTTTTATTCATAATCTTCTTACTAAGATCAATCATATTGACTACCTTACCACGAATATCCATTAGTCCAACGAAGTAGTCTTGGGATTTAGGTATTTTGATCAGACTGGAAACCTTTACTATCTCTTCTACATTAACTATAGAAATTGCATAGTCTTCTTCTCCAATCGTAAAAGTTATGTATTGATTGCTTAGATGATCTTCTTTACTCATACTAAAACCTAGTATAACCAGTGTAAAAAAAATAGGAACCAGAAAATAGAAATAACAAAACTTTTGTGAAAAGTGGGGAACGATTCCTAAGAGTCCAATCCATTCCGCCAAATAAAAATCCTAAAGAAGCAAGACAAGATCCAAGAATTACATAGTCAAAAAAATGAAAGTATAGAATTGAAGCTAAAGAAAGACCAAGAACTAAATCGTGAAAATCGTCAAAAGCTCTTTCTCTAAATCTTTCTTTAAAAGGGATATCTTTTTTGCCAAATAAAAACTCTTTTACTTTTTGCCATTTTGGAATTCTATTTTGAAAAGCTTCTTTAGTTTCAACTAAGAGCTCATTTCTTGTAGAACCGGGTTGTTTTCTAATTGGTTGGATTTTAGTAATTCCATAAGCACCAATTAGGGAATCTACCAATTCAGAATCAGGTAAAGATGAAAACAGAACATGATAAGGGGATATGCCTTTCTTTACAGAATTTCTATATGAATTACCACCGGAACTGTCTTTTTCTCTGATGACAGTTCCACGCTTGATAGTTGCCTGAAAACTAACTCCTTTTTCAGAAACTGGCTTAACTTCTATTTTAACGAGGCCTTCGTGAAAATTAAATTCAGCTTGGAGGAAGTCTCCTGTAGGAGTTTTGGCTTGGTAGCATTTTTGGTACCCTTGGCTAGAAGGTCTTGAACGCTTCCACCAAGATCTATAAAACTCATAGTCAACTGGATCAAACATATAGTCTGTATATCGGAGACTTTTCCAATTTGCTCAATTACTTACTTTTTTTTGTGACGGTTTGCCCTTCTCTTTTTCTTTCTCTTATGTGTAGCTATTTTTCTACGTTTTCTTTTTTTACCAGAGGGCATTCCAATCTCCTTGAATGTTAATTATCTCTAGTTGTCAGAAACCTACAATAGATACTTTTGTAAATCTTTATTTTTTCTAAGTTCTGCGATTAGCTTCTTGATTTCTGATATTCCAGATTTTGAAGCAACGAACAATAGATCATCTTCTTCAACCACAACTAAATCCTTTGTGCCTAGGAAAACAATGAGTTCCTTTTGAACTGAGGAAATATTTCCAGTAGAGCTATAGTGAAATGACTTATTCCCGATATGAAAATTCTGATTCTTATCTCCAACCAAAACTCTCTCAAGGGATAACCATGAACCAACATCATCCCAATTAAAACTAGTCTTCACCATAAGAATTGATGAAGTTTTTTCCATGATTGCAGTATCGATTGCTTCAGAAGGAATTTGTTTAAAGGCATTGGGAATACTCAAAGCTGATTTACTTTGGAATGCAGTTTGAATTGGTTTTAGAATGTAAGGAGAATATCTTTCAAATTCTTGAAGAATAGAATTTGTTTGCCAAATAAAAATTCCTGGATTCCAGTAGAAATTTTTTTTCTTAAAGTACTTCATTGCAAGTTTTAAGTCGGGTTTTTCGTAAAAAGCTTGTACTTTTAAAGCATTGATCCCCATCTTGCCAGTAGCAATATAACCATATCCTGTTTCTGGTCTTGTGGGCTTTACTCCCAAAAGAACTAGATTTCCAGTCTTAGCAGTTCTAATTGCTTCCTGAAGATTCTTCGTAAATTCTTTAATGGGATGAATATAAGCATCAGCAGAAAGTACTACTTGAATTGGATTTCCATATTTTTTTTTAAAGTATAAACTTGCTAGTGCAACAATAGGAGCAGTATTCTTTGCTTCAGGTTCCAGAATGAAATTTGTTTTTGGAAATTTGGGCTCGGATTTAAGGATAGATTTTTTTAAATTTGGATTTGTACCAATGTAAATTCTATCTAGACTAGTAATTGTAAGTGCTCTATCAATTGTTTCTTTGAGAAGAGTTTTATTAGAGTAAACCTTTTGAAGTTGTTTGGGAGTTGATTCTCTAGACCTTGGCCAAAACCTTTCACCCTTTCCCCCAGCCATAATTAGCACTACAGGTTTTTCATTCATTCAGAATTCCTTACTATTAGATTTGCTCTTTACCGTCTTTTGACTCTTCAAGTTGTAACTTGATTACTTTAGAAGGAATGATAGTAGATACTGCATGTTTATATATTAAATTCTGCTTATTTTCATTTTCAATGACAATAGTAAAATTATCAAAGCTAGTGACTTTACCCTTGAGTGGAACACCATTTAACAAATAGATGGTTAACTCAATTTTATCTTTTCTAGCTGTGTTTAAAATATAATCTTGGATGTTGTTTTTTGCTGACATTTCTTTATCCATCTAAGTAATTTTTTTTAACAACTCCAAAGACTCATCCCATGAACAACTCTTAAGAATTGGTTCTTTCTTAAACCAAGTTGTCTGCCTCTTAGCATATTCTCTATGACAAGCTGCAAACTGTATATTAAGACTTTCAATTGTTATTTTACCATGAATATAATCAAGTGCAAAATTATAACCTAAAGATTTTAATGCAGGACAGTTTTCTCCAAATCGATTCATAACAAATTCAGTTTCCTCGATAAAACCATTTTCAATAATTTCTTGAGCCCTAGTTTCAATTTTTCTATGAAGTTCATTTTTTTCCCAGTGAATCCATATCCCTATAAACTCAAAATCTTTTCTTTGCATTTGATGAGAATTATTTTTTGCTACTAATGAAGACCATTTCACTCCACTTAGATTTACTTCCAAGGCTCGTGAAATCCGATACTCATCATTTCTATGAATTCTATTTGTTGCTTCAAGATCAATTGATTTTAGCAATTCCCATCTTTCTTCTGAACTCATTAAAAAAATCTTTTCTTTAATTTCATCACTGATAGTGGGAACATCATACATTCCATAAAGAAAAGCTTTGAGGTAGAAACCCGTTCCACAAGTTATTACTGGGATTTTATCTCTTTCAATTACTTCCTGAAACTTAACCTCAGCTTCATTGCAAAAGCTACTAGCATTAATTGTAGATGTAGGATCCAAATAATCAACAAGATGATGAGGGATTTTTTCTCTTAATTCTGTACTAGGTTTTGTTGTTCCAATGGAAAGATATTTATACACTTGCCTAGAATCAAACGAAAGGACTTCAAACTTATTAGGGTTTAACTGCTTACAAATTTCAGTCTTCCCACTTCCCGTCGGTCCAGCTAAAATTACAACCCTCAGTCAGTTTTCCTCTTCGTCTAGGGTTTCTTCCTCCAAAAGTCCACTCTCTTCCAAACTTAGCTCATCACTCACTTCTACTTCTTCATCAATTACATCAAATTCAGTGACCTTTGGAGTTCTGACAGCTTTTACTTTTTGGACAGGTTTTAGACTTTGATCTGAGCCACATTTAGGGCAAACTTTAGTGGACTTATTCATATCATAAAACTTGGTTCCACAACTATAACAAGTATGCTTTTTTCCAAGTGGATTTGAAGAACTAGAGGAATCAGAGTTAGCTGCTTTTGTTGATTTCTTCTTTGCTGCTGGCTTAGCTTGGGTTTTCCCTACTTCCTTTTTTGGACTAGCCTTTTTTTTCTTAATCATGAGAAAAGACTGTATAAAATTTTATCAAAAAACTGTCAACTAGAACAGATTTTTTCTTCTTCTTTAGAGATGAAAATTATTCTTTTCGCTAAGTTGTGGCTAAATTTTTATATTTATATGAATACAACTAAGATTGAGCGACTAGAATCCCCGATTGGAACTATCGAAGTAGCAATAGAAGATGCAGGAAAGAAGCAAAACTTACTTCTGATTCACGGTTTCAATGATACTAAAGAGACTTTTGTGTTTTTAAAAGGAACCCTCCTCAATCGCTTTAACCTTATTAGCTTTGACTTTCCTGGACATGGTGGTTCTGAATGGAAAAAAGATGGGATGTATTCTCTTCAAGACAATCTTGTAGCTCTTCATTCTGTTGTGAACACATATCTACCTGAACAATTCTTTATTCTAGCACATTCAATGGGGGCAGGAATTGCTTCTAGATTTACTGGTTTATTTCCTCAATCAGTAAAGGGGTTAATTCTATTTGAAGGGTTTAGTGGACTGCAGCCTGAAAAAAGAGAAGCTGAAAGAATTAAAAACTGGCTGATTGGACTTTCCAAAAAAAAACCTAAACGTGAAGAAAATAGCTCCAGAAGACCAATGAGTTTAGAAGAAGCCACTTCTAAGCTTAGTATTGTTTACCAAGGTCTTTCAAAGGAAAAAATTTCATTATTAGCACTTGGCTTGATTCGATCTGTTCCACCGAATATGTATGTTTGGAAAAATGATCCTAGACTTAAACTAGGAAATCCAATTCCTTTTCCTCCAAAACTATCTAGATATCTTTGGAAAGAAATTTCTTGCAAGACTCTAATGATTTATGGAATGAAAACTCATTTAATGCCAGAAAATATGGAAGAGATTAAATCACATTTTAATTTTTTAGAATATGCTGAAATTGAAAATTCTTCTCATAACATGCATCATGATAATCCCGAAAAAGTTTTAGAGCTCATTACTAATTTCTTGGATAAAAATTTTCACTCTGAATTTTTATCTTAGTATCGAAAGCTTATGCTAGGTGAGTCAATCTTACTCACGAGCTTTAAATCTAGCTTTAGACTTATTGCTAAAGACTTTTGAATATTCATTAGCTTTTTCTAATATGTTTGCTTATGGTGTGAGTTAGATGAATTAGTATGTTTAAAGCTCCAATAGTCAAGCACATTCAATCACTTTGGATTAATCAAATAATATGAATTAAAACCTTGAAATATCATTTTATTTTTGAAATACTTAGCACAATCTAACTCAATACTTGAGGAATAGTTGATGATGAATGGTTTTGCAATAAATAAATTTATGAAGTATCGAAGTACAACTGAGATGTTTGCTAAAACATTGATCCTACCATTAGGATATGAATTGGTAATTGTCGCTGAACATTTCATTTCATTATCAAGGAAAATTTTTTCTACTACAGGAAGCTCATAACCTGAAAATGAATCTTTAATAGTTTTTTCTAATACAGTTTTCAGAATTCTATTTCCTAATAGTATTTTTCCATTTTTATCTTGTATAGAAATTGTTCTAAAAAAAGCTCCATTCTTGCCTAGATATCCACCAGTGAATACTTTGTTTCCTTCTTTAGAAATTGCTCTAAACATTTCCCATCTCGTACTAAAGTTATAAACCTCATAGTTAGTAAGTAAATGTTCCATACTGCCCTGTCCTTTTAGAATAATTTTTTCACCTTTTAACTCTAAATATCCTTCAGCATCTGCAAATGAAAATGGAATATCAGCCTGAACAAAATTTTCTCCTTCGATTTTGTATCTCCCTCCCGATAAATTAGGTCCAGTAAGTTTAGGCTTAAAACTTAGATTTAATTTTACTTCTTCAGCATTAACTTGAATTAAAAATTCATTCTCTTTTTCTTCAAATATATGATTAAAGTTTTTTACATAGTAAACTGATCTATTTGCAACTAAATCTTTCTCACCATATTCTTTTGTGATAAAATAGGAACCTGTTTTTTTAGATTCAATTGAGACTGCAATTCCATGATTTAAATCATTTGGAGCCATATTACTTATTAAGGAAGTAACAAAGATTGTATATTCTGAATTGTGAAAACTATAATTCCAGCCCTGAAAATAACCTTCTTGTTTGAATGGAGTGAAACGATAATCCTCATGAGTAACGTTTCTCATCGGAATTTTAGTTTCACCCCAAATGCTAATGGAAATAAATATTGAACAAAGTAAAATTTTCATTATTCAATAACCATTAATGTTTCTAGTTTCGTCCAGTCTAAAAAAATTGTTTTCTTCTTTCCAATTTTAATTCTAATTGAAAAGCTGATACTTTGAGCAATTGAATGAAGAAAAATTTAACTCTAGAAGAGCTTGCTAGAATTGTAGCCAAAATTAATACAAGTGAAGACATCATGAGTCTTCTAGATTATATCATTGAGACTACGATAATGATTCTAGATACAGAAGGTTGTTCCTTACTACTCTATAAAAAAGAAGACGACTCCTTAGAATTCTATGTTTCACGAGGTGAAAAAAGTGAGTCATTATTATCACTGCATGTTCCACGAGGAAAGGGAATAGCTGGATATGTAATGGAAACAAGAGAGAGTATCATTGTGAATGATGCTCAAAATGATCCTAGACTTTATAAAGATATTGATGCTAAAGTTGGTTATACAACAAAAAATTTGGTTTGTGTTCCCATGCTCTCAAGGGGAGAATTTATCGGAGTAATTGAAACAGTAAATTCCTTAGATAGAGATTATTTTGATGAATCAGACCTTGCAACCTTAACGAACATAGCTGAAATTTCTGCAGTTGCAATCCAGAATCGTTTCTTGCTTGATGAACTAGAAAATAGACTCAAAGAAATCAATGGACTTTTTCAAATCAGTGCTAGGATCAAAGAGATTAAAGAACCAAAAGAATTTTTTATGGAAGCTGGAAAATCCTTTTGTGAAGTATTAGGAGTTGAAAGAGTTTCATTTGCCTACTATAGTAGAAATACTTCTGAGTGGAGACTAGCTTTCTCAATTGGTCTTCCTTTTCAAGAAAAGACTTTTTCACTTAAATCAAGTTCTCCTGTATTTAAGCGAGTAATTGAAGAAGGCGAACCTCTGCTAGTTGAAAATACTCAAAAAGAAAATATTGAATTTCCAAATAGTGAAAATTATAAAACAAAATCATTTCTGTGCATTCCCATAAAGCAAGAAGGGGAAGTAATTGGAATTGTTAGTCTAACAGACAAGGTAAACAGAAAACAGTTCAACAAAAATGATCAAAAGCTTGCGGGAATATTGGTTCACCATGTTACTGAGAGTTTTAATAGCATGAACCAAAGAGTGCAAAGGGAAAATCATGAACTATTAAAAAGAGACTTAAGCATTGCTAGCCAGATTCAGCAATATTCACTCCCAGAACTTCCTGAAACTTTAAATGGATTGCAACTAACGTCTAGTTATCAAGCATCTAGAGAAATTGGGGGAGATTTCTATGATTTAATCTATCATAATGACCATATATTCACTTTTTTGATAGCTGATGTAGCTGGAAAAGGAATTTCAGCAGCACTTTACATGGAATACTCAAAAACAGTGCTATCAAGCGAGATCAATAAAAACAATAACCTAAATGATGCATTCGAAGAATGTCATAAACAATTTAGAAAAAAATTTACAAGTAGAGTTCATGTTGAGGTTATGGCAGTAAAAATTGATACTAAGAAAAGAATTTTTCGATTTGCAAGTGGTGGCCATAATAGACAGCTTTTTTTTAGTAAGGAAAAGAACGATTTTATACTGCTAAGGACAAAAGGAATTCCAATTGGTTCAAACTTTCAGAATCCAAACTTTTCTGAAGAAGAAATGAGTTATAAAATTGGAGATATGATTATTCTTTATACGGATGGAATTACTGAAGCTAAGAATAAAAGTAATCAAATGTTTGGCGAAGAAAGACTAATGACAATTGTTAAAATCAACCAAAACAAACCAGTTGCAGAGATTTCTAACAAGATCAAAAAATCTGTAGAGGTTTTTACTGGAACAACTGAACTAGAAGATGATACAACCTTAGTTATCATTAGACTAAACTGATTTGTTATCAATATTCAAAGGAAAATTTAAAATCTTCTCTTTAGGAAAAATCCTAAAATCTAAACTGAATCTTGTTCTATCTGTTTGATTATGATTTGTACCATGAAGATGATGTGCTGAAAACGCTAAGATCTCTTGTGAATTTAATTCTGGAATTAATTTTGGTGGTTGAACTTCTCCAATTGCTCTTGGATAGGTTTTTTGGATTGCACCTTTTAAATTTTGAAACCCGCCTTGATCGTTAAACTCTTTATGATTGAAAAGATAAGAATCATTCTGAATAGCTTCATTGAAATATCTGGTATAAAATGTAAATGAATTATTCTTATTGATTGGAGAAATTGGAATCCAAAAATTAATTTGAGATTCTGGATTAGAATACCAAGTATCTCTATGAATGTAATATGCAGGTTTAGCCTTATCTAATTTGTGTCCATATGTAGTTATCGCTCTTAACCTAAGAGAATCAAAATTCCAATCAGTATTATTTAAACCTAATTCTTTCAAAAGTTCCTCCAGCAAATAACTAATAGTTATATCAGAAAGAATTAGTTTTCTAATCTCGAAAATCTTTTCATAGTGAAGTTCATAACTTAACTTTGACTCCGAAAATTCTGGAGTTGGAGTTTTAAAAATTGCATTTAATAAATTCTGGGTATAGTCAACTAAAAGTTTAGAATTCTGTCTTTTAGAAAATTGAACTATACACCCTGAATAAATCTTTTCAAGAACCTCTTTATTTAGAAATTCTTTTTTTAATAGCAAGAAATTTCCTTTTACTCAAGTTTCTTTAAGTCAAAGTTTAAAATCTCTTTTACTTGGTATTCATTTAGACGATATAGCACTTGTTCTGGTATTGATGAAAGGTAATAAGATTTTGATTTTTCATCCTTACCTATAAACTTAAGCATGACAGTATTCTCAATTAAATCAGTTTCTTTTTTATACTTTAATTCAAGTTCAAAATTGATACTAGTTAAAGCAGGTAACTTATTTTCTTCATAAATAACTTCATCAGCATTTAAACTGATAATCTTATTGAGTAAATCATTCAATTTTTCTTTAGCAATGGATAGTTTTTTGGGAAGGCTTAATTCCCAATTTTCTCCATTTCTGTTAAGTAAGTATTTAACCTCATTTCCCGATACTAGTTTAACACTATTGAGATTTGAACTTGAAACAGTGCTAGGAGTAAATTTTTTATTGATAAAGAAATCGTCTTCACCTCTTCCAAAGAATGACTTTAAATTTTCTTCAACTAAGAAAATATCATCTCCATCATTCCAACGAACGTTAGTCCCGTTCCCACCTGTTATTGTGTTCCCAATAATTAGTTTTCCAAGGGACTCTTTGGAATTATAAACTTGAATTTCAAATGCATCAATTCCTTCTGTCCCAAACTCTTTAGATTTTTCTTTGGATGAACTTACTATATTGAATTTTTTTGCACCAAGGATTGCCTTAATAAACTGCTTAGTTCTATCTTCCTCTGCAATAAACTTTCTTCCTTTGAATTGAAGTTTCCAACCCAAACTCTCTTTTAGTAGCTCTTTTTGAGAGATTTCATCACCTTGTCTTTTAATCAAAATTTTGGTGATGTTTTGTTCATCAATTTTGAAGAAGGATGGAGATTTTTCATAAGTCCTTACAAGAAGATCAAATGGGTCTTTATTTATGAATAGAACCAAGAGTAAGATAACATTTGCACTTGTTATACTCAAAGCAATATTTTCAGTAATCCAATGTTTTATTTTTTCCATATTAAAACCCCTTTCCTGAATTTCTTTTCTTTAGGCGAATAAAAGCAAAGATGCCTATACCAATCGGAAAAAGAAGTATATTCATAAAAGTGAATATATATTGCTCTAGTTTTTTTACTGGTCTAAGATTTTGAACATATGCTTGTTTAGTTCTCGTAGAAATCATATCAGTATCACCTGAAAATATATCGAATAGATTTAGGATAAAGGGAATATTTGTCTTTTGGAGAAAATCTAAATATTGATTCTTAACCAATACATCAGAAAGTAAATAGGGGGAACCAGAAACAAATATCTGAGATTTTTTACCTTCCTTAGTTTCTGATAAAAATAGTTCAGGCTTTGTATCTTTAGGAATAGAATCTTTAGTAAAACTTGATTTCATCTTGCCTTCGATATGAATTGCTAAAGGGATTCTGGTTCCAAGAGAATTAATTTTCTGATTAGCAACCTGCTCTTCCCCAATCACAGCAAAGTCTGCTCTTCTATCAGCATCTCTTGTGGACTGAAAAATTGTTTCAAACTTTGCACCCAATTGAACCTCAGGTTTAACATCAATCCCACTAGCCCAAGGCAAAAGAATCCCTGAAAGAGTTTTGGAGAGAACGTTAGTTTCATTGACTCCTCCACCTTCTTTTGTTGCAATTGGCCAAAGTGGATAATGGTATCTTGTTAACATTCCATTTTCTAATTGAACTAAAGAATCTGTTGCCATTGAACTTTCAGGTTCAAGAATAAACTCTGACCTAACCTCAAAACCATACTTACTAGTCCATTCTTTTAGTTTAGAAGCCTCTGGTGATGCCTGTGCAATTCCTTGTTGGTTATTACCCATCATGCCCATGAATTGTTGTTGTCTTGGATCAGGAAGTTGAAAATCCATTGTCTTAATAAATAGAATTAGGTTTCCACCTCTCATTAAAAACTGGTCAATATTGTATCTGCCAAGATCAGAAAGTTCGGGAGTTCCTACCACAAGAAGACTTGTGAACTCTTCACCAACTGGCTCTATGTTAATATTTACTATTCCTGGTTCTCCATTTTCAGGAGAATAAGCTCTATGAATAAGTACGCTAAATGTATCTTTGTTTGGTGAGCTCATCTGGTTTAATTCAGGGGCAGTAAATGCTCCATTTACTTTCGCAATTGCAAGTGATGATGTATTGGATTTTCTAGTGAGTTTTTTTAAGATAGAGAGAACCTGATATTCTACACTTTCAGCAGCATAAGCAACAGGAATGGTTTCAGTCTTAGTTCCTAAAGTTATTCTAACTCCAAAATATGCTTGTTTAACCTCAGCACTTCCTCTCTCTTGTTTTTCAAGAGTATAGGGTTTGATTCCTGCTTCACTTGCTTTCTTTTTAGCAGTTTCACTTCCATCAGGATCATAAAATCTAAGTTCAACCTTGCTTCTATTGACTCCTGCAATCTCTTTTAAAATTTCTTTCGCCATTTGAAGTCTAGCTTTATGTGTGCCTGGAACATCACTTGAATAAAATGCATCGATGAATAATTTATCAGAAAGTGAATTAATGATTTTTGATGTACTTTCAGTTAAATTAAATCTATTTTCTTTGGAAAGATCTTTCCTACAGTTCCAATCTGAAATAGTTAGGTTGAATAAGAAGAAAAGAATAATGAAAGAAATTGATAAAAACTTTCTACTTTGATTGAATTTTTGGAAAAAAGAAATCATCTTTTACCTCTTAATACTAGAACATTAAGACTTAACATTAGCAAAATAAAACTTGCAAAAAAGAATAAATCTCTTGGATCAAAAATTCCCATGCTGAAAGAGCGAAAATGTTGCGAAAGAGAAAAGAAAGCTACCATCCCCCCTAAAAAATTTCCTAAGAATTGCAGGATTGGTTCGAAACCCATTAGAAAGGTTAATAAACAAGCAAGTAACGTTAGAACAAATGCTGTAATCTGATCTCTGGTTAGACTAGAAATAAAAAGACCGAGACTGATATAAGCACCACCTAAAAGAAATGTTCCTAGATATCCTGCAAATACTAAGCCAAAGTCAAGACCTCCAAAAAACTTAATTGTAATTGGGACTAGAAAAGTGGCACTAATCGTAGCAATTAGAAATGCCCATGCAGAAAGAAATTTAGCAAAGACTAATTCATAGTCTTTTACGGGAAGAGTCATTAAAACCTCAATTGTACCTGACTTTTCTTCATCTGCCCAAAGTCTCATAGTAATTGCAGGAATAAAGATGATGAATAGAATTGGGATCCAAAAAAAATACTGTTCAATACTAGAAACTTTTAAATCCCAAAAGGAGTTTCCACCAAGTCCATAGAAAAACAGGAAAGATAGTAGAAGCAAGAAAAAAGCAGAAAAGATGTATCCAATCGGTGTATTATAGTAATGTGAATATTCTTTCTTAAATATGATTTTGATAATATCCATTATTTCCTCGTTAGTTCTTCAAAAATTGATTCAAGAGATTTTTTATACGAACGAATTTCTCTAACTAAAAAACTTGACTTAGCCATTCTTTCAAAAACTAGTTCAGGTTTATTCTCTTTTAAAGAAATGATAAATGAAAAATACCCATCTATATCTTTTGGGTTTTGTAATGAAACACCTAAAAAGTCATGAGATGAAAATATTTCCTGAACCTGCTTTTCAGAAGCGTTAGTCGAAATCAGAACTTCATTAGCGGTATTCAAATTTTTTACAGTTGAGTTAGCGACTATCTGACCATTATTGATAATAATCACTTCATCACAAATATCTTCTACTTCTTGTAGAATATGAGTCGATAAAATCAAAATCTTTTCTTTAGCAAGTCCCTTAATTAGTGAACGAATATGAGAAATTTGATTTGGATCAAGACCTGATGTAGGTTCATCTAGAATAATGATTTCTGGATCATGTATCAAGGTTCCAGCTAGAGCGACTCTTTGTTTGAATCCCTTAGATAAAAAAGAAATTGGAACATTCAAATGAGTTTTTAAATCACAAAGCTCAATCATCTTCTCTACTTTTTCTTTTAGGTTTTCTTTAATCCCCCTCACACTACCCATATACTCAAGAAATTCAATGACAAGCATATCAGGATAAAGTGGAGCAGACTCAGGAAGATACCCAAGTCTTTGTTTTAAGAAAACTGGATTCTCATTAATTGAGTTCCCATTATATAAAACTTTTCCAGAACTAGGTTCTAGATAACCAGTTAGAAGACGCATGGTTGTGGTTTTTCCCGCCCCATTCGGTCCAAGAAGCCCAGTCACTACTCCCGACTTAACTGTGAATGAAATTTGATTCACAGCTAGTTTAGAGTCGAACTGCTTCGTAAGATTTTCTGCTACGAGCATTTTTATCTCCGTTTAGTAAATTAGACCTTTCTTTCCCAATTTGAAAAAGAAGTTTATTTGTCAATTAAAAATAATTCTATTCTAGTCTGTAACGCTTCCGTTTTCTCCAAAGAGTTGTTAAGTCAATTCCAAGAACATGCGCTGCTTCTTTATAATCAGTTGTTTTCTGAAGAACTTTTTTAATATGAATCTTTTCCAGTTCCTCAAGACTAATGAGTTCATTTTCCACTTTTTGTGAAGCGAATCTAACTTCATCAGGAAGATGTACTGGCTCAATTTTATTATTCTTAGAGAGAACTACAGCTCTATGAATTATATTTTCTAATTCACGAATATTACCGCTAAACCTATAAGCTCTTAGCATAAGCATTGCTTCACCAGTAACTTCAATTTGTTTTTCACCAGAGAAGTTTTTTAGAAAATAGGAAGCTAGAAGTGGAATGTCTTCTGATCTTTCTCTTAGTGGTGGAATTTTAATATCTATTCCTTTAAGTCTATAATAAAGATCTTCACGAAAAGCTTTTTCTTTCATTGCTTCGTCTAGGTTAATATTAGTTGCAGCTATCACTCTAACATCGACTTTTTTTGTTTTACTATCCCCTACACTTTCAAACTCTTTATTTTGAAGAACTCTTAACAGTTTTACTTGAAAATTGAGAGGCATCTCCCCTATTTCATCTAAGAAAATTGTTCCACCATTTGCTAGTTCAAATCTTCCAAGTCTATCTTTTACTGCCCCAGTAAACGCACCCTTTATATGTCCAAAAAGTTCACTCTCTAAAAGATTTTCAGGGATTGCTCCACAATTTACTTTCACAAATGGTTTATCTTTTCGATTACTATTAGCTTGGATAAAATCTGCGAGTAATTCTTTTCCAGTACCACTCTCACCACTCAACAGCACATTGATATCACTTTCAGAAATATCCTGTGCAAGTTTTATAATTTTTTTCATTTCAGAATTTTGTGTTATAATATTTTTCGCAACCGAGCCTTGGATCATCTCTTCTCTAAGTTTACGCAACTCGGTTTTGATTTGATGGTATTCGACAGTTTTCTTTGCAAAAAATTGTAAATCAGCAAACTCAATTGGTTTTTTAATGATATGATATGCACCTTTATCTACAGCTTTACGGGCAAATTCAATTTCTTCTGATCCAGAAACAATGATAACTGTTGTATCAGGAAAATTAAGTTTAATCTTTTCCAAAATTGCAAAACCATCTATTGGTTTTAAATTCAAGTCTATGAAAACTAAATCGTATTCCTTTTCTTGAACAAGTGATAATGCTTTTTCAGAATTAGACTCTAAATCAGAAACATAGCCTAAGGTTTTAAAACAAGCACTAAAGGATTCAAGGATTCCTTCATCATCGTCAATGATCAAAAATCTTGGGTTGGAAAATCTTTTTTCTACTCTAATCATATTAGTTTAGACCTATTGTTTTGCATAATTAGCATTAGCAACATTTGGATAGAAGAAGCTAATCTCTGGTAATCCTAGGACAATTTTATTTGCCCATTCTACTCCTTGCATCATGGAATGATCTTGGTTAGAAACCTCATACTTCCAACCTCCAAATCTTCCTCTTGAATATATAGAAAGTGAATCTAATGCAGGAATAATTTTTTTGAGAATTGAATCCCTTTCAAGAGAAGGTGTTGGATAACCGTAATCTGCAGAATACATCCAAGTAGAAACAATATCATTCTTTGATTCAATTAACTTGGTATTCAAAAGCCCTTGGATCGTATCTTCGATAAGTGTGCTTCTATTCAAAATTTTTTTAGGTGACTCACTTGTTTCAGTCATCAATGACCAATTTGAATTTATATCAGGAACATTATTAGGAGAATAGTTAGAAAAAACTGTTACACGATAAAATGGACAATCATTTTCAGGAAAGTACATCCAGCATTTCTTTTGAATTTCTTGCTTAGGTTTACCCTTTAGCCCAATTCCTACTATGTTTGAACTAGAATGTAAAAGCCCTTTTGCCGATTCTATATATTCTTTGGGTAATTCGTTAACAATTGTTGTTAAAATATCTATAGGCATTGTGGAAAGAATTGATTCATAAGAAATTTTTTCTCCAGACTCTAAAAAAATTGTCTTAGTTTTTGGATCAATAGAACTAACGCTTACTCCTAGCTTAATCTTTTCTCTTCCTACTAAATTTGCAACTGACTCCCAAATTGCTCCTGTGCCACCTCTTAGTGGAAATTGAAAAGTGTTATTTGGACCCCAAGAAAAATCATCTTTATTAAAAATGATATTCTCTGTTACTCTTTTTAAATCAGTTACAGCTACTCTCTCACCAATCCATTGATAAGCTAGTTCTTCAGTTGGATATGCCCAAACCTTATAATTGTAAGGAATCATGAAATGTTTGGCAATTCCAGAACCAAATGTAGCTAAAATCCATTCTCTAAAATTTTTTGCAACTAAACCCGAATTTGAATTTTTAACGGCATCAATAATTCCTGAGAGACATTCCCACATAGTTTCTGGTTTTAAATATCGAATATTGTTTTGGAAAGGATACGGAACAAATCTATCTTCCATCCAAACCCAAGACTCTCTTTCATGATGAAGCCAACCCTCTTTTCCAAGAGCCTTGATCATTAATGCATCAAAATAGGAATAATGTGAAAATTGGACATGTCCACCTATATCCCAAGTAAATCCTTTTTCATCTTCAAAGCTAGTAGCGAGTCCACCAACATAGGAAGATTTTTCTAAAATGATAAAGTCATTTTCACCTAATTCTTTTAGACGATAGGCAGCTCCAAGCCCTGTTGGACCAGAACCAATGATAACAAATTTTGCCATACAAACAGGTTTTTTTTATGATTCCGATTGTAAACTGAAAAAGAAATTAGGTTTCATCTATCTTTATTTTAGACTTAGATTTATTCTTTGAATTAGCTGGTACAGCTTGTTCGCCCGGTTTTATCTTATTCTTAGAACCATACTCTTCAAGTTTGGCTAAGATAAAATCATCTAGACCGTCCATGGTTAATTGCTTATTTTTAAGGTCTTCATTGATAAGATAGTTTACCATCTTCCCTAAAGCACTTTCCCTATCAGCATTGCTAGGATAACACTTAACCTTTAACAATGAGGAAGTTGATTCAATCCAAATTTTTACGGAAAGTCCTTTTTTTAGAACTTCTTTATTATTGATTTGAACATCTTGTTTAAGATAGTAAGTTTTTTTTCCGTAATATTCATTTAAGAATGCTATATCATCCTTTTTCAATACTCGTCGTTGACAGAATAAAGAAAATATCATTATTGAGATAAGTAAAAATGTCTTCATTTGTATTCTGCTTGACAGGAAATGAAATGGCTGTATCCTTTTCAAGTAGAGAAATATGAATCTGAACGAAAGAATAGTCTCCCTGCCGCTAAAAAATAAGCAATTTTCAAATCGATTTATTTCTCCAAAATCAGTGCGTTCCAGCTTGGAAAAGCCAGATGGCAACTTTCATTCAAAGGAAATTGATAAGACAAGAGCAAAAATCTTTACACCAGAGCTTGAAGAACTAGTCAGTAAGGTTTCTGCTAAGAAAAAAGAAATCTATGATGTTGCAGAAAAACCAATTCAAATCTTTGAGGAAAATGAGACTGAACTTAATGAACTTTACTTAGGAATCTATGCCTCCAAGAAAAGAAAAGCCTCTTTGGTTAAGTATATAAGTCATTACTTAAAACCTCTAAAACTTCATGGGTTTATATTGAGTGTGAATGAAAAGTTTACTGGTCTCTACAAACCAATCTTAAGTTCAGGAATTAGTGGAACCACTGCTAAGAATTTTTACTTTCATACTACAGATCATTTTTTGAATGAAATGGATGATAATTTCTTTCTTCTTAATTTTGAAGAATCAAAAAGTCTAGATATTTACTTTGAAAAAAAACTTTCAGTAGTTGATTTTCATAGTTTCACTGGCGTACTTTTGCATAAAATTATTTACAAAGAACTAAATGCACTAATTGTAATATTTTACAAATTGGATGAGATAGATTTAAAAATTGAATTAAACAAATACAAAGATAAAATTTCAAATCTAGTCAATGGAATACTTCCTGCAATATCTAGACTAGAAAATGAAGAATTTCAAAATGCAGATCACTCAAATCTATACTTCGATCTAATCAAATATGCTAAAATGAGAGTACTCAGAGGTGAAACTAAGTTTCTATACATTTCTAAAATTTTTATTAGTAATTATTTTAAAATTGAGAATAGAATTGAATATAAGAAAAATTGGATTCAATTTCTAAAATCAAGTTTAACAGATAAAGAAATCATTATCGAAACTGCACATAATGAAGTTTTTTACATTAGTGATGATCCACCAGAAAAATTAGAATCATTATTAGAATCCAGTAAAAGTAATTTTCAATTTGTATTAACACACACTCATTATCCCGACGATGGCAAAAATCTTTATCTTTATATTTAGTGGCTTTTTATTTCTGTTATCTGGTAAAGAAATTTCACCTGATATTAAGAAAAAAATTATTGATTTAGAAAAATCAAATGATCATAAAAATCTAATCATTGTTCTTGAAAAATCAGTAATCTATTCTGAATCTGATATTAATTTAAAATTAAAACTTGCTAGGCTTTATCTATATAGAAATGATCTTTCAAGTCCTAGACTTGAAGATGATATTTTTGTAAGGAATGAAAAATTTGAAAAGTTGAGAGAAAATCTACAAAAAGCCTCCACACTTTTAGGATATGTTAGAAAAGAAATTGAATCTAGAACTCCTAATTCTACTGAACTAAGTAAATTGTATTTTCAAGAAGCAACAGCAGAATTTTATTTGAAAAATTATCTTAAATCTGAGACACTATTTAAAAAGGCTATGCGACTAGATCCCAAACTAAAACAAATAACTAGTCATAATATTGGTCTAATTCAATTAGAAAGAAATTTAGAAAAGCAAGGTATAATTAGCTTAGAAGGTTCCATAGAATGAAATCAGAAAAAAGATTCCAACTAATCCTATCTGAAGAAGAATTTGAAACCTTGAAGGAAGAATCTAGTAAAAGAAATCTTTCAGCGAGTGAATTTCTCAGAAGAAGTCTTTATTCAGAAATTTATAAGAAGACAGACCTAGAAAGAATTCTAGCATTAAAAAGAATCTCTTCAAATTATATTGAATGAATTTATATATTGAAAAGTCAATTCTTGAAAGATTGCTCTTTTCAAAACTGAGCCATAAGCAAGAACTTTTGAATACTCTTGAGAATGAATTAAAAAAAGCGAATAGACTTTTTTTTTCAACTCACAGTCTTGAAGTTTTATTATCAGACTTAAAAGATAGAACAAAAAAACATCAAATTCTATTAGATCTTCAAATTCTATTTGAAAAATTTTTACCTTTAAATGAAGAAGATATTATACTCTCAATAAAATTAGAAGAGGAATTGGGATTAACTAATTGCCTTGATCTAGCAATTTGTTTGAATCATAAAATGGACTATATAATCACTGAAGACAAAGATCTAAAAAGACAGAAACTAGTAAAAGTAAAGTTAGTTGAATGAAACTCCTTAATTTGGTTATTTTTATCATTCTAAACTGTGCACCAGTAATTTATTCTAATTCTAAAGGAATGGAAAAAATCATTTCACGTTCAGGCAAAGAAAAATTTTTTCCTAAAGACTCCATCTTTTTAGGATTTGAAAAAGAATTCAGTTTCGATTTAACAGAACTTCAAAAGTTTAGGAATCCTAGGTCACTAGAGATTCTTTCCCTTGAACTAGGCTCAATTGATCTAAAAAATATTCCTAGCTGGTCTAATCTAGAACATTTAAACTTTGAAGGAACCAATATAGATACATTAGACGAACTTAATATATTCCCAAATCTTAGAATTTTAAACTTAAACAAAACTAAGATAAACAAAATAGATTCTATTCTTAGGTTTAAATCAATCACACAACTTTCTTTAGTTAAAACGAATATTAGTACTCTGAAAAATTTATGCAAGCTAATTGAACTTAGAAGATTAGATATAAGAGAAACAAAGATTGACTCAATTGAAGAACTAAAAAATTGTAAGAAGCTAAATGAACTTTATATAGGAAAAACAAACATCAAAGATATAAAACCATTATATGGTAAGAAAGAATTGATTTATTTAGAAATTGATAATTTAGAATTGGGTCAACAAATTTCAGAAATTAGAACATTTAATCCATACTTAAAAATCATTTATAGGGGTAGATGATTAACAATTAACGTCAAATTCAGGGTGAATACTCAAATCCATTATAGTTCTATTTTCACCACAAAGTTTACAGTTCGGATTTTTTTTTATCAATAATTTTCTAAACTCAATTTGTCTTAAATCTACTTGCAACAATTTTCCCATTATTGTTTCCTTAGCTCCAATCAGAAATTTTAAACATTCAGTAGCCTGTAAACTCCCAATCACCCCTGCAACACTTCCAAGAACTCCCGCCTCAGCACAAGAAGGAATCAAACCTGAACTAGGAATTTCTGGAAAAATACACCTATAACAAAATCCTGTTTCTGGCAAAATTCCTAATACTTGCCCATCAAATCTAAGAATTCCAGCTACTATTAATGGAATCTTTTGAAAAAAGCAAAAATCATTAACAAGAAATTTAGTCTCAAAGTTATCTGATCCCTCAAGAATAATATCATGTCCCGATAGTAACTCTTGGATATTTGTGCGACATAATCTAGTTTCATGAGAAACGATATTTATCTCAGGATTCAATTCTGATAATCTTAGATGAGCAGTTTTTGACTTACTCTTTTTTAAATCTTTAGTATTGAATAGAATCTGTCTTTGAAGATTAGTTAGTTCTACAACATCTGAGTCAATAAGAGTAATATTACCTACCCCACTAGCTGCTAGGTACAATAAAACTGGACTTCCCAGACCACCAGTTCCAATGATTCCAACTCTAGCCTTCTTTAATAATTCTTGGCCTACTCTTCCAATTTCATCTAGGAAAATATTTCTAGAATATCTAGTTAATTCTTTAGGAGTGAACATATTAAGTATTAATTACATGACCTTAGATTTAGTAAACTATAAGTGAGTTTTTATTAGAAAATTCCACTTGCAATATTTTAAAAATACTTTCTACTAGAAATATAAATGAACTTTTTAAAGACTTTTAGTATTTTCTTACTGCTTTTAAGTATGCAATGTGTTGGCAAATCAATTAGACAAATTGATAAAGATGATCTTTTAGAAGAAGAACTTAGAGCAGATCCAGAACCATTAACTAAGGAATGGAAAGAAAAAGAATTAAGAGATGAAAGAAAAAAACGAGGGCAATAGTTTTTGCAATTCAACGTTTTATTCTTAGTCTCGGTTATTCCTGTTGTTATTTCTTATTTTTTGTTCCAAAGATATTCACAAGATAAGAATATCAAAATCAAAACATTTGATGCACTATTGTTTGGAGTAATATCTGCTTCTTTACTTGTATTAGTTCACTCCAAATTCAAAATAGAGTTTTCAGCTAATGAAGCTATCTATACTGCACTTTTAAATGCTTCATTTCTAGAGAAGCTTGTTGCATTTATATTTATTAACTATTTACTTAGAGTAACCTATAAAGAAAACACAGTACATGAAGGTATAACAATAAGTATTTTTTATTCATTAGGATTTGCAATTCTAGAGAATATTTTCTATGCGTATGAATTTCAAAAGCCAGAAATATTATTAAGATTTTTTAGTTCAGTCCCACTGCATTTAGGCACCAATTCTATCATGGGGTATTTACTTGGACTTCATCTAAAATATGAAACAAAGACAAATAGATTTATTTACTTCATACTAGCTTTCTTTATCCCATTTTTGTTTCATGGATTATATGATTTTTCACTCCTATTAGGGGGAAAATCTACTTATTTTGTAGCACCAATACTTGTAATGCTTATTACATTTCAAGAGTACTATTTTGCAAAATCCTTAAACTATCCTTCAGGAAAAAGTTTAAAAGTGAAAAAAATTTCTTTAGAAGATTTTGAAGTAATTCAAAAGCAAACAGAATATGAAAGATGGATTTTTAGATCTATGGGGAAAAAGAGTCCAGAGATTGTTCCATTCTTTAAGTTTAACTTTGACTTAGGAAGAATCCTTTTTATTGGAATTCTTTGTTTAGTTTCTATTCTATATTACTCGATGGAAAATTTCTTACACTTGAATTTAATCAATCTAAGTAGAGAAGAAGAAATTACATTATTTGTTTTGTATCCTCTAGTTGGTGCTTTTAATCTATTTCTAGTAGGGGCAATCAATCCTGATTATTTTAAAAGTAGCCAACTTAGTTTACCAGTGGTAGGTAATTTTATCATCCAAAACCAAAATGGTTTTTCTGAAATCAGTGGAACTGATATTACAAACCATTGTATTTTTTTAAAAACAATTGATGTAATGGAAAAAGGCAAAGAATTAGAAGTAACTCATAACTACTCAATAAAGAGTTCACCTAAGATTAAAGGTAGAGTTGTATGGGATAATCATGAAAACTTAATTGAACCAATTGGTACGATCCTTAGAGTTGAGTCACATTCCTTAAAATTTAAAATTTATCTGTTTAAGTTCTTTTTGTTTAGATTTACAAGAGGATTAATCTTCAATTTAAAACTTCCTGGTTTTGAATCATTGAGAAACCATTTTGTTAAGACTATCACAGTTATGGAAGATCATGCTTATGTCTCAGAGGGCACAATCCTATTCAGAGAAGGAGATAAGGGCAAGGAATTTTATTTTTTAAAAAGAGGAAAAGTAGAAATATATAAAACCTCAGAGGATGGGGATCGAGTTGTGCTTTCAACTGTTGAAGCGGGAAACATTTTCGGTGAAATGTCTATGATTACTGGTCAACCAAGGGCAGCTACTGCTATCTGCCAAACAAACTGCCTGATATCGATGGCAAATGGTGACAATTTACAAGCACTTATTCAAAATAATCCTGAGTTCTCTCAAAAGTTTATTCGTACATTATCCAATCGAATTGCAAATTCTGAGGTGCAACTTATGAACAGAATCAAGGAACTAGAATTAGAGTTACGAGAGATGCGTCAGGAAAACGCAATTTTCAAAGAAATCTTTTATGGTGAGGTTAAAACTGATGATAATTTTGTCTCCCTCCAAGTGAAGGAGGGAGAAGAAAATAATTAACCAACATCTACCTTTTTTTCTACTGGTCTAAATGGATATAGAAACGAAGAGAAAGCAGATATCTGTCTTGTTTGAATCCAGACCTTCCCTTTTCCACTAAATCTACAAACCAAACCCTCTCCTGAAAAGAAAAGAGACTTATAGCCACCTACTGAACGTACATCATATTCTAAGCCTTCAGTAAAGCCAACAATATATCCCGTATCAACTACATAGTCCCCATCAACATCTATCTCAATCATTCCACCATAACAATTGAACCATAGATCACCTTTTCCTGAACATCTAATGAGAAACAATGATTGTCCTGAGAAGAAGCCTTTCTTAAAACCTTGCCATTTAGAATCAGTCTCTACTTCCATTCCAGATGCTACATAGTTTGATCCTTGAAGATAGATGACAGTATTTTCAAGATAAACATGTTCTAAATCTCCAGGAGGACCTGGAGCAATATTGATTTCCCCTTCTGCACCTTCTGCAGTGAATTCATTTATGAAAAGGGATTCTCCCGTCAAAAATCTAGTAAATCCACCTTTCATTTTTGTTTTCATGGAAACATTGGTATCCATGGATGCCATTGAAGAGGCTTCTACTTTTAGTGTTTTTCCTGATGGAATTTTTACGTTCAAGAAAGCAAAGTCAGGCTTGCAATCAATTCTATAACTATAATCTGATTTAGTTTTATCTATCATAATATTCTCCTAACGTCTTGGCTTTAACAAAGAACTTAATGTATTACCAAAAGAACTTGGATTGTGTGACTGACACCAAACTGTTCCTTTGCCTTGGAATTTACAAACCAATCCTTCACCACTGATAAATGAAGAAAACAATGATTTTCCCGACTTAGCAATTGTAAAACTCAAGGTATCGTCAAACGCTACTATATGCCCTGTGTCAACTATATAAGCTCCATCAACTTCAACGGGATAGATCATTCCAAAAGAATTGATAACAAACTTTCCTTCTCCGCTAATTTTGAGCCAAAAAAAACTTTCTCCTGAGAATAAGTTTTTGAAACCTTGCCAACCAGTTTCAAGATTAACCGTTTTTTCAGCAGCAACAAACGATCCTGCTTGCACAATTAGCGTTTTCCCTTTTGCATCTAAGCTCAACATGTCACCATTCAATGTAGTAGCTAGATATAGCTCTCCGCCTTTACTACCAGCTGTGAAATGGTTCAGGAAAAAAGACTCACCAGCTAGAAGTCGTTTTAATGCCTTTAAAATTCCACCACTCCCTTCTTTTTTATAGGTAGTAGTTTCAATACTCATATCACCAGACATAGCAATCATAGCCCCTGCTTCAGTTGTGATACTTTCGTTAGGCGATAGTATTACTTTAGCAGCTGTATTACTAGGTCTATGTATAATTTCAATATTCATTTTATTCTCCTAAAATAGATATGGATTGATCCAATTTGCTAGACCATCCAAGCTTCTAGTTTGAATGATTATCTTACCCTTACCGCTCACTTTAGTGACTAGTCCTTCTCCACTTGTAAAACTTGAAATAAGTCCACCAGCAAGTTTTATGGAGAGTTGCATTTGAGGTTCATAACCTACCAAATGGCTAGAATCAACAATATACTCCCCTTCAATTTGTTTTTCAATAACTCCTCCATAAGAGCCATACCAAACCTTTCCTGAACCACTCACTTCTAATTTGAATAGACCCTCTCTTGCAATAAAAGATGAAAGCCCAGCATATCTTACACCAATGTTGATTCCAGTAGTACAAGCAATAAATGCCCCTGGCTGTAAACAAAAGGAACTATTATCTAAAACAAGTTCTCTAATATCTCCAGGGGTACTTTGAACAATTGTAATTTTTTGACTAGTTTTGGTTGGATTTTTAAACTCATTGATAAAAAGAGACTCATCACCTAAAAAACGTTTGAGAAGACCCTTGAAGAATCCCCCATTAAATTTTGTTTTCATCTCAATTTCTGCTGACATACTAGACATTGCATCTGGTTCAGCAAAAATGCTTTCCTCAGACTCTAGCTCAATATGTATGTGAGCAAATGAAGGTGAACCTTGGATTTCTGCTTTCATAATTCTTACCTAAAATAAATTTCTTAACTAAATTAAGAGTATAGATAGTTTTAGGCAAGAATTAATTTCGAGATCAACTCAATGCTTGTTTTACAATTTCCTCTTGTTCTTTTAAATGCAATTTTAAATGACCACAAGCAGGGCTAGCTGAACGCTTACGTCCCACATAGCGAATGGAACCCGCCTTTCCAATTAAATCATCAAAATCATCTCTAATGAAATTCCAAGCACCTTGGTTTTGAGGTTCCTCTTGCAACCAAACCAACTCTGGATTCTTAGAATCTGAAATAATTTTTTTGACAATCTCTTTTGGAAAAGGATAGAGTTCCTCAATTCTGATCAAAGAGATATCTTTGATCCCTGCTTTCTCTCTTGCATCTAGTGCATCATAGTAAACTTTTCCTGAACAGAAAACTAGTCTCTTGGCCTTAGAAGGATCAATGATTGTATCATTCAATACAGAGTGGAATACATCCTCAGTTATGTCTTTTACAGTTGAAATTGCTTGTGGATGTCTTAACAAGCTTTTAGGTGTCATTACGATCAATGGCTTTCTAAACTTTCTATGCATTTGTCTTCTAAGTAAATGAAAGTACTGAGCAGGTGTTGTACAGTTTGCTACCTGCATATTATTGTCAGCACAAAGTTGTAAAATTCTTTCAAGCCTTCCACTGGAATGTTCAGGACCTTGCCCCTCATATCCATGAGGTAACAATACAACAAGTCCACTCATTCTTTTCCATTTCACTTCAGAGCTTGAAATGAATTGATCAAAAATTACTTGTGCAGTATTAGCGAAGTCACCAAATTGAGCTTCCCAAATCACAAGAGCATTTGGGTTTGCAAGTGAATAACCATACTCAAAGCCCAAAACAGAATACTCAGAAAGTGATGAGTTGATTACATCAATATCAGCTTGACTTTTAGAAATATTGGCAAGAGGAACATACTTAGCACCGTTATTCATATCAATGACAACAGCATGTCTATGTGTAAATGTACCTCTTTGGGCATCTTGACCAGAAACTCTAACCTTATAACCTTCATCTAAAAGTGTACCAAATGCTAAACATTCTCCAAAACCCCAGTCCATTGAAACTTCGCCTTTACCCATCTTACCTCGATTCTCCATAAGTTTAGAGAGTTTTGGATTTGGTGTGAAGTCTTTAGGCCATTCGCTTAGAGCTTTAGTAACTCGTTGAATCTTATCAGGAGTGATTTTTGTATCTGGTTCAACAGGAGTTAATTCTATGCTTAAACCTTCCCAAACTCCTCCCATAGTATCAACTTTCATCTTGACATCTTTATTCTTTGCTTCATTAAAGGAATCTTCTAGCCAATTTCTTACTTCAAGTTTGATGTTCTCTAATTCTTCTTTAGTAGCCTCACCTGAAGAGATTAGTTTCTTTTCATAAAGATTCACTGTAGGCTCGTGTGTTTTAATAATATTGTACATTTGAGGTTGTGTGAATGCAGGCTCATCATTTTCATTATGACCCAATCTTCTATAACAAATTAGATCAATGATTACGTCCTTATGAAATTTTTGTCTGTATTCTAGGAGTAGTCTCACGGAACGATATGCTGCTTCAGGATCATCCCCATTTACGTGGAATATAGGAATTTGAAATCCCTTTGCTAAATCAGAAGCATAGAGTGTAGAACGTGATTCATTTGGCAAAGTAGTAAAACCAATTTGGTTATTCACAATGATATGAAACGTTCCACCAGTAGAATATCCTTCTAAGTTCATTAGATTTAGTGTTTCTGCAACCACACCTTGTCCTGCAAATGCTGCATCTCCATGAACTAGAACAGGCATAAATTTTTCTCTGTTCTTGTCTTTATAAAGATTTTGTCTTGCTCTTACATTACCAGTGACTACAGGGTCAGCAGCTTCTAGGTGAGAAGGATTAAATGCAAGGGAAAGTTTCACTTCTTTGCCCGCTTGTGTTTTGATTGTATTAGAATATCCGAGATGATACTTAACATCTGCATAGCTATTACCATCCGACTTTTCTTCAAATTCAGCAAAGATTAAACTAGCTGGTTTTTGGATTGAGTTCACAAGAAAGTTTAACCTTCCTCTATGTGCCATTCCAAAAATGATTCCTTCCATATTATAAACACCAGATTCTTCAATTATAGTGTCCATAATTGGAATCATTGTTTCTCCTCCTTCCAGAGAGAAGCGCTTTTTACCAACAAACTTCTTGGCGAGAAAGTTTTCAAAATAATCTGCCTGATATAATTTCTTAAATAGTCTCAACTTGATTTCTTTGGAAAGGGGGTATGAGTTTGCTGTGGACTCCATTTTATTTTGAAGCCACTCTCTTTCCTCATCATTCACAATATAGTACTGTTCACAACCAATAGTACTACAGTAAGTTTTTTCATACCAAGCAATTACATCTTTTAGTTTAGCCTTACCTAATGTAGGATTCCCAGTAGGAACAATTTGTTCCATATCTTCAGGCTTTAGATTTGCAAGTTTTTGATCAATAAAACTGCGATTTGGCTTTAAAAGTCCAAGGGGATCTAAATCTGCTGCTAGATGACCTTGTCTTCGATAAGCATTCAATAGGTTCATGATTCCCATTTCAGGTAGTGAGGATGCTTCTGCATCTTTTAATGCAAAACCACTTTTTCCATTTCCATTGGTTGGAACTGAATAGGAACTAGTTTCTAAATCTCTGAAAAAAAGTTGCCAGTCTGAGGAAACTGAGTTTGGGTTCTTTTTATAGTTCTCATAAATCTCCTCAAGTATAACAGCGTTTTCACCATATAAGCTCATTAATTTTTCTGATGTTATCATAAATCCTCCCAATTATGAATGTATTGACCAATTATCAACAGCCATAGCTGCCTCTCTTACTATTTCTGATAGAGTTGGATGTGCGTGACAGGTTCTTGCTAAGTCCTCTGCAGAAGCACCGAACTCAAAAGCAACTGCTATTTCTGCAATCATATCTGAAGCTCTTGGACCAACAATATAGACTCCCAGTAATTTATCAGTTTTTTTATCTGATAATACTTTGACTTGGCCATCTGCTTCATTCATAGCTTTTGCTCTTCCATTTGGTTTAAAAAGAGATTTACCTACTTTGTACTCAATTCCTTTTTCTTTAAGTTCTTCTTCTCCATAACCAACCCAAGCAACTTCAGGCCAAGTATAAACAATCCATGGAATTGCATTATAATTCACATGTCCATATTTACCAGCAATGATTTCTACGGCAGCAATTCCTTCATCCTCTGCTTTATGGGCAAGCATCGGACCATCAATTACATCCCCAATTGCATAGATATTGGGAATGCTAGTACGATAGGTATGAGGATCGACAATGATTCTATTTCTAGCTGTGAATTGGATTCCAATTTCTTTCGCACCAAGATTATCGTGGTATGGTCTTCTTCCTACAGCCATAAGCACAACATCACCTGATAAAGAAATTTCTTTACCTGTTGGGTCATTGGCTTTTACGATAACTTCTTTCGATTTTTTATCTAAGCCTGTTACCTTGTGCTGAAAATAAAACTCTAAACCTTGTGCTTTTAAATATCTCTCTGCAAGAGAAGACATCTGAGCATCAGCAGAACCAAAAAGTTTTGGCATCAACTCAAGCACGCTGACCTTAGCCCCAAGTCTTGACCAAACGGAACCTAACTCAAGCCCAATTACACCCGCTCCAATGATAATCATATGTTTAGGAACTTCCGGAAGATTGATTGCATGGTCTGATGTTACAATCTGTTTTCCATCCACTTCAAAACCGGGAATATCAATGGGAACTGAACCAGTAGCTAGGATGATGTTTTTGGAAACAATCGTTTCAGACTTACCATCTTCTGATGTAATTTCAACTTCAGTATTTGATTTTAATTTTCCAAAACCGTGAAATCTTTCTATCTTATTTTTTTTCATAAGATAGTCAACTCCGTCACAAACCTCGCTCACTATCTTATCTTTTCTAGAAAGTAATTTCTTTAAATCAAGCTTTATATCTACTGCTTCCACACCATGATCTTTTAGTTTATGTTTTGCTTGATGGTATTGTTCAGAAGAATCAAGAAGTGCTTTTGAAGGAATACATCCAACGTTTAGACAAGTGCCGCCTAACGTTTTTCTTTTCTCTATTATGGCTGTTTTAAAACCAAGTTGTGCAGCTCTAATTGCTGCAACATAACCACCTGGTCCTGATCCAATTACTGCTATATCAAACTCTTTCATCTTAAACCTCTAGCAACATGCGAGAAGGATCTTCAATACATTCCTTAACTCGAACTAAGAACTGAACAGCTTCC
This sequence comes from Leptospiraceae bacterium, assembly GCA_033762425.1. Taxonomy (GTDB): domain Bacteria; phylum Spirochaetota; class Leptospiria; order Leptospirales; family Leptospiraceae; genus JANRLP01. Next base: position 89,458 of record JANRLP010000120.1, read on the forward strand.
TTTCCATCAATGATTCTATGGTCATAAGAAAGTGCAATGTACATCATAGGTCTAATGACTATCTGATCATTTACTACTACTGGTCTTTTAACAATATTATGAAGACCTAATATACCTACCTGTGGAGGATTTAAGATTGGAGTGGACATCATAGAACCATAAACCCCACCGTTTGAAATTGTGAATGTTCCACCTTGCATCTCATCCAATGAGATTGTTCCTTCTTTAACCTTTCCCGCAAGTCTAAGTATCTCAGTTTCAATTCCCGCAAAGCTAAGCCTATCAGCATCTCTTACAATTGGAACCACTAGTCCTTTAGGACCACCCACTGCAACTCCTATATCATAGTAATTTTTATATACTATATTATTATCTCTTATCTCTCCATTTACTGCAGGAAACGCTTTTAAAGCTGAAATCACAGCCTTAGTGAAAAAGCTCATGAATCCTAAACCAACGTTATGCGATTCTTTAAACTTATCCTTATATTGTGAACGGATATTCATTGCAGCAGACATATCTATCTCATTGAAAGTAGTAAGTATTGCTGCAGTATGTTGTGCTGATACAAGTCTTTCTGCAATTGCTTTTCTCAGTCTAGACATTGGAACAATGTTTTCTCTTTCAGCTAGGTTGCGTTCAATTTTAGGTGCTTGGGTCTGAGTCTGAACTGTTTGAGGTTTAGATTCAATATGTGAAAGCACATCTCCTTTGGTCACCTGTCCATGTTTACCAGTTCCAGAGATATCACTTGGGTTAAGATTGTTTTCTGCAACTAGCTTTTTAGCAGCAGGAGGAAGTGTTTCATTCTTTTTATCTTCTGGTTTAGCCATTTCACTGGATGGTTTAGGTGGCTCGGATGCTTGAGCCTTTGGAGCAACTGCTCCTTCTTCAATTGATCCTATTATCTCTCTTACACGAACTGTGTCCCCTGCTTTTTTGGTAAGTTCTTTTATTGTGCCTGAGACAGGTGCTCTAAGCTCCATAGTTACTTTTTCGGTTTCTAGCTCTGCTAGAACCTCATCTGCATTTACTTGGTCACCTACTTTTTTGATCCAACTGAGTAAGGTTGCTTCTGTTATTGATTCTCCCATTTCTGGAACTTTAATTTCTGCTGGCATGTTGCTTCCTATTTATTTGAAAGAGTTCTGATACAAAAACAAATGTCTTTTCAATAGGTAAAAGTTTCAACTCTGATTTTCTGAAAGCAATAAAACAATGCGAATATTACATAACTTATGCTTATCGAGACCAAATTCCATTCTATTGATGAGGGTTTTATATGTTGAGCCCCTTAGTCCCCCTTATTAATGAATATTCTAGAATTTATTTTTATCAAAGAAAGCTAATTTTCATTGAAATCGAATTTTACCTAACGTCATTTTTATAAATCCTATTACACTAAACCGAATGCCATTTATTACTTGGGATATAAATATCCTATCGTTATCTTCTATTAAACAAGAAAAGGATACTAATACTATTACGTGATTGTTTTTGCGTTTATTGGACAAAACAGTTTTCAGAATTCTAATTCAAAGTATTGCAGCAGGGAATAAGATTGATATTTCATTTTCTAATGTTTATCATTTTTCATAGAATTACCTCAGATAATTCTTGCAATTTATTAGACGAAAGGTACAATGGTTTAAACTATCAACCATTTTGGTTCAAGGAGTGGTTCATGAAATCAATTACCATCCACAACCTAGATGATTCTCTAGAAAACAAAATTTCTGAATACGCTGAAAAATACAATACCAGTTTAAACAAAGCGATTCAGGCCTTGCTTCGAAAATCATTAAATTTAGACAATTCCCGAGAATTAAAGAAAACAGAGTTTCAAAGATTTCTGGGAATTTGGAGTGAAAAAGAATTTCAAGAATTTGAAAAAGAAAATCAAGAGTTTTCTAAAATTGATTCCTCTGACTGGGTATGAAGAAAATTCTTTTAGACACAAATGCATACAGCAATTTACTCCGTGGTGATGAGAAAGTATTCAATGTAATCCTAGATGCAGAAAAAATTTATTTATCAGTAATTGTAATCGCAGAACTTCTCACTGGTTTTAGAGGGGGAAATCAGTTTCATAAAAATAAATCTTTATTAGATGAATTCAAACTCAAAGAAACAGTTGAGTGTCTTGGGGTCACCTCAGAAACAGCAGAAATATTTTCTGAATTAAAAGTTTATCTTCATAAGAAAGGAACTCCTATCCCAATCAATGATATATGGATAGCTGCCCACACAGTAGAAACAGGCTCTGTGTTAATCACGTATGATGCTCATTTCAAAAACCTAGATGGAATGAGACTTTGGTATTAATTGCAATAATTTTTTTTAGTTTTTTTACTTGCCAAAACCTGTTTTATCTAGATAGTAAGTCTTCCTTATAAAATTATGATTAGCCTTAAAAATTTTCTAGAAGAAGAACCACTCAGTAAGTCCAACTATGATTCCTTTGAAAAAGACTATCAAGAAAGACTATACCTACTTTTCAGTGAAGCAAAAAAACAACAAAAAGGAACTCTTCTCATCATAGAAGGATTTGCTGGTTCAGGTAAAGGTGCACTGCTAAAGGTAATCACTTCTAGACTAGATCCAAGAAAGGTTAAAGTGCATTCATTCTATCCTGATCATTTTCCAGATTATCCTTTGTTCTATCAATTCTGGCAAAAACTTCCTTCTAGAGGGGAATTAACTATTTATGAAGGATCTTGGTATAAGAAATTGATCAACGATCACCTACATGGTTCTACTAGCAAAAAAAAATTTTCTCTCCACATTGATCATATTAATGAAACTGAAGAAATGCTTCATCAAGATGGGTATTTGATTTTTAAATTCTTTTTAAACATAGACTCAAAGACCCAAGAAAAAAGATTTGAAGAAGCCAAGAATAAAGGAATGAAATGGATGGTTTCAAAGTATGATTCGATTGAAGCAAAAAATTTCAAAGAAACCAGAGAACTTTATGAAATATGTTTAAGCAAAACTCATTTTCCAAATCGTGAATGGAAAATACTACATTCTAAGAATCGTTATTTTACTAGAGCAAATGTAATGGAATCAATTATTGCTGAAATGGAAGAGAAGTTAGGTTTTAATTCATTAGAAATGATGGAAACTTTAAAAACTAAGGATTTAACAGCATGATTAAGTTGAATGAAATCATTTATCCTACCCCAATCGATAAATCTGAATATAAAATTCAAATTGATGAACTTCAAGAAAGAGCAAGGGTTTTAAGCCATTACGCTAACAAAAAAAGAAAAGGGATCATTCTAGTTTTTGAAGGTTCTGATGCAGCGGGAAAAGGTGGTAGCATTCGTAGATTAACTTCCACCCTCGACCCTAGGTTATATTCTGTTGTTTCTATCGCTGCTCCCAGTACTGAAGAAAGAAATCATCACTATCTTTGGAGATTTTGGGCACATATTCCTCCTAAGGGTAATTTGACGATCTTTGATAGATCTTGGTATGGTAGAGTTCTAGTAGAGAGAGTTGAGGGATTTGCAAAAGAAGAGGAATGGTCAAGAGCTTATTCAGAAATCTCTTCTTTTGAATCATCAATTGTTCACGATAACTATTCAATTATAAAGTTTTGGTTACATATAAGTCCTGAAGAACAATTGATAAGGTTCAACGCTAGAAAAGATGATCCCATGAAGCGTTGGAAGTTAACCGATGAAGACTGGAGAAATAGAGAAAAACTAGCTCACTATGAAACAGCTTGTGAAGAAATGTTAGCAAGGACGAATCATGATTTTGCTCCTTGGGTGATTATACCTGCTAACGATAAATACTATGCAAGGATTGCTATACTAAAAACTTTTTGTGAAACTTTAGAAGTTGATCTAGACCTACCCACTAAGTTCAAGTAGATAAGGTTTATAAATAGAGAAATTTTTTATTTTTTCATTGACTTTGAGACTGATTCTCAAAATACTTGAATTATGAACAAATGTCATTGTAGTGGGACATGTTTTAGTGAAGTTGTAAGGCTTACAAATGAACTAAAATGTTGTTTCAACGAAGCTGCAAAATTGTTGAATGTTGCTGATACTTGCACTGCATGTAAAGTTGATTTGATCGAGTATTGTGAAAAAGAGCTAAGTCAATACAATCAAAACTCTCTAGTAACATGAAACCATACGCACTGATTCTCGGTGCAACATCAGACATTGCAAAGCATATTGTACTTGAACTTGCAAAAAAAAGCTATAATCTATATCTCATTGGGAGAAATACTGAAGAGCTTGCACTTGTCCAAAGATCAATTGAAAAGTATAATGTTGAATCCAAGGTATATGTTTTAGATATACTAAACTTAAAAGATAGCATTCAAATTTATAATGATTTAAAACCAAAACCTGAGCTAGTCATCTCAGCCTTAGGTTATTATGGAAACCAAGACCTAGCAAGAGAAAACTTTGAAGAATGCTATCAAACAGCGATAGTAAACTATCTTGGAGTTATGCTTTTAGTTAATCATATTTCAATTGACTTTGAAAAAACTGGTTTCGGAAAAATTGGTGTTATTAGTTCAGTTGCAGGAATTAGAGGAAGGCAGCTAAATTATATTTATGGAAGTTCCAAGGCGGGAATTTCAACTTATCTTTCTGGGCTAAGAAATAAATTATTCAAAAAAAATATTTCTATCACTACAATTCTTTTAGGACCCGTATATACTCGAATGTCCCAAGGACATAATTTAATTCCTTACATAACCCTAAGCCCAGAAACTGCTGCAAGAAAAATTGTAGGTGCTATCGAAAGTTGTAAAGATGAAGTTTATATTCATTGGATTTGGAGATTTATAATGTTAGCAATTAAACTGATCCCAGAAACGATTTTCAAACGACTTCCTCCATTTTGACTTGGTTATTTTTTTTATTGAGTAAAATAAAAATCAACCTTAAACTTAAGCTAAAGTTTTTTTAAAGAGAGAAGAGTCACATCATCGTTTTTATCTTCTCCTTTCCGAAAATCTTCCAAGTCTTTGAGGATCAATTCAATCAGTGAATTACTATCTAGATTAGAATTTTTTTGAACACAATCTATTAGTCTCTTTTCACCATAAATTTCTTCAGAGGGACTAAAGGTTTCCGTAACTCCATCAGTATAAAATAAAACCATATCTCCTGATGATAGTATTATGGAGTCAGTAGTATATATAGTTGGTAAAACACCAAGAACTCTAGCAGAACTTTTTACTAGTTCAATCTTAGAATTATTCCTATATAAAATTGGACTTAAGTGTCCTGCATTAACAAATTCAAACTCAGAGGTTTCAAGATTAAAGATTCCACCAACCAAACTCATGAACTCACTACCTGAGTATCTCTCCAAAAGTAATGTGTTTAGATTTTTAAAAAGCTTCTTTAACTCAATACCCATTTGAATCTGATCTCTTACAAATGCTCTAATAGCACTGACTAAAAATCCACTACCTACTCCATGTCCAGTTACATCACCAATAAAAATATAAAGTTTAGTATCACTTAACTTTACCAAATCAATATAATCTCCCGTTACTCCTAATGCAGGCACTGAGATGTAGCTTAGGTCAATTGAACTAAAATCATTCTTTCCTAAAGATAGTGAAAATATTGTATTCTGCATGAGTTCAATTGTACTTAGATCTCGTTCCATCCTCTTTTTTTCAATTTCACTGATAAGAAGTTTATAATTCTGTAAAAGAAGATCAGCTAACCTAGAACACTCTTTGATAAATTGAATCTCACCAACAGAGAAATTTGAACCATTTAACTTCTCCCCAATAAGCAAAACTGAAGAAATTTTTTCTCCATACTCAAGACCATACATTGGATAGGAAATTTGAATTTCTAATTTTCTCAAAAACTTATAGGCAGAATTTCTATTTCCTGATCCATGTGAAAGATAAGAAGTAACAGTTATATCTTTTGTTTTAGAAAAATATTTCCAAGTATCAGAACTTGATGGAAGTTTAGTTATATTTACATCTCTAAACTCAAGACCTGGAAATCTTTCTGGCGTAAGTAATAAAATAATTTTTTTTACTCCAAGTACATCAGTCATTTTGTTAAATAATTTTTTAACGGATTGTTTTGTTGAAGTTGGATTAGAAATGATCTTACTCATTTCTTCTAGAGCATTAGTATATTTATCACTTCTTTGGAATGTCCAATAATTGATATTGCTAACCACAAAGTTTTTAATTTGGCTTATAAATATTACTGTAAAGAAGATAAATAAAAAATTGAATAAGAATAAATAATCTGGATTCTCACCAGCAATTTGAATAAATAACCAATACAAACATAGATAAAGCAAACTAATAAAACTAAATAAATAGAAGATTGTAAGTGTAGAAGAAAAGTATAACTGTTTTGGAAAGAAAGAATATTTAAAAAAACCATATATAAAAGTAATTGGAATTAGAAATAATAATAGCAAATGTAAATAAAGTAAATTTGGTCTATCCTTCAAAAGATCATTCTCGAAAAGGAAATACGTAAAAATAATTGCAATAAATACGGAAAAGCTCATTAATACTTTTTTGCTTTCCTGCCAAGTTGTTGAAGAGTATTTTATAGTGTCGTAGAAAGAGACTATTATAGCACCTGAAGAAGCTACCATTCCTAGAATTCCGCTTGCTTTGACTAATCTCACAAAATAATTGAAATCATTCTCCTCTGCATAACCAACAAATGCAATAATGGAAGAGAAAGCAATTTCTGGGATAAACCATTTAGTTGAAATATCTTTCCCTTTAATTCTATAAGCAAAATGAAGAATCAAAAAACTTGTTTGGAATATACTAAAATAGAACATAGTATATCCTTTCGTGAATCCAAGCATGAATATATTAGATGCAATTAATAGAGCAAAATTTAAAAAGAAAAAGAATAGAAAAAAATCTCCTGTTGCAATTAAGAACCAAAATGCAGTAAATAAAACTGAATAAACTAAAAAATGTTGTAAAATAAAATCCTTTGCTACTTCAAGATTAGTTTTAAAATCTGAATTTTGTTGTATTGGAAACTCTTCTTCACTGAAGACTATTTCTGGTAGATTAGTGTCTTTTTCAATATTATATCCAAGTAATTTAGAATTGGATGAGTTAGTATTAGCAACTACTCCGTTAGGATAAGTATATAAAATCCGTTTAGATTTTTCTGAATCGATTAAATAGTAGGCTCCAAAGAATATTACTAGAAAGGTAAATATTGAAAAAATAAAGGAGCTAAATAGATTCATTATACTTTTCTCATTAGAAGTATTACTTCATTCTTATACATTATATTCAATTCATCTGTAGATAACTCTAGTGAATACTTCCAGCCAACTGATAAAAGACTTTCTTCATTTTCTTTGCGTTTTATCTTAAAATTATTTCCAATTTGTAAAAAAATTACTTCTTCAGGGTTAGAAAGAAAATTTCCAATTAGAATTTCGTAGTCAAAACTTGGATCTAACTCTTTAAGTGAGTTTTCAATATAATCTTTCAAAGACTTATGGCTATGTTTTCTTTTGAGTAAACTCTGAGAAAATAATTTTCCAAGCATATGAGAAAGAACTAGACCACCAGTATAACGATTTTTAGAATCTAAAGTTAGTAGCACGAAGTAGTTGTCTTTTTCATCATTCTTAAAAAATTCTAAAAGTATGTTTTGATCTTCTTTTACTGTCTTAAATTCAACTCCTGAAAATTTTTGAATCTTATTCTTAAATATTTTTTCTTCAATTCTATTTGCCACTTCAAACTCATTTTTGTACTTTTTGTGAAGAGACATTTGCAACGAAAGTATATCATTATAAATCGCAACTGCAGACTTACTTGCTAGTATCGAAAGATTTCCAATTGTTGATTCGTCTGGAGTTCCTGGAATAGCAAGAAATCCGTATACTCTCTCTTTGAATAAGAATGGAAGCACAAATTCAGACTTTAACTTAGAAAAATCTTCGATCAAGTTCTTTTCATCAGCAATATCATTAATACTTACACCATTAATTTTTTGATTTAATAGTTTTAAAAGTTCCTTACTGAGTGGAATAGAATTTGATTTTATCTTTTTTCTTAACCCATCCTTAGAATAAGTATAGGCATCAAAGTTTCCTGATTTTTTTCTAAGAAAAATTTTTCCACTTCTTTGACCTGAAATTTTCACCATGTCTGGAAACACATTACCAATCAGGTTATCTACATCGAATTTTTTATAAGCAAGTTTAAGAGACAGAGGATCATTGAATAAATATTCCGAAAGGAAAGTTTGCATAAGTGTGATTTCTAATTTTTCTTGTACACCTAATAAAAGAATTACATATATGATGATACAAATGAGAATAGAAGCAGTATTCATGTATGGAAATTCTTTTGGAAAAGATTCTGAAAGTAAATAGTACATGATCAGTAAAGAAAAAATTGATAAAAGCCTAGTAACACTTTTAATCAAAAAAGACTTTGTCTGAAAGGAAAAAATATTTTCCTTAAAAAATTCTTTGATTGTCATTTTTATGTTGAGTAGTAAGCGTTCTCAGCAATATAACCTTCTGATAAATCGCAACCCCAAAAGACTTTTTCAATAGAACCAGCACCTAGAGAAATTTCAATTTGAATTTCAGAATTAGATTTTAGATAATTAGACATTTCAACTACTCTTTCTTTAGTTGCTTGTTTCATTTCAAGATTTCCAATTTTTATGGAAAGTGCTTGAAATGAAATAGGTTCATCAAAAACTTTTCCGATTGCCATCACAAATCTTCCCCAATTAGGGTCTCCTCCATAGATTGCAGTTTTTACAAGTGGTGAGTTCAAAACCGACTTACCGATTTTCTTTGCCTGAACCTCATCTCTTGCTGAAGAAATTTTTAACTCAATTAGTTTAGTTACTCCTTCACCATCTGATGCTATCTTCTTTGTTAGCTCAAGACATACTTCTAAAAGTTTGGAACTAAACTCTTCTTCACTAACTTTTCCCGAAAGTCCATTACAAAGTAAAACAACAGTATCACTTGTTGAAGTATCTGAATCAATCGTTAAACAATTGAAGCTCTTATTCACTGCTGATAGAAGAATTGTTTTTAGATCCCCTGTTTCTGGCAATACATCAGTGACTATATAAGATAACATTGTAGCCATGTTTGGCTCAATCATTCCCGCACCTTTTGCAACTCCATAAATCATTCCAGGATTTTTAGAAAAATTTCTTTTAGAGATCTTTTCTTTCTTATCTGTAGTCATAATCGCTTGGCCAAACTCTTCTAGATTTCCTTCTTTCAAATATTCTCTTGCTTCTTCACAAGCATTATAAATTTTTTCTTTGGGAAGGGGAACTCCAATGATCCCAGTTGAAGAAGGAAGGATATTTTCGGCTTCAATTCCTAAACTCTTTGCAAGCCTTCTACAGGTCTCTCTTGCAACTTCAATTCCTTCTATTCCTGTTGCTACATTTGAATTTTTAGAATTCACTACTATTGCTTGTAGTTTGCCATTCTGAATATTTTCTTTTCCTACGATTATGGGAGCACCTGGAAAATTGTTTAAGGTAAAAACAGCACTTGCTTCGCATGGAACCTGAGAATATAGAACAGCAAAGTCTAAAGTTTTATCTTTGATACCAATATTTCTGCCAAAAGCAAAAAAACCTTTCGGATAATTCATGTAAACCTTATATTAGAAACCAAGATTCTGTCAATCAGAGAATCAAGTTCTTGAAATTTACAAGTTAAATAAAAACATTGAGATAATGGAAAGAAAAGATCTATTTAAGGTGAAAGGCTTAGAAGCTTTTAAGAGAGTTCGATCAATCAAATCTGACCCAATAGGATTCTATACCAGTATGTTAAAAAACTATGGTGATCTGATTGGTTCAAGTTTTTTAGGTTTAAATTTTATCATTGTTAATGATCCAATCATCATTCGATATATTTTACAAGAGAACAGTTTTAATTATCATAAAAGTATTTTTTATAAAGAACTAGCTCTATTAGTTGGAAAGGGTCTTCTCACTAGCGAAGGTGCTGAGTGGAAAAAAAATCGAAGACTTGCCCAACCAGCTTTTAAGAAAAGTATGGTCGAAGGATTCACGAAAATCTTTGCTGAAGAAGCAGAGGTTTTAGAAAAGGAATGGCAAACATTTAGAGCTAAGCCCATAGATATTTCCAAATCAATGATGAAAGTTACTTTTAACATTGTAGGCAGAACATTATTTGGAACAAGACTAGAAGAAGAATCAAAAATTGTAGATGAAAATTTAAGTCTAGCTCTTGAGCTCATTATGGATAGAATCCAATCTATCTTTAGATTCCCACTTTGGGTTCCAACACCAAAAAATTTGAAGCTAAAGAAAGCATTAAATGCAATGGATAAGGTAGTATTTAAGATTATCAACACCAGAAAAGAATCTCAAGAAAGAGTAAATGATTTACTTGATACATTATTGTATTCCAGAGATGAAGAAACTGGTGAGGGACTTTCCATCCAACAAATAAGAGATGAGGTGATCACATTCTTACTTGCAGGACATGAGACCACTGCGAATGCTCTGACTTGGACATTTTATTTACTCTCTGAACATCCTGAGATTTATCAGAAAGTTTTAAAAGAAATACGAGAGAATGTTCCAAAGAATGGTGGAATAGATATTTCACATATTTCAAAATTAGAACTTACAGAGAAGGTTCTAAAAGAATCTCTAAGACTCTATCCTCCTGCCTGGGTCATAGAAAGAAAACTAGTGAACAACGATACTATTGGTGGATATCCAGCTTTAGTTGGTGATATGGTTTCTATATCTATATACCATTTGCATAGAAATCCTAAGTATTGGTCTGATCCAGAAGTTTTTAATCCCGAAAGATTTACTAAAGAAGAAGAAGACAAAAGACATAATTTTGCTTATCTACCATTTGGTGGTGGACCTAGGGTTTGCATTGGAAACAATTTTGCATTTACAGAAGCAATGATAATTTTAGCCACTTTGCTTAGAAGTTTTGAGCCTAAACTAGAACCTAACTTCAAAGTAGAAAAAGAACCATTGATTACTCTAAGACCCAAAAATGGAATGAGAATGATTTTGTAAAATTATTTACTAAATTATGATTTGATGAAAGCATTCTATTTAAACTCTATTAATGAGAAATCTGTTCATAAAAATCTAGCCAAAGAAGAAGCGTTAGCTGTCAATGCTAGCGTTGAGGAAATTGATTTTGGGCTTAGATTCTGGAAGAACAAAGAAAGTATTGTGCTTGGAATTTCTGATTCAGCAAGTAAAAATATTCCCGATTCAATAATTCAAAATTTTATTGATACAAATCATTCAAATAAGATTGAAATAGCAAGACGTGCCTCTGGTGGTGGAACTGTTTATCATAATTTTTATAATCTTAATTACTCACTATTTGTGAATGTAAAAAAATATCCTAAATACTATCCAGTTGCTTCCTCTTATAAACTTTTATTGGATCTTGTAGTGCAAAGTTTAAAGTCGCAAGGAATTGATTCTGTAATGGCAGGTAAATCAGATATCTCCATTGAGAAAGATAATAGACTAAAAAAAATTTCTGGAAACTCACAGTTTAGAAAAAAAAATTTTCTTGTTCTTCATGGAACATTAATTCTTAGTCCTAAACTAATTCAAAAAGCAAAATCAGTATTAAAACATCCTCCTGAAGAACCTGAGTATAGAAAGGGTAGATCCCATGAAGAATTTCTAACTAATCTTCCTGAAAATTTTTCAGTTTCAGAATTTATGAAAAGTCTAAAACGAATCTTTTTTAATGAATTTTCTGAAAATATGGAAATGGAAAAACTGAATACAGATTTTTTTCGTAAAACGATTCAAAGTTCTAGAGAACTATGTAAAACAAAATATTCAAATAAAGATTTTATTTTTAATAGACAATAAAAATCTGGACTCATGAAAAGTTTTATTGAGTCCCAAGACAAAGAAATATTTGAAGCACTACAAAAAGAAGATCAAAGACAGAATGATTCCCTAGAGCTAATCGCTTCGGAAAATTTTGTTTCTCAGGCAGTGCTTGAAGCTTACCACTCCACTCTTACCAATAAATATGCAGAGGGATATCCCGGAAAAAGATATTATAACGGTTGTGAACATGCTGACACAATTGAACAGATAGCAATTGATAGAGCGAAAAAACTTTTTTCAGCTGAATATGCAAATGTACAACCACATAGTGGAGCACAGGCTAATATGGCTGTATTTCTTGCTTGTCTGGATCCAGGTGATACATTTATGGGAATGAATCTAGCACATGGCGGTCACCTAACGCATGGTTCACCAGTGAATTTTAGTGGTAGAACTTATAAAGTAGTACCGTATGGAGTGACTAGAGAAAAGAGTTTAATTGATTATGATGAAGTTGAGAGACTTGCTAAAGAAAATAAACCGAAACTCATAGTCGTAGGTGCTTCAGCTTATCCTAGAACAATTGACTTTGCTAGATTTGGTGAGATTGCTAAATCTGTTGGTGCTAAGTTATTGGCTGACGTTGCTCATATAGCAGGTCTCATTGTAACTAACGCTCATCCTCACCCTTTTCCTCACTGTGACTTCGTAACGACCACAACTCATAAAACTCTTCGAGGTCCTAGAGGTGGTCTCATTTTATCTAAAGCAGAGAATGAAAAGATTTTAAACTCTAGAGTATTTCCTGGGGTTCAGGGTGGACCACTAATGCATGTAATTGCAGCAAAAGGAGTTGCTTTTGGGGAAGCACTTAGACCTGAATTCAAAGTTTATATTGAGCAGGTTAAGAAAAATGCAAGTGTCCTTGCAGAAACATTTTTACAAAGAGGCTATCGCGTAGTATCAGGTGGCACAGACAATCATTTAGTATTGGTTGATGTTTCAGTGAAAGGTCTTACTGGACTTGATGCAGCAAATAAGCTAGATATAGCTCATATCACTGTAAACAAAAATGGAATTCCATTTGATGAAAAACCACCAGCAGTCACGTCTGGAATTCGTCTTGGCTCTCCTGCACTAACAACAAGAGGGCTTAAAGAATCAGAATTTCAATCTGTTGGAAATCTTATTTGTGATTTATTAGATGATCTAGAGAATCCTAAAGTGTTGGAAAAAGTAAAACAAGGTGTAAAAGAAATTACTTCAAAATTTCCAATGGATAAATTCAGACTATAAATGAGTTTGAATTATCAAAAAATTTTAGAGCAAAGAATTGAAGCAAGAATAGAACATCCATCAATTTTGGATGTTAGAACAAATCTGATTCACTTTGCTCTAATCAATTATGCTTTACCTAAAGAAAGATTAGAGCGATTGATTCCTACTGATAGATTTGAAATTCCAGAATTTGAAATTAGGGGAAAGAAATTAGCTCTAATGAGTGCAGTTCCTTTTATTGATGTTGATTTTCATTTTTTAAAAATCCCTTTTTTAAAGTTTAAGTTTCCTCAAACAAATTATAGAGTTTATGTTATAGATAAAAAAACTGGAGAACACTCAGTTTGGTTTTTTGGAACAACATTAGGTTCTTATTATGTTTATATTCCTAGATATGGATTTAATATACCTTGGCATTATGCTAAATATGATTTTGATATTGAATGGAACTCAAAGCTAAATAAGTATGAACGTTACTCGCTTTCCACTAAATCAAATTGGGGGGAGTCAAAGATAGAATTAGAAGATACTGGTGAACTCATTGAAGAACATGAAGGTTTTTCAAGCTATTCAGAAATGAAACTAGTTCTTACTCATCCAACGAATGGTTTTTTCTATAGAAATGACGGACAGCTTGGAACTTATTCGATTTGGCACGATGAAATGAAATTGACTAAAGCAAAACCTGTTCATCTTTATTTCGGTCTGTATGAAAGACTTGGGCTACTCTCACAGAATGAGATGCTTCAACCAGTTTCAATCTTCCTTTGTAATGAAATTTTATTTGATGTGTATCTTCCTCCTAAAATAGAAACCTAGTTAGTTTTTGATTCAGATTCAAGGATTTTTTGGAATATAAATTCTGTGAGCAATTTAGCAGCAGGTACTAATAGATGGATTCTATCTTCTTGTCTAAGAGGAATTTTTTTTCCATTCAAGATTTTATATGTAGTAAATTCTCCTACTTCATTACCAAGAACTTCTTCTGAATGAATGAATTCTATGTCTTCTTCCAAATAAACTGAATAAGCAATTCTATTAATAAACTGCATATTCTCTTGAAATTTTTTGGAACCTCCCATTGGCGGAAGGGAAACCCAAAAAACTTTAATTTGATTATCTAATAAAATCTTAATTAGCTCTCTTACAAGCTCACGGTAAACTTTTACCCATGCTTCAGTCTTAAATGAAAAAAAATTATTTCCATCTAAAATTCCTTTATCATCATTAGCCCCAATCATAATAATTGCATAATCATATTTTTTTTTTGCTAGAAAGTCTTTTAAATTTTTGTGCCAGTCATAGAACTTAGGATAGACAAGACTAGAAGAAACCTTTCCATAGTTTTCAGCAAGAATAGAATTTTTTTGATTAAACTCTTTATCAAAACCCCAAAGAAAAGAAATTACAAGGGAATCTCCTATGAATAAAATTTTTCTTGGACTGTTTTTTAAGTCTTTTTTGGTTTTTGATTCAAAACTTTTGCAAAAATTAATTGAAAATAGAATTAGGATTGCAACTAACGTTCTAATCAAAATAGACTCTCTATTTTTTCATCTGATTCTTTTTCTAGACTGGAAATGCTCACCCCTAAAAGCCTAACTTTTCGATTCAGTTCAATCATATTCAAAAGACTTAGGGCATGTTTCAAAATATCTTGATAACTATGAACATATACTGGTAGAGTTAAGGATCTAGTGATAGAATGAAAATTTTCATACTTTAGCTTCAAGGTAATAGTTTTACCCCTAGCTTCTGCTCTTTGCATTCTATGTTCTAGGTCTTTGATAATTTCCATAAGAATTGATTGAAGTTCTAAAATCTCTTTTGTATCTCTAGTGAATGTTTCTTCTACACCTATTGATTTTCGTTCTCTTTCTGGATGAACAATAGAATGATCAATTCCTCGAACAATATTATAATAATATTTTCCTGATTTTCCCAAAATGTTCATGAGTTCAGGTAGAGATTTTTCTTTTAGGTCTTTACCATTTTCGATTCCAAGACCCTGAAGTTTTTTTTCTGTGACCTTACCTATTCCATAAAATTTTCCAATAGGAAGTTTTTCCAAAAATCCTATAGCTTCTTCTGGAAGGATCAATGTGATTCCATTTGGTTTATTCATACCAGATGCAACCTTAGCAAGAAATTTACCTGAGGCTACACCAGCAGTAGCAGTTAAATCCGTTGTCTTTTGAATTCTTGCCTTAATTTCTTTTGCAATCTTCATCGCCTTATCAATTCCTAGCTTGTTCGTGGTTACGTCTAGATATGCTTCATCTAAGGACAATGGTTCGACTAGATCAGTGTAGTCATAAAAAATTTTTTGGATTTGTTTAGAAACTTCCTTATAAGCAGAAAATCTAGGATAGACAAAAATTCCTTTTGGACAGAGTTGAAAAGCTCTACTTGCAGGCATGGCTGAATGAACCCCAAATTTTCTTGCTTCATAGCTAGCAGTGCAAACCACACTTCTAGAATTGGGAGGACCACTTACAATCACTGGTTTGCCTTGCAAGTCAGGATTGTCTCTTTGCTCTACACTAGCATAAAAAGCGTCCATGTCTATATGAATAATTTTTCTCATAGCATTATGCAAAACTCACTCTTTTTAATCTTTGCATGCCTAGCATATCTATTTATTTGAATAGTAAAACTTTAAGTAGTAAAAAGTAAAGCATAAATTTATTTACTTTGAATTATTAAAAACTAATTTCCCCTTGAAGAATACTTGTTCTGGTCGATATAATTCAGAAATTGAATTGAGTGGATTATTATTATATAGGATTGCATTGAACTCATTTCCCAATTCAATTTTTTCATGACCTACTCTTCCTAAAAGTTCACATGAATTTCTAGAAGCGATCTTCCAAATATTTATCTTCTTTTGAAAACTCTCATAAATTAATTCTAACTCTTGGATTCCTGATGTTCCAGGAAAATTATATAGATGTCCAGAACCACTACCCAAAATCATTCTTTCACCAGAGTATGGAAATTTTTCCCAAAATCTCATTACCTCTTCATTGTCTAGAATCTGGCTCTCTTCTGTTTGAGTCTCCTTAATTGACTCAAACGCTTCATTCGCATAGTTAAATTTAAAAAAGTTATCTAAGGAATTGATTCGTTGAAATTCTTTTTTCATTTTATCAGGATAATTACTTAACATTAGATTTCTATAAATCCCAAAATATGGGATAAATCGAATCTCTTTGAAATTTTCTTCTTTAAAGTTTAGATTTTCTGTAACAACAGGTGACTCAACGAATTGAACACCAGCTCTGGTAGCTTCGAGTAAAGATATATTATCTGCAAAAGTATTCACTAATATTCTAGATCCATATCGTTTTGCGATATTATCAAGTGTAAATAATAAGAAAGAACTTGCATGAATTAGGTTCTCTTCATAGTATCTATGATAGATTCGGATATATTTAATCCCTTCTTTTGCTTGTTTTTCAACTTCTTTCTTCATCTCTTCTTCTGATTTAACAATGGAATAAAATTTTTCTGGTAGTTCTGGATATTCTTTTGTTAGAAATAGAATTGGTTTTTTTTGTGAAATAATTTCTGGTCCGATAATATGCCCTGATTCTATTTCTTTTTTTATTTCGTTCACATATTCTAAGTCAGTAACACTTCCCACATGAGTAAAGCCATGAGCTACAAATGCTCTTGCTGAAAGCTTTGCTTTTTCTTTACTGTTGACTCCACCTAGAGAATTGTATCCAAAGGAAACACTAGCATCACAAAAGCTTGGTGTAAGAAATTTTCCTTTTTCAGATTTAGATTCTTCAATTCTAGTTATCTTTCCATTTTCTACATAGATTTTTTTATTATTTGAAAAACTATTTTTACTCACATCCAAAATCTTTACATTTTCAATTAGAATCTCTTTAGAAACTAATTGATGTTGAGTTAAAGTAATTATAGTGAATAAAAAATGGATTGAATATAGCTTCACTGTTTTTTCTTCTTTTTCTTTGTTTGAGTTTCTGACTCAGCTGTACCTGAACCACCAGTTGGGGTTCCTGTATTGCTTGTGCCTTGTTGTTGGTCAGGTTTCTTTATCCCATCATTATACTCTTCAATTTCTTCTTCAGGTTTATTCGGAACAAAACTTAGTTTTGTTGCTACTACCTTATCATATAAACCATTCTGAATATTACGAAATATGAATATACATTTCTCTTGGTTTGAATAGTCCTCAGCATACAAAAACATGCCCTCAAGAAACCATTGAAAATCTCCACGATTTAAGTCGGGATTCTTCCATGAAATAAGTTTTTTTTCAGGGTCATATTGGTCTTCAATTTGCAGCTTTTCTCTTTGAAGGTTCTCACTGTTTTGAATTGAAATTTTAATTAACTCGGTTAAGGTTTTTTTATCTCTAAGTGATTGTGATTTTTCTTTGCAGGCCTCTCTTTCTTTTTCAATTGTTGAGTTAAAATTTTTTATTGGCACCTCTACTACAACTTGAAAAAAACTTCTACTAATAAACCCTGAATATTCTCTATTTCTAAGTGGCTTTCGTTTAAACTCAGGGTCAGCCGGATAACAACCTAAACATTGAAGTAGAATTAGTATCCAAAAAAAATTTTTCATCTAAATAAACCTTTTATGTTTTATAACAATTTAGAATTTTTACAATCTAAAAAAATTTTCCTTTAAGAGTGAAATAGGAACCTTAGGTAAATATTCCCAAAATCGATAATCAAATCTATCTATAATTTGAAAAATCTGGAAATATGAAATTGATTCCAAAAATCATCCCATTTTGTTTCACTTCAGGAGGAACCACACCAAAGTTTTGTCCTCGAATTGAGTCTAAACAGGCTTTGTCAACAATTTTTTGACCTGGAGAAGCTGATAAGCGAATATCAATAACATCTCCCGCATCATTGAGCATAAACATTACCTTAACCTCACCTGGTAAAATTCCTTCCCTGATCACATAACCAGCGGGATCTCTATAAGCAAAATTTCCTCCCCCCGGAGGATAAAAATTACTTTCTATTTTTCTAAGCATCGCCTTAAAATAATGATAGCCCGCAAGTTGTTTTCTAGGAATGGATAATGCTTTAGAACCATCCCATCTGAATAAGAAGTCTTGTTGAAATCTATAGTTAGAAGGAATCTTAGTTTCTTGACCGCTTGATGGATTTGAAGCAGAGGTGGATGCTTGGACTGGTTTTGGTTTAAAAAGTGGATCAGCCTTAAAAATTCCTACATCGTAAACATCTTCTTCTTTATTTTTGGATGCATCTTTAGATTCTTTTTGTGCACTAGAAGGTCTACTTCCCATCACAAATTCATAAAATGGACTCATTGTATGAAAGCCCTCTTTTTGGGTAATTCCACCACTACCGGCAGCGTTTTCATCTGAGAGTGCTTTTATCTCGTCTTTAATTGTTTTATCTTTAAAATCTTGTTCTACTAAAACGTTATATACTTTTTCTTCTCTTGCTTTTGTTAACAATTCTTCTTTGCTATCTGTGCCCAACATCTTCCAAAGTAAATTTCTTGTGAATAGATGAGAAATGATAAGAGTTAGGATTAAAAAAACAAATCCTGCTGAGAGCAGAAGTCGTCTATCGTCTTCTTCTAATTTGTCCATCTCAAAGGAAAAGGGATCGTTCTTCATTTTTCCTCTCTATACTCAAATGTCTATAAGCAAGTTCTGTAGCAACTCTTCCACTTTGTGTTCTATTAATTAGTCCCGCTCTTACTAGGTATGGCTCATAAGTATCTTCAATTGTTCTTTCTTCTTCCCCAACTAATACTGAAATTGGTTTGATCCCAACTGGACCACCCTTATATCTTTCAATGATCGCTCGAATAATTTCTCTATCTAAATAATCTAAACCTAGCTCATCAATTCCTAGGGCTAGCAAAGCTTCTTTACATAATTTTAAAGTTATATGACCACTAGTCTTTACATCGGCAAAATCTCTAACTCTCTTCAAAAGATGATTCGCAATTCTTGGTGTTCTTCTACTTCTTTTTCCTATCTCAATAGATGCTTCATTATCTATTTTTAGTTCCAATAGATTACTTGAACGTTTAACGATAGTCGCCATCTCTTCATCAGTATAATAATCTAATCTAAACTGGATTCCAAAACGATTCTTTAGTGGTTCACTTATCATTCCACTTCTAGTTGTTGCACCAACAAGAGTGAATGGTTTTAGGGGTATTTGCACTGATTGTGCAGTGATTCCCTCTCCAACAACTAGATCAATTTTGTAGTCTTCCATAGCTGGGTAAAGAATTTCTTCAAGTCCTCTTCCTAAACTATGAATCTCATCAATGAATAAAATTTCCTTTTCATCTAGTAGTGTTAAAAATCTAGCTAAATCAGCTCCTTTTGAAATAACTTGAGCTGATGTTATTGTAACTCTAGTTCCTAACTCTTTAGCGATGATAGTAGCTAACGTTGTTTTTCCTAGTCCCGGTGGTCCTGAAAGCAAAACGTGATCAAGTGCTTTCTCTCTTTTTTTGGCTGCCTCTAAGAATATAGATAGATTGGAAATAATTTCTTTTTGACCGATGAATTCATGCAATCCACTCGGTCGAAGCACTAAGTCATCGGTTGATGAATCCAAAGGACTCAAGATTTCACGTTTCACTGATTGGGGCGTTCTCCAGTTGTTACAGTTATCTTCATCGTTGAACCCTTTCGATTTATTTGCAATTCAATTTTTTTCCCAACCTTACTCGCTCTAACATAAGAAACAACATCTTCGGGAGATTCAACATCCTTACCATCAATCTTTTGAACTATGTCTTTGACTTGAAGTCCCGCTTTTTCAGCAGGTGAATTCTCTGCCACAACTCTAATCATTGCACCTTTCATGATAACACCCGACTCATCTTGGATCTGGTCTAGACCAATTCCAAACCAAGGATAAGAATGTTTCACTTTTCCCGTGGTCTTAAGTTCTTCAAACACTCGTTTGGCTTCATTGATGGGAATAGAAAATCCAATTCCAATAGAACCTCCACTTGGGGAAATAATCATTCTATTGATTCCAATCACTTCTCCATGTATGTTTAATAGTGGTCCTCCACTATTTCCTTGATTGATAGCAGCATCAGTTTGAATATAACCTACACCAGACTCATCCACAGGTCTTGCAGACGCACTTACAACTCCTACAGTAAAGGATTGTTCAAAACCCATTGGAGCACCAATTGCAATTGCCCAATTACCAACTCTAACTCTTGTGCTATCGCCTAACGTTATTGGGACAAGTTCTGCTACTGGTTTTACTTTTAATAGTGCTAAATCAAGTTTTGGATCAGAGCCAATTAATTTTGCTTCTACAAGTTTTTTATTCTTGAATCGAACAGCTAATTTATCCATGTCTCGAATCACATGCTCATTGGTGAGTATGTATCCTTCTGAGTTTAGAATAATTCCCG
Organism: Leptospiraceae bacterium; assembly: GCA_033762425.1. Taxonomy (GTDB): domain Bacteria; phylum Spirochaetota; class Leptospiria; order Leptospirales; family Leptospiraceae; genus JANRLP01. The sequence continues at coordinate 110,019 of JANRLP010000120.1, forward strand.
AACCTAAACCAGCCTGTTTTTGAGAGAACTCTCTTTGTCTGCCTTGTTGACCAAAAAAATATTCTAAGAAAGGATCTTGGTTTGCACCACCAAATGGACTTCTGATTTTCACAGTTCTTTCTGTTGCAATGGAAACAACGCTTGGAGATACTTTGTCAAAAACTTCTTGAAAAGCATCCTCCATTGCTACTGCTTGAGTCTTAGCGGGACTCATATCCCGTTTATTATCTGCTGCTAATGACAATGCAACCTTTTCTGCTGAATGAAAAATGATTGGAGTTAAAAAAGTTCCAAGCAAAAAGAAAACACCAGCTATTACTAGATATTGAAATTTATTCTTCATCAAATACACCTCTGAATTTATTCTAGAGTTTTAACTACTTAGACCAGAATTCTCTTCATTTGGTTCATTGCAATCAATACTTAAGCGTAAATTTTATATTGCGAAGGTGTCACCCCAAAGTTCAGTCTCGCTAAGTAGTAAATCCCCTGTATGTAATTCTTTACCAGTTTCAGAGTAAAGAATTTTAGTATTTAAGCATAATTTATAAAAGTGCTCAAAGTGTTTTCTATTGATGTTTGAACCAATTGTAGCCTTTCTTTTATCGGTCAATAATTTTGAAAATCCTGAACTTATTTCCCCTGTTGAAGGATCTCTAGTCGGAACTACACATCTAGGGGTTGGTTCCATGCCTTTTATGAGTATATTTCCCAAATAAAAATCTACTTCAATGAGTTCGTCTTCCAAAAATTCCTTACAATCACCTAAGATAATGTTTGGCCTAAATCTTCTGAGCATTTCTTCATAGGAAAAGTCTATGTTTTGAGTTTCTTTAAACCAATTTGATATTGCGACTAACGTTCCTTCACTTACAATGGTTGGTCCTCCCAATTCTCTATCATCGGGAAACCCAGAATTTTCCTCTTTTTTTAGGTGAATAGAAAACCCAAAATGTTCAGATAGAAATTCCTCCATTTTATTCATTTCGTGCCATTCCACTTTCAATTTACCAATCTTAGAAATTAGTTCTACTTGATTTATATTTTCATAAAAACTTGCTCTAAAAGTATGAACCTCTTTAGTTCTCTTTGCATGAACATACTTTCCTTCGCTATCAAACATTGCATATTCTCGATCTCTATATAATGCTCCTGAGCTAAGAATTTTAGAAGTGTTTACCTTGATTCCATCCAAAGACTTGATAGGATAGACCCAGATTTCTTTCAATTGAGTTCTTTTCTTTTCTTCATTCGCAAACATTTTTATTATCTTATGCAACATTGTTTTCAGAAGAAACTTGAATTCATTTTATTACAATAAAAATTTTATTCTATAATTCTTACGTTACTCACAATGAAACCAAATTCTTTTTGTTAGTTGGTGTTTTTGAAAATAGCAAAATGTTCTAACAAAACCTTATAAACCAAGTAGTTATAAAATTTTTATTGAAATTCTAATAATGCAATATTCTATTGAAGTATGAAAATACTTTTAATACTTACTCTATTAATCACTTTTTGTAAAAAAACAGATTCCACTGTTTCAGACAACTCGAATTCAGACTCCTCAATCAATGGTTCATGGGCTGAAGAAAGACTAAGCTATGGCTATGCTCTCGAAGTTGATGAAAAAGCTAATACACTACACCTCACTTTTTCAGGGGAAGGTTGTCCTTTAGATAGAAATGGTTCCATCCAAAAAACTCAAGATGGCTTTAGCTTCACACTCAATCCCTCAAAGGACGGGTGTGGTGAGAATCAAAGTAGAGAAACTAAAACTTCTGGGAACTGTAAAATTACTCCAGAGAATACTGTTTTAACAACCCATAAACTAACTTGTACTGGAATTCCCAATTTAAATGAACTTTTGCTTTTCAAAATTAACAATTCTGTTGACCAAGAAGAAAAATATGAAGGTGTTACCGTAATCACAATCAGAAAAGAGGGGACAACAACTAGTGATGTAATCATGAGATCTGAGCCTAATGAAAAGTCCAAGCCTAAAGCATGTAATTTCGAAGCAACTCCTCAATCTACTCCTCAGACTGTTATTAGAAAGGGAGCAACATTTCATGTAATTGCTAGAACCAAAGAAAAAGTTAAAGTTAAGGAACTAGAAAACTATTGGTATTTGATTGATGCTAGAAATGATTGGTATAGTAACTGCTCTCAGGCATGGGTTTTTGCTGAATACGTGAAACTCTAATCCAATTTCTTCTTTTTATCAATTGCAAGCATCTTATCTCTAAGAATACTTGCTCGTTCGAAGTCTAGGTTTTTAGCTGATTCGGTCATTGCCTGCTTTAAAGCTTCCCTAAGTTTTTCTTCAGTCTTAAATCTTCTTAGAGTGAATTCTTCCTCTACCTCATTCAAAATCTTTTCTTCAATTGATTCTTCTTTTTGTAATTCTCTTGGCAACATATCAGAAATTTCTTTTATGATAGTTTTAGGTGAAATCCCAAATTTATTGTTATGCTCTTCTTGAATTTTTCTTCTTCTAGCAGTTTCTTCCATTGCTGTAGTCATGGAAGCTGTAATCTTATCAGCATAAAGGATAGCCATTCCGTTTTCATTTCTTGCTGCTCTTCCAATTGTTTGAATTAAAGATTTATAATTTCTTAAAAATCCTTCCTTATCTGCATCTAAGATCGCGACTAACGATACCTCTGGTAAGTCTAGCCCCTCTCTTAGAAGATTAATTCCAACAATAACATCATAGATTCCTTTTCTTAAATCTCTTATGATTTCTACCCTTTCAATAGTATCTATCTCACTATGCAAATAGGAAACCTTTACTCCCATATCTTTAAAATAGTCAGTCAAATCCTCAGACATCTTTTTAGTAAGTGTAGTAACTAGAACTCTCTCATGTCTTTTTACTCTAATCTGAATTTCAAGAAGTAAATCTTCTATCTGATCTTTAACTGGTCTTACTTCAACTCTAGGATCTAATAATCCAGTTGGTCTAATGATCTGCTCTACCTTGAGTTCAGCATTCTTCATTTCATATTCAGAAGGTGTTGCTGAAACATAAAGAACGTTAGTCGCTATTGTCTCAAATTCTTTAAAATTTAGAGGTCTATTGTCTAAAGCACTTGGAAGCCTAAACCCATAATTCACAAGTGTTTCTTTTCTAGCCCTATCTCCAGCAAACATTCCTCCAATCTGAGGAACAGTTACATGGGATTCATCTATAATACATAAAAATTCATTTTGGAAGTAGTCAAACAAACAAGCAGGTCTTTCCCCTTCTCCTCTTCCAGAAATATGTCGGGAATAATTTTCGATTCCATTACAATATCCTAGCTCAAGCAACATTTCCAAATCATAATTAGTCCTAGATTCAATTCTTTGAGCTTCAATCAGTTTATTTTCTGATTTGAATTTTAGTACTTGTGCTTCCATTTCAGAGCGAATTCGCTTTACTGCTTCATCAATTTGTTGTGCTGTTGTGATAAAATGTTTTGCGGGATAAATCGCGAGCTTATCTAACTTTACAATTGTTTTACCAGTTACTGGTTCAAATCTAGAAATGGATTCTACCTCATCTCCAAAAAATTCAATTCTATAGGCTTCATCAGAATATGCAGGTAAGATTTCTAAACTATCTCCCCTAACTCTAAAATTTCCTCTGGTAAACTCTATATCATTTCTATTGTACTGAATCTTTAATAATTTTTTGATTACCTGATCTCTATCTATAACTTCCCCTTTTCTAACTCTAAGCAGGGAAGTTGAATAATCTTCTGGAGAACCCAAACCATAAATACAAGAAACAGAACTAACGATGATTACATCATCTCTTTCCAAAAGACTAGATGTAGCTCTAAGTCTCAACCTATCAATTTCTTCATTCATAGAAAGGTCTTTTTCAATGAAAGTATCGGTAGTTGGAACATAAGCCTCTGGTTGATAATAATCATAATAGGATACAAAGTATTCCACGGCATTATTAGGAAAAAATTCTTTGAATTCTCTAAAGAGTTGAGCCGCAAGTGTTTTGTTATGACAAAGAATTAAGGTAGGCTTCTTTAGTTTCTCAATTATATGTGCCATAGTAAATGTCTTACCGGAACCTGTAACGCCGACTAACGTTACTTTTTCTTTACCAGAAAGAAATGCTTTATTGATATTCTCGATTGCTAGTATCTGATCTCCAGCTGGTTTATATGGTGAAACGATTTGAAACTCAGGCATACTTTGTTCTCCTAATTAGATTGTCTTTTTTTCCAAAACTCTTGAAATCTGTTAAGTCCAATTTCAGGAACATTACCATGATGAGAGACTGTTCTTATTGGGTTATTTGCTTGTGTGAATTTTACTTTTTCTCTTAAATCAAAATTATTTCCTAGATAGTATGGAGACTTGGTAGAAGTGACCACATCAATTACTAGGTTCTTTGTTGTATTCGTGAATCGAATAATACCAGTTTCATCCTCAATACCTTCAAGCTCTAAAAACTGAATTAACTTTACAGTGCTATGAACTGCTTGGTTCTCCTCTAGTCTAACAATTGCATAATAGTATTTTTCTGGGTTATATAAAATTTCTTCTTTCAAAAATGCAGCTAGATCCCATAAATTTTTTCCTTCAGAATGATTTCCATCTAAGTCAATCATTCCAATAACATCTTTAGATTTTGGATTTTGGAACTGAGTGGATTGTAAATATTTTTCAGCAAATTCAGTGAAGTTATCTTTGGTTTTATCATAGCCAAAATAGATATTTCCCCTTTTAAAAATTCTATTGATATACTCTGCCCTAAGAACTGTACCATTGCTATAAGAAATGATTTCATATGATTGTTTTTTAGTAAAAATTTTTTCAAGAATAGTATAACTTGCACCACCTTCTATTGCACTCCAATTATATTTAAGGTGACCTCCATAGATTGGATAAATTTTATTATGACAAAAAAGCATTAGACCTGAACTATTCAGATCTTTTCTTTCATCAGAATATAGTAATTCTTCCATAATCATAGTAATATCTTTTACTCTTGTCTTTCGATAGTAGTCAAGTAAAGGTTTGGAAAATGAAGATTTATGAAATCCAGATTTTTCTCCTCTAAATGCAAATATCACTTTGGGTTCATACTCTTCTATAACTTGATTCTGAACTTTAGGTTTAGTTGCTTTCTTTTCAGGTAGATGAACTCCCAATAACATTGGAAAACTTTTACTATCATAGAGTCCAAACTGAAAATAGTTTGCCTTAACTGGATCAGAGTATTCAAATTCATTATAGATTGATTTAAATGGAACAGGTTCAATCTCTGTAAAGCTTTGAGTTGCAGGACAATCCATAATCTTAGTTCCAAGTTCTGAGGTCATTGGAACTAACGTTTCTTTGATATTTTCCTCAATTTTTTTCAGAAGATCTTTTTTCTCTTTAGGGTTTTTTTTTATTTGATTTATCTCTTTAATACTAGCCAGAACTGGTTTTTCAGGAAGGCTTGAAACCTTTTCTTTCTTAAAGTCTAAGGTTTTATTTCCAATACTACAAGTATTCAGTATAAGAAAGATAAATTGTAAGAATAAGAATAATTTTTTGAAACTCAATTTTTATTCACCTTTCCTAATACTTTATTTAAATATTGTCCTGTAAATGAGTTTTTAACCTTGCAAATTTCCTCTGGAGTTCCTGTCGCAACTAACGTTCCTCCACCATCCCCACCTTCTGGTCCCATATCAATTATATAATCTGCACATTTAATCACATCAAGGTTATGTTCAATTACTATCATTGAATTTCCTTTATCAACTAGACTTGTAAGTACTGAGAGTAATTTACGAACATCTTCAAAATGAAGTCCAGTAGTTGGCTCATCTAATATGTATAAGGTCTTACCAGTTGGTCGTTTAGAAAGTTCAGTTGCTAGTTTGATCCGTTGAGCCTCACCACCAGAAAATGTTGTAGCTGCTTGACCAAGTTTTATATAATCCAAACCAACCTCAACCAAGGTATCTAACTTTCGTTTAATTGATGGGATGTTTTCAAAAAATTTCACTGCATCTTCTACTGTCATTTCTAGAACATCATAGATATTTTTTCCCTTGAATCTAACTTCCAGAGTTTCTCGATTATATCGTTTTCCTTTGCACACATCACAAACTACATATACGTCAGGAAGAAAATGCATTTCAATTTTTATGATTCCATCACCTTCACAGTTTTCACATCTTCCACCTGGAACATTGAAGCTAAATCTACCTGGACCATAACCTCTAAGTTTAGCATCTTCTAACGAAGCATATAGATCTCTGATTGGTGCAAAAAGTCCAGTATATGTTGCGGGATTAGACCTAGGCGTTCTTCCAATTGCAGATTGGTCTATGTTTATCACCTTATCAATATTTTTAATTCCTTCTATTTTTTTATGCTTACCACTAACTGTTTTAGAGTGCATAACTTTATTTGCGAGTTCATTATATAAAATTTCATTGACTAAGGTTGATTTCCCACTTCCTGAAACTCCAGTTACCACGACTAAACATCCCAGAGGAAAACTAACGTCCACATTCTTGAGATTATTTTCTGTTGCACCAATTACTTTTAAGAACTCTCCATTACCTTGTTTTCTAGTTTTAGGATATTCGATTCTTTCCTTTCCAGAAAGAAATTTACCAGTGCTGGATCTTGGATTTTTCATAATCTCACTTGGAGTACCTTGTGCTATAATTTCTCCACCATGCACCCCTGCCCCTGGACCCATATCAATGATATAGTCAGCCTCTTCCATTGTTTCTTCATCATGTTCAATGACTAAGACTGTGTTTCCTAGATTTCTCAAGTCTTTCAATGTATGGATTAATTTTGTATTATCTCTTTGGTGAAGCCCAATGGAAGGTTCATCTAATATATATAATACTCCCATAAGTCTAGAACCAATTTGAGTTGCAAGCCTGATGCGTTGTGCCTCGCCTCCAGAAAGAGTTCCTGCACTTCTTTCTAAACTAAGGTATCCAAGTCCAACATCGTTTAAAAATTTTAGTCTTTGGTTAATTTCTTTCAAAATTGGTTTTGCAATAATTTCTTCACTACCAACTAACTTTAATTCCTCTACAAACTTTAATCCTTTTTCAACTGATAGTTTAGTAAATTCATGTACGCCTTTTTTATTTACAGTAACTGCTAGAGCTTCTGGTTTTAAACGATTGCCCTCACAATCAGGACAAGGATGATTCGTCATAAATGATTCCATCCATTGTCTCATTGAATCTGACTTAGTTTCCCTATACCTTCTTTTTAAATTAGGGATTACTCCTTCATATTCTCTACTAAATTCAAAATGAGAATCTTGTTTTTTAAAATCATAGTCTATTTTGATAGACTTATCACCATATAGAATCACTTTTTTTACATTCTTAGGAAGATTCTTCCAGGGAGTATTAAAATCAAATTTCAAAGTCTTAGCTAGTGCTTGGATGGTAGCAACATACCAATAACTTCCCGTTTTTCCCCAAACTTCTAAACATCCTTCCATAAGAGAAAGTTCTGGATCATTGATTAAGAGTGCCTCGTCAAACTCTAAAAGGGAACCGAGTCCATCACAGGTAGGACAAGCACCATGTGGGGAATTAAAAGAAAAAAGTCTGGGTTCCAATTCAGGAATGGATACATTATCACATTTTGGACAAGAGAGTTTTCGGGAATAAAGATGATCTTTCTCTCCGTCAAATACAACTATAGTTCCATCAGATTGTTTAAATGCTGTTTCAATAGAATCACTAAGTCTAGTCCCGATACCTTCTTTCATAACAAGTCTATCTACAACTATCTCAATACTTGATTTTAAATTCTTTTTTAATACAATATCCTCTTCTAAACTTAATACTTCACCATTTACTCTTACTCTATTAAATCCATCTTTTCTTGCTTTCTCAAATACATCTTTGTGCTCACCTTTCTGCCCTTTTATGATGGGAGCAAGAATCAGTAGTTTACTATCGTTTGGTAATAGCAGTACTCTTTCTATGATCTGGTCAATGGAAAGGGATGTAATTGCTGTCCCACAAACATGACAATGGGGTTTTCCAATTCTAGCATATAATAGTCTTAAATAATCATATATCTCTGTTACTGTCCCGACTGTAGATCTTGGGTTTCTGTGAGTAGTTTTCTGTTCGATAGAAATCGCTGGACTTAAGCCCTCAATCAAATCAACATCTGGTTTATCCATTTGCCCTAGGAATTGCCTAGCATAACTAGAGAGACTTTCTACATATCTTCTTTGGCCTTCAGCATAAATAGTATCAAATGCTAAAGAGGATTTTCCCGAACCCGAAAGACCAGTAATTACAACCATCTTGTCTCTTGGAATATCTAAATTGATGTTTTTTAAATTATGAGCTCTTGCTCCTCTAATTCGAATATGTGTTAAAGACATACCCACTAGGTTTTGAAAATAAGACTCTGAGTCAATCCAACCAAAAAGAAAATTCCAAAAAATATTCCTTTTTTGATTAGCAAACAAGTGAGATTTTGGGAGTAACTTTATTAATATAGTGTATAATTCTAGCTAATTAGAATTCTAAAAATTGTCGAAAATATAAAGAGATTTTCAATAAGGGCGACTCTTTGGATCAAGAAGAATTAGATATCTTTCTATCAGAAAGCTATGATACACTCAATTCATTAGATACAGAGCTAATTATGCTCAGTAAGAATCCAGAAGCAACTGATGTACTGGAGAATATTCATAATAACTATCATAGTTTCCTAGAATCAAGCAAATTTATGAAATTTGGAAAACTTGAGTCATTGACCCATGTTGGAGAAAGACTCATTGACCAGATACGAAAATCTGAATCTACAGTTTCTAATGAAATTATAACTACTATCCTAAAACTAAATACAACTCTCAGAGAAATAGTTTTTACAATTGATGAAACAAAGAAAGAACCATCTCATTTCAACTCAAGTATAGTAAGTGATGTGGAAGAAGTTATCATTCAGGCTGAACAAGATGAACAAGATGATGAGGCAGATCTTCTATTAACGGGAGCACCTGGTTCTACGACGAACACAACTGAGTCTGAGATCATGGACAAATTGATGCCGGTTTTAGTTGAACTTTTCAATACCAAAGAAACTCTACTGGAATTCAATTCTGAATTCAAAAATCTAAGCTATTACCAAACAGTTACTAGACTTTCTTCATTAATTAAAGATATGTATGAAACAGTTAGGGAAGCTAGAAATCAAGCAATTGGTTCTATGGTTTTAAACCTAGACAGAGTAATGAAAGATCTAGCAAGGGAAAGAGGTAAATCTGCAACACTCAAGATAACTGGTAGAGAAAAAGAAATTGATTCTAAACTTCTGGAAACAATCAGAATTTGTTTAATCCAACTTGTAAAAAATTCCATAGACCATGGAATTGAATCTCCTGAAGAAAGAATTTCTTTAGATAAAGAACCAGATGGTTTTATATCAGTAGAATGTTCTTATCTTGGAGAATTATTTCAGCTCGTCTATACTGATGATGGAGATGGAATTGATCCAGCTAAGATAAAGATGAAATTTATTTCCAAAAATATTCTTCTTACTGATGAGGCTGAAAAAATTCCTGATGAAGAAATCACTGATTATATCTTCAAAGATGGTTATTTCGGAATGAATGAAATTGGAACATTTGTCGGGGGAAGACCAAGTGGGTTTGATATCATCAAGGCAAGGGTAGAGATGATGGGAGGTAGGGTTTATCTTCAAAATTCTATTCGCCAGAAAGGAGTTGAGATCCATATAACTCTTCCTCTAATCAATGCAATTGTTCCAGTGTTATCAGTTGGGTTTAGTAATGAACGTTATGCGATAGCTAAAGTTCATTTACTGGAAATTATCAGAATAGATTCTGAAAGCCTTGTGAAAAGAATCGATACTTTAGTTGGATTTCCTGTATTCGTTCACAAAGAAAAGAAATACCCTCTGCTCTATATGAAACAAATCCTTAAAATTGAAGATTCAGAACCAACCTCTAGTAATCCAGTTGTTAATCTATTGATTTTAGAAAACACAGGAATGAAATTTGCTCTAGTGGCAGATTCTGTTGAGGATGAGGAACAAGTGATCGTGAGGAGTCTTAGCCCTCAGATTTCAGGCATTTATTTGTTTTCTGGAATGACCCTACTCCAAGATGGAAGTCCTTCACTGATTTTGGATGTTGGAGAAATCAAACGAAGACATTTGGGCAATAGAGACCTGCAAATGGCTCTTTCAGAACAAGAGACTAGTGACTATTCAATGAACCTTGAAATAGGAGCGGATTTATGAAAAAACTCTCCACTTTTTCAGTAAATGGAATCCTGTTTGGAATCGATGTTTTAAAAGTAATGGGAATTGCAAAAGAAGTAAAAGCGATTAGAGTTCCTCTAGCTGAAAAAAGTATAGTTGGACTTATGCACTTTAAAGGTCAAATTGCCACTGTAATTGATCTTAGAAAAAAATTTGATGTGCTAGGTAAAGAAATTAATTCATCAGGTTTCCATACAATCGTGAAAACAAAAAAGGGAATCGTGAGTTTTATTGTAGATGAAATTGGTGATGTATTAGAAATTAATCAAAATACTAAAGTAGAGATGAGTAAGAGCGTTCAAGGAATTGATAGTTTCTTTATTTCACATACTTACAAGTTCGATGAATTTGTTCTACTAGTATTGGACACAGAAAAAATAGTGGAAGTTAAATCCCAAAACGCAATATAATTTAGTAACAAAGGTGCAGGAATGAGAAAGATAGTAATCAGCAACCAAAAAGGAGGTAGTGGGAAAACTACTACCGCTGTGAACTTGGCAGCAGGGCTAGCAGAAAAGGGCAAAAAAGTATTATTAGTTGACCTAGACCCAGGCTCTTCTGCAACTATGTGGCTTCTAGGCAATGAACATCCCGATATGGACAATGACCTATTTGATCTTCAAGGTGGTCCAGAGTTGATTCAAGAATTAGCTTTGGAAACATCTGTTCCAAATCTTGAATTCATTCCCTTCTCACCAATTAGAATCAGAAATTCCAAGGCTTTGAAAGAATATCCTAACAAATCATTCATATTAAAACGTAAATTCGATGCACTTCCTAGAAATTCTTATGATTATGTATTATTTGATACTGGTCCTGGACTTACACTCACTAATATCAATGCACTTGCAGCTTGTAAAGAAATCATAGTTCCAGTAGTTGCTCAATCACTTACACTTTACGGAGTAATATCGCTTCTCGAAACTATGGAATCTGTTCAAGTAAAAATTAATCCTGATCTTCATATCAGTGGGATTTTAACTTGTAGAGTAGATCCAGGTAATAGACATAACACTGAGGTTCATGAATTGCTGACTGAAAGATTTGGAGTTTTAGTTTTTAATAATTTTATTAGAGAAGACTCTAAACTTGCAGAGAGTCCAAGTTTTATGCAGACAATATTTCAATATGATTCTAAATGTCAAGGAGCCCAAGACTATAGGGCAGTTTGTTCTGAAATCATTGCACAGGAAAACAAAAAATGAGTGAAGAAAATCAAAAAAAACAAACAATTGGTTCCAATCCTTTCGGAAGTCTAGATAAACATAAATCTTCATCAAAACAAAATGGAAATTTTTCTGGGTCTTCTTTAGATGAACTAAAAACAACTCTAGATGAGTTTGAAGAAAACTCCGAGTCCATCAGTAAAAATTCTCATAAGCTTGAGAAACAAACTGGACATGCATCCACTGCTGCTAAGCAACTAGCAAGTAGTGTGGTTTCAGTTACTCAATCTTTAGAGAAACTAAAGAATGGCACAAAGAATATGACAACAGCTGCAGTAAACTCTTCTAAAGCAGCAAATTCTGCACTTAAAGCTACTGATGCATCCAATAAAACATTCCATGGTTTTCTAGAGTCTAGTAAAGAGCTAGATAAAATTGATAAGATAGTAGCAGCACTAGGACAACAAATAAATATCTTTGCATTAAATGCTAGCATTGAGGCTGCTCGCTCTGGAGAAGCGGGTAGAGGCTTCACAGTTGTTGCAAATGAAATCAAAGAACTTTCTAAAGAGACTATGAAAGTTTCTGAAGATATTCGTTTGAAAATCGAAAACTTCTTCGCAGAAACTAGAGAAGCTATAAGTTCCATCAATGAAATTCATTCACTAATCAATACAATCAAGAACAACCAATCAGAACTTGAAGATGTTCTTGAAGAACAGGTAGAGACTTTAAATGAAGCTTTGAAAAGTAATCATAACGTTACTCGTTCTAGTAATAGTGTAACTGACAACATCTTGAATGTATATAAACTATCTAAGATGAATTCAGAGAGTATCGAGAAACTAATCAGAATCTCTCATACACTAAATCGAATTTCAGGTTCAGCAACTTCACAACCTAAACCAACAGAGTCGGATGATTAAGAAATTATTACTCATTTTATTCATACTCACAACACCTAGTTTTGCTGAGGAGTTGCCCGACTTTAGACTTGGAAAAGAGATGGCTAGAACTTACTTCAAGAAAGGAGTTCTGCAATTAAATAATTTTCAATATAGTGCCGCCAAAGAGAGTTTTATCTCTTCTCTGTCTGTTATGGAAGACTTTCATCTTGCTAGAAAAATGCTTTCTGATGCATATTATCTTGGTGGTGAATGGCAAGAAAGTCTTAATGAGTTGGAAATATTAGAAGACAATAGTAAACTTATCAATCCTCTCTGGAAGAATAGAGCTGAAATTTTGAGACTCAATATTTCTGGCATAGGAAAAAAAGAAGGATTAAACTTTTATAAATTTATTTCTGGTGATGCGAATCGCGGCTATCGTTTTAAAAATCCTACAGATGCACTAATTGATTCTGAAGGTAATCTTTACATCCTTTCTTTTGGAACAACTAATATAATCAAGTTTGACCCGAATGGGCTTCCAATTGGAAATTTTAAAGGTGGTCTCGGAAGAACTCTAGAAGGACCACTCTTCTTTACTATTCATAATGAAATTATCTATATAACTGATTTTGCTGGAGATAGAATCTATAAGATGACTCCAAAAGGAAGATTACTCGATAGATTTGGAGAATCAGGAATTCAACCTGGAAAATTTCATGGTCCAGAAGGAATTGCAATTTCAAAAGATAATTATATCTATGTTTCAGATTCGGGAAACAACAGAGTACAAAAACTTACTTTAGAAGGAAAACCTGTCTTAGTCTTTAACACTGAAGAAAGGTCTAAACTTTCGTTTCCTTCTGGTGTCGGCATTGGGGATGATGATTTGATCTATGTTGCAGACAAAGGAAATCATAGAATAGTAGCCTTTGATGATGAAGGCAATTTTGCAAAAGAGATCACTCATCCAAACATGAAGATGCCAAGGTCTATCAAGTTCCATAATGGTAGAATGTATGTTGCTGATGAAATTAATGGACTCATGATTTATAGTAAGTCCAAAGATAAATGGACTAAGATTTCTACTTTTAGAGACACTACTGGTGAATATAACAAACTCTTAAGACCTTTTTCCAGTGCATTTGACTACACTGGTTCCTTATATACAGTTGATTATTCAAGACATAGGATCGATATGTTTTCTACAAAGAGTTCACTCATATCTAATCTAAATGTTTTTGTGGAAAGAGTTGAGTTGAATAAATTTCCTACAGTCTCTTTATTTCTTAGAATTAAAAACAGAAGTAACCAAGATCTAACAGGAATAAGAAGGGAAGCGTTCAGAGTGGTTGAAAACTCTAATCTCTATCCTCTTGTTGGACTAGCGAATATGAAAGAATATAATGATCAGCTTTCAGTGTCCTTAGTGTTCGAGAATAGTCAAAAAATTAAACAAGTAACTTCTAGTCTTGGAACTTTCTTAGGAAGTTTCTTTTCATCACTTACTGTGAAAGATAAAGTAGAAGTGATTAGAGCTAGTAAAGATTCAGAAAAGGTTTATGATTTCGGAACTTCTCCACTAGACATTTTTGCAAAGATTAGAAAGTCAGTTCCTGAAAAAGAGCAGATCAATCTAGGGAAAAGTCTTTATCAATCTATTAGTGATCTAACTCCTGAATTAGGTCCTAGAGCAGTGATCTTACTCGTATCAGGAGAAGTCCTCCCAAATGCTTTCAATCAATACAATATATTAAGAAACATTCAATTTGCAAAAGCACATTCTATTCCAATTATCATATTAAGTTTGAAAGATGATGGAGAAATGGTTTCTCTTTATAAAGAGATAGCATCTAGAACTGGTGGTATGTTTATCAAAGTTCCAGGAAGTCAGGATGAGAAAAATATTTACAGTTTCATCAAGTCGAATAAAGACAAAAGATATATTATCTCATATAAAAGCAAGATCGGTACAGAGTTGAATGGAAAGTATGTGGACTTTGAATCTCAAGTATATTTCAGAGATATTCTAGGTAGAGCACAGGGGGGCTATTTTGTTCCTGAAAACAATTAATCTAGTTTTACTTCTTTCAGCATTATCATCAGGGATAAATTCAGAAACAGTTTCAAATTATCTGAAACTTGCTGATGCATCTTACAAAGAAAAACATTATAGACAAGCTTTATCCTACTATCGTTCTGCGATGCATCTTAATCCTGATTCTAGTAAATCAATCTTAGGTTTTGCAAAATCTTCTCTCGCACTTGGTTCCTTAGAAGATGCAAAGTTATCCTTTCTAAAGATTTTAGATAAAGATAAAAAGAATAAAGATGCAATTTCAGGTTTAGGAGAGATTTATTCTCTGGAAGGTAAATTTGAGGAAAGCTTAAGTATTCTAGAAGAAGGATTAAGGGACGAACCTTACAACCCTACTCTACTAATAACTAGAGCTACAGTCTATCTTAGAATGGGTAAGAATGAAATAGCACTTAGAAGACTCGAAGAAGCGAAATCTAAAGTGAATTCTAATTATGAGTATAATCTTCTGTTAGCTCGAGCTTATACTGCTAATAAAAAGTACAAACAAGCAAATGAAATCATCACTACTCTTATCAATGAATATCCCGAAAATCCAGAAAGCTTTTTAGAAAAGGCTAAACTCAACTTTGAACTCGCCTCGAAAGAAACTAACGATGAAACTCTAGTTGAGCTAATGAATGATTCCTTTTATCGTTTAGAAACTGCCCTAAAACTGGATAGAGAAAATGTTACTGCGAAAAGATTAATGATCAAGAACTATATCTGGTTAGACCAGATGGAAGAAGCATTAAGACTTTGCGAAGAGCTTCTTATCAATTTTCCTTCAGATACAACTTTGTTATACTATCATGCTTTCTTGAGTTCTAGATTGAACAAGGATGATAAAGCAGCAGATAGTTATTCTCAACTTCTAAAATTAGAAGATTTGAATGCAATTGCAAGATATGCAGCATATAGATTTGCAGTCTCTAAGTTAAGTGAAAAACACTCTCTAAGACTCTACTTGGGAAGAAATAGACTAGAGCAATATAAAAAATTTATTGATGAATATGCTTATTCAATTGCTAATTTTCAACTCCATCTAGCTAAGGATTTAATTCCAGAAAATAGAGAATTGAAAAAAGTTTTAATTGATCATTACTATAAGTTCGGGAATAGAAGAGAACTTCTAAAAATGCTTTTGAAATATAGAATTGATGATCCTGATGATATAAAAATTAACAATAGACTTGAAGCTGTTTTAAAAGGAATTAAAGATAGTCTCACTTATAAAGAAGGTTTAATGGATGGGGAAGGTAAATTAATTTCTGGAATCAGAAACCAATCCGAGATCTTTTTATTTGATTTGAAGCCAATGAATTTTTTGCCTGATTATCCAAATGCAAGCATACAATTAACTCATGCTATCAAGTATTCAATATCTTTAAAATCTAGCCTCAAGGTTTTAGAACCAGATGATGAAAAAAAAGTGAGAAAGGCTTTGAGTTCAGGAAAGCCCGATGAAAAATATACTAATGCAATTTATTTCAACCCAAATGTTTTAAACAAACTCAATCTAGGAAGAAAATCTGAAGATATGATCCGATATATTGGTTATGGTGAATTTCAGATTGAAAAAGGGGAGATTAAAGTTAATTTTAATCTATATGATAGGATCACAGGAAGAATTATTGAAAATTCTCTTTTTAGTGTAAGTGGAAGAAATAGCGTTGGAATCATTGCAACTAGAATCGCAGAAGTTGTTACGAAAAAACTTCCAATTGTAGGTAAGATTATCAAATTAAAATCTGACTCAGCAATAATCAATTTAGGTTTTAGAGATGGAATTAAAAAAGGCAATGTATTTACTATTGAAAGTGAGTCCAAAGAATTTGGTGATATTGAAATTGTAGAAACAGATGAATATATTTCGAAGGGTGTAATCAATTTCCCACATTGGAAAGAAACTGTTGGAACAGGTTTTAAAGTAAAACTGAAATTTACCTCTAAAGAGAAAGAAAAAAAGGAAACTAATTAGTACTAGGTTTTACTCTATCAGTAATTCCTAAAAACTTTAATAATTCTTCCCTACTCTTTCTAACAGAATTACTATTTCTTTTGATAACAACTTTTGGAGCATTCATACATTTAGTTACATCATCATATTTTGAAGTAACAAACATTTGCTCTTTTCTGGTTTGAAATTCATTTGGAATACTTATATTGCCCATTGCATCTACAACAATTAGCTTTACTTTTTTATTTGCCCAAGCATTCATTTTAAAATCAAGCTTATCTATATTGTAAGAAAATGTTGCACCAATAACATCTAGTCCCAAAAGAACAGCTGTAAACGGTGGTTGAAAATCTTCAGATTCTATTTTACCTGCTATACAAGAAATTTCAGGATTAGGTTTATCGAAGTTCCACCATGTAAAGTCATCAATTATATCTGAATATGAAAAAAGTTTTTCTATACTTACTCCTTCGCTTTCAACTCTATTTGAGGGTTGATTAGTAACTGCTTTTTCTATCCATTCGTTTGATTGACTCATCTTATATAAATTCATTGGTTCTTTAGAAATCATAGGAAACTCTACTTTCAATCTTGCACCACGTTTAAGTCTTAAAGGTTTGTTATAATATTCACAACTGATTCTAAACATCCCACCAGTTTCCAATAGATAATAATTTCGATCTTTATCAAAATAGTTTAGATGGATTCCTGAACTTATGAATTCTAAATCATTCACTAATTCTTCTAGTTTAAAGGTTAGTATATCTCCTTTTTTAAAATTTATGGGGAGAGCAATTGAATTTGAAGGAATTGTGATTTTTGTTCCATACTTCCCTGTTATCGTTGTATCCATACTCGGATTTATGGGAAACTCTTGTCTCTCGGGAAGAAAGGCAGAGAGAAAGATTGGTCCCGAAATTTTGAAATCATTTGGTTTATCCAATTTAGGTACAAATGTTTCTTCCCCAATATCCCATTTCTTCTCAATTTTCTTAAGTGTATTATCATCTAAAACTTCCTGTGAGAATTGCTGGAAAGAAAATAGAAATAGAAAACAAAAAAGAAATCTCATACTTATTTCTCCCTAAAAAAATATTGTAAAAATTTTTTCATATGAATTCCATTCAGATCATTACCTAGAAATTCACCATCAATCCAAATTTCAAGATGTAGATGAATTTGCTCTTCAGTGTTCTTAGCTTCTGATAAAAGACCAGAATTTCCAGCTTTACCAATTTCTTGACCTTTCTTAACAACTGAACCTACTTTGATTAGACTGTGAATCTTTGATAAATGATTATAAGAACTCATAACTCCATTTCCATGATCTATCCAAATCTGTCTGCCCCCAAAATCAACTTCTACAAAAGTGACCTGATTATTCTGGTTATATTCAGTCGTTTCTTTAAACACTTCTTCTGTAATTGGTTTATAATCTAGATCTGCTCTAACAACTATCCCATCCCCAATTGAGAGAAGAGTTGTTTCCTTATTCACTGAAAGTTTTTTGTTGCTTGAATCATAATAATAGGAAAGATCTAATCCCTTGTGGATTCCATTTCGATACTTTCTAGGAGCACCAGGAAGTGAATAATCATCTTCAGGAAGAATTCCACCATTGATTGGGAATCGATAACCACTTAATCTAGAAGAGATTCCTGTTAGAACTGTATTATTTAGAAGGAATCTTATATCACTAATCACAAAGGAACTAACGTTTGATTTTGGAAAAAAAACTCTAATCATTGATGCATCAATGTTTCCAATTGAATGTTTTACCAACCTAGTTGGATTCCAGCCTACAAAGACAGTTCTCCAATCACTTTTATGGAATACTTGGATCTTGTAAGTTGAAATTGGATCAGAAAAGTTAGAAACTTCCATCTCAAAAGAATTTAAAAGTCTTTTAGATCCAAAATCAATTAACACCCATTCATCACTAGCAGATCTACTTGTTGTCCAGTTGGAATTAGGATTATAGTCAAAAAGATTTTGACCACAATATTCAGGAAGAAGGCAACTAGACATTATATAGCGAAACTTTACTGGAGCTAGCCTTCCAAAATTAATTTCTTCTTCTGAATTTAAAAAATAATTTTTTATATAATTTTTAGCCTCTGTAGCACCTAGGTTACATTTGACTTGTAGAATAGTAAAAATTAAAACTAAGAGTTTTTTCATTTAACTTGGATAAATAGCCTTGAGAGATCATTTCTATTAAATTCATCATTATAGCGAACTAAGTATTCTTCTTCTAATTCCATTCTATGCAAAGGATCCATAATCTGAACGGCATCTTCCCCATGATTCAAAAGTAAATCACGTCTAGAAAGTCTGAATGTAAGTTCATCCCAAAAAATAAATTCCTCGTATGTCTCTAAGATTGGAAAGATAGATTCCTCTACCTGTTGGTAAGTAAGAAACTCTTTAGTTTCAGGTTCTTGAAACACTAAATCTTTTGCACCAAATTCTTCATATTTAGAAAGAATATACTGTTCTAATTCTTGAAATTCTTGCACTTTTTCAGCAATGACTTCATCTTCAAACTTTTCATCATTCACAACTGAGGTTACCCAGCCTGCTAATGCAAGAGATTTGACAAGTGTTTTATACTGCTCTTGGCTTAATTCTATTTGCAATTTTTAATCCTCAATCTACATATAAAGTTGGACTAAGTAAAAAAGGCAATCAGAAACTAGGTTAGAATGAGTGGAAGAATTTCAAGAAAAGTATCTAATACATCACCTTCATTAGATTCAAGATAAAGCACTATTGGGAAAGAGCTTGATCTTTGTAAGATTGGAGTTAGTATCTTATAAAAGATTTTGTTAATTGAAGAAAATTTATTTAACCTATCTAAGAGTTCATTTTTAGTTTTGATTTTTACCTTTGCAAAAAAAAGGGAACAGGATTTTTTTTCAGCATTTCTTCTTTTTCTAATTTCATAAAGTACTCTACCCATAGAAAATCTAAAATTAATTTCAGAAAAAATTTGAAGTTTAAACTTACCTTCATCAAAGTATTCAAATCCATCTATTGAAATCGGTCCAACATAGTCAATTTTTTCTTGATAAAGAAGGCTGTTGATAAAATTTTGCATTTCAACAATGATCAATTCATTTTGGTCTGGTTCAAGATGGGAAGCAAGAAAGGCACCATTCTTTCCTATCTTCATTTCAGTCAGAGAAAGGAATTTAGCATTTCTATCTTTAACATCAAATAAGCCACTGAAATCTTTGGTTCTTGTCTCTGCCCATTTTTCAATTACAAATTTTTCTTTGGATTGGATTTCTAAATCTAAATTCTTTTTTGTAATAATTTTATTTCCAATTCCAGAGAAACCAAACTCTTCTTTCAAAACAATGGGAACTGAATTTTGTTTAAAGTATTTTTTTAAATTCGTTGTGCTATCAATCACACATGAGTTTAGTTCATTAGAGGTATAATGACTTTTCCAATTTGCCTGAGTGATTTTAGAATTCAGAAAACTAGACTCTTTCCATTTTTCTTCATTTGAGATCAAATCTCCATTTGTATAAGAATAGAATTTTCCCCATTCCACAAGATTGAGAGTTGATGAATTAATCTTATTTTTATCGAAAAAATTTATTTCCTGATTAAAGAGTTCTGTCCAAGAACTAATTGTTTGTTCATTAAGCTCTTTTCCAGTAATTAAAACGTAATCGGTACTTTGGCTGAGAGAAGCAAAAAGATACTCATAAGCGAAAAATTTATCTTGGAATTGGCTTGGTAAAACATAGGAATTAGGAAAATTTCTTAATTGAAATTCAAAAGCAGAATTTAGCCAGAATAGATTCCCCATTGTAAAAGCTCACCTGGGATAGTTTCTTTCTTTCTTTTCGAAAATTCATCCCTATATAAAGATAGATTCTCAATAAAGTCATTATCTAGACAAACTTTTTTTCTAGTATGTGGAAAAAAATAAAAACCTTTCGCTCTTCTAGGTGTAAAAGGAAATTCCAACAAAGAAAGAAATTTCTCCCAATCATTATTCCCTGATTCTATCGATTTAAGGACTTTTACCCCTCTTTTGACATGTTTCAACTCATCCTGAAAGATTTTTCTCATAATTTTTGATGAAACATCATCCTTGAACTTTTCAAATACATGTGTATAAAGTAGTGAAAAATCTAAATTTGCACCCTCAAGAGAAATAGAGAGAATAGCTGAAAATTTAGGAAAACTATACATTAATGGAGTGAATTTCCAAAAGATTTGATTCAATGGTCTATCTCCAAAGTCTAACCCAAGCTCTCTAATTCTAGCTAAATATAGCTTAAGATGATTTTGCTCTTCTTTCAATGTCTTGAATAAATCCAAACGATTCTCAGTTGGTATATCTTGGAATTTCAACAACGCCCAAGCAAATAATTCTATTGCTTGCAACTCATGATTTGCAAAATGATGCATAGCAATTGCTCGATTCTCCGGTATATGTAAATGCTCTAGTCTAGGTATCTTGGACTTAACATCACTGAAAGAAATTTTTTTTTCACGATTAGGTAGTTTAGGAATATCTACCTCAAGCAGAGTATCAGTTAATTCCTTAGGAGGAGGCTCTAGCTTCGATTCAAGACTTTCTGATTGTAGAATATGAAGAGCGAACTCATTGATAGACTTCATTGGTTTTCTTTTTTTTCAGGAACATTCTCTTGTGGAGGTTCTTTGGGAGTTTTGGGTTGGTAATTTTCTGAATCAGGAGTTGGCTCGTTCAAATCCACACCCTCTTCTTCATGTTTTATCTCAAACTCAGGATCTTTTTTCAATTCTTCTAATGTTTGTTGATCAATAATCTTTGCTCTAGGTTCATCACCTTTATAATAATATTGTTTATAAAGTGGATACTTACATTCTAAATCATCTGAAAGAATCTCTCCTGTTTCTCCACAAATATCAACTCTAACATAATCACCTTCAAATGGTCTGATTAGTGCATCTTGAATATCAAGATTCTTTTTTATGAATAGCGAGTAACGTACCCAAACCTGACCACTGTTTCCTGAACCAGAACCGGGAAAAGGAGCACCATTATCATTTCCTATCCAGATAGTTGTAACAAGACCTGGAATGATTCCTGCAAACCAAGTGTCTCTGACTCCCTTTCTACCTGACCATTTTTTTTGGACTGTTTGAGGAGTTTGCACTGTTCCAGTCTTACCTGCAAGAGGGAATTTTTCCCCTTTGAGTTTTAATGACATAGTACCTTCTTCTGATAGTACTGCTTCCATTAGATTAATAGCCATAGCACAAGCTATAGGATCAATTATCTGAACTTTCTGTCCCTCTTCTTCGGGAACAAATAGTTCAACCCCATCTGAGTCTGTGATCTTTAGTATTTTTTTGGGCGTTATGCGATATCCACCATTAGCAATTGTAGAGTATATAATTGCAAGCTCCATAGGAGAAAGTTCACCAGAACCTAAACCTAGAGATAGATTATTTCCAAAACGTTCTTTTAGATCAGACTCAGTTGTATTTAAGATTGCAGATAATTTATTTAAAAAATAATCAATTCCTACTTCATTGAGTAATTTTACCGAAACAGTGTTTACTGATTGTGCTAGAGCTTGCCTAGCAGTCATTTTTCCTTTATATCCTCCATACCAGTTTCTAGGAGAATAACCACCAAAATTAATTTTTTCATCAACTACAATAGAAGAAGGGTTAATGACTCTACGTTCTAAGGCTAAAGCATAGACCAAACCTTTGATACTAGAACCGGGTTGACGTTTAGATTCTTCAGCACGATTCAGTCTATATATAGATGAAATTTTATAAGCACCAACTAAAGCTTCAACATGTCCATTGAATGGATTCAGTGATACTAAGCTGGAGTTCATTCCGTCAATAATTTCTTTCTCTCTAGCAACCTCTTCTTTATCACCTTCTTTAGCATATTCAGCCTTACGTTTTTCTAAAGCAGTCTTAACTATACTAACTCCATCTTGTATTAAGGTTTGTGCAGCTTCTTGTTTTTGAATATCTAAGGTTGTATATACATTCAATGATTTTCTCTCTAAGGCTTCACTAGTGAATTTTTCTAAAACCAGTTTACGAATGCTTTCATTAAAATCTGGTGCTCTATTTAGCTTAAAGTCTCTATCATAACCATACTTACCAATCTCACTGATAAATTTCTTTTTATCCTGAGATTCAACTTCTTTCACATTATAATTTGTTTTGAATTTTTGAATCTGTTCTCTGATAGAATCATCAAATTTTTTAGAAATGAGTTCGGGCTTTTTATGCAAAGACTTATTCTTTGCCATGTCTTCTAAAATTCTTCTTTGTCTATCTAATGAAATTTTTAAATTTCTTACTGGGTTATATACAGATGGAGCTGGAATGATCCCAGTAAGCAATGCCGCCTCAGCGGGACTAAGATTTGTTGCAGGTTTATTGAAATAGTATCTAGCTGCTTCTTCCAAACCAATATTTCCTTCACCCAAAAAAATCTGATTCATATACATTGAAAGAATTGTATCTTTATCATATTGCCTTTCAATATAATAAGCACAAAAGCCTTCTGTGATTTTATTGAATACATTTCTTTCACCTAGATTTAGCGTTAGCTTTGCAAGTTGCTGGGTAATAGTACTACCCCCTTGTGCTAATTTGAATTGAGTGATATTGATATAAAATGCACGAAACAGGGATTTATAATTGATTCCTGAGTGTTTATAAAAATCCCTATCCTCAGATGATAGTAAAGCCCATACCATTGTCCCATGCTCAACTAGGTTATCAGTTCTAATCGGTTTATAGCTTTTGCGGTGAAACTCACCTATTATAGTTCCTGATTTATCAAAAATTCTTACAGGTTTAGTGGAACTAGCATCATAATAATTGGTAACCTCAGCCTTGTACTTATCTAAGTTAGCCTTTACTTTATCTTTCTCTTTCATCCAGACTACATAAGAGCCACCAAAAATGAACACTGAAGCAGTAAAAAGTGAAATGATCGCACCTTTCATAACGGAAGGAAAGATTTTAATTAGAAATGAAAGCAAAGATTTTAAAATAGGTAAAACTGTTTTCAAGAGAACCTCAAGTTACAGAAAAACTTTTCAGTCAATTAGTTTCAAGAAAAAATAATCCCTTGATAACAAAAACTATATTCAAGACTCTCTTTTCTTATAGTTAATTGTCACTAAGTCTCAATTAAAAATGGGCTAATGGGAATATTGATTATTAATTAGTATCACCTTTAGTTATCATAAAATATTTTTTTTATTTGTAATCTGGATAGTAGTGAAAGGTTAACTAACTAAAAATGATTTGTTTTAGATTGTTTGATAAATCTGTTTTGACCTTCATTTTAATTGAATTAATTCGCCAGAATTATTCTTTGGAGTTATGATTCAGAAATTCTTCTATAGGCTAGCTTTCTTTAATTATAAGAGGGTGCGTTATAGATATATGCATCAATTTCTTGGACTAAATCCTATGAAACAAATTGTGAAGGGTTTACCAATCTTCTATTTCTCCAGTCAAAACAAGAAACCTAATCTAGTTTTATTACACGGATTATTAGATGCTAGCTTTGGATTTAGAAAATTGGTTCCATATTTACAAAGAGAATGGAATTGTATTGCAATTGATTTGCCTAGTTTTGGCAAAAGTCAACTTCCTAAAATTGAAGCAATTCATAAAATTTCATTCTATACAGAACTACTCTATGATTTTTTCCAGCATCAAAATTTTAAGCAAATTACTCTACTTGGCCATTCGATGGGAGGACTAATTGCTCAACATCTGGCATTAAAAGATATGAACTTAGACCAAAGAATTCAATCCTTATGCTTACTTTCTCCAGGAAACTCACCTCATGATAAAAGAGATGAATTCAGAAATATTTTATTTCCAAAAAATACTGCTGAGGTTCAAAGACTTTTAGGATATTTGTATAACAATGAGATTCCTGAGATTAGTGAAAATAACGCTAAAGCACTGCTATATAGCTGGAAAAAAAAAGAATATGAGTATCTTGCAACAAATACAATCAACACAGAAAAAGAAGTCTTTTTTGGGGATAAGATCAAGGTGCTAAGAGTTCCAACCTTAATCATCAGTGGTGAGAAAGATGAAATAACACCTATTTCGAGTGTTAGAAGAATGAGGTCATGGATAAAAGGTTCAAAACTGGAGCTAGTTGCTAATGCCAAACACGCAATCCATTTGGAATATCCTAGTGAAGTAGCTGAAAGAATTTCAAAACATAAAAAGTATCTAGCAATTTCTGTTTGATTTTTACTCACCCTAGCCGAAGTATAGAATAACGACTAGGTTTAAGGGGAATTTTAGAATGAAAAAATGGATGATGCTAGCGATTTTCAGCGCAATCGTTGTGAGCGAGATTCAAGCAGAAAGAATCTTAGGCACACCAGGTGTAATTAGTGAGTTTGGAAAAGTTGAAGAATTAACAAAAAATCGAAAAGTAACTCTAGCTTATAGAAAGAAGACTCTAGATAAAAATTTAACAGATGCAGTTAAGTTTACTATTATGAAAAAATATCCTGATTATGCAGAGAGAACAAAAGAGTTAAACGCGGGCAGCATTTCCTTTGAGCAACAAAAAGGTACTTTCAACTATTTCATTAAGTATAAGGAATATTATTTTTACTATAGTTTTGCTGTAGATCCAGAACTATATGTTCAATTCCCAGTTGATGATCGAGTGTATATCAAATCTAAAGAAATTGAAGAAGACGAAAAAACTTCAGGTGCTCCTCCTTCCTCTCAACCCAACAAGCCATTGATGGATGGTCAAAAAAACTAAGTTTGCAAGAACAAAGCTTCACTAGTTTGAGAGAAGAGCTAACCATTGCTTCTTCTCTCGTATTTGAAGCGGGAAAAAAAATTCGTTCCATATACCAAACTCATTTTTCAGTACAATGGAAAGCTGAGAATGATCCTCTCACTGAAGCAGATCTAGTTGCTAATGATATCATTACTGCAGGACTAGTTAGACACTTTCCAAACGATTCGATACTTTCTGAAGAAGCAAAAGATAATCCTGATCGATTAAAGAATGATAGGGTTTGGATTCTAGATCCAATTGATGGAACAAGAGAATTTGTAAAAAAGAACCCAGAATTCGCAGTAAGTCTTGGACTTTCAGTTAAAGGTAAACCAACTTTGGGACTAGTTTTCAATCCAATAAAAGAAGAAATTTTTTTAGGAATTGTTGGACTAGGGATTTCAAGAGATGGAAAAGATTTTTCTAAATTAGATTTTTCTAATACTATAAAGAAACCTAGTTTAGTGGTTTCTAAATCTGAAAATTCAAAAGGTCTATTTAGTTCTCAAGAATGGACTGAGGAGTTCTCAATAACTGAGGTTGGCTCCATTGCTTATAAACTAGCGTTAGTTGCAATTGATCAATTTGATCTAATCATCTCAAGAAAACCTAAGAATGAATGGGATATTTGTGCTGGAGTTGCACTAGTCCTCTCAGCAGGTGGAAAAGTTTTCGATCTAAATGAGCTAAAAGAAATTTCTTTTAATGAAGAAACTATTCGAAAGAATGGAATTATTGCAGGAAATCCATTCATAGTTGAAAAACTTATAACTGAGAAAAAAGAGTTTTTGCAAAATTCATACATAGATACTTGGAACTATTCTTGAGGTTAGCTTGAATATCTTTAAAATTAAGAATAGCTCATTAGAAATGGATTTGAGTTCTGGTAAATTAACTTCTCTTGTTTTAGAATCGAAACTATCACACAGAACTATAAAATTGATAAATAGTTATCATGAGAATTTTTTTCTATCTGGTTCATTTCTTATGTACCCTTGGGTAAATAGACTCAGTACTGATAAAATTGAGTTTGAAGAAAAGAATTTTTTGATTGATCCAATTTTGAAAGATGAAACTGGAAAACCTATTCATGGTTTATACTTTCGTACAACAAGAGTAATACAAGGTGATATTCAAATTTCAGAAGAATTCATAGAAGTAATTATTAGGCCAGAAAAATTTCATCCCGAGTTTCCTGAATTTATAGAGAAATATATCCTTAAAACAAATTCTATAGAGGTTGAATTAGAATTCTCAAATAGAACTGATAATTCACAATATTTTTCAGTCGGTTTTCATCCATATATTCAATTAGAAAATAGCATTGAGAATATTGTTATACTCTCTAATCTTACTCATTCCATAAGATTAGAGGAAAGTTTGCTTCCAAAAAGAAAAGACATGGAGGAATTGAAGAATTTATTTCCTATAGAACTTGGAAAAAAACAATTAGACCATTCTTTCTATTCAGAAAATAAAAATGTTTTTGTGAAGTTAATCGATAAAATTTCGGGAGACTCTGTTCTTTTTGAATCATTAGAAAAAGAAATCCCACTAAACTATTTTCAATTCTATACACCTCCTGATAGAACTTCTATAGCAATTGAACCAATGAGTTCGGTTGGAGATGTGTTTGCAAATCCAATCTCGAAACCAATTAAACTCTTGCCTAAAGAAACTAAGTCTTGTGGATTTAAAATAACACTTGAGTAATAGTATTTTTTACGTTCGATTTTATAGTTTAAGACAATAATTTTAGTTTCTTTTTATCAATTCAGGCGAAAGATTCTTAAATTTACCCTATTATAATCAAATGGAGTTTGACTATGATGCCTTTGAGTTGTAATCTAGATTGGAGCTGTGCGTTTCAAGCACTTTTTACCCAGCTTTTCATGAATACCATTCGTTATTTCCCAATTGCTGGGATTTTGTTTTTTGTGATTTGGGTTTGGAAGAAAGATTTTTTTTCACCATATAGAATTCAATTGAAGTTTCCTGAAAATGATAAACTGATCTATGAAATTAAGCAATCATTTACAACGTTAGTTGTATTTACTTTCATTGGTACAACAGTCTTTCTATTAAGTAAATCAGGAATAGCAAAAACTAAGATATATAGAGATTTTAGTGAGCATTCTTGGACTTATGTGATTTCTACTTATATAGTCCTTCTTATTTGGCACGAGACGTTTTTCTATTGGGTTCATAGACTTATGCATAGTAAAAGATTCTATGGACTCATTCACTCTGTTCATCATAAGTCTGTGAATCCTTCACCACTAGCTGCTTATAATTTTCATTATTTGGAAGCATTTCTAGAAGCGATTTATCTTCCAATCTTTGCATACATAGTACCTATTCATTATGGTGTGTTAATCTTCCATACCTTTCAAGCAATGCTTATGAATATCTATTTCCATCTAGGTTATGAGTTCTATCCAAAAGGATTCGCTAGGAATTTAATCTTTAAATGGATAAATACTACAACTCATCATAATCTTCATCATTCAAAATTTAATGGAAACTATAGTTTGTACTTTAACTTCTGGGATAGGATTATGGGAACAAATTTCAAAAACTATGAAGAGTATTATGATAAGGTAATTGAAAGAAGAGAATCAGAGCTTAAACTAAGGGATTCTGAAAATAAAAAAGATGTGATCTTTGCATAAATCTTGACATGAAGGTTAGGAATTCTAAGTTTTTAGAATGCTTAACCTAATAATTATCTTACTTATTCTTTCTTGTTCCAATGAAAAACTAAACTCTACTAAAATTCATAAGATTAAACTTGATGAAAATAGAATACAATTTAAAACTGATAGATCAAAACTTTTCTATTTACAAAACGAACTAGATAGTCAAGAATTTGAGCAAATAAAGAAAAAAGAAATTATTGAATTCTCTAAAGATGTAAACTCAGGTTTTCAAAATCAAAAATTTGAGTTCACTTATACGGGATATTTCAACATAGCACATACCTGTGATACAACTAAGAAAGATAAGTTAATTAGAAATCTGGAAATTTTTTTTAGAGATACGTACCCTTTGTATTTTCAATGGGAACCTAATTTTCCCATCAGACTAGTACTTTTTCCCGATAGGAAAACATTAAAAAAAGAAACAGGAATGGATGTTTATGGATTTTATATTCCTAACTCAAGGGAATCATATCCAAATATAACTACTAAAACAATTTATACCTATTGTATTTCAGGAAGTGGAACCCAATGGCATGAAGTAATGCATGCATTCTTAGATTGGAATGCTAAGGAATACCCACCTTCTTGGTTCAGTGAGGGCATAGCTTCCTTTTATGAAGAAGCCTCAATCATCGATGGAAAAATGGTAGATGGATATGTAAATTGGAGAAACCCTACTTTAATTGCTGAAATCAAATCAAAAAAGAACTACTCAACACTAACAGAGATTATAAAAGGTAAAGATACTTCAAGGGAATCATTTTATGCACAGGCTAGATTTCTTTTTTGTTATCTTTGGATGAAAGGAAAAATTGTTCCTTTTGTAAGAACCTATCTTTATGATATACATCCAAAATTTGATTATAAAGAAAGGGGACTAAAAACTATACTCTTACTTGAAGAGCTTCTAGGAAAATCAATCGATGAAATTGAAATTGATTTTCAAAAAGAAGCTCTTATTGCAGGACCTAAAATGAAGAAACTAAAACTAAAATAGTTTTTATTCTTCTTCTGTTCTTTTTACTTTAGCTAATAGATATTCCATCGCTATAGGAAGCATTAACCCTGATATCAAAGTTGCTATGATAATCCCACCAATCACTACAGTTGCTAGAGGTCTTTGCACTTCAGCTCCTGCCATCGTGGAAATGGACATTGGGATAAAACCAATGGCGGCTATCGCTTCTGTTGTAAGCCTAGGTCTAAGCGAGAGTTTAGCTGCAAGTATTACAGAATCATGCAAGTGACCTGTTCGTTCTAGTTCTTGTTTCAAAGTGGAAGCATATACTACCCCATTCAAAACAGCAATTCCCGCAACAGCAATAAATCCAACCCCTGCAGGAATGCTAAAAGGAAGTCCTCTAAGTATTAGACTAATGATCCCACCAGCTACAGCAAGTGGCACAACAAGAAACACACCAATTGCATAATATATACTTCCAAACGCTGCCATTAACATCCCAAAGATAATAATCATCGCAACTGGAACTACTAATAAAAGTCTGTTCTTTGCTCTAGTAAAATTTTGAAACTGTCCTCCCCAGGATACCTCGTATCCTTCAGGAAGTTTGTCTGAGATGAACTTAGTTTTTTCTTGAGCCTCATTGATATAACTTACTAAATCTCTACCTCGAATATTGATCTCAACAAATAGTCTTCTTTTCAATGCCTCTCTAGTGATAGAAGCTGGACCCTCAATCTTTCTTACATCAGCAACTAGACCTAAGGGAACCTCATGACCTGAAGAAGTCATTACAGGAATGTTCTCTACTTGCTCAATATCACTAACGTCCACATCCAGTCGAACAACAAGATCAAAACGTCTTAACCCTTCAAAAACTTTTCCAGAATCATAACCTACTCTAAGAGTCTTAACTACATCCAAGATTTCAGGAGTAGAGACACCATATCTAGCCATTTTTGCTTGATTCGCCTTAATCTCTAAAATAGGTAATCCAAGAACTCTTTGAACCCGCAGGTCACCCGTTCCTTCAATTTTTGATAATACCTCTGCGTACTGTTCCCCTAATTTTTTCAGCGAAACTAAATCATCTCCATAAATTTTGATTACAACATCAGCTTTGGATCCAGCTAAAAGAGAGTTTACCCTATTCTCAATTGGTTGTGACATACTGATATAGCTTGAAGGGATATTAGCAAGTATCTTATCCTTCATGATAGTCATAAGTCCTTCTCTATCTTTAGCTACTTTCCATTCGCTCTTATCTTTTAGTTTTACATAAAACTCACCTTCATCAGTTCCAACGGGTTCAGCTGCTGACTCACCCCTACCCACTTTTCCTGCAAACCCGGTTGCCTCATCTTTAAAACTTTCCATGACAACTTTTTCTGCCTTGATATTTAAATCACGAGAATGATTGATAGAAGCCGAAGGAAGTCGCCTAACGTCCACATTGATTTCCCCTTCGTCAATTCGAGGAATAAACTCAGCTCCAAGTGTGAAACCTAACATCAAAGAAATAATGACTAACGCAAGTCCATAAATACTAACTAATTTCTTTCTTTTAAAACCCCAGTTTAAAAACATCATGAAGTATTTTTCAATCACATCCCAATAATGGCTATGATGAAAATCTGGTTTAGTAAATACATAAGAGACTGCTGCAGGAAATGTTGTTAAACTAAAAAGAAGTGCAGCACCTAAGGCAAGTGCAACTGTAATTGCCATAGGTCTAAACATCCTACCTTCAACTCCTTCAAGTGCCATAAGTGGAAGATAAACTAGCATGATAATGGCAACCGCAAAAGCTGCTGCTCTAGATACTTTTATACAATTTTCTTTAATGATTTCCTGCGTGAGTTTTTTCTTTTCCTTTTCAGTAAGTGCATCAGTAAATCTATGCTGATTAGCAAAAAATCCCGCCATTACCGCTTCCAACATCACAATGGAACCATCTACTAGAAGTCCGA
Organism: Leptospiraceae bacterium; assembly: GCA_033762425.1. Taxonomy (GTDB): domain Bacteria; phylum Spirochaetota; class Leptospiria; order Leptospirales; family Leptospiraceae; genus JANRLP01. The sequence continues at coordinate 140,859 of JANRLP010000120.1, forward strand.
AATCTAAGGCTCCAAGACTCATCAAATTTCCAATCACTCCTAGTTGACGCATGAAAATTACAGCTATCAACATGGAAACAGGAATTGCCATTGCGACTAACGCTCCACCCTTTGCAGTTCCAAGGGTAACAACTAACGCAACAAAGACTAGTATAGCTCCTTCAGTAAGGTTAATAAAAACTGTTTTTAGGGCACGATTGATAAATTCAGACCTATCATAGTAAGGTTCAATCTTCATTCCCTCAGGAAGATTCTTCTCTAGTTCAACAATTTTTTCTTTTACTGCCGCTACTACCTCCCTAGAGTTTTGCCCTATGAGCATCATCACTGTTCCACCAACTACTTCTTTTTCATCCCTAGTCATTAGTCCAAAACGAATTGCTGGCCCATTCTTAATTGTTGCTACCTGACCCAAAAGAAGTGGGATCCCATCTTTTTCAGTTTTGATTGCAGTCATGGATAGTTCTTCAAGAGATTTGAATTGCCCTTCACCACGAATCACTAACTGTTCATTACCTTTCATGATATATCCACCCCCAACATTTTTGTTGGAGACTTTTAACTTATCAAGTATTGTCGAAAGGGTTAAGTCATGTGCAGCAAGTCTTCTCGGATCAATTACAATCTGATACTGTTTTACCTCTCCACCAATAGTATTTATATCAATCACACCTGGAACTGCTTTTAGCTTTTTACCGAGTTCCCAGTCCATATATGTCCTGAGTTCCATTGGGGTATGTCTATCTGAGGTTAAAACAAACTCATAGATATCGCCGAGCGCCGTCGCTACTGGAGACATTTCTGGTTTTCCGTATCCTTCTGGAATTTCCACCTCAGCCATTTTAATTCTTTCATTCACAAGCTGTCTTGCAAACCAGATATCAACATGGTCTTTGAAAATTATGGTTACACTACTTACACCAGTTCTAGAAATCGAACGAATCTCCTCAACATTCGGCAACCCGTTCATAGTAAGTTCTACAGGATAGGTGATGAACTGCTCAACTTCAATTGGGGAAAGTCCAGGGGAAGCTGTAACTACAGAAACTTGTACGTTAGTTACATCAGGCACTGCATCTACAGAAAGTTTAGACGCATTATATAAACCAATAAGGGAAAAGATTCCAGTGAAAATTAGAACTAGAAGTCTTTTGCGAATCGAAAGTTCAATGAGTTTTTCAATCATCTTATTACCTAATTACTTTAGGTATTCGCTCTTTAATACAAAAGAGCCTTGGCTAACTATATTTTCGTCCGAGGTAACTCCAGATTTGATTTCAATATCATCATCAATAGAATCCCCAACCTTGACTTCTTTTGCAGTAAACGATCCATCAGCATTTGCTATAAAAACATAAGCCTTTCCCTCGATTGTATGTACTGCCTCAGATGGAACAACCAAGATACGCCTTGTTTTACTTTCTGAAACTAATCCCTGGACTTTTGCACTGACTGTTTGACCAGGTTTCAATTTGAATTCTTTGTTATTTACCTCTAGTCGAATTTCTGCTGTGTGTTTCAATGGATCAATCACTTCACTTACGTGAGCAACTACTGCTTTCACTGATTCTGGTCTTTCGCCTAACGTATAAACTTCAGCTGCTGCATTGAGTTTCACTGAATAAAGGTCTTTTTCATATACATCTAAAATTATCCATAATCTTGTAAGATTAGCAACTATGAAAAGATTATCATCCACATTTACCGCTTGTCCACTTACAGCCTTTCTTTCTGTAACGGTTCCTGCAATTGGACTTCTAAGAATCAATTCACTAGCAGGCAGTTTTCCCTCTTCAAGACTTTTGATTTCTCCCTCGTTAAGCCCAAAAACTAGAAGTGAGTTTTGACTTGTGTCTAACTCAGTCTTTACTGTTTTATACTCAACGTTAGTCATTTCAAACTCTTTCGCGGATATAATCTTTCTCTCAAAAAGATCTTTTACCCTATCTAACTGAACTTTCAATGTTTCAAGTCTTGCCTTTGCTTTTAAATAACTTGATTGTGCAGCCCCAAGTTCTACCGAAGTGATTGCAACGAGAGGACTTGATTTTCCAACCATGTCTCCTTCTTTTACAAATACTTTACCGATTCTTCCAGGAACCCTAGAACCAACGTTAGCTACCTTCTCTAAATCATAAGAAACTTTTCCAGGAAGAGTTATATCTTCAGTAAAGCCACGTTCTTTTAATTTCACAAAACTTAGAGGATAGTTTTTTAAAACATCAGGAGGAATAATAATTTTTTTAAGTTCCAAAGTGGTTTTATCAGTGGACTCTTGTTTGTTTTGAGATTTTTTTATAACAATGTTATAGATAAATCCAACACTGAATAAACCTGTTAGAATTGCTATTGCCCAATATATGTTTAACTTTTTCACTAGACCCAAGAGTCTTTCTTTCCATTCGCTCATTTTAAATCTCCTAACTTTCCGATAGCCGCTTTGTATTGTTCAATTGCATTATGATAGAGATAAATTTGTTCGTAGTAACCTCTTAAAACTGAAAGATAGTTTTTTTCAGCTTCCAAAAAAGTTACTAGATTGGATGCACCACGAATATATGCTAAACGATACTTTTCTTGTACTTCTTTATTTTTCTCTAATAGATTTATCTTTTGATAAGTTTTTAAAACATCTTCTCTTGCATTTAGCTCCTTAATTGAAGCTCTAATCTCAGCATAGATTTGTTTCCTTTTAGATTCTAGCTCCAACTGAGATTTCTTATATTGCTCCTCAGCTTTTAAAATATTACCTTGGTTTTGATCAAAAGTTTTTAATGGAATGCTAACATAAACCCCGCCGTAGGTTTCATTTGCTTTCTGCCTAACTTCTCCTCCCACACTCAAGTATGGTCCGAAAAGTCCACCTTCTTTTTTTTGCAAGTCAACATTCATTCTACTTTGGTTAGACTTGAGTTGCAGAGCTTTGAGATCAGGTCTATTTTCAATATTGATATTATCGAAATTTACACCTAATTCATTTGGAGTCTTATACTTTAAGTCGCCTTTCAATACTAGTGATTTTTGTCTTGGAGAAATTCCAATCAGAAACCTTACTTCTTTTGCAACTTGATCTTTAAAAATTTGTGAATCTTTATATTCTTTTTCAATTCGAATGCTCTCAATTAGAATCCTATCATACTCTAAAGGTGAGATATCCCCTTTTTCTGATCGAAATTTAGTAAGTTGAAGAAGCTCATTATAGTTTTCAAAAAACTCTCTTTGAAAATTTACAAGCTCACTCACATAAAGATACAACCAATAATTTTGTCTAAGTCTTAATCTAAATAGTCTATCAAAATCTTCAAAGCTAGCAATTTGAGCTTGAAATGCTTGTTTAGCAACTTTGGTTCTTTGTTCAATTACACCTGAAATATCAATATCTTGAGAAATACCTGGTGCGATCTCTGGTGGACCTCCATAAGTAGTTCCACCAATAGGGACTACTCCAACCCCGTTTGAACTGATAGTAGGTAAATAACTTGTTGAATTACCTGCTCCAAATGGTAGAAATTGATTCTGATAAGAAATCACTGGGTTTCTATAGAGTGAGGCTGTGATTACATCTCCCCTAGCAATTCCAATATTCTTTTTTTCAGCTAAATAGAGTGGGTTATTTTTAATTGCGTAGTCTTCAATTTGTGCAAGAGTCCATGTACTGAGTTTTTCTTCAATATCATCTGTTCTATCCAAAAGATAGGGATTGCTTGATTCAGAAGCTTCAGGAGATTTTTTTTCCCCTTCTCTAGTCGATGTTGGTTTTTTGGAACTTTGTCCCAAAACCAAAGAATGAAAAATAAAAAAAATCAGTATGGTTTGGATTTTCATGTTGCCTTAGTAAAATTCTCCTCATAGTCTTTCAATGCTTTATTAATTACGATTCTTGCTTCATCAGATCCATAAACCCCAGTGATTTCAACTGGCCTAGTTGTAGTATCTTCATCAGGCATAACCTTATAGGTGAGAAAATAGTGTTTTAGTTTATTCACTAATTCTGCAGGACAATGATGAATATCTTGCATATGACCAAAGATTGTATCACCTTTCAAAACAGCAATGATCTTGTCATCTGCTTCATTTTTATCAATCATTCGAATGCCGCCAATGGGAATTACAGTCATTAGAATATTGCCTCTTGCGATATGACTAGAAGTGATTACACAAATATCCAAAGGATCTCCATCTCCCTTTAGACCCTGCTTAAGAGTTTTTTGCATACAAAATTCTGCAATATTTTCTCCACAATAGGTTCTTGGAATAAAACCATAAAGAGAAGGACAGTGATTGGAAAATTTTTGAGGTCTATCGACTCGAATCAACCCCGATGTTTTGTCCACTTCATACTTCACAGTATCTGTAGGTAACATTTCAATATATGCCTCAACTTGGGTGGGAATATTATCGCCAGGGGATACACCATGCCAAGGATGTAGAACATGGTAAGTTTGGTCATTTGATCTCATAAAAACCTCTTTGAAAAAAACGATTTTTTAAGCCTTTCAAAAAAACCTTTAATTGGAAAGGAAAAAAAAGTTATGGAGGATTAGAAGTTCCAATTGTTGGTGTCGCAGTATCACCCCATTGATTACTGTCAGAGGTTGTATTCGTGCTAAAGTTAAATCCACTCCTAAGATATTGAGTGCTTAGAGTAAATGTACTAAGATTTGGTGTAAGTGACCAAGTTGTTGCACCACTCTTTAGTCTTGCTGGATTTTGTCTAAGAAGTTGACTAGATCCTGTGGTCATCAGTGAGGTTCGATTCAAAGCAAATATCTTCCCAGTAAAACCATTTGCAGCACGTAGATTCGCAAGAACTGCATCAGATTCACATACTATTACACTCTCACTACTTGCTATGGAAACTCCACCTGAAGGGATTGTGCCTAGAGTATTTGAACCATCCCCTGCATATTGAAAGAGTGGTTCTGATTGAGAAAAAGTTACACCATATTCAATTATGATTGATTCATCTAAAATAACGCTACTAGTTCCAAAATTCTTAAGCTCAATATAATCCATATTGGTTGCACCATCTGACCATTCAGTGATTAGAACTGAGGTCGGCACATCACATCTATTTGCGAGTCCTGGTGTTCTTGGTCTTGAGATAAAATCATTTGCATTCACATTAGTATCTGATCCATTAGCACAACGTGAAAATGCACCCGATGAAAAATTTAAGAATGAGGAATTCTCCAAACTACCAACTCCACCAATATTAACAAAGTCAATTAAGGTAGGAAAACTAGTTCCCTCAATGGGATTATCTTCAATTGTAAGAAAGATACAGTTAGTTGATAGTGAACTCAACTCAGTTGTTGCTAAGTTAGCACTGGAAGCATAGGTAGGGCTATCGTTTCTCGATACTATATAATAACCCTTTGCTGCAATGGTTCCAGTTAAAGCTACACTTCCAGTGTGTGAACTACCAGTCAGGGAACAGGAAGAGTCGCGACTTAAATAAACTCTAGATACTCCGAGATCTATTGAAGTATCTGTTGGATTATAGATCTCCACCCATCTATCGTTAGTTATGGGAGAATCAATTCCAATCTCATTGATAACGAGTTTTCTAGCAATGCTTCTCGCTAGTTCAGGAAAAGCAACGTTAGGGCTATTTGCAACTCCTGGGGTTCCATAGGTTCTATCGATGTAATCACTTGTAAAGTTCACATTAGCGAGATAGTCTCGATTAGAATTAGTATGCCAATTATTCTTATCGTCCCCTCTTGCACTCAGAACATTTCTTTCCATTGTTCTTATGCTTTTATTATCTATATCCCAATAGCCATACTTAGTAGAATTTAAATTGAATAACTCACCTGAAACACCAGCAATATCGATTACAGTGGAACTAGTATCCATAATCCTACATTGATCAGTGTTTGAATCAGAAATTCTTTTACTTCCAGAATAGTCTCTAAACGAATGAACTTTGCTAAGAGTCGTATTTCCATCATCAGAAATTAATAAATAACTTTTTTCACCAATTACAGTACTTTTAGGAAGTGTATATACAGTAGTAAAAACACCATTAGCACCACACTCAATCTTATATCCTTCTAAATGAATTGGAGAATTTGTATTATTGTACAATTCAATATATTCATATTCATCTTTTTTTCCCGACTTATTATAACTTCCCATCCAGTTAATTTCTGAGATCACTACATCTAAAAAGCTCGCCTTCTTAGTTATACTGTTTATTAGTTTAGAATTAGAACTAAGTGTTTGAAAAAAACTAGTTGCCTTATCAGTCATTGCTCTATTTTCAAAAAAGAAAACTGTCCCATCATGAGTGGAATCAGAGCGTTTTGAAAATGGACTAGATAGTATAAATGCTTTGGGTTCTCTTGAATTTGAATCTATTAGAAAAAGATTCAAGGAATTTCCAGGAAACTCAGTAGCAAAAAAACTAGAGTCAATTCCATTCAATCTAAGATAATTAAGTGAATTTAGTCCTCTTGGACTTGTTCCACTGGATCCAGTTGATTTAGACCTATCACAATTTGTTAGTCCAATAAAATCATTCATAGCACAATCGCCTAACGCTTCTGGATCAATTGTAGTTTGAGCGAAAGTTGTACCAACGACCTCTTTTCTTACTTTAGAGAGAGTTAGTTCTTTAGCTAGATCCTCAATAATTCTTACACTTGAATCACCATCTAGCTTATTTCCAAAAAACTCTGAGCTAAATACTTGGATGGATTCTTTTGCACCCACGATTCGTTTTTGTATGAAATTCATTGGTTTTTCTTCGGGTGAAAAATAAATTCCAACATCTATTCCATTTAGAATCCAATGATTTCTTTGATCAAGTTTTTGACGAGAGGAACCAAATGCGCCATTATTAAACAAATCCAATGCAGAAGAAAATTTTCTAACAATTCCATCTTCGTTGCTTTGAACATATCCATAATAAGATGTCTTATAATAAAATCCAATTGTAGTTGGTGAAGTTGAAGAAAAAAAGGCTCTAGACTTATCAGAAACACAGGTATTAAAATATACATTACCTTCTCCTTTGTTTCCAATCCATAGTCTTCTTTTTTCTCCAATTGTAGGAAGAAATGCTGCAAGATAACGATAGCCGATATTATCTCTATTATCTTCATCAAGAGCAATCTTAACGTCAACATTTCTTGTATGTGCAAGCCAAATTGAATTGAGAACTCCGGGAATATTTACGTCCTCGATAGCACAATAAAGTGTTGTTGTACTTGAATCTATAACCTGCTTAAGTAAGGTCTCCATTTCATTTCCACGATTCAGTTTTCCTGAACCAGAGAATTCGCTTAGGAATTGATTGCTCCAACCATCCAATAAATTTGCAGGAAGAATATTCTTACCTTTAGAATTGGTGCAAGAAATCGAAATTAATATGATTGTAACGAAACTTACTTTACGGAAGAGATGTATCATGTTATTATTACCTAAAGGAGAGAACAATGAAACTAATTTGGATTTTACTTTTCGGAATTCTATTTTCTTGTGCACAAATAAAATCTTTCTGGAAAAACCCAAAGCCAAATTCTGAGGAAACAAATAATAAAGAAACTTCCAAAGAAAAAAAAGAATACGATGATCCAATTGATCCTTACAAAGTGTTAAGAGACTAATCACAATTCACACAAATAAAGTCGCTAGCAATTTTCTTTCTAGCGACTCTAGACAAAAACTTACCAGAACCACCGTTCACATAGGGAGAGCAACGCTTCTGAATTTCAAAATCATTCACTGAAAATACAGGATAAATAGAATCTAAATTATATACGCTTGAGTTTCTATAAACATAACGAAAACCCCATTTCATCAAGTCTTCAGCAATTGATCCATCTTGGTTGGAATAACACATAAGATCTTCAGGAGTTTTAGTAGTGTCGAAACTCGCAAAAATAATTGCATCAGTAGAAGGAAGTCCACTGGCACTTGAAAATACATCCCAAGTGTTAGTGGAATTGGCATTTATATTGATAGAAGGATTTTCTCCAATTCTCTTATCATCTGATAGTGTTGTACCTTTATTCATTGTCACTAGAATTTTTTGTCCCGTAACAATGTCCACAGAACCCATTCTATACACTAGGTATGGGATGTTTAAAGTAGAACTATCATAATAATAGATACCTAAATCTTTTAAGGAACCTGAACTTTCAGCTGTAAGCTCAATCTTATCCCCATTAGAACTGCTCTCACCAGGATAAACTGCTGAGATATATACCTTAGCCTTAGTAGTTGTATAACCATAAAAACTAACAACCCCACCATCTACTAGTGAGTTAGTAATATCCAAACCAGAATTATTGACTGTTATGGAATATATGACTCCACTTGAATTTGGAAAATCAACAAGTAGTTTTGAAGAATCAGTTGGGTCAATTCTAACGTTAGTCGCTCCTGTAACCGTAGGAGCAGTTACAATCGCCCATCTCATCTGTATGGATACAGTACTTGAAGAAATTGCATTTGCAGAAATAGGAACATTAGTTAAACCTAATATACCTCCTCTTGGATTAGAGGCAGAACTAGCATAGGGTGAATTGATCCTAGCATTCGGAGTACCTATTGTGCAACCTTTCCCACTAGTACAAGCACGATAGTCTTCAGTAAGCCTTCCAGTTCCTTTTAGTGGATCTAATGTTGTTGCAAGAGCGTTATTTCCATTGGATGAGTACCAACTTCCCGCATTTCTTCCATTCAATGCCTTACCATTTTGAAAAAATCTTTCCATTGAATGAGTTCTACTATTAGCACCGTCAACAATTCCCGCAACTGGTGGGCTGCCATCTCCCGCTTCATCAATTAAATTCATTGCAGTATCATATAGTCTTAGTCTTAAAAAAGCAGGGGAAAGAGAAAAGTTTTTCGTACCTGATATTTTATTATCACTAGCATCATTATCAAAATTTGTTTCAGTTAATGTGGGTAGCGAATCATTAGTATTCTTTAAAAGAAAATATCCTCTTGCAGGAATTACAAGCCTTCCTTCACTTCTGTGAATTTTATGAACCCCAGCTTCAAACCAAGAAAATCTATCGGGAATTGCATAATGAGCAATCTCTTCAGGATCCCAAGTAAGAACCCAATGACTAATATCAATATCTTTATCAGTAGTATTGTATAACTCTATCCAAACATCATCTTTAGTTGGAGAACTAGATGTTGAACCAGAAGCAAAGGATCCCGCCCAAAGAATTTCACTAATTACAACATCACCATAGTTCACTGAATCCCCAGAGGGAAATTCTATTTGATTAGTAATTGGTCTTCCGTAGTTCCATATACTATTCCATTGATTTTGTAGTTCAGCTGCTACCTGAGGGGAATAAATTACCATCATATTTTCATCATTATTATTCACTGCATTGTTTGACCAATTGAAGGAACCAGTGCTAACGATTCTTCCATCAATGATCATAGTTTTGCAATGTAGTTTCCCACCTGACTCACGTCTGCCAGGAGTCTTTGTATTTTCATTTCCATCTTCTTTATTGAATGGGCCCTTGCCATTGGGATTGAGTCTCCCAGCGTTATAGAGCCTTGCTGCTTCCATGGAAGTACCTCTAACAAATGTATAATCATGAATTCCACGTACTAAAACTCCACGTTTAGCTGCACGAATCAATGCTGTAGTTAATTCATCGTGAGTATGAGCAAAGATCATATAATTGATTTCTGATTTAGCTTCATTCACAAATTGTATCAACCTATTCATAGCTTCATCACCATCATAAGGGCTGAAGTATAGTTCTATATCAGTTAAATTTACTCTATGTCTTTTATCTAAAGTTCTTGGAGATTTCTTTCCCGCAAACTTGCCAAAAAACATCTGTTCAAATTCTTTAGTATAGGCATCAGCTAAACTTTTACTTTCAATAATCATATAATTATTATTATTCATAATTAAATCAGTATCAGTTAAATTTCCCGTTCCCATGATGAGTAGAGTTCCATCTGCGATAGCAAATTTATTGTGCTGAATTCCAGTAGAATTGCCTACAGCAAAAGGAATATCTGTTCTGAACATCGCTTGGTATCCACTGGTAACAGATTCATCCACATCACCTACTAGCCTAACTTTTACTCCTCTTTGTCTTGCATTTATGATTGCATCAATTACCACCTGTCTTCCTAGATTATAACAAGCTAGGTCTAAAGTTGATTTAGCATTATTGATAAACTGAACCCACTCTTGATCAATTCCTTTGTCAATTGCAGTCTCTCTAGAAGTTCCTGGATCACTCCAGAAAACTTTGAATAGAGCGGAGCCCAAAACTATTCCTGGATCAAAAAAAATTTTCTTTGCTTCTTTTGTCGTACAGTGAACAGTAACGAGAAGTGATAGTATCAATATGCGATAGCAATTCATATTTCCTCCAATCAAAAGATAAGACTTGTCCCAATCTGAAATGCAGTAAACTGTGTAGTCCCTTGTGGCGAACCTTGCACTAGACCCGCAGTAGAATAATAACGCATAGGACGAAATACACCAAATGTTGCCCAGATTTTGAATCCTCTAAAAATACTCCAATCTATTCCCGCGTTATACTCTTCTCCTAGAGGAGAGCCAAACCTTCTTGCAGCATTGATAGCTGTTCCATTATCGGGAAAATAAGCTGAATAAGAACGAATGGTAAGGTCTTGTAAAATCGTGTTACCTGTATCATTATTATTCCAGAATTGAGTTGGAGGTGGTTGTGAAGCTGTAAGATAACTGATACTACTAGTGTCATGTAGTCTCCATACATCAAACTTTAAAAACAAGTTCTCTAAAATTCCAAATGCAAATCCAATATGTTTGCTTAATGTACCCGATCTTCTATCTCTATTGTATGGAAGATCAGCTATGCCTTGGCCTGAAGTGTATGCGCTTGGGTGAATACCCCAATAAAGATCTGAAAGCAAACCACCCACTTGGTCACCTTTCATAGAAACAAATCCATGAGAGTGTTGCACACCATTTGCATAATACTTTCCACCATCAGCATAAAAATAAGTTGGAGTAATTCTTATCCGTCTATTCCAGAAAGCAAATTCTAATTCTGCACCATATGACTTTCCACCATTTCCTACATCTCTATTATAAACAAGTTGGTCTGGTTGCTTCCTATCAATTCCATAACTTTCAGCATAAGTAAATGAAGAACGAAACCATTTGTCATAGCCGAAATTGAACCTTGCTCCTCTCATGATGCTAAAATCATTATCAGCAAAGTTTCCACTCGTTCCATTGTTTGTTCTATCAGCACCACCAAAAGGTTGATTAGAACCACTGAATTTGCTATAAAAATAAAATACTCTGATGTCAGCGTGAGAACCAATAAATTCAGATTCACCAAAGATTGGATAACGATAGATGAAACCTTGACGATAGGTGGCACTTGCTCCATTGAGATTTTTAACAGTTGTATTATCAGAGCTTAAGAATCGAATGAAGTTCACATCCCTAGTATCCACTGAATTAGAGAAAAGATCAATCAAAAGTAAGTCAAGTCGTCCAAATTTTTTGTCATACCATTTTAGAACCATTGCATCTAAAATATCTTCTTGATGAAAATCTCTAAATATCTTTCCACCAATTCTATAATCTTGTCTTCCTACTCTCAGTGAAAGTCTTTCATTTCTAGTTGGGTTTAGTTTTAAGTGCATATCTATATATAATTGACCAAAGTTCAATGTGTTAGCACCTGAGCTAGTTTGTTTGATATCATTATTGGAATCACGTCCTGCAAGTTGGTCACCACCATAGAAACCAAATCTCCAAATATCAAATCTAAGATCTACCCTTGGATGGACGGGAATATAATTATCTAGTTGAAGACCACCTGCAGCAAAAATTGTTTTATCATCTGTTTGATCCACGGAAGAAAGATTAGTATTGTCCAGTTTTCTCAAATCAGAATTATTAGAATAGTTTCCATGAGTCCAAAATAATACCTGCCATTGGTATCTATCCATAATTCTTTTCTTAAAGTCTGGAGTCTGAACAGTCATAAAAATATCTCTTGAAAAACCAGAATAGGTATTCTTATTCTCAGGATTATCTTTCTTCACTCCGTCTAAAACCTTATCTAATGTTGAGTCTTCTTTTTTCTCGGGATTCGTTTCTTCTTTCTTCTCTGGTTCTTTTTTCTCAGGCTCATTCTGATTTTTATTTTTTATATCTCGAATCTCAGCCTTGAGTTCTTTTAGCTCTTTTCTGAGTTCATCCATTTCCAGTTTTTGTGCTTCTGCTTCTTTTGTTTTAGCAGGTGCTGTTCCACTAGTTCCAGTGATCTGATTGATGTCTTGGTCTTGTGCGATGATAGCATTTACAAGCAAGAGTAAGGATAAAACTAATTTCAATTTGCTGCTCCTGGATTTCCATTCAATGCTCCGCAATTCAAGAAATCGTTTTGGTTATTGTCTGTATTTGTTGTAGGTGAATTTCGAATGATACTATTATTAGTACAAGTTGTTGGTCTAGCTAGTGCACCTTTAAATACAATTGAAGAAGTATAGTATCCAACATAATCTAAAATAAATGCTGTGTTTTCGACTATCGCTCCCCCAGGCTGAGGGGAAAGCAGGCTTCCATCATTTCTTCCCAAAGCAACACTTGCACCAGTGCCACTCAAACCCAAATTTCCACTTGCATATGCTATATTTCGTCCAGGAAGTGAACCTGTTGTATAACAACCACCAGTATTATTAATCACAGCTGCATAAGAATTTGGCTCTAGTATCTGATAACCAAAAGTGATTGCTGTAGTAACGGTTCCACCACTTGTAATATAATATAGTTTACCTCCTGCTAGATTGATTCTATTTAAGGTTGTATTGTATATCTCTACAAAGTCATCCACTGCTGAACAAGCACCAGTACCGTTAGGCGAAATCTCAGTGATTAGAATTTGATTTCTAGTAAGACTAGCAATTTGCAGAGAACCAGAACATGAGTTAGCAGCACCTGGGCTATTTACTTCAATTCCAAAGTCTAAGGAATTATTTCCCACTGGGTTACCAGTACAATAGGATATAGAAAAGTTATCAATCGCATTAGAAGGATTTACTTTATAAACTCTGGCTAAACCATAACCAACATAGTCAATAACAACTGTGGATCCATTTACAGGGGTTGGTCCATTTTGTGGGTCGGGAAAACTGAAACTATTTCTTGCAAGCACAATAGATGCAGTGGCACTACTTAGATTAAACCCGCTGCTTCCTCCAACAAACAGCACATTTCTTCCAGAAAGTGTTGTGCTAGTAAAACATCCAGAGTCCTTTGAAACTATCACTAAATAGGATCGTGCAGCGATAATACTAGACTCGAATGTATAGAAAGTACTAACAGAACCTCCACTAGTAATGTAGTATAATTTAGCACCAGCTAGATTGATTGGTTTATCAGTGTTGTTATACAATTCAATGAAGTCATCATCTCCATCCACACAACCTGATAAATTATTTCGAACAGAAATTTCACTGATAATTAACTCACCAGCTTTCACTCTTGATACAGGAGTTGCAAAAGAACACTGGTTGGGTTTACCAGGAGTAGCTGCTTCCACATAAAAATCATTAGCATTATTTCTTGTATCTACTCCATCAGCACAACGGGACAAGGCAGTATTAAAAGTGATTGCTGGAGCGGGTGCTCCTAGATAAAAATTTTGGTTTAGAGGATCTTCAGTACCAATAAAATCAATTACTCTTGGTTCGGGTTTTAAAGCAGGTCTTGTAGAGTAAGTAGAAAATACTCTTTCTTCAGTTGGATTATCATCTGCTGTTTCCACAATGGGTGTAATTTTTTTTCCACCAGTTGCAAGTGCAAAACAATCATTATCACCTACAATAACGTTTTTCATAATCACATCAGGAAGTAACGTACTACCAGACCTAGCAAGAAGTAAGAAACTTTTCGCTTTGATAGTAAGTCCAGTTAAGTCTTCTCTATCTGAATAATCATTTAAGTTCTTGCAATCCCCAGTGGAATATCTGAATAAAAATACATCATCAAGAAAAATATCAAAACCAGTTGGATTATAAAGTTCTACAAAATCATTATTTGTGAGTCCTTGGATACCACTTCCAATTTCATTAATTCTAACATACTTTCGTTTGTCGAGATCACGATCCAAAGCTGCCATCCTTTTCCAACTAGCCATATGTGGAATCATATACATAGAACCTGGAGGATCTTCTGGAGTTTGGGAGAAAAATCTAGATTCAATTGGAATTGCTGGAGACAAAAAATCTGGATCTACTCTAGTATAATAAGTCCTATTTCCAATTGCTGCACTAGAATTGATTGGTCTTAGTTTTCCATCCGGAGTAAAAATATGGTAGTATGTCCCCACATATACGTCAAAAAGTTCTCTGTCTCCAACTGGATTCGTAGGACCTGAAAAAGGTTGGTATCCACCTTGGTAGCCTGTTGGGCTTCCATCTGCTCCAGCAACTTTCACATCCATATAAAACTTATCTGCATCCTTATTGAAAGGTCTTGGAGGTTCTACATTCCAAAAATTTTGCCCTAGAAATCCAAGATCATTGGAAAAGCCTACTCCAATCATACATGAATTCAGTAATACTCCACAATCTGAACTGGATCCTTTACAACAGGTTGCAAGAGGATCTCCACCACGTTTATAGACCCAAACTCCAATGTATGAATATGGTGTATAGAGTGGGTTGGATTTGAATTCTAGATTATTGAATTCTACTCTAATATTTCCAATCTCATTAAAATAAATATAACCTTGGTCCAAAAGGCTATCCCTACCTACTAATGTAGCTAGATTTTTCTCTAGAGTTTTTTCGATTTTATCACAACCAACAAGAAGAGTAAGAACTAAAAAAATAATTTTCATTGGAATTTCGAGGAGAAAGTATCCTATTCGCTTGTTACTAAAATATTACAGGGAAGTTTATTAGAAAAGAAAATAGTGAGTTTTTATTTAAGATTATGAGAAGAAAACCAGAGCGAAGAAAAACGCTCTGGTAAAAAGTCTAAGAACGGAGTTTTAGATTTCCGATGTTTTGGATGGCACGATAGACAAGTTTGTTTCTAGGTCTTGAATTATCAAAGACTAGAATCACTACTTTATTAAAGAACTTATAGTCAGGTCTATAAAGTGAATAGTGGTGTGTAGAAATCTGAGTTTGGTATTTAGTGGCAATAACTGTGTAAGTATGTGCCTCTGTAGCATAGTTAACATCACGATTCAATTCAGCATCATCCATTTTAAAATTGGAAATCAAAGCTTCTTCTTTTTTAGGACTTTCATCCCCAAAGAGTTTTACTTTAAGAGCTTTGTCAGAATTTTTGATTAGATAAGCAATATAATCATCTAGGTTTGGCTCGAGTTGTTCTTTTACAAGTCTTCCATCTAGAATTCTATTCTGAGTTTCTTCTTGCACAACCTTAGTAGCCTTATCACCAAGAACTGCACCTTCTTTCAAAGGCTCAGGTGAAAGAGCATTATGGCGCACCACATAGACTCCCTCTTGAGGATCATCAGGTCTCCACTTGGATTTATAGTAAACTGGAACAGTTCCTTCATTTACAGCAAGAACATACACTTGGTATTCTTTGGTTTTGAAGTCCTTATTGTTCAAGTTGAACTGTACATCTAAAAATTCACCTCTAGCACTACCAGCTACTTTACGTGTAAGATTGATTTTTCCTACTTCCAACAATGGATCTTCCGCAGGTAAAATCTGAGCATCTTTCAGAACAGCAGCTTTTTCTTTTCTGCGCTCTAAACGTTTCTTAGTAGCTTCTTCTGGGGATTCTTCTTTTGCAGGGGCTGCTGCTGCAGTTGGTTGAGGTTTAGGTGCTTCTTCAGACCAAAAACCATTTCCAAGGGAAAGGAAAAATAAAACTAGAATAGTTTGGAATTTCATCGACTCTCATCCATTTTTTGAATTACTAGTTTACTATCGTAAGAAACGAGGATAAACCTAAGTTAAGATTCCAATTTAAGGAAAGCTTTTTGAAAATCAAACATTTTTCCTTAGAATTAAAAAAGCTAGGATTTTTGTTAGAGATACATCTTTTAGGACTTTATTCTATTGGCTGAGTCTACATGAATCACGATGGGAGCAAAATTTTTAGGAAGTTCTTTTTCATCTAAAATGCCATAGGCAATAATGATGATTAGGTCTCCAGGCTGACCAAGCCTAGCTGCTGCACCATTTAGGCAAATTGTTCCAGAACCTCTTTCGCCTTCAATGATATAAGTCTCTAGTCTAGAACCATTATTCACATTTACTACACTTACCTGTTGGTAAGGAACCATTCCTGCTGCATCTACAAGGTCCATATCTACTGTTAAGCTGCCCTCATAGTGCAGATTTGCTTCAGTGACCGTTGCTCGATGAATTTTGCCTTTACATACTGTGATTAGCATCTTTCCTACTCTTCAAATAAGACTCTAAATAATTTTCCCGATAGACTTAAAAGACTTTTTTTCTTTGTAAAATGAATTTTAGTGTTCACCCTTTCTGTAGAAATGAGAATTTCTTCATAAACAGGGGTTATCACATAACTTTCGTAAAGATTAGGATACTGCCTATTTTCATCCCTAATTGCTCCAGGGAAGGCATTCAGCACCTTATTGATGATTCTAATCTCTTCTTTTGAAAGTGAATTCGGCTTAGGAGCTATTGAATGAATTGTGAAGCCAAACATTTTAGCTTGTTCAATTTTAGGTTGGATTATAATTTCTTTTAATTCTAAAAGCTCAGCAATAATTTCAATAAAACCAAAGGCTTGTGGGGAATCTTCTAAATGTAAGTACCTAGAGCCAGTGATTAGCTCTGAATGTCTTTGAAAATAGACTGTATCTGAATAATAAACTAGTTTAGAAAGATCAACTCTAGTTCTTCCCTTAGGTGACTTTTCTAGAATATATAGAATTACTTCTTTTAATTTGCTCATTTTAAGTTCCCAAGAAAATATTAGAATATCATTCAGGATAATTTGATGATTGCATTTTATGGAAAGGATTGCAAGTAAAAAACTATCTAGTAATCCAAATGAATTAAAGGTAAATTCAACTGAATAAACTTTGGGCTTGACTAATAATTTTCTAAAAAAGAAACTTGATATATGAAATTTTTTTCACTCATTCTTATATTGAGTAATTTTCTAATACTCTTTGCATGTGGAAAAAAAGAAGAGCCAATTGAAAATAAAAAAGAAACTCCCAGTCTAGAATTTGGAGAGGGACTAGAATGGGTAAATACTGAGAAAAAAATTACTAAGGAAACACTCAAGGGCAAATTTGTTGTACTAAATTTTTGGAATGAATTTTCTCAACCTTCTAGTCTTACATTAGATGAGTTAATCCAGATACAAAAAAAATGGAATCATGAAATCATCGTTCTTGTCATTGCTTCCCCTAAGTTCAAAGAACTTACCACCAAAGAATCTCTTGAAGAAAAAGAAATTCCACTCGCAATAGCAATTGATAGAGACTTCAAGACCTGGAAAAAGTTTGGTGTTCGAACTTGGTCAACAAATATTATTTTAGACAAAGAGTCTAGACCAATTGGAAAGCATGTAGGTAGAGGTATCCAAAAAAGATTAGAATCAATTTTGCAAAAGGAAAAAAAATCTGAACAAAGTCCTCAAGAAACAATTACACTCAAAAAATTTGAAACGCCTAGTTTCAAAACAATTCTGAACCAACCTAAAAAACTAGTGCTCGATGAAAAAAATTTTTTACTATATGTTGCTGACTCAAAAAACAACAGAATCTTATCAATTGGGATTCCCTCAGGTCAAATAGTTACAGTATTTGGTTCTGGTAAAAAAGGTATGAACGATGGTGAGGAAGAAGAAGTTGAATTCAATGAACCAACGGGAATTCATCTCACTGAAAAAGAACTATTTGTTGCAGATACTGGAAATCATTTGATTAGAAGAATCAATCTTACAACAAAACTCACAACCACAATAGCGGGTAACGGTAAGTTGGCACTAGGAAAAATTCAAACTGGAATTGCAACTGCTATTCCTTTAAGCTCACCAACAGATTTATATTCCATAGATGATAAACTTTATATCACAATGAGAACAGCAAATCAAATTGCTGTGTATAACAAAAAGAATCTATCAATCAAATCACTTGCTGGAAATGGAAAAGAAAATCTCCTAGATGGTCCTCTGAGAGAATCATCCATGGCTGAACCTTTTGGAATTATTGTATTCGAAAAAAAATTATTATTCACTGATTATGCAACTCATTCTATTCGATTTCTAGAACCCAAAGACAGAGGTTTGGTCTATACAATATTAGGAAAAGGTATATTAGATTTTGGTGATATTGATGGTAAGATAACTGATGTTAAACTAAAGGCACCTGCAGGACTTGATATAGAAAAAGACACTGTTTTCTTTGCTGATAGCCTAAATAATAAAATTAAAAAGCTCGATTTAAAAACAAGAAAAGTTACTAGCATTACTCAATCTACTGAGAGAGGCAATTCAGTGGGAACAATCTCAACTTCCAAGTTTGATTCTCCTAGTTTTATTCATTATTCCAAAGATAAATTGTATATAAGTGACACAGGAAATAATGAAATTAAAATCTTAGATATTTCAAAACGTGAAGTTAGCAGACTTAAAATTGGATTTAGCAGAAAAAAACTTGGAGACTTACTTTTCCCTAAACTTGAATATCCTGAAACTGAATATATGATTTCCGAAAACCAAGACCAAGTAACCTTAGACTTTGTTCTTCCAAAAGATTTAGACTGGGGAGATGAGTATCCAACTGAAGCAAAAATTGAAATCATTAGTCAGAATACAGAATCAGGACTAATACTATCGCGGAATGAAAGTAAGTTTAAAGGTAAGATGAATCTAGACCTGAAATCTTATCTAACTCCCGATACTCTTTTGAAACTAAAGTTTAGATTCAATCTGAAAAATAAAAAGAATCAAAACCTGTTTCAAAATGCAGAAATCAAAGTAAAACTTGTTGCCCGAAAAACAGGTAAAGATAATCTACCATTAACAATTCAACTCTTAAAATAATTATGATAGATAAAAAAAATAAACTCTACCTTGTCCTAACTTCTCTCTTTATCACATTTCTTTTGGTTGCAGAACTAACTGGAAGCAAGCTATTTAAGTTTGCAGGCTTTACAATGACAATCGGTGTGATTCCTTTTCCAGTTACATTTTTAATCACAGATACCCTGAATGAATTTTATGGAAAGGATGGTGTTAGAAGAACAACTCTAATTGGATTTGCTATGATACTCATTGCATATTTTGTGATTGCAATTGATTTGCAGATTCCAGCAATTCCAGAATCTCCCATTGATGATGCAACATTCGAAAAGGTTTTCGTAAATGCAAAATGGATTATCATTGGCTCCATCACTGCATATCTAATTGGTCAGTTCATAGACATCTATGTTTTTCAATTCCTGAAAAAAATTTCTAAGGGCAAATACATCTGGCTTAGGGCAACTGGTTCCACAGTGGTTTCACAACTTGTGGATTCTTTCGTAGTAATTTTTATTGCTTTTTGGAATCTATTTCCCACAGCAAAACTTTTAGAAATTTCTACTACAAATTATATTTACAAACTTTGCATTGCTATTCTACTAACACCTGTGATTTACTTAGTTCATTATTGGATTGAATCCTATCTAGAAATTCATGCTGAGAATATTTCTGCTTGATTTTTAAAAGGAATTTGAAAAAATTTATAAACCGATTACCATAAATGGTTAGGAGAATTTGTATGAAAAAAAGAAATAGAATTAGAAAAGGACTGACACTAGTAGAGCTAGCTGTTGTAGTTTTGATCCTTGGTGCAATTATCACTCTTGTTGCTTTGAATATTAACCCAGGTGATACGACACTCAAGGCAGCTAAGATAAAATTAGAAAAAGATGCCTCAGAACTAAGAATCCATTTAGAATCTTATTCCCAGACATACGGTAAGTATCCTACTGAAGAACAAGGGTTAAAAGCATTAGTCGAAAAACCAAACACAGGTGATATTCCTGAAAATTATAAACCAATTTTAACTAGCAAAAAAGCTATTCTAGATCCATGGGGCACGACTTATCAATTAAAAACTGGACCTAATGGTGAAGTATCAATCATTACCTTTGGAAAAGATAAGAAAGAAGGTGGTGAAGGCTTAAACAAAGATTTTAATATTTTAAACGAAGAAGAATTTCCAGATGAATTTGGTAATGGTAACAAAAAGAAGTAGATAAAATGATTCACCTAAAATGGTTAGAATTCTTATTAATAATTTCTGCTTGATTTTTAAAAGGAATTTAAAAAAATTTATAAATCGATTACCATAAATGGTTAGGAGAATTTGTATGAAAAAAAGAAATAGAATTAGAAGAGGACTCACTCTAGTAGAGCTAGCTGTTGTAGTTTTGATCCTTGGTGCAATTATCACTCTTGTTGCTTTGAATATAAGACCAGGAGACTTAAAGGATGACACTGCAGCTCTTAAACTCAGAAAAGATGCTAACGAACTTCAGATGCACTTAGAAAGATATTCAGAATCTTTTGGAAAGTATCCTAGTGAAGAACAAGGACTTATGGCTCTAGTAGAAAAACCAACTACAGGTGAGGTTCCTGAGAATTATAAACCAATGCTCAAAAATAAACAAGCAATACTCGATCCTTGGGGCTCTACTTATCAACTCAAAACGAATAATAATGGTGATGTCATGATAGTATCCCTTGGTAAAGACAAAAGAGAAGGTGGAGAAGGAAAGAACAAAGATTTCAATATCCTCAATGAAGAAGACTATCCAACTGAATTCACTAAGGGTGGCAAAAAGAATTAATTTTTTCTCTTTCATAGATACAATCGCCGTTAATTTAGGAGCAGTCGCCACTGCTCCCAAAGGTCGGTTTTTCGCATAACGTATCTGGAGATTCTAATATCGTTTCTCGATTCTATTTTAGATATATTAACTTGGGAGAAACCTTTAGATCAGATTGTCTAATTAAAATTTTTTCTAAGTTCAACAAGTTTTAATTTGAAAATTCTAACAGCGGAACAGTAGATGTTCTTACTGAATTAAAATCTTTGGTTTGAAATTTTGCATCAATTCATAAAATTGATTTGCTGGTTTTCCATAAAAATACTTTTTCATTATGACCCATTTATAATTATTTATCTAAATACTATACAGCTTAACGTTTTACTGCTTTGCGAAGGAATACTTTTTTTCTATCGTCATATTGTCCACGTTTTAATTGTGCCGTCATAAGATGCACTTATTATTGTGTTGTTGTCTAAAAGTTCGATTGATTGAACAAAATTTTGATGCTCATGTTCTGAAATCGATAGTCCATCTAGGCTCCAAATTCTCACTTTATTATCTTCTCCGCCAGTAGCAAAACGTTTGTCGTCTATGAATTTAATAGTTCTAATTATTCCGATATGTGCTTTGAATGTCATTATTTCTTGTTGCTGATAATTGTCTTTCAAAGTTCGTATAGAAATTGCCCCGTTCAAACTACCACTGATTAGTTGTCTTGTTTGTTTATTATAAGCAAGACTGATAATTGGTTCGTTTTCGTAAAAAGTATTAATTGATTTCTCAATTCCGCAATTCCATATTTTTATAGAACAGTCTTCCGAAGATGAAGCAATTATGCTGTCCTCAAGTCTAATTACTTTCCAAACCCAATTTGTATGCTCTTTAAAAGTTCTTAAAACAGTTCCGTTAATATCAGACACTTTGATGGTGTTATCACCGCTACTTGAAACAAAACTACTCTCGTCTAAACTACAAAGTGAAAGCACGATTGCCGAGTGAACTTTTATTTTATTTAAAACTTTGTAGTTTTTCCAAACGATTATTTGTTGGTCTCTTGAACCAGAAATGAATATGTTGCTACTTATTTTCTCCATACAGAAAATCGAATTTTGATGTCCTTGCAAAGAAAACTTTTGTTCTCCGGAAACAGTCCAAGCCTTTATTTCTTTGTCCCTACCACCACTTAGAATCGTGTTGTCGTCAATTTTAAGTAGTGACCATATGTAGCCTAAATGTCCAACAAATGGTTCTTTACTGGTAATTGTTTCTATTTTTGAATATAGAATATCACTTCGTAAAACAAACTTTTCGCCTTCTGTTAAAACTTCCCCTTCATGCCAAACGTTGTGGTCAAAAACAATTAGGTCCCCTTGTTTAGGAATATATGAAGCCCAAATTTCATTGGTTTCTTTTGTTTTGAAAAACAAAGTTCGCCCACCTTTAAACTCTGTTGCACTATTCAAGTAAATCATAAAAGTCAACTTTGATTGGGTTGTGTCGTTACGATAGTGAACTCCATCGAGGTGTCTGTGGAAATATTGGTTTGCCGAATACTTACAAAATCTTAGTCTGTTATTCAATTCTTTCAAATGCCAAACTCCATTTTCTGATTGAATGACTGATTTTATTTCGATTTTCTCAGGTAGATAAGGTTTTACTTTTTCAAAAAGTTGATTTGCCAAGTCATCATTATCAATTACAAACCTGTCGTTATTTCTATAATAGGTCGGATAATTTGAAATAGCTTTTTGAAACGATTTTTTAATCTCCGAATTCAATAACTGTTCACATTCTGTTTTAGAAAAAAGCGAAGGGATTACAAAACAAATAAAGTCTGTATCTGGTAGAATATTTTGTATTTCATTTTTACGAATCACTCTTAATAACACTTTTCACCTTCACAAATACTACAAGACATTTTGGCTTTGAATTCATCTTGATTTTCAGAATTAATAATGTTTAAAATACAAAATAATATTTTACAGAAATTGGAATAATAAATTAATTATGCTTATGGAATAACTTCTTAAAAGAATTATAATTCAACCTGATCAATGTGGTGGTAAACCGTGTATTAGAGGAATGAGAATAAGAGTTATTGACATTTTACAATTGCTTTTGATTGGATTTAGTTTTGAAAAAATTTTTGAAGAACTTCCAGATATTGAAGTTGAAGACATAATAGCATTTATCCTATTTGCAATGCGTTGAATGGATCACTATATTTTCGCTGTATTATATTATGGATCGATGCTAAGCTTTTCATAATCCATTGCAAAGTGGATAACAGCAGAACTAGCCACTGAAAGTTACTCATTGAAATATCTTGGTTTAAGAGACTCAACTGATTATGAAATTTTTTTTTGGAGCTAGAAAAAATGAAAGTATAGTTATTGTAACAAAAGATAGCGATTTTATCAATTTATTAGAAAAACATGGACCACCTCCTAAAATAATTTAGGTAACAACTGGAAATACATCAAATGATAATTTAAAACTTATCTTATCTAATAAGCTATTCCATGCTTTGGACATACTAGAATCTTGGGAAAATTTAATTGAAATTTGGTAAATCTGAGTAACGCTACTGCATTATGAAGTTCAAGACTCTTAAATCCATTTTCCAAAATTTTTTTTCAAAATCTTAGTTATAATTTTTTTAGGCTCACAGAATATGGAATAAATTTATGGAACTAGAACTACTTAAAGACAAAACTAGAGCACTCAAAGATGAATTAGAGCCTTGTATAGCTTATTATAGAGAATCTAACAGGGTATTAATTAAACCAGTGGATGGATTGATGACAGAAAATCTTCTCATGGAAGAACTACTCCGCATCCTTTCCTATCTTTCTTCCAAAGAAAAACTAAATGATGAAACATTAAACACTGTTTCCGTGCTATTGGATGAAGCATTTCCTTATACTAGTTGGAATAAAGATTCTATCTTAGATGCGATTAGAAAGTATATTGAAAAACATCCAGGATATGAAAAGGTATTTGATACTGAAGATTTTAAACTACCCATCATCTTAGAAGCTTCTCTAGCCTATGATTCTAGTTTTGGCACAAATAAATTTCACTCTGTTTCCATCTATTTTTTTCAAATCATTAATATCTTAGTTAAGTCTGATAATAGAATAACTTCTGATGAAGAAAAATTTTTACTTAGATACAATGCAGTGATTAATCGCACAACACTTGGTTCACAATTGACTAACGCTGATTTTAAGAATACCTTAGCTAGAGTTTATGATGATTTTTTTGGCTATGCTGAAAGGGTCGAAAAAAAAGAAAGCAAAGAAGAAAAAAAATCTGATCCAAAACAAGAGAATACAAACATTTCAGTTAAAAACGAAGAAGTGAGTTTAGAGAAACTTCTTGAAGAACTGAATGATCTAATTGGTTTACAGAAAGTTAAACATGAAATTGAAAATCTAATCAATGTTCTAAAGGTAGAAAAGATTAGAATGGAAAAAGGACTTGGGGTTCCTGACAAAACTCTTCATCTAGTATTCACAGGAAATCCAGGTACTGGAAAAACAACAGTAGCAAGGATTCTTTCTAAGATATATAAAGCGTTAGGTGTCTTGGAGAAAGGACATTTGGTTGAAGCCGATAGATCAGGTTTAGTTGCAGGCTTTGTTGGTCAAACAGCGATTAAAACTGCTGAGGTATGTAAAACCGCATTGGATGGGGTTTTATTCATAGACGAAGCTTATTCCCTTTCCGAAGGAGGAGATAATGATTTTGGAAGAGAAGCAATCAATACTTTCTTAAAATTCATGGAAGATAATCGAAAAAGAATCATTATCATTGTTGCGGGATATACAGGAAATATGGAAGAATTTATTTCCAAAAATCCAGGACTAAAATCTAGGTTCAATAAGTATATTCATTTTGATGATTATGAGCCAAATGAACTATTGAAAATCTTTCAAAAAGTTGCTAAGTCTTCTAAGTTAAAACTGAACGAGGCTGCTGAAAAAAAATTATTGACTCATTTTGAAATTTTATTCCAAGAAAGAGATGAAAAATTTGGAAATGGAAGACTTGCAAGAAACCTTTTTGAAAAGGCTTACATGCAACAAGCAAATAGACTAGTCAAGATCACAGACCTCACTGAAGAAGCGTTATGCACGATCACAGAAGAAGATTTGGTTTTTTAAAGTTTATTAAAATAGGGAGAGTGATAAAAATCTATTGGCCAAACACCATTTGATTTTGAATCAACAAAAAATATAGTAGTATTATCCCTAGGTATTGAATAAATAATTCCATTGGGAGCAAGCACAGATCCTTGAAACTTGACTGTCCCTGCCCCAGGTGTTCCAAAAGTAGAGGCTACTTCAGTTGTTGTGTTAATTGATATGATTGAATTAATTGAATAAGAAGCTCCATAAACCCTACCGTTAGGTGCTATTGCTCCTCCTCTCCATTTGTTTGCTCCAGCAATTCCTGCAAAAAAACTAGTGGAATTGTTATTGGGATCAATTACTAAGATATTTCCATCGCTATTAGGAACACAATAGATTTTTCCATTAGGTCCTAGTGCACCACTACTCCATTTTACAGTTCCCACACCAACTGAACCAAAAGTGCTTGCAGTATTTGTGTTTGGATCAATTACTAAAACCTTATCTGAGCTATAGGGAATCCCATAAATCTTACCATTTGGTGCAAGTACCCCACCGACCCATTTGTTGTTTGAAGGTATATTGGGTAGGGAACCAAATGTAGTAGCAGTATCAGTAGATGGATCGATTACTAGAACTTCTGTTGAATCAAACGGAATTCCATAAATTTTACCGTTAGGTGCAAGTACTCCCCCGATCCATTTGTCTGCCCCTGAAAGATTACCAAAAGTACTAACTGTGTCATTGCTAGGATCAATTACTAATATACTTGTTACTGTAAGTGGTATCCCATAGATCTTGCCATTTGGGGCAAGTACTCCGCCTGGCCATTTACTCGTTCCCGTTATTCCAGTGAATGTGCTAGCAGTATTCGTAGTTGGGTCAATTACTAAAACATCAGGAGAGTTAAATGGGATTCCATAGATTTTACCGTTAGGTGCAAGAACTCCTCCTACCCATTTAGAAGTAGCAGCACCCAGAGTCCCAAATGAACCAGTAGTTTCTCCAGCACTAACCCCTAGTGCAGATTGTGAAGTTATAATGGGTTGCATAACACTCCAATCAGTTCTAAAATTTATGTATATATCAAGTTGAGTAGAAATACTTTTTTCATCACTCCTTGCAGTGATTGTATAACTTTTGGATGTTTGAGTTGTAGTTGGAGTTCCAGTGATTTCACAGGTTGACTGATTTATGCTTAATCCTGTTGGTAGAACAGGACTTGATGTGCAAGATTTAATTAGACCATTGAACTGGGGTGTAATTTTGGAACTAGTGTTTTGCATTAAGATAACTGAAGCTTGCGAATAGGTTAGTGTGATTTCGGTAGTTTGGTTGTTTCCTCCATTTGGTTGTGGGCTTACTCCCTTTTCATTCAACAAAAGGCCTAGGATTGAAGACGGGACATTGCTTCTTGGAAACTCGGGCTTACAATTCGAGATAAGTACTAAGAACAAAATGAAAGCGATTTTTTTATTCAATAGATTCATTTTTTATCCCAATGCGTAAATTTTAAGATAAATCTATTTTTAATCAAGTGAAAAAATGGCTTTTGGGGTTTAATTTGGCATTAAGTGAAATCCCTAAGTCAGATTTTACCTTTTTTGTTACTATGCTTCTTATGGAATCTTATTCTCGTTTCTAATTATGAAGAGTCTTTTAGTTTGAATGAGTTTTTTGCTTTTTTATTAAGTAAGCATTGAAATGAAAGACTAAAGGGATTGGACTCGAAAAACTCAAAAATTTGGTCTTAAGGATTCTTAAAGAATAAATGATTTACTGATTCACTTTGATCTAATTTAACCAATGCCTCATTCTAAATTGCTTTGTAGAAATAAAAGTTTATTATCTATAATTTTTTTCTAGTCATGTTCATCAAAAAACTATGCAATTTATTTTCAAGGTTTAGATTCTAAGGACTAGAGTTATTGACATAGTTTAGGTCAATAACTTTAAATTCTATTTTTTTAGATTCAGAAAATTTGAACTCGTGGTCAGCTAATCAGAAATAAGGAAACTTTGATATTTTATTCCTTGCAATTTTTGAAAAGTTTCAGAATGTAATCGGTAGGAGATTTGAATGAATTCATTGAACAAAATCCTAGGGTTAATTGTAGTTATTTTAGTTCTATCGAGCCAGATGCTTGCAGAGAAAAGTTTGAGTATTGACAGTGACGAAAAAGTAATTCGCAAAGAAAAATTAAAAAAACTGAACAAAGATAATTTTCAGAACAGAAGTAATGATAAGGCTGATGTTGAGGCACGAAAACTTGATATTGAAACTGGTAAAAAACTTTCTTCTTTAATTCTATCGGATCCAAAAAAATCCCATCTTTATAAAAGTGTAACAGTTAGACGTTTTGTTTCTAATGAGAATGGTAAGTTTTCAGGTGATGTTTTGGAACTAGGTAACGAAGCTAATTTTGGTCATATCAATTCTATAGTACGAGTGGTAACTGGTTATGTGAATAACACATATGGATATTCTCAAGAAGACTCTGAACTTCTTGCACTATACTCGGTTTACTACAACTTAAAGCATAGAAATAATCTTAGCTATGTAGCTAGTAACTTTGGTAAATCACATGCAACCATTCTTAAAAAAGAGAAACTTGGAATTGCAGAAAAATTCCAAGGTTGGAATGGTATGACTCAGATATTAATTCCAATTGAAGCTAATGTTTTAAAAAATGGTGGATTAGACCTTGCTACTTATGAACTTGAAGATCAAGTGAATCCTGACATTGATGCACAAAAAGGTGGTTCAGAGTCCAAGAAAAAATTTGCAAGTATGCAGAACAAAAAGATTAAGTCTGAGAAAGATGAACTTCAAGCAAAGTATGATGCAAACCAAAAAAAGGAAAAGGAACTAACGTCTAAAAAGAAAGCAATTGAAGATAAACTTGCTGTGTTAATGAAAGATCCTGTAAAAAATAAAGCCGAGATCGCAAAACTAACATTAGAAAAAGCAAAGCTGGATTCAGAACTTGAAAAAGTCGCTCTAGAAAAGAAAGAACTTGAATCTAAGATGGAACAAGTTGCTTCTAGAGAAGAAATGAGAAGACTTGGTTTTACTTCAGAAAAAGAATATGCAGAGTTTGTACTCGGTAAGAAAAAAGCTGAAGAAACTAAAAAAACTGAAACTGTAACTAATACTGAAACCAAGACAGAAACCAAAAAAGTGGAAACTACGGAAACTGTGACTACTAAGGTTCAGAAAGAATTTTTACAGTCCTTCCACACAAAACAAGGAACTATAGTTCAAGGAAGAGAATCAATTTATGTTCCAGGAACAGGTATCATTACAATTGGTTATGCACTGCCTAGAACTGAAACTTCAGAATTGCTTCTATTTTTAATAGGCTCGGGAGAATTTGAAATTCTAAGCAATAGCGAAGGAATCAAAGTATATTCTGAATCTCCTCTCATCATCAATGAAGGAGAGATTTATATCTTTGAACAATTGAAAGATAAGATTTATCTAACAAGACTTACTCCAAAACTAGAACTTGACTTTAGAAGTTCAGAACCAATCGATCCAGAATCTGATCTAGTATTTGGAATGGAAACCATTCAAGTCGTTAAGAGAAATAGAACTGGTTCTTCCAATGATGTGATATATTTCCGTAAAAAGGATCTTACTCAAAGTAAATAACCATCTATCAGATTTCTAGTCTCATCTAATGAGATTAGAAATCTATATTAATTTTATTTAATAAATTAAGGCTGCTATTGTTTTTTCCAAAAGTCAGTTGATCTAATCAAATTAATCCAATAAAAATTTTAACATATTTCCAAATTTGACTGCGAGTTTTGATTTTGAAATATTAGATATTGATGTTTCAGCTAAATCCATTTTTAATAATATTTGATTTTTAAAATCAAATATCCATTTAGTATCATTTACTATCAAACCTCTACTATTCACATCTCCCCAAGTTCTGAGATTCAATTGAAGTTGATACTTTTTTGAAAAAAAGTTTTGATTTGAATTTAATGAATCCGTTTGCAAATCAGTTAGACTTAATAGTGAATGATTAATATCCAAAATAGTACCTGTGTCAATAGTTACTTTTTTATTATAATTTGGTAAGATCAAATAAAACGGAATTTTTATTTCAGTATTGTATAATGAAAATCCATGTTTATGAAATCCATGTTCACCAAAAGACTCACCATGATCCCCAAGAATAACAAAAACTGAATTCTTATTTTTTAGCTTAATATAATTAATAATTTCGATCATAATTGATAGATCATACTCTAATGCTTTTTTAAACCTATTTATAGGTTGTTCATCATTACCTTTTGAATAGTAAGGTGAATGAGTATTTGAAAAAAAATAGTATAATAAAATAGATTCTCTATTCTCTTCGAATAATAACTTTGTTTCATCCAAAAGAATTTTATCATCTAGTCCCCATTCAAAGAACTCTTCCTTAGGGTATTTCTTCTTAAAAGATTCTATATCCTTAACTTCAATTGGAAGATGAGATAAATAGTTATATATGTTATCAAAATGAAGAGGACTTGTTGTTAAGAAATAGTTTTTATAACCTTTAGATTTTAGAACTCTTGGTAAACTTAATTTATTCTTTTGTAAATTAATATCCTTGCGAAAGCCATAAGATCCATAATCTCCATAGAGCAATGAATAAATTGAAGAGCTTGTATGTGGAATTGGAATAAAAAAGTTATTAATGATAACATTTGCTTCATCAATTAATTTTTGACTATTTTGAGCTTGAATAAAGCTTTCTGAATTCACACTTTCAAAAATAAAAAAAACTATATTAGTATTTTTCTCAAAAGAAAAATTTTTAACCAAATCATTTATTTGGTTTTCTTTAATCTTAGGTAGTTCAATTTTTCCATCATTTAAATAATTCAAATGTGTATAATCTAAACTATAATCTATATCTTGCCCTTTAGTAACTACAAATACAAAAATACTAATTAGAACAGTAAGTATTATAGTAAGGAAATATATAATTATGAGCTTCTTAAACCTAAAAATTATGACTATACTTAACAAAAATGATAGCAATGAAAATCCGAAGAGAAATTTTACTTGAATTAATATCTCTGGAATTTCATTTTTTAGTATCATAAAATTAGTTATTGAATAAATAATTAAATCTAAATTTGGAAAAATATTAAAGTAAGTATTAGAAGTTATAATAACTAATAGATATAGATGCAAGAAAATGTTTAGGAACAGAATTAAATAATTATTTAACAAAAAATTCAATTTCCTTTAATAGCACTTTTCCTTCATATAACTTCAAATCATATTTACCAGCATTTAACTTAATAAAATCAGTTATATTTTTACTGAATCTAATACTATTCATCCCTGTGATTTTGTACTGATACATTCTTGATTCATTAGTATTAAGATTAATTTGAATTGGAATTCGTTGGTCATACAAAGGTAGAGTTGGATTCAATATGAAAACTTCTCCAGAAACTGGCGAAATAATCTCAGCTTTCTCAGAACTAATTCCCTTAAATTCATTAATGTTATGAGAATTAGCGCAAGTCTTAGGGATCAAATCCTTCTTAAAAAAAATTTCTTGATACTTAGGACAGTTCTCATTTGCTCTCTTGCCGGATATTCTGCAAATTGGCAAAAACTCAACTCCATTAGGGATTTCAAATTTAGGTTTATCTCTTCCAGTAACAAGCCTCATGACTTCATGAAAAATTCTACCTGCTCCCCATCCTCCACTAACCTCTTCCATTTTACTTCCGTCTAAGTTTCCAACCCATACTCCTACTACAAAGTTCTTTGAAAATCCAATAGTCCAAGCATCTCTTGAATCTTTAGATGTCCCAGTTTTAGATGCTACATCAAAAGGAAAGTCTAAAAAATTTTTCTTTCCAAATGCTCTTCTTCTCATCTCTCTTTCACTAAGAATATTAGTCATTTTATATGCAGTTTCTTCACTAAATAATGTGACTTCTTTTCCAAAATAATATTGTTTCATACTACTATCGTTACCCAATATTATAGGATGCAATTTTCCCTTGGTAGCAAAAGCTGAATAAGCATGAGTAAGATTTAGTAAATTAGTACCGCCCACACCTAATGCTAGTCCAGAACCATAACCTGATGGATCAAACTTAGTCATGATATTCGACTTAATTAGAAATTCTTGAAAATTTAGAACTCCAATTTTATCAATCAGCTTAAAAGCAGGTATATTTCTTGAATTGACCAAAGCCTCTCTAGCTGTCATCTTTCCCCAAAAGCTAAAATCATTATTCCTTGGAATGTAGGTTTCCCCATATTCGGTACCTAAATTTGTAAACTCAGAATCTTCAATGATTGTGTTGGGACTAATGATTCTTTCTTCAAATCCTAATGCATATAAAAAAGGTTTAAGTGTGCTTCCCGCTCCTCTGTTACTTGTTGAACCATTTACTTGACCGGAAACAGAGTCAAAATAATTTTTTGAACCTACCATTGCTTTTAATTCTAATTTGTTATCTTTATTTAGTAATTTCAATACGATAACACTAGCATTAGTTCCTTTAAACTTTTCAATATATCTTAGTTCTTGGTTGATAATATTTTCTATATCTCTGTTCAAATTAATCGAGATACTAGAATTAAATTTTCCATTGATTCCTAAATTCTCCTTTTTTAACCAATCCAAAAAGTGGTGAGAACTATCTTTGGGATTTTTTATAATTGGATTGAAAGAAAAATTTAAATTATTACTTGGAATAGTTTGATTAGGAAATACTCTTCCCCATAAATTCATAAATCTTTTGACTATAATTTCTCTTTTAGTTGAACTGCCTCTCATTAGTACGACAAGTTGGATTTTTTCTGCATCAGTAAGCATAGCTAGATTTTTACCAAATAATACTTTCGAAGAGTTTCCTAATCCATTCATTTCATATGGCATAGGAATCAAATTTGAATAAGCTTCTAAAATTTCCTTTTTTGAAAAATGAATTTCAAGTTTTATAGAAATGATAATTTCAAAAATTTTTTTTAAGAATTTATTTTTTGGTAATTCTTTAGAATAAAGTATCCTAGCTAATTGTTGAGTAATTGTAGAAGCCCCAGAAGTTATTTTTAAATTTTTTATGTTTTGGAAAAACGCTCTAGAAACCGCAAACAAATCAAAACCGAAGTGATATCTGAATCTTTTGTCTTCAGATTGAATAATTATCTCCAACAAATCTGCTGGGAATTGTTCAATTTTTAACCATTCATTATAACCTCCATTTTGTGACTCAAAAGACTTCAGCAAAATTTTTTCCTCTGAGTAAACTTCAAGTGAGGATTTACTAATAAGAAAATTTTCTGGAAAAGGAAAGAATAAGTAAACTAGAAAAGAAAACTGAGCAATTAGTGCTAAGCAAATCAATAGTTTTTTAAATTGAAGAATACTTATTCTTAGATTTCTTTTCTCATCTAAAATCTGATTTATTATTCTAAACAAACTCTTTTCCTTTGAATTTAACTTAAATCAGCTATTTAACAATAACTTGACCATCTTTACCTCTACCATAAACCTCTGGTCGATACATCAGCTTAGCTCTTGGAGCGGGAGAAGAAGAAATACCTTTTACAACAGGTCTTACAAGATAAAAAATTTCCTTTATACCTGATGTAATATTATCTTGAGTGATTACAACTCTATCTTCACGATATTCAACTCGCTGAGAATAGTTTTGCCAATAATTAGAAGTTGTATCAGAGGTTGTAGAACTCAATAAAGTTTTTAATTCACTTCTTTCAGTAATAAAGTTTGTATTCACAATCTCTAAATTTGAAGGAATTGGATCTTCAATTACAATATTATTATAATATCCATCTGAATGTAGAACTAACCTTACTAAATAGACCTTACCTCTACCAAATTCATTCTTTACTTTTTTGGAAAATCTATAAAATTCATTTTCAATATCCAAATCGTAAACATGCCGATGAATCTCTAAACCTTTGTCAGTAATTTTCAATGAGTCTAAGTCAGTATATGATACTCTCGCATTGTAATAGTATCGTGAATTAGTACTAATTGATAAATTAAAAATAGAACCTTTGTCTAAAAGTCCACCATTAGAAAACTCTTCAAATAGTGGGTACTGCACTTGTTTCACATCTACTTTTGATTTGGAAAGAGTTATATCTTTTAAACTAAAACCATTTATTTTACCTTTAAGTAATATATCAGATTCAAGTTTGCTTTCAAGTTCCTTCCGATATTCATACAATCCTAATGCAATATTTGAAGTGGAACTAGTGCTTCCCCAAAGGTTATCTTTACTAGATAAAAGTGATCTAGCAAAATTTGGCAACTTTGGATTTTTCTTATCAACTTTTAGGAGAGCTTGCAAAACGAGTCCTAATTCTGTTCCTAAACTATTATAGGTTCTGAAATAAGCATCATTATTTCTACTTGTCAATTTGATATTACCATTCTCATCCATTGTAGTTTTTATCAATTCTTGGTAAAGATCATATATAAGCTTATCTTTTTTGGGGTCTTGTAGCTTCTTAGTTTGTACAAGACCTAATAGTAAATATGACTTTGATCTAATAGAAAGATTCTTTTGATTCTGAATTAAGTAAGTTTCCAAAGAATCATTCTTTTCATTTGTATTTGAAAGAATGTAATAGACTAGAGAAAAAGTTTCATCCATGTATCCAATAGAATCAGCTGAATTCGTTTTTATCATTTCTCTGATATATTGAATTGCTGATTTATAAACTTTATCATCCACTTTGTAACCTCTTTGTTTTGCTAAGTTTAAGACATAGGTTACATATACGCTTAGATAGGGAATGCTTGAACTAGAACTATCTTTCCAAAGCTTAAACCCACCATCTGAATTTTGAAAATTTCCAATCTCTCCCAAAAAAATATTCTCAATATATTTAAAATCAAACCCTTCTCCTTTGGGAGTTGGGATAGCTAAGTCTCTAAGGATTTCACCAGAGCTCATCGAGAGTAAAAACGCAGAAGATCTTTGTTCAGCACACATATGAGGATTTGCTGCATAGTATGAAAAGGCTTTCTCTAGTCCAATTAAAACAGAATTAGCAACTGATAATTGGAAGTATCCAACATCTTTTACTAATTTTTCCTTAGGAGGTATATTGAGTTTTTCAATAATTTCTTTTTCAGAATGACCCGACACTTCAACTGACTTTAATGGCTCTTCAGTTTTCAATGGAAATTTGAAAAACAATTTATCCTTAAAGTTTGGATCACTTAAATTAGCTTTTTTGTTATCTTGGATTATTGTAGGTTCAGCTAGAAGCCAACCCTCAATTTCAGCAGGATATAAACTTGAATGTTTACCCAAAAATTTAACTTCTTTATACTCAGAATACCTTTTTTCATCTAAGCTTACGTTAAAATTGACCTCTTTCCTCTCACCATTTTTGAGTGAAATTATTGTGTTATCCTTACCATCAATTTTTAGTAAATTAGTTCTAAGCCCTACTTTATATTCTATATCAAACCCAGTTTGGTTGATTACAATTGCTCCTAACTTTAGTTCATCTTTTGGTCTAATAAAAGCAGGAACAACTTTTTGTATGATTAAAGGTTGTTTGACCTTAAAAGTTCTATTCTCAATTCCATACTTTCCATCTTTGGAAACAACTCCCATAATTTTGAAACTAGTTAGATTATCTGGTAAATTGAATTCAACTTCAGCATAACCATTGTTATCTAACTTCACTATTGGCTTCCAGAATGCCGTATAACGTATATCTTTACGGCCATCCTCTGAGTCTAGATAGAATCCACCATTTCCTTGTTCAGGATTATAATAGTCCCCACCGGGATTTGCTCCTTTGGGTGCTGCATTATATTGTCTAATTAAGAATCTTCTATTCTCAGCTGTATAGACACCTAAATTCCAATTTTTATAAAATTTAGAAACTGGATCTGAAAAATAGTATCCGATAAGATTCAGCACAGCCTCATCAGCAACACTAAGGGAAACCTCAGAGTTAGGTTCTGATTTAATCTTCAATCTAACTTTATCTCTAGGTTTATATTGTTCTTTGTCAGAAATAATATCTAATCTTAGATCTTTAAGTTTTGTATCAATCGATAGATTAATGCTTCCAGTTTTAAAGAGAGGAATTCCAGGATCCTCCTCGTTTGGAACATATTCTTTTTTTGTTTTCGGTCCTGCTCCCCTTGGGCTAAAGAATACAACTTTTACAGTAATGTTTGGGATATAGTTTTCTAAGATTGGAACCTCTAGTGGAATAGAGGTATTTTCTATATCAAATGTTTTTTTCCAAAGTAATGCTTCTCTTTCCACAGTAACAATTGCTTTAGCTTTAGGGTATGGAGACTTAACTAAAATCTTTGCTGTTTCACCAGGAGAATAACTTAACTTGTTTGAAGTTATTTCCATTGTGTTATCAGGTCTATGATTCCAAGAATTGTATTCCTTAGATTTATTATAAACATAGAAATAATCTCTAGA
Source organism: Leptospiraceae bacterium (assembly GCA_033762425.1). Lineage (GTDB taxonomy): Bacteria > Spirochaetota > Leptospiria > Leptospirales > Leptospiraceae > JANRLP01. The sequence continues at coordinate 176,270 of JANRLP010000120.1, forward strand.
ATATGTTAATCCATTTTTTTCTTGTACTGTGATCGTGTAATCACCTGAATTCTCTGGTTTGAAATAGAACATTTCTTCTTTTGAATTCAATTGAATATCTTTAGAAATAATTAATTTATTTATCTTTGAATTTTTAGTCTGCCTAGAATTACCTGATGATTTTGTTATAATCGAATTCCAGTTTGTTTGGATGATTCTTACTTCAACTGTTTGGTTTATAGGTTGAAAGTCTAGATTTGTAGCAATAATTCCAAATCTAATTTCATCACCTACTACATGATAAGAATTCGCAGGTGATTTTAAACCAATCTTTAGTTTACTAGAATTCACTTTGAAACTTTCAATTTTAGTAATGGATTTATCATCCACATCTTTAACACTCGCTTCTAAAGAAATACTATAAGGTGCACTCATCTTATATTCTTTGTCAGGTATATTTACTTTTTCAATGACTTGCAATGGTTTTAGTTCAATTGGAATTTTTTTTGTACCTGAAAAATTTAAGTTTCCTTTGTCACCAGTATAGTAACCTGAATCAGTTAGTGCTGATTCATTGAAACTAGCACTGTCTTTGTTAAACAAATAATTTGGAAAGTTAACATTTGATTCTGCATATGATGGGTATCTTTTTAAACTATAATTAAAAGGGGCATTTCCTAAAGCACCACCAAAAAGATAAGATGATTTGATTTCAAGATTTAACTTTTCTCCAACATTACTTTCTTTAACCCCGAGAACATCCACTGAAAAACTAACTGGTCTAAACTCCTCCACTTGAAATGTGTTTTCAAAACTATTTGAATTATAATATTCATAATCTGAAAGTATATTGGTTACATTTCTTTCAGTTTTATGGTCAATTTCCCTATCAATTTCTAGATTCACATGATAGTGACCAAGTGGTGCATCAAGTGGTATTTCATATTCCCCAAACAAGATCCCTTGGTCAGAGGTTGTTAGATTTGTAGTTTGAACATTTCCCCCTTTTGAATCTATTATTTTTGCGATCCATTTTTCATTTGATGCTGCTTTAAATTCTCCTTTAAAACGATAACCTATAACACTTGCAAAGAACATTTTATCACCAGGGCGATACAACTTTCTGTCATAAAAAATTTGACCTTCATACTTTCTTTTCCAAGAATCATCTTGAACATAATCAATCTTATAATTATCTAAAAGAACAAATGATTTATCATCTTTTGATTCTGCATAAACCAATTCTACCGAATCTGTAGCTTTATGTGGGATAGAACAGAATCCCTCTGAATTGGTAGTACATGTTCCTAATAAATTATTCTTTGAATAGAATTGAACTTTTGAATTTGGAATCGTTTCTGTAGTATGAATTGAATTCAGCCAGATATAGGCATTTGCAAAGTCAAATTTTGTTGTCATTCCAAGATCTGTTGCTTGGATGATTTGCTCATTTATACTAGAATTTCCTTCAAAGGAACTTAGATTAAATCTAAGAGCTAACCAGCCTTTATTATTTGTTAAATAGTTAGAAAAATCGAATAACGCTCTTCCTCTTTCATTTTCTTTATATCCAGTCTTCCATGAAATTTGCTTAGCATCTTTAAAAAAAATAGTTTTATCACTTGTATAACTATCTTCCTTTTTACTTGAAAGAAAATCCAAGATAGTTTGTAGATCAATTTTTTTCAAATCGATACCCAAGCTTTCTGTATTTGATACAAATACAGGATACCTTTGCTTCATCCTTGATTCAATTACGCTAAATTCCCCTACACTATGATCCAAAAATGAATAGCTCAATCTGTTAGGCATCTTGAATGAAAAAGTATTCTCATCCAGTTTTAATAAATTTCCATATTTATCCTTGAAAGGAGTAATCGTAACTTTGTATTTAACACCAGGCTTCACATCCCAGTTTCTAATGGGAATTGTAGCGGATTGTTCTCCTCTATAATTGAATAAATACTTTACAGGTGGATCAAATTTTACATATTTAGGTAGATCTTCGGAATTGAATTGATTACTAAAATCTAGATTATAACCCCAACTATCATATTCGAACGTTCCAACACTTGAACCAGATGAGAAATGCAAAGTAAAGTCACTATATGTTTCTAAATCATGTGACCATACAGACTCTAATTTCTTTCCATTGTTTGACTCAATATCATCGTAAACTTTTATACTAATTTTAGAATTCCTTAACAAGGATTCTTTAGTTTTTATTTCAACAGGAAAGAGTAATGGAGAATTTTCATCTTTAATTTTTTTGTATTTGACTTCAAGTAAAGTATCATTTTGGTAAACACGAATCGATTCAAAGAATTTTGGTGCAATTTCATGGTTGAAATAAATGATAAATTTTCCTTCTAAACCTATATTTTTAGGTAATTCACTGTCATAACCTCCTCGATATTCATAAGAATCACCCACAACTAGCTTTTCAATCCTTATATGATTATTATAATAATCACTATCATATTGGTTTTCATCATTTTTTGTTGTAGGATCTTTCTCAATATATTCAGCTTCTCTTTTGAAGTGAAAAGCGAATGGCTGTAAAAAAGTTAGCTCTTTGTGAGACTTCAAGCCTTTTTGCACAGTAATATAGTAAACAATATTTTCTTTCCAGTCTTCACTAGGTTGGAAAGTGCAAAGTCTTGAACTTAGCCATAGAAATTTTCCTTTGATTTGTGGTTCTACAATAAAACAAGGTTTTGATGAAACACCTGTTTCTTCATAAGGTACGATTGGATGATTAAAACTAACTTCTATTTCTTTTCTTTTATCTAAACTCACTAAACTTTCTGAACTAGGACTGTATGATTCAACTTGTAATTGATCTTCATTCATTGTTTTAGGATAGTACTTGGGAGGAATAGGCTTCAATTGGTCTTTTTTATTACAATCCCAGTTAATATTAAAATATGAAATTATCCCAATTAATAGTAAATAATTTATTTTTGCCTTCATTCTTTTAAGCCCCCACAGGAAGAATCCAAGAATGTAAAAATATATTTCAAGTATTTTTTTATTCTTTGCAAAAAAAGTTATGAAGGATAAAGTTTTGTTTAAGAAAATGAATTAATTCATTACAAAACTATTCTTAATGGATAAAAGCACCCCACTCTTCTTCAAAAAGTCTAACTAAAATTTGATTGTTCAATTTGTTCACAGGTTCTGAGCTTAGGCTCATGTCACTTGGAAAGACAAACAACGATTCAGCAATATCAAAATTTATAAACTTCAATTCTTTTGGATAGTTTTTGGATAGATGAAATTGTTCTTTGGACACAAGGATATAACCCCAGTCTCCAAAAGCAGGAACAAAAACATGATAAGGATAAGTCGAAAACCCAACAGATTTTAAAGTAGTATTCAAACAAGAAAAAGTCCTTTTAGCAACATAAGGAGAAGTACTTTGAATTACTGCGAGTCCTTTTGGATTTAAGGAAAGATTCAATAATTTATAGAATGAATCAGTGTATAACTTTCCAACAGAAAAATTACTTGGATCAGGAAAATCAACAATGATAAAGTCAAATTTTTCTTTGGTTTCTTTCATCCAAAGAAATGCGTCCTCGTTGAATACTTTTAGCTTTGGGGAACTAAGTGAATTTTGGTTTAAGGAAACAAGAATAGGATGTTTTGAAAAAAGTTCCGTAACTTCTTTATCCAAATCCACTAAATAAATTTTTTCTATACTTGGATATTTTAAGACTTCTCTAAGCCCTAGTCCATCCCCTCCCCCAAGGATTAAAACATTTTTAGGGTTTGGGATTGCTGCAAGCCCAATATGAACTAACGCTTCGTGGTAACGATATTCATCTCTAGAACTGAATTGTAAGTTCCCGTTAAGAAATAGTCTGATATCATTTTGAGAATGTGTGAGTACGATCCTTTGGTATCTTGAAGTTTTTGAATAGATCACCTTATCTTGATAATTAGAACTTTCTGCAAAGCTTAAAATTTTTTCTGAATATACAAAACCCAACAGTAGTGCAATAAGTGCAACGATGGATGCTATTTTTAATAACCTAATCCATGGAACCTCATTCTTAAAAAGATATAAAGTTAATAGTCCTGTGAGTACATTCAAAATTCCAAAAAGAAGACTTGTTCTGATTAGCCCAAGATAAGGAACTAGAAGTAAGGGAAACAATAGAGATGCGAGCAGTGCCCCAACATAATCAAAAGTGAAAACCCTTGCGACTAAATCTTTAAACTCAAAATGACTCCTTAAAAATCTCATCACAAGAGGGATTTCCAGACCAACTAGCATTCCAGTGATTGCAACTAAAGTATATAAGATGATTCTAAAGCTTGCGACATGTTCAAAAGAAAGGAATAGAATTGAGGAGGAAAACCCACCCACTAGTCCTACTAGAATTTCCACCTGAATGAAGACTCCAATAATATTTCGCTCAATATACTTAGAAAAAAAAGAGCCAATACCCATTGAGAATAGATAGACTCCAATAACTGTTGAAAACTGAGTTACAGAATCACCAAGTAGATAGCTTGCTAATGCTCCTGCAACTAGTTCATAGACAAGTCCGCAGGTTGCAATGACGAATACAGAAACTAGATAGACATATGCCATCAGCCTTTGAGTGCTGCAGCGATAATAATTGCCATTGCAATTGTCATAGCACCAGTAGTCACCGCAAGTGGCATATTGTGTTCCTCAACGATCTCTTTCCAAAGATCACCTGGGGTAATTTTATCAAACACTATGAAAGAAATTGAGAGCATAACAAGCCCAAGCCCTGAGTAAACAACAACGTTTAAAGTGTTTTTTAATAAATCATCAAACATAAGATTCTCCTAATATTATTTATGATACTGACTATGACCACGAAAGAAAATACTTCTTCCACCACTTCCAAAAAGACTTCTACCTGTGAAGTTCATATAAATTAAAAATAAACAACATAGAATAGCAGTTATAGTATATACTCTCATTTAAGACTCCGCCGAATATGGATTATAATCACTTTTGGACCAACGACTCACTTCAAAGAAATAACTTCTGATAGATAAATAGATTGGATATATGATAAAAATAGAAATAAAGAAAAGGAAATTAGACCAATTTGATGCCCCACTCACTAGATTGAACGTTAGTGGAAGTTCATACTTACCATATGCATTAGGTTTAAGAATTGTATCCATTGGATTTATCCTAAGTCCATCCCCAACAACTTCAATGTTTAGATGATAGTCTCCTTCGGGAATACTAGAAAGTGTTAGTGTTGTTGACATACTACCCTCTGACCAAGATTCACCGCCATCTATTCCAGAATAAAATTCCATATCTCCATCTACCTCAAATGTTTCTCCCGTCTTATCATTGACAAGATCAATTCCAATCTCTATCCAACTATTTCTGAGTGGAGCATAAATATCAATATCAAGTGCTTTATTTCCTTCCCTAATCTTAAACTGTTTTGTCACTTTCGTTTTTTGAGGATCGTTTTCACGAAAGGAAATCGTATCTTTGAAAACTTCTTCTTTGTTTAAGAAACAAACAGAAGCTAATTGAATGATAAAGGCAAAAGCTAAGAATTTGAAATAAGTACTCCATGAAGATTTTCTTTTCTCAGCAAATTGTGAAGGTTGATTGGGAGCTATATCAATTGGAATTGGTAAAGGATTTTGAATGGAAAATGCTTCTTTTACTTCTTCAGGGTTTAGATAAGTGCTGATTGTCCAATTCACCTCATAATCCGTTTTCTCCATCGATATCATTTCAGGTGAAGACACAAAATCTGCAGTTTCCACTGAATCTTCCGTTTTGATTCGATAATAGAATTCCCCAATAACAAATGTAGTGATTGTCTGTCCTTCGTTATAGAGATAATAATCTTTACCTAAATGCAATGCCTTAGGTCTATCATCTTTTCGATAGATCTTAGGATAGCTTTTCAATTTGACACCAAAACTCCAATGTCCATCGATTAGTGTAAGCCAACGAAATCCTTTCGTTGGATTGAAGAGTAAATACTCAGACCATGAATATTGCCTAGTCCCATCACATCTTTCCAGATAACCAACGACCTCCCAGAGATGACCTTTGAGCTTGCCTCTGATACCAAGCTCTAGGTATTGAACCTTAGTCATCTTTTGGTTTGCTTGTTCAAGGATTTTATACTCTTCATTTACAGTTGATATAACTGAGTTGCAATAACTACAAACTGCTGTAATAGAATTTCCGACAGCTCTGATCCCAACACTGCCTGCACAGTTGGGGCAAGAAAAGGTTTTGAGTGGTGCGTGAATTTTTTTTTCTTCAATCCCAGCCATCGATCTTCCTCAGATTTTGAAATTGAAAATCTTCAAACTCATAATAACTACCTTTAAAAAATTTCTTTCCATCTATAAAATATCCAATATTTGCGAACTGAGAAACTCCAGAGATTAGATCCACACTTACAAATTTTTCTCCTACCAAAATCTGCTCTGGTAGCTCTCCTAAAATTCCCACACAAACTACTTTTCTTTTATCAATCACATTATATTTTATTTTATCAATTGTCAATGAACCACCTGGATGGACATCATTCTTCTCGGGAATAGAAACAGAGTCAATTAACTTAGAGACCATATACTCACCTTGGGACTCTGAAAGCCAAGCTGTGGATTCGTCACCAAAACCAAGAAAGTATTCATTCCAAACTCCCTCAGGGTAGGAAATCTTTTGTTTACCTAGAACGGTGAATTTCTTATCTTTCAAAATCCCTGTGCTACCAATTTGGATAGGACTTAAGTCTTGCAGCATGTCTGAAATCTTGCCCAGAGCTTCAACTGACTTGTCTTTTCTTACTAATGTAGAGTTACAATAGCTGCATACACCATAGAATGAAAATCTAGACTTAAATTGAATTGGTGCTCCGCAGGAAGGGCATGAAAATTCCATGCAATACAATATTTCATTTAGGAAATTTTAGTCAAACAATAATTAGATAATTTTTGACTCTAGGATCATATTCTTAGTATCATAAAATGATAGTAAGATTTAATTAAGCTTAGTTTATTTTAATGAAAATTTTCTTAACGTAATCGAAAAGAGAAATTTATCTTGATAAAAAATCTAATCTTTGAAAATACTTAAATTCTAATTCATGTAAACAATGATTAAAAAGGATTAAAATTAATTGAATCAAAAAAACTTTTTTAAAAGAGAAAACTTAACTCTCTACCTAATTTTTTATCTACTAAACTCTATTCTTTTTTTACCAGTTGTATCTCAATTACAATTTGGTTTTTTACAAATTGTTCCCGAAGAAACTCTTTACCTAAGTATGAAATTTCTATCTTCCTATGAATTATCACTTGTGTTCTATGGAATGAGATCATTCATTCAAATTTTAATCTATATATTCATCATCCTAACATTGAATTCAATGTTCAAAGATAAAAATTTAACTCTAACAAAACTTCAATCAATAACCATTATTTTAATAATTTGTTTCAATCTATCCTTGCCGGCATTTTCTTCTAACGATTTTTACTATTATCTAGGTTTAGGAAGGATTCAATCAATTCAAAATGTAAATCCTTATCTTATACCAATTGCCAATGCACCTGAAAAAGAAATCACTTCCATAATAGGAGTTTGGGTGAATATTACCGCAATGTATGCTCCTATCTTAACCTATTTTTTTAAGTTAGTCACAAGCATTTCCACAAATTTACTGACAGAGATTTTCTTTCTAAAGATTCTAACACTAATCGCTTATCTATCAGTATCAATATTGGTTTATAAAATTTCAGAATTCTACAAAGAAGGATTAGGAAAACTATCTGCTATGATGTTTTTGATCCATCCACTAAGTATTGATGAAATTTTGATAAATGGTCACAATGATATTTTTGTAATTCTAACCAGTTTGATTGCGATTAACTTTGCAATTAGGTCCAAGTTTGTATTAGCATTTTTCTTCTTATTCATTTCTATTCTCATAAAATTTCCTTTTGCAATACTTGTTCCTATCTTTCTATCCTTACCTAAATCATATAAAGATGAAGAAAACTCACAAAGTTTATCTTCCTTTTTCAAAAAGATTATATGGAATAGTTTACGTTATGCGCTACCTGCATTTATAATGACTCTTCCATTAATTGTATTTTTTTATTTTGAATATTTTCAGAATAAAGAATCATTCAAAGCATTTGCAATTCTTGGATCTATGTGGACAACATCTACCCCAGCAATGATAGCAGTTTTTTTTAAAGAGATAATTGGAATTTCCATTGGAAAAGCAATTGGAATCATCTTATTCGTTCGATTTTGTTTCTTTCCATTTTTATTTTATAGATCATATAAAATAAAAGATAAAAAAACCTTCCTCGAAGAAATAACATTTGTTTTGATTTTATTCTATCTAATTTTCACAGCATATATCTGGCCATGGTACTGGGTAATTACTATCCCCTTAGTCTTTTTTAGACAAGAGGGCACTTATGTTCTTCATATAATTTCAATCAGTATAGGATTTGTACTATTTTGGATTTTTTTTCACTGGAATGGAAAGAACTTAGGCTTAAGCTTATTTCAGGTAAAACTAATTGAATATTCTTTAACCTACAGTTTAATTCTAATCTTATTCATCTTCCCTTCTTTAGAAAAGAAAATCTACCAAAGATTGTATGATTAGTTTACTCAAAATAAGAAATTATTTCTTCACTAGAGACTCTTGGAGAAATAAATTGATTAGTACCCAGATTTCTAATCTAATTCAAAATGAAGTAATAAAATATTGCCTATAAGTTGAATTAGATTGTAACTAAATGTGAAAGGGTTTGGGCGTTCGGTAGCCCAAGCGATGCACTGAGCCATAGCCGAAGTGTTGCTGATTGCATCCCTGTCTAGTTAGATTCAATTCCTAATTGATTTCGCACAACGTTAAGAATTAGTCAAGTGAGATAAACTTAATATCATCTTTAGTAATAATTGATACTTTATAATTTTTTTCAGACTTTGTCTCAGTAAATAAAATATTGATTTTAGAATTTTTATTCTTTTTAGATATTTCTTGCGCTTTTTTATTTACGGATTCTGGAAGATTGGATTTAGCACTTTTTAAATCAAATTTACGAATTGTTCTATCCCATTCACCAGTTTCTTTGATAAAACATGAAATCAAAAATGGCTCTGGATTTGATTTTGTCATTCCTTTGAATTGAGCTAAAAAAACTCCTCTATCTGTTGACCATTCAACCTTTCCTTTAAATGGATTTTTGAACTTTTCATAGAAAGTTGCTTTTACAATCTCAGGAACATTTGCATCTTCAATATCAACAGGTCTAGAATAGACTATCTCAAAAATAAAAAAAACGATTACTAATATTAATTTCATAAGTCATACTCCTTAATTTTTCTATAGAGATTCCTAGTAGAAATTTTTAAAATTTCTGCTGTTCTTTCTCTATTTCCATTCTGTAATTCTAAATTCACTCTAATGATTTCTTTTTCATATTGTGCTAAATTTACACCTGGTGTTACTTCAATTTTTTTTGAGAATAACTCTTTGGACTCTTTCAAATAAGTTTTGGGAACTTGTTTGATGTCTAAAACAGTTGAATTTGCAAATAGAACTAACGTTGAAAGTAGATTAGAAAGTTCAGTAATATTACCAAACCAAGGGGAAGATAGTAAAAATTCTGCTAGGGGTTCAGTAATTTTAGTAATTTTTTTTTTATATTTCTTAGTAAAAAATAATATCAATTGATTAGTAAGTTCTGGAATATCTTCCTTTCTTTCTCTGAGTGGGGGAATATGAATTCTAATTACACTAATTCGTTTTAACAAATCTTCTCGAATAATTTTTTTTAAACCTAGCTCATCTAAACTGAGTCTAGAGGTAAAATAAAAACTAGTAATTCCTCCAACTTCCTTATCAGAAAACTGAATCGTTCTTGTCTCTAAAAATTTATAAACTAGGCTTTGGCTTGCAGTGTCTAACTCTTCTATTCTATCTATTATAATTGACTTTTTAGACTTCAGAGTTTTGGCTTGGAAAAAAATTTCTAGATCATTGAAAAAATTTTCTGAGTTTAACTTTAATAGATCATTAGTTCCATTTAATTCTTCTAGAAATCTTGTCTTTCCTACACCCTCTTCCCCAGTGACTAAGATGTCTAATTCTTTCTCTGAAAGTAGAGGTAACTTCTCAAAAACCTGTTTGGTTAACTTTGAGCTAGTTACAAGTTCAATCATTTTAAAGTTTCACTTCCAAACTTTTTGATGAACTTCAAATCTTCTTTAGTGAAAATTTTAATTTCTGTCTGACCATTTTCGCCCTTGCCTGTGGTATAAATCTTTTCTCCATAAAAGATGAGTGTAGTTTCAGCAGAAATTTCTTTCTCACTTCTTAGAATTCTCTTTAGATTTGAATCGAATTTGGAAAGGTAAAATCTTCCGTTATCTTTTTCAGTTGCATAGAGATAACCGTCACTGATTTCTAAAATTGTTTTGTTATATACGAAAACCTCTGACTTTCCTGATGGTTTAAGGTTTTTATGACTAAGTAGAACTAATCTCTCCCCATCGCCTATCGTTCCTACAACTAAAATATTACCTGCAAAGATCTTGAAATTCTTTCCGCAGATTCTGTTAAAATTGCCTTTAAACACAAAGTCATCCTTTGCTGGATCCAAAAGATGAATCTCATTTGTACATTCTCCTTCAATCAGGTTTAGTGTTCTTATAAATGGAATCTTTCCTTCAATGATGCTTGGAGAAAACTCTTCTCTTTGTTTCTCTAGAGCTTCTTTCTTGGCTAATTCATCTTTTGCTTTGTTTAGTTCATTGAGGAGTTCTTCTGGGTCAATATCTAGTTTTGAGTAAGTTTCTTCTTTCTCTATCCTTGAATCAGAAATACTATCGTTCTTCGACTTAGAAGTTTTATCATCAGTGCCATCGTCTTCTCTTTTTGTTAAGATTTCTTCTTTAGATGATTTTTTATCTTTGGCACTTTTTTTAGAATCGGAATTTGAAGTTTTACTCTCTTCAGTATTTTTTGGACTTTTCTTTCTAGAAACCTCTAGTTCAGAAATTTCTTTCTCAATTGCTAAGATAATTTTTTCATTTTTCTTAGGATCTTTTTTAAGTTCAATTAGTTCATTTTCTAGTTTAGATTTTTTATTCTCTGAGTTCTTAGAATTTGCCTCTTTGTCTTTTCTAAGTTTATACTCAGCGATTTTTTCTCTAATCTTTTTTTCATCTTTGATCTTTGAAAATTTTTTCTTATCTATTGAGCTATCTTTCTTATTTTTAAGAATTTTTTCTACCTCATCTTCTAATTCATCTAATCCAATTTCCCCTTTTTGTTTAGCTGAACTTGTTTCGATTGGGATTACAATTTCTGTGTTTCCCGACCAATCCTTATAATCTGTAGAAATCCCTGCTCCTTCTTTAGAAATTAGAGTTTTAATAGAAGGGTTAAATCTTTTTTGAAAATAATCCAGATCATTCCTATGCATTGCATTATAGTATAGAACGTATTTTGCGATAAGAGTAGAATCTTTTTCACTATAGCGAAAAGCTTCTTGCACATATCCCGAAAGAATTCTTTGGATAGAATTAATATGTCCAAACTTGGACTTCTCAGTAAAGACTAAAATATCAGCACCTAGTTCTTTTCCGTTAGGCGGAATTCTAGAAGCATTCACTACTGATTTTTCATTTTGTTTATTCCCGTCATATTGAATATTCTTTGCAATTTCCTTTCCTAATTCCTCATTTTCAACCTTATACCTACTTGGAGCTTTTTCATTGACTCGATTGTTGAACTCTACTTTCTTTGCTTTACGAATTTCTTTTTCACTAATTGTATTTTGAGAAAAAAGACTGAAGCAGATAATATTCCAAGAAAGGATTAGAAATAGTTTTTTCATGAGATTGTCCTAGTTCACTTATCGGAAACCAGTTCTAGTTTTACTATCTTATATGACTACTTTTTCCGATAATAGGATAGCAATAAATTAATTCTTTTTTCCAATTTGGGTCTAAGATATAAGCGTGAATATGAAGTTTTTTTATCTAATACTAATCATTTTGCAGGGAACAGAACTTTTCTCCCAATCTAGAAAAAGTCCATTTGCCCTCGTGGAAATTGAATCAGTTTCAAGTTCAAAAACAATCCGAAATTGTTCTATTAAAGTCAAGTATCCAGTACTTGTAAAAAAATTCGGAGTTGAGTTAGAATCCTCTATATTGAATAAAATCAATAAACTATTAAAAAAAGAATTCCAAGATATCAAAAGATATGATAATGAATTTGAGTGCAATAGAAATGCCAGTAAATCTGATCCATCTTTTCACTTAGAAGTCAAGTTTGATGTAAAACATAATGAAGGAAATTTAATCTCTATACACTATGCAGCAGTTGGTTATCTTTCAGGGGCAGCACACCCTAATAATGTTTATAAAGGTTTTACATTTGATCTAAGAACAGGGGATCAGATCGACTTTGATGAAATTTTTTTACAAGGCACAAATTATCTTTTAGTTTTAAACACCAAAATCTTAGAAGAATTATTAAAATTAGGAGTGATTAGTTCAGAAGAAGAATTTGAAGAAATTAAAAAAAATAGGTATGATTTTTATATTTCTAAAAATGTACTCTACATAATTAATATCTATGAAATACATGCAATGCAGTCTTTAGAAGTGGGAATTCCATTTAAAAAAATTGGGAAGGTAATTCAACGTGAAAAACTTTATCTATAGTGCCATTGTTTTTATTTATTCAATTTCAATCTATGCAGAAACATTTTCGGGCAAAGTTGTTAGTGTTCATGATGGAGACACAGTTAGAATACTAGTGGAAAATAAACAAGTAAAAGTAAGACTATTTGGTATTGATGCTCCAGAAACAAACCAAGCGTTTGGAACAAAATCAAAAGAAGCACTCAAATCTTTAGTACATAAAAAGCAAGTTACCGTGGATCATAAAGGAAAGGATCAATTTGGAAGAACACTTGGTGTAATCTTTCTAGAAGGAAAAGACATCAATCTGGAAATGCTAAAACTTGGTATGGTTTGGGTTTATAAGATTCACAGAAAAAAGGGACCTTACCTAAGTGCTGAAGAAGAAGCAAAAAAAAATTCTATTGGACTTTGGGCAGATAAAGACCCAACCCCACCTTGGATCTTTCGAAAAAAATAATATCATACAAAGAAATCAAAAAAAGACTTGTGCCAATTTTGAATAAGGATAAATGAATAAGTAATGTATTTTCTAAGGCTTACATTCGTTATACTTTGTTTTAGCCTAACAATAATTACATCTTGCAATCAAGAGCAAACAAAACCCATTCCAAAAGCAAGCAAAGGTCAAATAGATTTAGAAAACTGGAATTTTATCCAAAGTGGTAATATTCCCCTAGATGGTGAATGGGAGTTTTATTTTGAACAATTTCTATCCTCAGATGATATTGCAAATGGCAATGGGAAACTTTCTGGTTATGTAAACTTTCCTGGGACATGGAAAAACATTGAAATCAATCAAACCAAGATTTCAGGTAAAGGTTATGGAACCTTTAGACTTTTAGTGAATCTTCCTATTCACCCAACGATTAGTGTAAAGTTTGCAACAATCGGAACAGCTTATAAGGCATTTGTGAATGGCAGAGAAGCTTCTAGTGGTGGACAAATTGGGACAGTTGAAAAAGAGACTAAACCTGGTTTTCATTTTTCTATTGTACCAATCTATTCCAATTCTCAACTAGAATTGATTTTGCATATTGCTAATTTTTCAGATCCGAATGGAGGTCTTTGGGATAGCATAATCATTGGGGATACAGCTTCCATTTTAATTACAAAAAAATTCCAATTTGTGATGGATATCTTTCTAGTAAGTACTCTTTTTATCATGGGGATATATCACCTAACGTTATTTCTTTTAAGACGAAAAGATGTTTCTCCACTTTTTTTTGGAATATTTTGTATTATTATTGGTTTTAGAACTCTTCTGACTTCTGAAAGAATCTTGCACAACGACTTTTCCCTATTCAGCTGGAATTTTTTATTTTCTTTTGAATACTTAACTTTTTACATTAGCGTCCCATTATTTGTTGGATTCGTTTATTCACTATACAAAGAAGAATTCTCATTGTTATTTACTAAAATTGTATTTGGGGTAAGTACTCTTTTTTCATTGATAGTATTATTTACCGAAGTTAAATTTTTTACTGAAGTAAATATATTTTATCAATTGTTTATTCTATTTTTCCTAAGTTATCTAATTTATACAATGATCCGAGCGCTCATAGAAGGCAGGGATGATATAGTCTATTTCTTTTTAGGTGTTATTCTAATTATTGTTGCAGTTATACATGATATTTTCGTAGCTATGCATATCATTCATAGTTTTTATATATTTGGTTATGGATTAGTAGTATTTATTCTATTCCAATCGACTATCATTGCATCCAGATTTTCTAGAGCTTTTTTTAAATCGGAAGAATTAGCTGAGAGTTTAATCGGTACTAACTTCGCAATTGCTAGGTTTGTTCCTTCTGAATTTTTAAGACTACTGAATAGGAATAATATCATTGATGTAAAACTCGGAGATCATTTAAAAAAAGAGATGACTATCTTTTTTGCAGATATCAGAGGATTTACAAGCCTATCTGAGAAACTAAGTTCAGAAGAGGTGTTTAGTTTTTTAAACAACTATTTTAAAGAAACAATTTCCATCATTAGTAAGAACCATGGGTTTATAGATAAAATTATTGGCGATGGAATTATGGCTATATTTCCAAAATCTCCTAGTGATGCCTTACAAGCTTCCACTGATATTCTCCAAAAAATGAATCAATGGAATATAGAAAGAGAAAAAACTGGTCAAACAAGTATCTCTATCGGAATTGGCATTCATACAGGAATAGTAAGTCTAGGAACAGTTGGAACAGAAGAAAGACTAGACACAACTGTGATTGGAGACACTGTAAATATCGCTTCACGACTAGAGAATCTAAATAAGGATTATCAATCCAATATCATTCTTTCAGAAACGGTATATTCTTCTTTAGATGAAAACGAGAAAAAAACAATTCGTGAATTGGACTATACATTGATTAGAGGTAGAGAAAAAAATCTTCTCATTTATGAAAGTTTTGCAGGACATACTCAGGATTCGATTCAGAAAAAAATTGCTATAAAATCAAAATATGAAGAAGCGCTTTCACTTTTCAAACAAGGAAAAATTGCTGAAGCAAAGGTTTTATTTATGCAGTGTAAAACAATTATTAATGATGATCCTATCCTTTCTATATATTTGGAAAGATGTAATTCACAATCTTAATCTTTCAACACTTCGAATCTATTCGAAAAAAATGACTTAACAGAGATAGATAGACCAAAAAAAGTGGAAGAAACCCTTTTCGGCGTGGTAATATGAAACATAGTTTATTGAGTTT
This sequence comes from Leptospiraceae bacterium, assembly GCA_033762425.1. Lineage (GTDB taxonomy): Bacteria > Spirochaetota > Leptospiria > Leptospirales > Leptospiraceae > JANRLP01. Next base: position 191,678 of record JANRLP010000120.1, read on the forward strand.
AGTTTTATGCTTAGGAATTGTTGGCTCTCTAGGCTCACAGTCACATAATTGGAATTCTCCTTCGGAAGTAGTAAAAAAAGTTAAAAAAAAATACACTGAAATGAAATCCATGACTGCTGATTTTAAGATTCTAACTACAAATGGAAAAAAAACCTCATCCCTGAAAGGAACAAGTCAATACAAAAATCCAGGAAAGATTCGTTATGATTTCACCCAACCAGATGGGGATGCAATTGTTTCTAATGGAAAAACACTTTGGATTTACATCAAAAAAATTGGCGCTGCTGGAATCCAAGCTATGGATATCCAAAAGAAAAACTCTAATAACGAACCAATCTTTCAACCAGGCTCCCCAACTGGTCTCAGCAGAATGTTCAGAAAGTACCACTATAAGTTTGATTCCACTACACAACCTCAAAAACTAGAAGATGGGAATTCCTATTTTGTTCTTGCCCTTGAACAAAGAGAAAAAATCGGCGGATTTGAGACTATGACTCTTTACATAGACTCAAATGATTATCTAATCAAAAAAGCTATTGGTAGAGATGCGAGAGGAAAAGAAACAACAATAGAATATTCTAAGATAGTATTAGACTCTGAAATTCAAGATGGAGTCTTTAACTACCAAATTAGTGGAAATGCAAAGATCGTTCAAAACCCATTAGTGAGTGCCCCAACACCACAACCAGAATCTAAAGAATAATCAGGAGAACTACATTGAATCAGAGAGTAGGTCAAATTCTAAAATCAGCTAGAGAAGAAAGAAAACTAACTATTAAAGATGTTTCCAAAGACATCAATATTCCTTTAAAGTATATCATCGCACTGGAAAATGAAGACTATAGTCAGTTTCCTGCTGAAACCTATACAATGGGTTTCTTAAAAACTTATGCAGACTATCTAAAAATAGATACTGCTCAAATCCTGAATTTATTTAGAGGGGAACAATTAGACCAGTCTTCTCTTCCTCTAGAAGAACTGACAAAACCAACTGTCAAGATGATTGCTCTGGAACTTGAGAGAAATAAAGCGTTACTTCCCATTGCAATAATTCTTGTTTTAATCATCATAGTTGGAGCTTTTGCCTATTTCTATGAGCCTTCAAAAGATGAAGATTCTAATTCACCAACTGTATTAGAAAATGGAAATAAATATATCCAAGGTGTTCCTACTGATATCAATTTCATTTCTCAGACAATTCCTGAAAGTTCGGGAATGGCACTCACTCTGACTCCAGAGAATGGTTTTACAATTAGTGTGAACAATCAACAGTGTAAGATTTTCATAAAAGGTGTTAGAACTGAAGACAATGAAAAAATTGCAGTGATTGGTTTTAATATATTTCCTGAAAAAAAAGTTTATCTTTTTGAAAGTAAACTGAATGAAGAGACTACTCTTTCTTATTCCAAAGCTGAATTAGAAAGTCTTAGAAGAGAAATCAAAGTAATCACCCAAGCAATTACGGGAGACTCAGCAAAAGTATTTCTAACTCTTGGAGCAGAGAAATCAGGTTCAAACATCGCACCTTCGGGAAATATCCCAATTCAAGTCACCTTAACATTTGTTAAGTCTAGTTATGCTGAGTTTACTATAGATGGACAAAACGGTGAAAGAAGACTCATCCCTGCTGGTGAAGTAAAACACCTAGAAGCCAAGGATAGACTTGAAATGATTATTGGCAATGGCGGTGGCGTGGAAATGGTTCAAAATGGAAAGGCTAAGGTATTGCTTGGAAAACCGGGTAAGATGATTAAGAAAGTTTTTTACAAAGTTCAGAATAAATATGATAGCACTCAGTTTATCATAAAAGAAGCAGGCGAATAGTTTTGAAAGAAAAGCAGTTCTACATAACTACCTTAGGTTGTCCTAAAAATATAGCTGACTCTGAGCACATGAAAGAGTCGCTATTGAAAGAAGGACTAGTGATTAGTAACACTCCAGAAACTGCTGACCTTCATTTAATCAATACATGCACATTCATTCAATCTGCTACTGAAGAAACAATAGAAACTATTTTAGATGCAGGCAAAGTGAAAAAAAAGCACAAGCAAAAACTTGTAGTTGTAGGTTGTTTTGCAGAACGTTATCCTGATGCAATCGCTAGAGATATTCCTGAAGTGGATCTTAGCTTTGGTACTGGAAAGTATTCTGAAGCAGGTTCCATTCTCAAAAAAAATTTTCCTGAACTGTTTGGAAAAGAAAATGATTTTAACTCAGAAATTCTTTCTCGTTCCATCATCAAGTCAAAGCTCAAAAAGAATTCTAAACCTTATGCTTATGTAAAAGTTTCTGATGGCTGTAACAGAGGTTGTCATTTTTGCATCATCCCAAGTCTTAGGGGTGAATTCAGAGATGCTCCCAAAGAAACAATTCTAAAGGATGCTAAACTCAGAATTGAAGAAGGTGCTAAAGAAATCTGCATTGTTTCCCAAGACACTGTATTTTATGGGAAAGATACTGATAAACTAAAGTCAATACTTAATGAAATCTCAGAGCTAGAAGGACTAGAAATTCTTAGACTTCTCTATCTATATCCCGATAAAAAAACTTTTAAACTTCTAGATTTAGTTTTACAAAATGAAAAAATTGCTCCTTATTTTGAATCCCCTGTTCAACATGTTTCTGAAAAAATTTTGAAATCAATGAATCGAATTGGAAATGCAAATTTTTATAAAGAACTATTTGCTAAAGCTAGAGAAAGAAAAGGTTTAGAAATTAGAACCTCAATGATTTTAGGATATCCAGGCGAAACTTCAAATGATGTAGATGAAGTAATTCAATTTGTAAAAGATGTTAAACCAGAAAAACTTGCACTCTTTGCATACTCACCCCAAGAAGGAACTGAAGGTTTCAAGATCAAATCTGAGATTTCAGAAAAAGAAGCAGCTCATAGAGTAAATCTAGTTAGAGAAGTTCATTTGGAAGTTCTAAAGGAAATTCACCAAGATAGAGTTGGAAAAGAGTTTCCAGCTATTATTGATTCTATAGAAACAAAAAATACTATCGTAAGACGATATCAAGATGCACCTGAGATTGATGAAGTAGTATTTGTGCCAAAAGACTCTCAACATAAAATTGGTCAAATAGGAAAAGTAAAAATTGAATCCTTCTTGGAATATGACATGCTTGGAGAATTCAGGGTATAGTTCTGAATGGAAACAAAAGAAGACAATCTAAATCTTCCAAATTTCCTAACAATCATTAGAATTCTTTTAGTACCTTTTTTTTTATACTGTTTATTCCAAGAAGATTCATTCTATAAAACAATAGCATTTGGACTTTTTTTATTTGCCTCACTTACAGATTTCTTAGATGGATACCTTGCACGTAAATGGAATCAAACTACTGAATTTGGAAAATTTCTAGACCCACTTGCAGATAAGATTCTAGTTACTGGTGCTTTTGGTTCTTTTATTTTATTAAATGAACAAGTAGAGTTTTGGATGGTTTTATTAATTGTTATGCGAGATATGCTTATTACTTGTCTAAGATATATTGGAATCTCTCAAGGAAAATCTGTTAAGACAACTAATATGGCAAAGCTGAAAACTGCGTTTCAGATGTCTGCAATTCTTGTACTAGTAACCTTACTTATGGTTGTATCCACTGGTCAAAAAAAAGTTATTAACAATGTTTATGAAAAGGGCAGAGAGTCGGGAAAGTTCGGATTAGAAATTGCAACTGATAATCTAATTCTATTTACCAAGGAAATTCAAAACAAAGATGCAGGGGAACTAGATTGGATCAACTACCTTGCAGCATTTCTACCCTACTATCTTATGCTAATCACAACAGCTGTTACTGTACTTTCAGGAATTCGTTATCTAATATCAAATTACGAATTATTAAAACCAAAAAATCTTATGAAAGGATTAAAAAATGAATATCCAAGAAATCCTAAATAAACTCACTGAGGGAAATTCTCTTACTGAAACAGAAGCAACCTTCTATTTGAATGAAGTAATGCAAGGAAAAGTTCCAGAAATTCATCTAGCGGGATTTCTCACTGCAATGAAACTGAAAACAGAAACAACGGAAGAACTTACTGGATTTGTAAAAGCAGTAAGACAAAGTGCAGTCAAACCAAGCTTGGTCAGGGACTTTCCATTCTTAGATACTTGCGGAACTGGGGGAGATGGAAAAAATTCTCTAAACATTTCCACACTCAGTGCACTAACGTTAGCTTCTATGAGTATCAAGGTTGCAAAACATGGAAACCGATCTGTCTCCTCTCTTTGTGGTTCTAGTGATCTATTAGAAGCATTAGGGTATTCCTTTCAAGTAGATGCAAAAACTGCTGAAGAAAGATTACACAAAGATGGATTTACATTTCTTTTTGCACCCAACTGGCATCCTGCAATGAAACATGCAGCCAATGTTCGAAAGACCTTGGGAATGAGAACAATTTTCAATTTAATCGGTCCACTTGCAAATCCACTTTCACCGACTCATCAGATCATTGGTGTGTATCACACTTCCTTGTTGGAAAGAGTTGCGAAGGTAATTTCAGCACTAGGTGTTCAGCGTGCAATCGTTTGTCATTCTAAAGACGGATATGATGAATTCTCCTTGTTCGCAGATACTGAATATATTCTAGTGGATGGCTCAAACTTAACAAAAAAAACATTCTCTGCTTCAGAGTTGAAATTGAAATTTGAAGAATCTTCCATCACTGCAGAGTCCAAAGAAGCTGCGATTGAACTTGCGAAAGAAGTGATTTCTGGAAAAGAAACTGGAGGTGCTCATGCAGTTGCATTGAATGCTGGAGTCGGACTTTACTTACTAGAAAAAGTAAATTCTATACCATCGGGATACCAAGAAGCACTCAAACAAATCCTGTCGGGAGAGCTCACTTTATTTCTAAAAAAATTAACCTCCTAATTCAATTTTCTTTACAGTAGAGGCTTCATTGATTTTATGGTGATATTCACCATGCGGGAATAGCTCAGTGGTAGAGCACCTCCTTGCCAAGGAGGGGGTCGCGGGTTCAAGTCCCGTTTCCCGCTCACAGACTAATCAATTCTCCAAAGTAAAGCAAGTTATGGAATACACAATTGACACACCAAATAGTGGGAAGGCTTCCGTCCAACTCAAATTCAATAGCCAAGACATAGAGGCTGCATTCAACAAAGCATATGAAAAAGCCGCTAGCAAAGTAAAAATTGCAGGGTTTAGACCCGGTAAGGCTCCTATGAACATTGTTAAAAAAACATTGGGAGAATCTGTCACAGAAGATGCACTCAATATAATGCTCACAGATGGCTTAAAAGAGTTATATCCCAATTTAGGCTTTTCACCTTATGGCCAACCTAAGATTAATATTACAACATATGAACGAAATGAAAAGATGGAAGCTAGTGCTGAATTTGAACTCATGCCATCTGTTGAACTTTCAAACTACAAGAATCTAAAAATTGATATCATGGAACCAGATGTAAATGATGATTTTGTGAATGAAGAAATTAAGAAGATTCAGTTTGAACTTTCCAAAACTCAAAGTAGAGAAGATGATGAGCTAGTTGAAGAAAATGATTACATTGAACTTGAATTAGAATCTAAGGATGAAGAAGGTGTGACTCTTCAAAAAAATGATGAGGCAAAATACTATCTTGGTATTGATAAGAACAATAAAGAGTTCGAAGAAAATTTTATTGGTCTAAAAAAAGGCAGCGAACGCCAATTCAATTTCACTTACCCAAGTACAAATCCTAATCCTAGTTTTGCGGGAAAAAAAATCACATATAAGATTAAAATCAATGGTGTCTATAAAGTGATTCTTCCCGAAATTGATGATTCTTTCGCAGCTGAATGGGATGAGACATATAGTACTTTGGATGGACTCAAAGCTGATATCTTAAAACGTGGAAAAGAAAATTTCGAAAAAGCTTTACAATCTAGTTCTGAAAATCATCTGCTAGCAGAAATTGTATCATCTAGCCAATTCAGTTTTCCTGAATCCTTAGTGAGAGAAGAAGAAGATGGACTCTTTCATGATATGATTCATAGATACAATCTAGACCATATGACTATTGAACAATTTGCTGAAAAAAGTAAAATGGATCCAAAAGAGTTTCGTTCTCAATTCACTCCTCAAGCAGAAAAGAATATCAAGAATACTCTTGCTATGAGCGAGATTGCAAAATTGGAATCAATTTCAGTAGAAACAGAAGAACTTACTCATGAATATCAGCATTATATTCAACATTATGGAAAACCTGACCAATATCATATGGACGGGGTCATTAGACAGATTGGACAAGGGATTTTATTCAAAAAAGTTTTGAATTTTATTTATGAATCAGCTGACAAAAAGGTTGAACCAAAAGTAGAACTTGCAAGAATAAGAAATATTCTTAATGGAGGGAATGCTACATGATTCCTTATGTTGTCGAACAAACAAGTAGAGGAGAAAGAGTCTCCGATGTATATTCCAGACTTTTGCGAGATAGAATCATTTTCCTAGGAAACGGGATTGATGATAACTATGCAAATGCAATCATTGCTCAACTATTATTCCTAGAAGCAGAAAACCCTGATAGAGACATTTATGTTTATATCAACTCCCCTGGTGGATATGTTTCTTCTGGTCTTGCGATCTATGATACAATTCAACACGTTAAACCTGATGTAAGAACAATCTGCATTGGTCAAGCTGCTTCTATGGCTTCATTGCTTCTATCTGCGGGAACCAAGGGAAAAAGAACTGCCCTTCCCCACGCTAGAATCATGATGCATCAACCTTCTGGTGGGGCGACTGGACAGGCTAGCGATATTGAAATTGCTGCCAATGAAATCATTAGAACCAAAGGAATCTTAAATTCAATCTACGAGAAACACACTGGAAAACCGCTAGAACTGATTGAAAGAGATATTGAACGTGATTTCTATATGACTGCTGAGGAAGCTAAGAATTATGGAATCATTGATAATGTGATGGATTCAGATCGAAAATAAGGATAGGTTATTGATGGCTAGAGAAAAACTTCATTGCTCTTTTTGTGGTAAGGAACAGGATCAAGTAAAACGTTTAGTTGCAGGTCCTGGTGTCTATATTTGCGATGAATGTATTTCTCTATGCACAGAGATCATTGCTGAGGAACCAATTGGTGGAGACAAAACAACTTCCATTGGTGATGTTCCGAAACCAGCTGAAATCAAAAAAATTTTAGACCAGTATGTGATTGGGCAACACAAAGCAAAGAAAGCTCTAGCTGTAGCTGTTTACAATCACTATAAAAGAATTCATTTTAATACTGGTAAAAAAGATTTAGAACTAGATAAATCTAACATACTTCTAATCGGTCCGACAGGGAGTGGAAAGACTTTACTAGCTCAAACTCTTGCTAGAATTTTGAAGGTTCCTTTTGCAATCGTAGATGCTACAGCACTCACGGAAGCGGGTTATGTTGGAGAAGATGTTGAAAATATTATACTCAAGCTGATTCAAAATGCTGAGAACGATATCAAAAAAGCAGAAATGGGAATCATCTACATAGATGAAATCGATAAGATCACAAGAAAATCTGATAGTGCTTCCATCACTAGAGACGTTAGTGGAGAGGGAGTTCAACAAGCCCTTCTAAAAATCATTGAGGGAACTACAGCTAACGTTCCTCCTCAAGGTGGTAGAAAACATCCTCACCAAGAATATATCACTGTGGACACTAGAAATATTTTATTCATTTGTGGTGGGGCATTCGTTGATTTAGAAAATATCATCAACACTAGAATTGGAGTAAAAAGCATTGGCTTTAATTCTGAAATCAAAACTTCTGATAAGGCACTATCTAGAACAGAGGTGCTTTCTCAAGTTCTTCCTGATGATCTAATGAAATATGGTCTTATCCCTGAATTTGTAGGAAGGCTTCCAATCACTGCAACTCTAGAAGAAGCTGATGTGGATACATTAAAGAAAATTTTTCTGGAGCCTAAAAATGCAATCTCCAAACAGTTTTATAAAATGTTTGAGATTGAAAATGTTAAGCTCAAATTCACAGATGGTGCTGTGACTGCAATTGCAGAAGAATCTATCAAAAGAAAATCGGGAGCAAGAGGTCTTAGAGCAGTGATAGAAGATATCATGATGGATCTAATGTTTCAGATTCCTTCTAGAGATGATGTAGCTGAAATTGTAGTAACTGAAGAAGCAATTAAAAAAAGAGAGTCTTCATTAATTGTTATGAAATTGAAAGAGAAGATTGCATAGTTAATACTCACCTTTATTTAATAAAAAGTTATGGAATGAGCATATAACGTTTCTGAATTTCTCGAACGATTTCTTTTTCAATATTTTTCTTACCACTATACTTCAGATAAATCATAACAAACTTATTCCAATCATATTCACTCAGCATTCCCGTAGTTCCAATCCCCGATCTTCTGAAAAGTAGATCAGTGATAAAGTGAATTTCTTCATTTTTTATAGAGTATTCAATTTCTTCTTCAAAAAAATGTTCACCATTGGGAAGTCTAAAGGAATCACCTTTTTTGTTGGATTTATTGTTAAGAATTTTTCTTGTTAGAGAACCATATCTTTGGGTTAAGAAATAAATTTTTTCGATGCTCTCACCAACAAATTCTTTTCTAAGTTCTGAGGAAAGACTTGGAATATCGCTGAAGTTCCCGCTATCAAGTGGTATGTTTTCTGTAAGACAAGATTTTTTATTTCCATAAAGTAAAACTGAAATCTTATCTACAACTTTTTCAGCTAGATTTCTGCTTGTGGTATATTTTCCACCTAATGCAGTAAAATATCCTTTCAGTCCCGAACTTTCATGATCTTCAATGCTTGTTTTTCGGGATAATGAATAGGTTTCAGTTGAATTTGAATCGCGACTATCGTCAACAAGTGGTCTCATTCCACCATAGAAATATTTTACTGAATTGATTGTGAACGGATAGTTTATATATTCATTCGCTTCTTCTAATAGTTTCCAAATATCATTCTTTGTCACCTCAAATGAATCAGGGTCTCCTTTATAAATGGAGTCAGTAGTTCCTAGAATAGTTTTTCCTCTCCAAGGGATAATAAATAGATGGGTTTTTTCTTTTGTCTGAACTACATGAGTGTATGGACTAAAATGGCAATCTAATACAACATGAATTCCCTTAGAACGAACCAAATTTGTTGGACTAGGCTTTCCTGAAAAGCCATCTACTAAATCTGCCCAAGGACCACTTGCGTTCACAATAGTCCTAGACTTAAGTATTTGTTTCGCTTTGGATAATTTATCTAAAATTTCAACTTCGAATAAATCATCTTTTTTTTGAAAAGATATCACTTCAGTATAATTGAAAGCTCTTCCTCCCCTATTCTTTGCTGAAAATATAAACTCAGAGGTGTGACGTTCAGGATTAATATTTGCATAGTCAAAATACAAAAAAGAACCTTTCAGTTTTTCTCTATATATATTCTCGTTTAGATTCTGGGTTGTGGCAATATCTAAAAATTTATGATTAGGAATGATTGTATCTGAGTTTAATTCAAAATTTTTATCATAAGAAAGTAAATCATATAGAGTAAGACCTAATCCCAAAACAATTTTATTCTTTAATGAATAGACTGGAAGTTGAAAACCAAGCGGGCGAATAGAGTGTGGGGTAAGCTTTGCTAGGATTCTTCTTTCTCTAAGTGACTCTCTTACTAAAGAAATCTCACCGTTTTTAAGATACCTAAGTCCACCATGAATCAGTTTGGAAGTAGCCTGAGAAGTTCCTGATGTAAAATCATTTTTTTCAACTAGAACTGATTTCATTCCTCTTAGTGTTGCATCCCAAAGAATTGAAGCTCCAGTGATTCCACCACCAATTATGACTAGATCTAAAATCTCATCATGGTTAATTGAATTAAATCTAGAAGATTTCTTTTTTGCTATCATTAGACGATAAACCGAACTGCATTAGGAATAAGTTCTACAGTCATTGGAATAGATCCAACATCTTCCCCATCCGAATCAATGATCGCTGCTTCTTCACCTTCTTTGGGGAGTATGACAATTTTTTTAGCAGTGAGAGAATGAACGTTAGGCGCAGTAAGAATTGTCCCATTATAGAGTCTTGCAGAATACAAAATTTTTTGTAAAATACTCCAGTCTTCAACAACAGTAATATGAAATAGTCCATCTGAGATTTGAGCTTCAGGATTTATCTGCATACCACCACCGAAATATTGACCATTACAAACAGCAACTGTCACTGCAGTAAATGAATATTCTCTATTGTCATCTAACAATAGTCTAACTTTTTTATTTTTATAGGAAAGCAAATTTTGAAGACTGCTTAAATAGTATGAAAATCCACCAAATACTTTCTTTGACTTATTGATTGTACGGGCAACTTCCCCCGCCATTCCACAACCTGTTATATTGATAAAATTTCTATGTGCAAGCTTTCCTTCCTTGTCGTGAAAAGTGACCTTCCCAATATCTGCTGTAATTGTATTTCCTTCAGCAATTTTATCTACTGCAATTTTCAAGTCTGCAGCTACACCCAGTGTCCTACAAAAATCGCCTCCAGTTCCAAAGTTCAAAATTCCAATGCTAGAATTTTTTTTCTCTGATTGCATGACACCTGTTACTACTTCAGAAATAGAACCATCCCCACCAATTACAACAATCTTTTCGACTCCATTTTCACAGGCTCTTTTTGCTAGCTCTACACCATGCCCTTTGCTACCAGTAAATTCAAAGGATATTTTTTTTAATCTATCCTCAATGAAATTTCTTACCTGTGCCCATGTCTTACCAGTACTTCCTCCACCAGAAGAAGGGTTGACAATAAAGTGAATCTTCATATAGTCCATTCTCTAAAGATTTTTCTTTAGAATAAAAACGCAAGTGAAATTATTTTCCAATAACACTAGGGAGAGCTTTAGTTTATTAGTTGAAAAATTGAACATTGTATCAAAAATAATTTTTGTACAAACTATGGGATATTAGAATAAAGGAGAATGTATGGATACAATTATTAAGAAAATGAATTTCAAGGATCAAAAAACTATCTTAGCATTGAATGCACCCATTGAATTTGAAGAAAACCTTACCTTAATGCAAAAAATTGCAACTATTGATAGAAAGATTCTAAAAGCTAAGAAGTATGAGTTCTTGATTGCATTTGTGAAAACACAAAAGCAACTAGATGATATTACAAATAAAATCCAATCATTTACCTATGATGATACCTTAGTCTGGTTTGCTTATCCTAAACTTAGTTCCAAAAAGTATAAATCTGAAATCAATAGAGATCAAGGTTGGCAAGCGTTAGGCGATATTGGATATGAAGGAGTAAGAATGGTTGCTATTGATGAAGATTGGTCTGCACTTAGGTTTAAAAAAGCGAATCGAATCAAAAAATTGACTCGTAGCTCAAAACTAGCAATGAGTAAAGAAGGAAAATCTAGAGTTAGTAAATGAAACCCTAATGATTTATAAGGCTTCATTCAGTATAATTAAATCTATTGCTGGCTTTACTTCATTTTAAGAATATTATGCAGCTAGTTTAATTTCTCCATGGTTATCACAATGTCCATTATGTTGATGATGTAAATGTCCATCGACTAGATAGTCTATATGATCTCCATGTGGAATTGCTGGATGGCCACAGCTTGGACCATGCACATGATCCTTTGAATGTGACGTACAAGTATGTCCTGTAGTACAATTATCTGGATTGACGTTAGTTACTTCAATCAAACATTCATCATAGTGTCCTTCATGTTCATGATGCAAATGACCATCATGCAAATAGTCAATATGGTTTCCGTGTTGGATTGCTAGATGACCGCAATTGATTCCATGTTTGTGAGAGTGATTCTCATGTGTTTGGTGTGACATTATTTTCTCCTAAATGAATCTTCTTGAATATGTTCAATAGCATTAGAAAGCAAATTCAGGACATGTTCATCAACTAGTGAATAGTAAAGATGTTTTCCGTCCCTTCTTCTCTTAACAAGTCCATCTGCCCTAAGTAGCCTCAACCTTTGAGAAATTGTAGAAAGACCTTCTTTAGTTTCCATAGCAATTTCTGTAACGCAAGCCTCACCCCTAGAAATAAATTCTAAAAGCCTGAGTCTGGATTCATCACCCAAAGCTCTAAACAGTCGAGATACTTTCTCAAAATGAACGGAGGTGATTTTCGTTTTTTTCCTTCTGGAATGCTCAATTGCACTACAATCTACCTCAATGCTCTTAACAGTTTTCATTCTACATTTCATTAAATGATGAAGTGTTTATTTGTCAATCATTAAATTATTATCTTTTCAATAGTTTTTGATATACAATTCTATGGGAAAAAGAGAAAGTAACAAAACAAAATTATAAGATTAAATTAAGTTCATCAATTCAAAGTTCTAAGAAATATTTCCTAAACTCTTTTCGTAAACCTAGATTTGGTAGTACTCCAAACCCTGCATGCATATTATCTTCCAAATGATTTAGTTTGTCTGTAGCAGGAATTACACAAGTTACTGCATCATTGGAAATAATATATTTCAGAAAAAACTGTGCCCAAGTTTTAATTCCAATCTCTAGAGCGGAATTAGGTAAAACTTTGTTTTTTACCTTACGAAATAAATTCCCTTCTTCGAATGGTTTATTGATTAGAACAGCAATACCATTGTCTTTACATAATGGTAGTATAGACTCTTCTGCCTCCACCCTTTCAATTGAATATGGAATTTGAATAAAATCAATTTTCTCAAGTTTAATAATTTTTTCCATCTCAGAAAAAGCACCAGAATGATAATGAGTAATTCCAATATATCGAATTCTTCCTTTCTCTTTGAGTAGTTTTAAACTTTTTATTTGTGTTTTCCAATCCACTAAATTGTGAATCTGAAATAATTCAATATATGATACTTTCATCTTCGTAAATGATTCTTCTATTTGCTTAATTCCAGCATCTTTACCCGAAGTCCACACCTTTGTTGCATATAATAAATTATTGAAATTTAAAAAAGATACAATCCTTCCTATATTTTCTTCTGCGAGTCCATACATTGGTGAGGTATCAATTAGTCTTCCTCCAATCTCATAAAATTTTAACACAATGTTCTTCAAAACATCCAATGACTCAATTGATGGAGCTTTATCAAAAGTCTTCCAAGTACCTAAACCGATAATTGGAATATTCACTCCAGAAGACGGAATTTTTCTTTCTAACATTTTTTCTCCAATGAATACATTTTTAACATTTGACTCTGAAAATAAATTTTTTCCAAAAAATGATAATAAAAAGAAATACTCTAAAAAATTTTTTCTACCAAATTTTATCATTTAAATAATTTTTCATAAAACCAACTGAATGATTTAACTTCTAAGATCACTAATCTTTTGTTCCCATTTCATCTCAGTTTGTCTAAAATAGTCCTTTAGTTCTCTCAGAGAAATTTTTCCATTTAAAAATTCTAAAACAGTATCATCTCCCGATAGTAATTCAATTGCAGTTAGATCGGAACGAAATTCATAAGGTCCTTTCAAAAATTCAAAATTATCAGGATAGAAATCTTTAATGATTTTAATGATTCCAAGACTAGTAAGCAAACTATGAAACTTTTTTTTCTCTAAAACAATAATTTGAAATCCACCACAAATCTTTTCTTTATGCTTATGGAATGTTGGTTGAAAGAACAATGGTCTCAACACAAAACTTCCATCATGCAATAATTCTAATTGAGATAATAAAAGTTTATCCTGAATATTTATAAAAGGTGCTCCGAATATTTCAAATGGTCTAGTAGTTCCCCTGCCCTCTGATAAATTTGTTCCTTCCAGCAAACACTGTCCTGGATAAACATAACAAGTATCCACTGTAGGTATGTTAGGAGAAGGAGGAACCCAAAACTTCCATTTCACATCCATAAAATCATCTGCTATATATAAATCCACATCCAAGTAAAATTCATTTACATAGTACTGCAACAATTCACTACCATTCAATCCATGTCTATGAGGAACACTCGTTACTCCAACAAAGGATTCATATTTTTTTTGCAATGGTGAACCCTCTACCTTTAATCCAATTGGATTCTCATGATGAATCACAATGACTTCTACTTTATTCTTTTCTGAACTGTTCCATTCACTAATTGTTTTTAATATATAGAAAGCACTTGTCAAAAATGTATAGTATCTAGCACCAACATCTTTAATGTCAATGATGATTACATCTAAGTCTTTTAATACATGCTTAGGAAGCAATAAACTAGACTCTTCATCCCCATATAAATTTACTATCTTTGTCTTTCCATAATCATATTGCAAACCAGAACCAGAAACCTGATCTTGAAGTTCTGCAAAAAGTCCATGTTCAGGTAAAAAAATTATATCTAAAGAAAGATATTTCTTAAAATATTCGAAATGATACTTCCAACCTGAGAGTCCACCAAACCCAGATTGATTTGTAAAAATTCCCGCTCTAGAATTCTTAAATTTTTTGAATAGTTTCTGCGAGTTCATAACTTGCCTCAGTCCTAGCTTTGATTTCGTCTAACGTTACATCTTTTGCAATTTCTGTTAGCAACATCTTTCCTTCTTTAAACTCAAAAACTCCAAGTTCAGTAATTACCATTTGAACACATTTTTTTCCTGTCAATGGGAGACTACATTCATGTAAAAGTTTAGAGGTTCCATTCTTACTCACATGCTCCATTACAACAATTACTCTTTTTGCACCAGCAACCAAGTCCATTGCCCCACCCATGCCTTTCACCATTTTACCTGGAATCATCCAGTTTGCTAAATCACCTTTTTCAGAAACTTCCATTGCTCCTAAAATCGTTAAATCTACATGACCACCTCTTATCATAGCAAAAGAATCACTGGAGGAAAAAAAAGATGCTCCTGAAGTAAATGTTACAGTTTGTTTTCCTGCATTGATTAAATCTGGATCCACTTCCACTTCTTTTGGAAAAGAACCAATGCCTAGTAATCCATTTTCAGATTGAAGTACTACACTTTTATCTTTTGGTATTACATTAGCGACTAACGTTGGTAATCCAATACCTAGATTAACATAGAAACCATCTTTGATTTCTTTTGCTACTCGGATTATTTGCTCTTCTCTAGTTAGGGGCATCACTCACAGTCCTTTTTTCGATTCTCTTTTCATATCTCAATCCTTGATAGATCTTGTCTATATAGATTCCTGGAGTATGCACATGGTCGGGATTGATTTCACCTACCTCAACTAATTTCTCAACCTCAGCAAAAACCTTTTTTCCAGCAGTAGCCATCATCGGATTAAAATTTCTTGCAGTCATTCTGTATACTAAATTTCCCATCCTATCTCCTATATGAGCTTTCACAAAAGAAATATCAGCTTTGAGTGCTTTTTCCAAGACATATTCCACCCCATCAAATTCTTTTACTTCCTTGCCCTCCGCTACTACTGTTCCAACTCCTGTTCTTGTATAAAACCCAGGAATTCCCGCCCCACCTGCACGAATTCTTTCCGCCAAAGTTCCTTGAGGAACTAATTCTACTTCCAATTCTCCCGATAAAAACTGGGATTCAAAAGTTTTATTTTCCCCAACATAACTCGAAATCATCTTCTTGATTTGTCTATTTTTTAGTAATATACCTAAACCAAAATCATCAACCCCACAATTATTGGAAATAATCGTTAGATCCTTTGTGCCTTTCTCTAGAATTCCTTGAATAAAATTCTCGGGAATTCCACAAAGTCCAAATCCACCCACCATTAATGTCATCCCATCCGCTAAAGATTCCAAACATTCTCTATAATCAACTGCTACTTTATTCATAATCCCCTTTATTATTAAAAGAAACCCGTGCTACAGAAAAAAAAGGTTGTCTTCTATCCCTACTCATGACGAATATATCGACTAGTAGTCCATTATGCCATTAGATACATCAAAAGTGAACCAAAAAATTCCAGTTCCAACAGGACAAATTCTTTTTGAAGAAGGAACTCCTTGTAATTCTCTAAACATAATTCATGAAGGAGGATATGCACTAGAAAAAAAGATTGCAGGTAAAAATGTTACCCTGCTTCAAGTAACTGGAAAAAACTTAACTCCAGGTATTATTAGTCTCTTTTCTAATGGTCGTTATCCTTACACGATTAAGACTACAGCAGATTCTACAATCTCTACATATCAGGTAAGTGTTTCTACAATCAAGAAAACAGTAATGAGTAAGATGTCCATTGGAGTAATGATTGCAAGAACCCTGCTTAGAGAAATCATAGAAACTACAAAAAAAGCTAACTCAATTCAGTCTCTTGCTTCAGAAATCACCAAAACAAGAGATAATCTTTCCTTAACCTATTTCAACTTAGAAAAAGGACTTTTTAAAGATATTGATCTATCTAACTATGTTTATTCCGAAGACGAACAAATCTCAGACAGAATTACTAGACTCACTAGAAAAAACCTCAGTAGTTTTATTGAATCAGGTGCAATCCTTCCTGAAAAACCTAACCTAAATTTTCTGGATGAAAGTCACGGGGAACAGTTAAAGACAACCTACCCCGAAGAAATTGAATTCGATGATAAAGAATTTTTATTCATGAGAAAAATTCTTTCCACTGACCCAAATATCCAAACTCCACTTTTTGAAGCAGACATAACAATTCTAATCCAAATCTGTGAAAAATTTTCCGGTGTAGTCGGAATGTTGATTGAAGAAATAGAAGAAATAAGTTCCGAACTTGAATCTAGTTTTGAACTACTTCTTGGTCATGATTCAATATTAGAAAAGTATAATATGATTTTGGAACTTCTTGAATCTGGAGCAGCTGATGAAAAACCAGAGGTAATTTTACCAATTACTGAATTTGCTAGTGAAAAATTTAGTAAATTTCTATTAGGATATCGTAATACATTTCTCAGAGAATACTTAGGTGTTTCTAAAGATCTAAATCAGTTTATTTCAAAATCAAAATCACTAGCTCAAAATGTATCACCAGAAAGTTCCTATGGCTCTTCTAATGAAGAATCTTCTATCACCACTGGAATTGATATGGATTCAATGAAAAAAGAACTAGATGGTTCTCCACAAAAAATTATGAACTACCTAAAAGTTCCAGTGGATACAATCAAGGAATACTCAGCTCTAATTGCTAAACTAAAAAGCATGAAGAATCCTTTTGACCAGGAAGGTGATGGTAGAAAAGTTCGTAAATCACTCACAAAGCTTTTTTGGGATACTTACGAACTTGCTACTAAAAAATACATAGAGTCCAACAAACAAGTTCCTAAACAAGTTGAAATGATGTTGAACTTCACCTACTTTGATGATTCACTTTTAGAGCCAAACCAACAAGCATTTTTATATACCTACAAAGATGAAACTCAAAGTTCTAGAAATATTGCTACTTATATTTGCACTGATTGGCTTGAACAAATTTATCATAGAAGAGTCACAACCTCTCTGGATGAACTTGGACAAACTTATTTTGATAAAATTAAGAACGATCATAAAGATATTGTTTTCAAAAAAGAATCAGATGTCCCCGCAAATATTGATACTAATGATAATAGATTGAAGTATGAGATTAGTTCAATGTATCAACCTAACGTTAGATTGACCACAGGAAATCCTCAAACTTATCTTCCAATTCTCACAAAATATCAAATTAGCCTTCCCCTCGAAAAAAGTATAATCACTAGAGAAGCAATAGCAAATGCAATCAAAGAGATCATGGACATTGACTATACTTGTTTCAATAGAGAGGTTATGTTCAACAACGAAGAAATAGGAATTCGAAAAGAATTTGTGCAACGTAGCATAATCCCTGATTTCATTTTTGTTCCTTCTATTGGTAGTAAAATTATGATGTGGCAAGATCTTTCAGTGCTAAGAGGAGCCGGAGCTAAAGAAAGTAAGGGTAGAATCATCGTCCCAATATTTTCCATTGGCGATCTGAAAACCATGCTCTTAGAAGCAATTGCAGCATTTAGATGGGAGCTCACTAAAAACATTCTAGGTCCAGAATGGAATAACGTCGGAAACCCTTCCATCACATCTGAATATATGGATTACATCCAATTTTTCAAAAAGAATAAAGACCTTTCTATTGAAGTAAAAGAAAAGATTGCAACTGAATTCAAACGTTTCAGAACTGATAGAGATAAATTCGTAAATGATTATCTCCTTTGGATTAAATATGAATCAGAGGGAATACAAAGACTCAACCGTGTTGTAAGAACAATTTTTTATAAACATATTCCTTTTCACAAAGAAATTAGAGATAAGGTTTCTAAACTACCTGCTTATGCTGATATGCATAATCGATTTACTAATATCAGAAATCGACAGTATCGTGAAACGGAAGCAAGATACAAAAAATACCAAGGTAGTGACGGTGGTTATCCTTCAGTATTGCAAGAAAATCTAGACTTCTATAAGGTCTAGCCTACTCTTCTAGTTTAATCTCTAGTTCACATTTTCTAATTTGTATCTTGGGAATTTCATCTTCAGGATTAATCTTCAATGCTTTCTCGAATTCAGTTATTGCAAGTTCATATTCACCTGCGTTTTTAAAAGAAAGACCAGTCATTATATAAGAATGAGATTCTCTTTTTTTGATTCTTTTTTCTACAGAATCAAAATTATAACATTCATAAAGTGCAACAGGAATCGATTTTCCTTTTACCTTTAAGGTATCAATCTCTCTTAGTTCAAACTTATGTCCAACTTTCAAAGCCTTATAGGTAAAATCAGAAATCAATATTTCAGTCTTATATTCCTTGGTTAAAGATTCCAACCTTGCTGCAAGATTAACTGAGTCCCCAATAACTGTTGTGCTCATTCTATCTCTATCACCAACGGTTCCCATCATAACCTTCCCTGAGTTGATACCAATCCCAATTCTTATTGGCACATAGCCCAATCTCTCTCTATGAATATTATATACCGAAATCTCATCTATCATCTCGAGTGCCGATAGTATGGCATCTTCAGGAGTAGTAAAGATTGCCATGATAGCATCCCCAATGAATTTATCAATAAAACCATTGTTCTTTTGAATTACAGGATTCATTCTGGAAAGATAGGAATTTACAAAATTAAAATTTTCTTGCGGGGTCATCTTTTCTGAAAGATCTGTGAAAGAACGTATATCAGAAAATAAAATGGTCAACTCTCTTAGAGTTTGATCCCCTATCTGAACATTTTGAATATCTTTCTTACCTAAAAATGCTAAGAACTCTTGAGGTACAAATTTACTAAAGGAAGCATTTGTTCCAAGAAGTTCACTACTTAGAACTTCTACCTTCCTAAATGCACTAGAAAATCTAATCGCAATTGCAATGCCTTGACTCAAAATAAAAACCATAAGCGCATAAGAAGAAAGATAAACTGATTCAATGATTCCTTGAGAATATAAAGAATCATTAATTCCAGCAAGAAAGAAAAATAATATATAACCAATGAGTAATACGATTGCACCTTCTCTTTTTTCTCTAATAGATTTGATAAGAATAATTAATCCATAGAAACCAAGTGCAAAAATATAGAACTGATGATAGATTGCAATTCTTGAATAAACACTTGCTTGAGATACTAAAACAATAAAACAAAGAATAAATGCAACGATAGCCGTAATTGCTCTTGCTTTTTTTGAAATTGAACCCTGAAAGACATAATACAAAAATGAAGTGAATAAAAATGGTGCAGAGAAAGTAGCAAAATATGAAATTTTTAAATCAAATTCCCAAGGAAAATATGGATTCCAAACTAGAAAAATTCGTTCATTCTCAAACAACGTCTTTGCAGAATACAATAATGAATAGATTCCCAAATAGAGTGTAGATGGATCATTTCTTCTAAGGATATATAAACATAGTTGATAGATACCTATAATTAATAGTGCTCCAAATACCATCATATCTATTGCAACACTAAGCTCTCTGCTCTTTTTTATTTCTGAATAGATTCCTAAACGGGGTGCATTCCTTAGCCCCCCATAACGATTATGAAAGTTGGATACTTGAAACAGTAATTCTAGCACCTCACTTTCAGAGTTGATATGAACTGTAGCAGGTGCATAGGTTGGGACTGATGTTCTTTTGGAAGTTCCCACAACTCCCTTACTCAAAACGTTAGTTCCATTGATATATAGTTTATAAGCTGTGTTCTCTACACTAATATAAATTCCTAAGTCTTTAGAATCCTTACCAACAATGATTTTTAAGTAGTAAGTTGCATAACCATCATTTGAGAGCTTTTCTCCATTCCAAACAACATCTTGAAATCGATGTGGAATCTTTACATTTTGGAATTTGTCTTTAGCGAGCTCATATTCTTCAGGATTTTTAATTTCATTCCATAAAAATTTCCATTCACCAGATAAGACCATTGTCGGGTCTTCACTAAAGTCATGACTTCTTAGATCCAAAATCCCGTTCTCAATTTTCAATTCAGCTTCTTTCTTCTGACAACTTACAAAGATTCCAGAAATGATAAGTAGGAAAAAAAATGATTTTATCTTTATTAAATTCATAATTCGGTCTAATACAAGTTTTACCTAGCATTGGTATAGATTGAAAATTTGCTAGATAAAATCTGAGAAGTATTCATTTTTATTTTGTTGTTTAGATTACCCTTTCTTGATTTTTGGAAGTATGGCTAATAAGAGCAAACTATTTAAGGGTCTAACTCAGGAAGAAATTGTATATTACTATTCCCTCTTAGAAGAGGAGTTAACTGACTATGATTGTGGTACACTCTGTAGAGACGATAATAATGGTTCTCCCTTTTGTTGTGTTGTAGAAAACGCCGTTCCATTTCTTTATAAACAAGAATTTGAATATCTGAAATCAGTTACCGATCTATGGAGTGTATGGAAACCTGAAACACCAGATGAAATAGAGCTTAAAAAAACACATGAAAATGGTTCTGCAATTTTTTGTAAATGTAAGGGGGTCCAATTTTGTGAAAGAGAAAACCGATCTATCAGTTGTAGAACTTTTCCTTTAGAGCCTTACATAGACAAAAGAGGAGCACTAGTTGGTCTAGTATTTATGAAAGAATTTTCTCATGGTTGCCCTTTGATGAAAAGACCAAAAGATATTCGTCAAGAATTTGTTGACAACCACTATATTTTTTGGGAAAAATTGCTACTAAGAGTGCCAGAAGAATATGAAACATATAAAAGGTCTTCTCATAGCTACAGACTTTCCCGATCTAAAACTGGTAAAGATTTTCCTATACTATTTCCATCACATCTAAAAGGTAAGAAATATCTTTTGGAAACAATATAATGGCTAAATTTATAGATGAAGTTCCAATCACTGTAATTGCAGGTCATGGTGGACCGGGAGCAGTTTCCTTTAAGCATGAAAAATTTCTAGAGTTTGGAGGACCAGATGGTGGTGAAGGTGGTAGAGGCGGAGACGTGATTCTTCGTTCTGAACTAAATATTCAAACCTTAGATAAGTATATTCCACTAAAGCATTATACTGCAAGTGCTGGCATGCATGGATCTGGTAGAGACAGATCGGGAAAAGCAGGAGAGAATCTTATTTTGAAGGTTCCTATTGGAACTCAGGTCTTTGAAATAGAGTCAGGTGAACTAATACATGATTTTATAACTGAAGATGATGAATTCGTTGTAGTGAAAGGTGGTAGAGGGGGAAAAGGAAATGCTTTTTTTAAAAGTTCAACTCATCAAACACCAAGATTTGCTCAAGACGGGGAAGAAGGAGAAAAAAAAGATATTAGACTTTGCTTAAAGTTATTAGCTGACGTTGGACTTGTTGGTCTTCCCAATGCTGGTAAATCTACTTTGTTAAGTAAAATCACTGATGCACATCCTAAGATTGCAAATTATGCTTTTACAACCTTACATCCTAACCTAGGTGTAGTAAAACGAGAAAGTGATACAATTCGTTATACGTTAGCCGACATTCCCGGAATCATAGAAGGTGCTAGCAAAGGACATGGTCTAGGTTTATCTTTTCTTAGGCATATCGAAAGAGTAAAAGGTATTATATTTATGTTTGATGCAACCTCAATTGATATCAAAGAAGAATACAAGATGCTTAAGCACGAACTCAATAGCTACAAAAAAGGGTTAGCAAAAACAAAAAGCATAATAGTTTTAAATAAAACCGATCTAGTTGAAGATGATGATTATGTTTCAGAACTAAAAAAACTATTTCCTAAGAACTCTAAAATCGTTCCCATTTCAGCAGAAACTAGTGTAGGTTTGGAAGAACTCCTAGATTGTATAGATGAAGTTTTCTTTGGCAGGAATAAATGAATCGTATTGATTTTAGTGATAGAATTATAAGTGCAAAAACGATAGTAATCAAGGTTGGTTCTGCAAGAGTAAGCGGATCAAACTCTGAAGTAAATGACTTTTTATTTCATCTAGCAAAAGATATTAGAGAACTTAGAGATAAAAAGAAGAACATAATTTTAGTTTCGAGTGGAGCTGTAGCACAAGGAAAAAAAATTCTGAATGAACTTGGAATCAAAAAGAAATCAAGTTCTGTTCCTGAAAGACAGGCTTTAGCTGCAATGGGTCAATCCAAACTAATGAACTTATATGAAGGAATTTTTTCTAAAGTGAATATTCCAATTGCTCAAATTCTTTTTGGAAGCACAGAGATTGGAACTTCTACTGGTTATAGAAATATTCAAAATACATTTAACCAATTATTAGATTGGCAGATACTTCCAATAATCAATGAAAATGACTCAACTGCAATTGAAGAATTAAAACTTGGAGATAATGATATGCTATCGGCTCTCGTTAGTATTCTAATTAAAGCTGACCTATTAGTAATACTCACAGGAGTAGATGGTTTTCTAAAAAATAATAAACTAGTTTCTCACCTAAATGAGATCACTGAAAAAGACCTAAGCCTTGCTCTTGGTCCAGAAGGTCCTGGAACTGGGGGCATGAACACAAAACTTGTTGCGGGAAAAATTTTATCTAGTGTGGGTGTGCTAACTGGAATTATAAATGGGAAAGAAAAAGGAAACCTAAATGCTTTTCTTGAAGGGAAAAATATTGGAACATTGATCTCTTCAAATAAGAAAAAACTAAATGTATCTGAGATGCAAACAAGAGAACTATTCAAATTAGTAGGAGATGATAATGTCTGAAATAAAACAATATACTGATACAATTGCTTTAAGAGCAAAAAAAGCATCGAAGCAAATTAGAACCTTAAATACAATTCAAAAGAATAAATTTTTGATTAGACTTGCAGCTAAACTTAAAGATAAACAAGACTTTATATTAACTGAAAACTCAAAGGATATTGAAGAAGGAAAAAAGAAAAATCTATCCTCAGCTCTTCTAGATAGACTTCTATTGAATGAAAAAAGAATTCTCTCCCTATCACAAGCAGTAACTGAGATAGCAAATCTTCCTGACCCAATTGGTGTTCTTAGACGTGGGGCAACTCTTCCCAATGGACTAAGACTAATCACAAAACAAGTTCCACTAGGAGTTGTACTTGTGATCTATGAATCAAGACCAAACGTTACAATAGATGTTGCAGCCCTTGCATTCAAATCTGGGAATGTAGCGATTCTTAGGGGTGGATCTGAAGCCATTCATTCCAATCTTGCACTCTATTCAATATTTCAAGAAACATTGAGAGAAGAGAATCTATCTGAGGATGCAATAGTTTTTGTAGATAGAACAGATAGAGCGAACATGATTCCTCTACTCAAACATTCCAAGAACATTGATATTGTTGTGCCAAGAGGTGGTGAGGCTTTAATTCAATTTGTGAGTGAAAATGCTAGTATTCCTGTTGTGAAACATGACAAAGGAGTATGCAATCTTTTTGTGGACGAATCAGCAGATCCAACGATTGTTGATAAGATTGTAATCAATTCAAAGGCTCAAAGACCTGGTGTTTGCAATGCACTAGAAAATCTAATCATACATAAAAATTATTCAAAGATAGAAGACTTACTCAAGAATTTAGAAAACTCAAGTGTTGAAATTTTAATAGATGAGTATGGAAAAAAGTTTTTGCCAAATGTGAAGATTGCGAGTAACGAAGACTATGAAACTGAATTTTTAGATCTTAGACTTTCCTTAAAATTTGTTGACTCACTCGATGAAGCAATTCAATTCATTGAGACTTACTCCTCTGGTCATACTGAGGCGATACTAAGTAATTCTGAATCCAATATCCAAAAATTTCTTTCTAACCTTGATTCTGCTGCACTTTTTGTAAATTGTTCTACTAGGTTTCATGACGGTGGTGAGTTTGGATTAGGTGCTGAGGTTGGAATCTCAACTGGTAAACTTCATGTTAGAGGACCCATGGGACTAGAACATTTAACAACAACTACTACTATTCTCACAGGTGAGGGACAGATTAGAAATTGATAGCAATTTTTGGTGGTAGTTTTGATCCACCTCATAAAGGTCATTTAGGTGTTGTACTATCGTTTTGTGAGAGCTATCCTGATTCGAAACTAATCCTAGTTCCTGCTTATCTTTCTCCTTTTAAGAAAGAAAAAGGAGCGAGTTCTGGTCATATACTAAAAATGCTCGAGTTATTAATTCAAGAGAATCAACTAGATAGAGTTAGTATCTCAGATATTGAAATCAACCAAGAGAAACTAAGTTATACAATTGATACAATTTATGAATATAAAAAAAAACATCCAGATTTAGGACTAATCATAGGAGCAGATAACTTAGAAAATTTTTCAAGTTGGAAAGACTATGAAAAAATTCTAGAACAAGTCCCACTCATAGTATTTCAGCGAGAAGGATTTACGATACAAATTCCTGAAGAACTTGATAAGTTTAGAACTAGGATCAAAATTCATAAGAACAAAAAAGTTCTTGCTAGTTCTACTGAGTTCAAAAATGGAAATAAGGAAGTGTTAACTAAGAAAGTTCAAGACTATATTTTGGAAAATAATCTATACAATATTTCAGAAGAATAATCTAGTTAATAACCTTGAAGTTTAGTCAAAAATTTATAGTTCATATAATTAGACATTATCACTCTACAATAGTCTCTTGACTCTTTAGAAGGAAGCTCTTCTAGAAAATGATTAAAGTCGTTTTTATAATGATTTCGTTTCCATTTCCTAAGATTTCCTGGTCCACCGTTATACGCTATGGATGCCCAAGTGAGTTTATTATCATAATTAGATAATAGATCTGCCAAGAATTTTGCTCCAAATCTAATAGAGACTTCTGGATCATGCAAAGAATAATTAGAAGTGCTCAATTTCCTTGCAAGAAATTTACCTGTTGATGGCATCACCTGCATAAGTCCTCTAGCATTGGAACTAGAAATTGCATTCTCTCTAAAAAAAGACTCTTGTCTCATGATAGCATATACAACTTCTTCCTCCACATCAAACTCTTTAGTACTTTTTACAACAAGCTCACGATGAGGTCTTGGATATAGTCTTGTATGAATTTCACTTGGTAACAAAATTGGATCATCAGGAATTTTCAGTAACTTCATTAAGGTTCTAGTATGAAACAAAGAAAGATAAGTTGTCTTACTCATATCTCCTAGTCCAACTAGAACTTCGTGTCTTTCTCTTTCCCCTAGTTTCATTTTTTCAAAATAGGACTCAGCTAAAGACATTGCTAGTTTCATTTCCCCAAGTTTAAGATACTCAACTGCTAACATTAATGTTGAAGAAGCACCAACTGTATTTGATGCTGCATTAAGCCTTTGTCCTAGTTCTTTAGAATCTTTGAAGTAAGCAAAACTTACATTTTGAGTTGCAAGGGAAGCCATTACTTCAGGGGATAACTTCAATGATAAATATCGAAACAAACTTTCTTTAGAGGAATAAGGATTTTGAGGAATGCTGAGTGTTGCGATTTCTGCTTGAAATTCATTAGCAATTACAGAAGTATAATAGGAGCCAGAACAAAGCGAATAGTAGATTGCTAAGATTTCATTGAGTCTTTCTTTCTTATTGGTAAATTTTAAGAATCTTAAATACCAATACACTAGTCTTCCTTTCACGGGAAGATTAGGAATTTGATTCATTGCAAGATTCCAATATTTTTCATCAGCATAAGCAACAGAATTAGAATTACTTTCTGCTAAAAAATCAATTAGCTTATCTTGAAAGATCATATCATAAGGATAGATGGAAAGATACTTAACAAGGTTCTGAAAGTATTTTTCCTTTTTATCCCATTTTTTATAGATCCTTGATTTTTGTTTATAAACTTCAGCCTCATTTGAATCTGATCCAAATTCATCTAAGATTGTTTCAGCATCAGATAGATCATTATTATAGAACATGCCCTCTGCAAGATTTGCAAGTAGCTTATGATTCTTAGTTACAAGACTTGAGTTGATTTTTACAAGTTTCAAAAGCATGCTTGGTTTATGTCTTAATAGGAACCTACTTGCTTTGTTTAGTTCCAGTGAATTAGAATAAGTCTTTAAAACTGATTCAGGAGAAATTTTCTTTTGCTCTTTTTTGGAGAGCAAATTGCAAACTAATGCAAGCTCAGACCCTGTAAGCTGTAGATAAAAATCATCACCCTTTAATTTTTGAAGTTGGGCAATAATCTTTACTCCTAGTTCAGATTCAATATCATTTCCCAAAAGTTGATAGTAAGAACTAATTGACTTTTCTTTATCATTTGTTTCTTTATAACTTGCTAGTATTTTATAATACTTCACTAAGGGACTATACTGAAAAAATTTATCCTCTTCCCTGACTGAATCTATCTTAGCAAGTACTGTAGAGAATTCTCCTTCACTCACTAATATGGAAAGTAATTCTTCAAATCCTTTGTTTGCAATTGGATCTTCTTTGGTTCCTAATTTTTCTAGCAGAGTAATTCTTTCTTTTTTGTTAAGCTTTTTTTGCTTCACCAAATAGTTATAAAGCTTCCAGAAAGAGACTTTTGAGAGCGGAAACTCTAGTGAGTGGCTACCCTCTACCAAAAACCTAATTTCTTTAGAAGTAATTGTTTCGGGGTATTTGCCCGTCACAATACTATACCAAAAATTTGCTGAATTAGATTTTTTTTTCTCTGTTTCCTCTAGAACCCTGCTCAAAGCAAATGCTTCAAGCTTAGTAATCGTGGTTTTAGAACTTAAATTACGATTGATTTTTTTCCAACTCATACTCTTTATATCAGAATGGAGTTCATCATTACTCGAAATGCCGATACTAAATAATGTGATTAAAATGATTAGTGTTTGTTTCATGTTACTTACTAAAGAAAACTGGTTAATAATGTGGAGAACCTCATAGAAACTGCCTATGGAACAACAATTTTCAAAAAACCCTGAATGGGAAGAAATATTTATTGCATCCCCAGAAACTAGGGATCCTTTTTCGGACAGTGATTTTGTCACAGGCAGCTACTCTGTTTCCGAAATTCAGGATTTATTTTCAAGTGAAGAAATTATTCCTTCTACTGAACTATCTAAGCTCAAAGAGGAAATGGTTACACTTTTAAAAGATAAAAGGACTCATTTTCATCCAGAGGATCATATTGTAACTGACCTACTAGGAAATATTCATCTAAAAGCAGGACACTCCGAAAAACTTGGAATTTTTCCTTTCTTTACGAAAAGCATTGAAGATGAAAAAAAACTACTAGAACTAGCCACTCAAACAGTTGAAGAGTTCAAACTTAAGTTCAGTCCTGATGAAGAACTTCTAGAAATTCTCACAAAGATTCTACTCTATTGGAATCGATTGGGAGATTTAGTGCTTGTAGCGGGAAGATTCAAAGAAAAAAAAGTTCTGCCTCTCAAGTTCCAGATATTTTTTATTCTAGTTGGAATTCATGAAAATCCTTTGGATAATATTATAGTATCGGGAGAAGAAACTAATGTTATCAATATACTCTATAAATTCAAATTCTTACAACTTTCTAAATCAGAAAAAAATAAACTATACGATCTTGTTCTAAACAAACAGAGACCTGAACTAACTGGTGTAGTATTTCATCTATACAGTGACACCTATAAAGGGCTAAGAAATATTCATCCAATTCACCAAAGAATTCTAAAAAAATTCCATGAATTGAACCAAGAAGAAAAGAAAGAATTTATCAATTCCTATGAAGAAACTGGAAAATATTTTCAAACTTATTTTCTATTGAAAAAAGCACTTTCTAAAAAAGAATTGAAGGAATGGTTTCAACGAATTAAAAAAATGAATGGTAAGGCGAAACCTGACTCAGAGAAATGTTTTCCTGGTTTTAATGAAAAAGAAGATATTTTGAAAAAATACAAATTTCTACAACAGGAAAATGAAACACATTCCCTTTCTCCATTTGAAATTCTTTTATTACTGGGAACTAACGTATCTTTAAATTTAAAATCAGATATTCAAGAATCCTTTCAGAGTTTTCCAAATTCATATTCTGCAAATAGAGCTTTTGCAGTTTTGAATTATTATGAATCTGATTATAGAAATTTTTTACTTTACATAGATAAAGCGGGAAGTCTGAAACATCATTCAGAATGTGTATATCTAAAAGCAATGTCCTTTTTAGAAACAGGTCATAAAGAAGAAGCAAAAACAATTTTATTTGCTCTTCAAAATAAATTTCCTAATGCTGAAGTGATTAAAGAAACACTAAGAAATAATTAATCACCAGTTTTTAAGACTGAAAGAAAAGCTTCTTGAGGAATTTCCACAGAGCCAAATTGTTTCATTCTTTTCTTTCCTTCTTTTTGCTTCTCCAAGAGTTTACGTTTTCTAGAAATATCTCCACCATAACATTTTGCTGTAACATTTTTACGAACTGCTGAAATATTTTCTCTACCTAAAACCTTAGCACCAACTGCAGCTTGGATTGCGATTACAAACTGTTGTCTTGGAATCAGCTCTTTCAGTTTTTCGATGATTGCCCTTCCCCTTTGCTCTGCTCTAGACTTATGAACAATCACAGAAAGTGCATCCACTGGTTCATGATTTACTAGAATATCTAACTTAACTAGTTTAGATTCTCTATAACCAATTGGTTCATAATCCAAAGAAGCATATCCTTTAGAATAAGATTTAAGTTTATCGTAAAACTCAAAAATCAATTCAGCAAGAGGAATTTCATAATAAAGTTGAACCTTCTCAGGATCTAGATAGATTGTATCTTGATGGACTCCACGCTTTTCAATCACTAACGACATGATATTTCCAACATATTCATTTGGAGTAATGATAGTTGCCTTTACATAAGGTTCTTCCATAGATTCAATTAGGTTTTGTTCAGGAAATTTGGATGGATTATCAACTTCATACACCTCGCCCTTTGTATTCGTAATCCTATACTTAACAGAAGGAGCGGTAGTGATTAACTCTAGATTGAATTCTCTTTCTAATCTTTCTTGCACAATTTCCATATGCAATAGTCCAAGATATCCAACTCTGAATCCAAAACCAAGAGCTAGTGAAGTTTCCTTTTCATAAACAAGGGCAGCATCATTGAGTTTTAGCTTTTCAATTGCTTCCACGAAATCATCAAACTGATCCCCATTGATAGGAAATAGTCCTGAGAATACCATGGGCTTTGCTTCTTTATAGCCTTGGACTGGAGTCTCAGTTCTTTTATCAAACATAGTAACTGTATCCCCAACTCTTGCATCTGCAATATTTTTGATACCCGCTACAATATAGCCAACCTGACCTGCAAGAAGTTCTTTTTCAGATTTTAATCCTAGGCGATTGATTCCTACTTCAGTAACAATATAGTCTTTATTGCTTCCAATAAAATAAATTTTATCCCCACGTTTTACAGAACCATCAAATACTCTTACCTTGACTACTACTCCCATATAGGAATCAAAATAGGAATCATAAATCAGTGCTTTTAAAGTTCCGTCTTTATCACCCGTAGGTGGGGGAATTAACTTTGTGATAGCCTCTAGAACCTCAAGAACGTTTTGTCCCGTCTTAGCTGAAATGGAGATAGCTTCTTCTTTTTCAAGACCAAGACTTTCTTCAATTAATTTTAAACATCTTGGAATATCAGCACTTGGTAAATCGATTTTATTGATTACAGGAATGATTTTTAGATTTGCTTCCATTGCTAGGTATAGATTTGCAAGTGTTTGGGCTTCTACTCCCTGACTAGCATCAACGATTAGCAGAACCCCTTCACAAGCCATCAGAGAGCGAGAAACCTCATAGGTAAAGTCCACATGGCCAGGGGTATCAATTAGATTGAGTTGGTATTCTTTACCATCTCTTGCTTTATAGTCCAAGGAAGCGTTATTCGCTTTGATTGTGATTCCACGCTCTCTTTCGATGTCCATTGTATCTAAAATTTGATCTTTTTTAGTTCTATCATCTGTAACTAAGGTTAGCTCTAAAAGTCGATCTGCAAGTGTTGACTTACCATGATCTATATGAGCGATAATAGAAAAATTTCTGATCTGGTTCATGGGAACAGACATCAAGCATTCTCCGCTAGACGAATATCTTCACTGGTAATATTTCTCTTAGTATATCGAATAGCCTCAACATCTCGAATGGTAACCATTCCTTGAGGCAAAAATTCATCTAAAATTTTCACAATCTCTTCTACCTTTGCTTCAGATTCAATTACTGTAAGGATCACAGTAGATTCTTTAGTAACAAGCTCTCCGAGCAAGGTGTCAGATGGATATTTGAGCTTCATATCCATTCCATATCCAGAATTGGACTTCAGGATTGTGCAACCCACAATATCCCTCTCTATGAACTTATCTAGCAAAACCTTATATGCAGGTTTTCCTGAGACAAGTTCTTCTGTCTTAACATAAATCTTAATTTCTTTTTTTTGGTCTCTGACTTTCATAAAACCGCCGCGACCTAAACAAGGTCAATTAAGACTCTAATTGTTGGGCTAGATAATTAGCAATTCCAATTTCACGGATTATATTTTGTTGAGCCTCAATCCAATCGATATGCTCTTCTTCTGAAAGCAGGATTCTTTCTAAAATCTCCCGACTTCCATTGTCTTTATTTTTTACACAGATATCAATTCCTCGATTCAGCCTTTCTACAGCAGAATATTCAACTTCTAGGTCATTTTTTAACATCTCTTCCATGTTAGCACCAACCTTAATTTTCATATACTTTTGAAGATCAGGAACCCCGTCTAGATAGAGAATTCTTTCAATAATTGTATCAGCATGTTTCATTTCTTCAATTGATTCTTTCTGCATATATGCAGCAAGTTTCAGATAACCAAAATTTTTATTCATTTTTGCATGAATAAAATATTGATTGATTGCAGTTAGTTCTGCTGATAAAACCTCTCCCAAAATTTCAATAACTTCGCTATTACCTTTCATAAATAGTCCTCTTTATTTGTAATTACCTGAGCTTATGTTGTAGGTTTATTTTTCAAGTTAGTAATTTAAAAAATTTATTTTGAAACTGATTCTCAATAACATGAGAAATAAATGTATTGATTGCAATAAGAATGATTTGATCATGAACGCATGAATGGCTTAAGCAAAAAAATCATTTTTGTCTCTAGAATTTTACTCATCAGTCTCAGTCTATTTTTTTTAGTTAGCTTCTATATCCTTACAGTAAATAGAATTGGACACAAATTGAATAATGGTCCTTATGAAGATTTTACGCTTCAGATAGCTTCAAGAATCTTAGATGGACAAAAAATTTATGGGGAACCAAATGTAGAGTATGTGCCTCCCCTTTACGCACCAATTCTATTTTATCTATCCGCACTTACAGTAAAACTTTTAGATAAAAGTCTTCCAACAATTCGTTTAGTATCTTTAATTTCTAATTTAGGAATTTTATTTTTTACGCTCATCATTTTCAAACAAGTTGTTTCTAGAAAAAATTATCTAGTCCTAGGCTTAAGTTCTCTTGGACTATTCTACTCTTGTTTTCAATTCACTGGTCTTTGGTTAGACATAGCTAAGGTAGATGCAATTTTTCTTTTGGAGATGAGTATAATTCTTTATCTTACATTAAAGTATCTAGATAATCTTAAACCAAGTTTAATTATCTTGACGGCATTATTTTCTATTCTTCTTATTTATACGAAACAGTCGGGATTATTATTTGTTTTTTTCTTTGCTTTCTATATTTTCTTTTTACAGAAATATTCTCATCTAGTCCTCTATATTATATCTTGTGCAATTTTTTTTACTTCGTTTTCATACTATTTTTATTTAAGAGAAGGTATTAACTTTTTTACATATAACTTTGTTATACCTAAAACTCATCCTTTTGATTTGAAACTTCCTCTTGAAGAAGTAAAAAAATTACTCCCATCCATAGGAATCATTCTAATTGGAATCCAATTGAGTTTATTTCAATATAAAAAATCTTTGTTTAGGTTTTCAAAGAATCCTGAATTCAAAAAACTTAGATCGAAGTTGGAAGCGTTAAGGTTTTTTTTCTCAAAAAAGAAAACTTATTTATTACTAATAACAGTTTTATTTTTTATTGTATCATACCTAGGAAGAAGTAAAGGAGGTGCAGTAGAAAACTCTTGGTTATACTTCTACTACTACTCATCCATTCTATCAGTATTTATGTTTGAGATGTTTGTTTGTGAATATTTAAAGATAAGTAATAAACTTAAATATATTACAACATTTCTGCTTATCCTTTCACAGTTCTTCTTATTTAGATATAACCCATTCATAATCTTTGAAAATCAGAAAATGTTAGTTCAAAAAGAATCTAAGTTTATTGAATCTTATTGTGCTCTACCTCAACCAATCTTATATCCCGATACTGCATTTTATGGGGATATGTTTTGTAATTCTAGCCAGACATTTTTTTTAATGTCAGCAATTGATTTATTATACTATGAACCCTTTTTTAATCAATTCTCAGAAAATTATTCTAATGCAATTAAAGAAAAAAAATTCAAAACAATCTTTATGTTCAAAGATTATTCCAAAGAAAATTTAGATATGTTAATCAACTTTATACAATCTGAATCTAAACTTGGAAAAAAATTATCTCTTGAACAAAAGAATTTTTTGAAATCCTTAGAACTCTATAGACTGGTTCATGACCATTATACTAAAATTTCAGAAAAAGATTATACTGATGCACAAAAAAATGTTTTAGATTATAGAAAGGCTTATTCAGTTTATGAAGCAAAGAACTAATGTTTCAAAAAGGAATCTTTACTCCATAAGTAAGAAAGTTTGAACCACAGGGAGGATTAGGAGGACAAAATGTTCCCCAGATACCTGATCGATGATGAATTCTAGCAAATACTTTGGGTTCATTATCTAATCTTTTCAAAGTATAATCAAATTCAATTAGAAGATAATTTAAGAGGGGTCTAGATTCAATATCTTCAAGATTATAAGCACCTCGATCAAATCCCTTTCTTTGATTTTCAAGAACTGGATTCTGAGTTGCAAAAGAAATACCTTCCCCAAAGCCAAAACTGATTGGAGTATGAAATAAATTATTTACTCTACCTACAATAACACCATTAATTTCCCAGTGATTCATAATTCCAGAATGTTTAGCAATCTGACCCTCAGTTTCAAAATCTACAAACTTATATTTATACTTTGTAGGATAGTTTACTGCAGCAACTCCAATATAAGATTTTCTATAGCTTATATCTCCATTCACAATGATTGGCATTAAATCTGCATTTACGAACATTCCACCATATAGAATGAGTTCGGGCTTTCTTTTTTGATCTTCAACAATCAGATTTGGTTTAGAAAACAAAGAAAAGTTTAAAAGAAAGAATAAGATATAGGATAACTTCATAAATATAAATCTCCAAATACTTAGACTATTAGCGATTTTTTGTGTTCAGAAATTTTTCTATTACTTCCCTTTTTTTCTCATTTGGATTTTGATTAAAGTAATATTTATCAAATTCCAGTAGATCCGATTTGATTTTATCCTTTGGAATAGTTTTAATTTTAGAAATATAATTCTCTAGATAAGAATCAAAATCTTGAAAATGAATTTCAGGGATTTTTTTTAATTCATTCATAATTTCCTTATCATAGATAATGATCCTAGCTACACCAGGAATTGAATCAAAATAAATTTGATTATACTCATTGAGTCCACCAAATTCAGCACCATTCCAATGGATGTGAATTTTTTTTTGAAGTAAATATTCTAAAGAAGCTTTTTTTTCATGACCAATCCGTCCGTTTAGAGCAATACTAGAATGAGCTAGAGCACTATCTGTAAGTCCAGTGGATGCTTCTAATACATAATTAGAATTTAAGCAGTAAGCTAAAACTGCATTAGCTCCACCAATAGCAATCCTAACATTACTTTTCACAAAATGTTGCTTCCAATTTTCACATTTATTCAAAAAATTTTTAACTGAATTCAATTTATAAATTTCATTCTCTTCAGATATATCATTGATAGAAGGAATTGGTTTACCTTTATATGGATTATAATAAAAGATGATACCAAGTAAAAAGAAAGATGCAATTGCAAGTTTTAGTTTTTTATTTTCTATACCTAAGATTCCAAATTCAATTATAATAAATAGTAAAGGCATGACAGGAAGATAAAATCTAGCAAACATGAAATCGCCACCGACCTTAGTATAATAGAATATATAAGTAAGACTTGGGAAAAGAAATAAAAATATCAGATTGATTGTTAACTTATTCAAACTTAGAGAAAGGATTTTTTTGAAATTAAAAAGAATCACTAGAATGAGAGTAATGAAAATAGAATAATATGACTTAAAGTATAATAGAAAGTAAAAAATCCCTTGTTCCCAATTAGAACTGTTTCCTGATTTAGCATAGTAAGTGTTTGGAAACATCCAACCATAAAATTGAAATCTCCAGATAAAATATGGTAAGTATAGAAAAAGGATTGGTAATAAAAAAAATATAAGTTTTCTAAAAATATCCTTCTTTAACAGATTCTCACTTAGATATAAAATCAATAGATTCAGTCCCAAGAAAAATAAAAATAAAATCCCATCAGGTCTAACTAGGCTTGCACATACAAAACAAAGGGAAGAAATTAAACTTTGATGAATCGATTTTTGACTTAAGGCAAAATTAGTTCCAAGCAAAATGAAGGTAATAAATATTGAAGTTTCAAGTCCACTTGTAGCAAATACTTGTAAGTGTTTATGAAACAAAAAACCTAAGAATGCAATTGGAAAGAGTGAATCTTTGTGTAATTTATAAGAAATTAGTAGTATCAATAATGAATTCAGAATAAAACATAAAACTCCAAAATTCAAAGCAAATTGAATTGGATTCGTATTCAGAAAAAAAGGAAAAGAAAGTATTACTGTCCAAAGAAAATTTGTATAACCTTCAACATTCTCTCCAATGTTGAAAACTAAACCATTTCCAGAAGCAAAGTTTAGGGAATATCTTAACGAAATGAAAGCGTCATCCGAAATCCAAGATGACTGAATAGATTTGATTACTCCAAAGAGAAAACAAAGAATTAAAAAAAAAACTTTAAATACTTTGGCAAATCTTTCAAATAATAAATTCTACTCTTGGTACTTTAGCTTAAACTCTTCATTACTCATAATTTGAAAAAACATATCCAGTTTTGCTAGCTTGAATACGTTCAAAATCATTGGCTTGAGTCCAACTAAAATTAACTGACCTTTTTTGTTTTTTAATGTATTTAAAGATTTGATTAATGTTCCAATTCCTGAAGAATCAATATAGTCTAGTTTGTTCATGTCTATAGCTAGAACTGTTGGACTAGTGTCCACTTGCTTCTGAAAAAGGGTCTCAAATTCTTCTGTATTTTCTATATCGAATTTCCCATGAATTTCGATTATCTTTACCTTGCCCAGATTGCTTAATTTAAGTTCCAAAACAAAACCCTCTCCCTTGTTTTCTAGCAAAGTTTTATTATAGAGACTATTAAATCAAACTGATTTTTCTAAATTTTGAAATAAACTGGATTTTTTTTATTCTGATTCCAAATTTGAGATTTTAGAGTTTAGAGTTTTTTTGTTAGAGTAAAACGATCTTTCTTTCTTTTCTTGTGATTACATTTGGTATCTGAAGATTATCTTTTCCAAGGTATTCGAACCTTTTGTCATTAATGTAAAGAATGATTCCTTTAATTTCCTCAAATTCAAACAAAGAAAGGGAAAGTTGATCGATTCTATCTTGTAGTAAATCCTTTCCTGTTTCCTTTGCAAAGGCTTCATCAACAGAAATATGTAGAATTCCTTTCTTGAGTCTAACCTTTTTTCCAAAGGAAAAATTCTCAGGCATTCCTGTAAAGATTCCTTTCTCTTGCTCTTGTTCAGTAGGTCCTTTACTCAATTCTTTCAGCACTAACTTTACTCTTTTCTTCAGATCACCGTGAATTGGTCTAAACACTTTAACTATTTTGGAATGAATCTTGAGACCAGCTCCATAAAATTTCAGAAAGTATATTGCTTGCATTTGAGCTTTGTCTTCAATCTGATCAGTTTCATAAAAGTCTGGGATTGGATCTAAATTAGTTTCCAGCACAGTTGGCTCTTCTAAAAAGTTAACTTCAGTATTTAGAATTTTGTTTTCTTTAATTTCTTGAACATTTAATTCTTTTTTGGTTTTATTAGAATCTAAAACTACAAGAAGACATAATACAACTACTTGTAATATTAAAATAGGTTTTGCATCTTTTTCAGAATTAAAGAACACAGTTACATTTTCGGGTTCTGAAACATAGAAATTAAATTCCTAGTTCAATAAATGCTTTTTTTATATCATCTGTTTGCATAAAATAGGTTCCAATAAGCGCTGAACTAATGTACTGAAACATTTCATCTAGGTCTTCCTTGCTATTCACACCCGACTCACCTATAGCTATAACATCATTTGGAATATACTTATGTAATTCTTTAATCAAATCTTTATGAATCAAAAATGTATCTAAGTCTCTTGTATTAATTCCAATTAATTTTGAACCAATCTTTACTGCTGTTTCAATTTCTTCTTTGGAATGAGTTTCTACAAGAATATCTAAACCAAGACTCCTTGCATACTTATGTAACTCTTCAAGTCTAGACTCAGTTAGGATTCTTACTATTAGTAGAATTGCAGATGCTCCAAACTCTACTGCCTCAGCTATTTGCTTTTCATCAATGATAAAATCTTTTCGAATTGTTGGAAGATTAACATTGGAAGAAACTTCTAATAAATCTTGGAGACTTCCATGAAAAAATCTTTCATCAGTTAAAACTGAAATTCCACTTGCATTACATTCTTCATAAATCTTTGCAATGTTTAGTGCATTATAATTTGTTCTGATGATTCCTTTTGAAGGACTACCTTTCTTACATTCAGCAATGATAGAGTTTTTCTTTTTTGAAAGATTTGCAAATAAGGAAAATTTAGGCTTTTTAGTTGGAGAATAGTTAGGAATTTTTTTTATCTCTAACTTTTTCTCCTCAATGATTTTTTTTAGGACAGGATTTATTTTTCTTTAAAATGAAGCAATAGCTTCTGGCTCAGTAGCATAAATATCAAAAAGTGAAGTTAGCTCAATCACATCAAAGATTCTCTTCACTGCTGGTTTAATATTACTCATTTTTAGGATTCCCTCTTTTGCATTTAACTTTCTAAGTGTGCTGATACATGCTCTGAATCCAGAAGAGGACATATATTCAATTCCTTCCATATTGAGAACAACTTTTCTGTAGTCTCCCTTGTCAATCAGCTCAGCAAGCTGCTCCTCTACTTCATTCGCAACGGAAACATCAAGTCTCCCTTCTAAATAAACAACTAGGACGTCGCCTTTCATTACATTCTTTAACAAATTCAGTAACCCCACGATTTTGGTTATACAAAAACTAAATATCCTCTAAGGTGTCAAGAATAGTTCGATATTTCAGCTTTAGATTGAGGAAAAAATTTGCTCCCATTAAAGATAATCATAGAAAATGCAAAAAGAGTTTTAGTTTATGGTGGAGGAAAAACAGGAAGTTCCTGCATAGAATTTTTACAGGAAAAAGGCAAAGAAGTCATACTTTTAGATAAAAGCCCTCAAAATCTACGCGTTCCCTTTTTTTTAGAGTCCTCCGATCCAGAAAACTTGGGTAAAATTGATTTAGTTGTAAAAAGTCCGGGAATTGATCCTAAAAAATCTGAGCTAATCCAAAAATTTCAACAAAATCAGATTCCAATACTTAGCGAAATAGACCTTGCTTACCATTTTTTTTCGGGAAAAATTGTTGGGATTACGGGAACTGATGGTAAATCTACAACCACTGCGTTAACAACTGAACTTTTAAGAGCTGAAAAAAAAGTTGAAATGGGGGGAAATATTGGTCTGCCATTTCTGGAATTTTGTGAAAAAGACCTAGACCTAGCCGTTTTAGAACTCAGCAGTTACCAGTTGGAAGATTCAAACTACTTACGAGTAAATTTTCCAACAATTCTTAACATAGCAAATGATCATTTAGAAAGACATGGTACAATGGAAAATTATATTTTAGCAAAATCTAAAATTGCTACAGAAGCAGAGATTGTTATCTTGAATGATAGACAAAAAGATCTGTTTTTACATCTAGAAAATAAAAAATTGTTTTTTGGTTTTCATGAAAACTCGGATGCGTTTATCAATATAAATGATAAGACTATAATCACTAAACAAAATAAATATTCCTTTGAAAGATTTTCTCTTTTTGGAAATCATAATTTAGAAAACTTAGCGAGTGCAATCTTGCTTGCAGAATTGACTAACGTTAGTTCTAAGTGCATCCAAACAGGTATTGATGGTTTTTCGGGACTTGCTCATAGATTTCAAAAATTTTTAGAATATAAGAATTCCATTTTTATAAATGATTCTAAATCTACAAATTCACACAGTATGCTTTCAGGACTATCATCCTTCACAAAAAATTCCAATCTAACAATAATCCTTGGAGGAATTCCCAAAGAGGAACCAACACAAGCTATGTTCCAGAGACTTAAAGAATTAGAAGCTAAGGTATATCTTTATGGAGAAGCAGTCAAGTATTGGGAAACTGATCTAGGTGCAATGATTGGAAATCAATTGATTATCAAAAGAACGATAGCCGAAATTGTAGAAGATATTTTTAGAAACTTAGAGGATACAAAACAATTTATTATTCTTTCACCTGCTTGTGCTAGCCTGGATCAGTATAAGAACTTTGAAGAAAGAGGAAATGATTTTATGAACTTAGTTAAGATATTTACAAATGAGTGATTGGAAATAGATCGAATTTATAAGTAACTTGATTTTTTCTTCAAACTGAAGCTTTTTAAAGAAATAAAGATCATAGAGAAATTTATATGGGTCAGTTTGAATTTCTAAAAGTCTTACAAATGCTGTTTGGATAATTGTATATTCGTTTGCTCGGGAACTTATAAATTATAATAAGCTTTATTAGGGTGATAAGTCTCTGAAAACTTTACTGTCAACTGTTTTCAAAGACATATCATCTTCTTTTGAAATGAAATTTCCACTAACGTTTCTTCTTAGAAACTACTTTTTTCTTTGTTACAGTTTTTTTCTTAGCAACAGTTTTACTGGAAATGATTTCTTTCATTCTAGAAAGTGTGTTAGTGATCTTCCAATCCTTTTCATAAGTAAAAAACTTTTGAGGAATTTCTTTTTCCTTTGGAGGAATGAAAGACATAGCTCTCTCAGAAAGTGCCGTGATTGTAAGACTTGGATTCACACCCAGGTTTGCTGGAACCATAGAGCCGTCACATACTAGTAGATTTTCATAACCATAGACCTTGTTCTGTAAATCAATCACACCCTTCTCAGGAGTAGATGCAATCATACTTCCACCTAGAATATGTGCAGTGGTTGGAATGTCTAAAAGAACTTCATTATAGGCACTTCTTGCAACTCCACCGATTAACTTTGCAAGTTTACGAGCAAATTCATTTGCAATAGGAATATAGGATGGAATTGATTTTCCATTTTCTCCCGTAGTTGAGGAAAGTGTTTTTTGAAATGGCCAAATCCATCTTCTTTTACGAATTACTTGAATGCTATTGTCAACTGTTTGCATAACTAAAAGTATAATGGATCTTTTAGCAAAACCAAAAGGAATTAGATACCTAAGGGTTCTTAATGGATGTTGAATTACAGACCATATAAATCTTAGTTGTCTAGGAACAGTGCCTCCACCATCCACAAGGCTTCCTGCAGCTAAGCTTGACATAGCATCGGAACCTGCCGAATAACGTACTGGTTCGATATGAGTATCTTCGTCGGGATAAACACTAGATGTGATTGCAATTCCTTTTGAGAAATCTACTGTTGGATCATTGGAAGTAACGCCAACAATAGACTCACTATTGGTTCTAACTGTTTTTCCAAGCATATTAGAAATCTTTGGTAGATAACCCTCTTCTTTCATTTTCAAAAGCAAACTAAGAGTTCCTAGAACTCCAGCAGAAACTACAATTGCTTTTGTAGAGAATCTTCTTCTAGGATTGCCAAACATACCAGTTGTAGATAATGTTTCAACTTCATATCCATCTTTTCCACTACTATCGCCAAGCGGTATTATTTTAGATACCTTTGTTTCTGGGATGATCTTCGCACCTAACTTTTCTGCAAAGTATAAATAATTTTTATCTAAGGTATTCTTAGCATTAAATCTACAACCAACCATGCAACCACCACAAAAATTGCATGAATTTCGTTCAGGTCCTTCTCCATTAAAGTAAGGATCAATTCCATCTTTTTCAGCAAAATTGATTCCTACTGGAGTTGGTGTAAATGTATGTTCTACTCCAAATTCTTTAGCAGTTTGCTTCATGAATTCGTCAACTTCCCAGAGCTTAGGATTCTCAATTACACCCAGCATTCTTTTAGCAATTTGATAAAATGGAAGTAACTCTTTTTCACCACCCATTTCTTGAACTGTTTCATGTTCAAAAAATTTTTTGGGAGGAATATAGAGTGTATTGGCATAGACCAAACTTCCACCACCAACCCCAGCACCACTGAGTATCATTACATCATTGAGAAGGCTAATTCTTTGAATTCCATAGAAGAATAGTTTAGGCATCCAAAGAAAACGATTCAGTTTCATGTTGGTCTTTGGATAATCCTTTGCCTCAAATCTTTTTCCTGATTCAAGGATTGCGACTTTATATCCTTTTTGGGAAAGTCTGAGTGCGGAAACACTTCCTCCAAACCCAGAGCCAATTACTATATAATCATAATCAAATTTATTTTGTTCCATTAGTATTCTCCTCCAGTAGATCAACTAATTTATACTTCTCCAAATTCTCTTTTGTTGAAAGCCCAAGCTCTGAAAGTGTATTAGAAAAAGCTAATGCAAGTTTTTCACTCTTACTATCTTCAGGAACCTGAAAAGAATCTTTCACAAGAATCTTAAATAAATCGTATAAGGTTAGATCTTTTATACTAAGGGATGGAGCAATTTTGTCTTCAGTCATTAATATTAAATTTTCCTTAGATAAGATTTCTAAAATGAAAACAATATCCAACTTGTTTTCCTTAGCCTTACCCTCTAGATATTTTATATCAGGAAGAGCTTTATTGTTTAATTGAAATTGATAAATGAGTGTCAGTAGTTTTACACATTTATAAAAGTCATATCTAAGATTTCCATCATCTCCCCAAAGGGAAACTAGATTGCTTGCATATCTATCTCTATATTGTAA
The DNA here is from genome assembly GCA_033762425.1 of Leptospiraceae bacterium. Lineage (GTDB taxonomy): Bacteria > Spirochaetota > Leptospiria > Leptospirales > Leptospiraceae > JANRLP01. Next base: position 233,199 of record JANRLP010000120.1, read on the forward strand.
TGTTGCTGTGACCTCAGCTCCAAAAAGGATAATTACTGCAAAACAATAAAGAGATAAAAGAAAGAGTGGAATAGCGGCTAACGCTCTATATATTATCATTGTTGAATTTGAAAAAGAGCGAATATAAACACTATAGCCATAAAGAAATAATAAGAAAATGATACTAGTTATTAAAGAACCTAAGATTGCGGGCTTTAATGGAACCTTAGTATTGGGAACAATTGTATATAACATCATAAAAAATGCCCAAATACCTAGTAATGGCATAAGAAACTTTAATATTGAATACAATGAATATATTTTATCCCCACCGCTCACTGTTTTCCATACAATGGATCGATCTTCTTTAAAATCTCCTATGGAAACTTTAGTAAACTCACCAACTGCTAGCAAGTCACCTGCAACTTTTTCGTGAGTTTTATTGGTATAATCAGATAATACCTCTTCATCCTCTTCTGGGTTCAATGATTTGAATCCAAAATTTGGATTGATGGGAACCATAGAAAGTAGGCTTCCATTTTCAGGACTATAGGTTACTTCCCAGTTCTCACCTAAATCTTTGGAATGAAGGATTTGATCAAAAGAATTTAAGATTAGAACAGAAATTTTATCTCCATCTAAAACACCCCAAACCTTAGTAAAACTTACTTTTTTATGTGAAATATCTTTCCAAGTTTTACCACTATCCTCTGATTTGAAAATGGTTCCACGTTCCCCCACTACAAATAATAGATCGGGGGTAACAACTGCTATATCTTCTAGCTTATTCTTAGTGATTTGATTTGGAGAAAAGTTCTTTCCACCATCAGTGGTTTTCCAAACTCTACCACTTGTATCTAATAGAAAACCTAGATTAGAATCAAAAAAACGAATTCTATTGATATTTACTTTTTCTTCTTTAGTATTGAAAACATATTTATCAAGAATCTCTCCTCGTTTATAACGATACATTTCTCCAGACTCAGTACCTAAATAAAGAACATCATTACTTCCAATTCCAAAGTCTTTAAACTTAGTATTCAAAAAATGATCTACTAACCAAAACTTACTGTCTTCAGAAGTCAAAATAGTTCCATTTTGAGAAAGAGTATATAGATGTTTATTCCTACCCCTTATTTTGATAAAAGTATCCTTGTTTAATTCTGGTTTATCACAAACTGCTTCTGCAGTTAAGGAGACTAAATTAAAACAAGTCATATTCTCATAGTCTATCTTTAGATCACTTAACTTGGAAAGCCTATTACCCTTATCATCAATCTTGATAATGGTTCCTCTTTCTCCTGTTATCCATAAAAAATTTCCTGAATCCCTTGCAACTGAGTAAAGATGAGATAGCCTAAGTTTGTCTGTTAATTTTAAAGCAAACCCAAGAAGAACCGTAAATAAAAGTGGACCAACTGCAAGAATGAAAAAGAAGAAAATAATTTTTTCAGCAAATGGTCTAGGATTTTTGATTCTCCAAATTTGAGTAAATGCTGCTTCAAAAGTTCGTAGCACCGCAGTTGCAGAAAAAATCAACACAACAAAACCAATTGCTCCGATCTGAGTTGCAGAGCTAATGATCTCTTTGAGAGTTTCAAGATATGGATTAATGTCTAATTTGATTTCATTCTTTTGCAAGAAAGTCGTAATCTGTTCAAAAATTTCATCCTGCTTTTCATTGAACCCTGAAGAGATAGTGACTAGGGCAAGTGCAACTGTAAGAGTTGGAACTAAGGACACAATCGCAGTATAAGAAATTCCAGAGGCTATCATAAGACACTCATCTTGCCAAAATCGTTTTGCAGAAGCAACAAGAACCCTAAGTCCAAGAATGAACTTTCTTTTGAATCCTGATTCGTCAGGTATAACTAAAAATTTATCTAAGAAGGAAAGTTTATCTATTGGATTTGTGCTCATAATATTCTCTTTTTTAAAGTAAGAAAAGTCTTTATTTACTGTCTAGTGAAATAATGTTTTAGCTATACTTTATCTAAGATTCTCTGGGGTCTTGTTTTTTTCTTCAATAGATTTTTTTTGTTTTGGAGAATTCTTTTGAGAAGTAATTAATAGAAATTCTAGAGATCTTAATGCAACAATGGAATCATCATCATATTGACAGAAGTCCAAAGTTTCTCCTCGAGAAAACTTCCCAAACTCATTTACCTCAGTATTGATAAAACCTTTACTACGGACACAGATCTGGATTGCAATCGACTTGACCTTAGTTACATCAGGGTAGATCTTGTCGGGGGTAAAAAGCTTTTTATATTCCCCAGATTCAATTAGATCGAGTGGATACCATGCTTTACATTCTCTTCTAAGATAAGTCTTACCAGAATTACTCAAACAATGAGAACTTATATATAAACCTTGGGTGAGGAATTTTGTTACATTTTGACGAACAGGTGATTCAACGAACTTATATGTTTCTTTAGTAGGCTTCACGCCCGAAGGTGGTTCAAAAGCAGAGATTGTTATAAAAAGAATTGTTAAAACAAAAAACTTCATATACTAATCTTTATTCCAATCACAGTAATATCATCCTGTCTTTTTTTGTCACCAAGATAGTTTTGTAGATTCGCGAGCAATGAAAAAATTAATTCATTCAGATCTAATTTTGAATTTGCTTCAACTAACTTTTTTAACCTTTCATCACCAAATTGTTCATGTTCCATATTGAATTCTTCATATAGTCCATCGGTGAATAGAAGTATTGTGTCTCCTGATTCAAGTTCTGTCTCGATAGTATCAAAAGACTTACCCTTTATCATTCCAATAATATGTCCAGTTTTACCCAATCCTATGATTTTTCCATCTCTAAGTAGGTATTGTGTAGGATGACCTGCGGATGCATGTGTTAGTATTTTTGTATTTAGATCAATATCTATGATTGCTGATGTGAAATATACATTAGTATTTTTATATAAATCCAAAAATCTAGAATGTAGTTCTGCTAAAAGCAAACCGGGATTAGTAATACTATTCTTTATACTATCATACTCACTTTTAATAGACATTGTAACTAACGCTGCTTGAACACCATGACCAGTTGCATCCGCAATAAAACACCTAAGTCTATTTTCATCAATAAAGTATATATCATAAAAATCACCCCCTACTTCTTCTAGAGGAATATATTCTGGTAGAATATGAAACTTAGAAGTTTTATTGGGAACTTTGGGAAGCATATTGAGTTGAATACTTTTGGCAGTTTCCAAATCTTTATGAATTGAATCTAAGTATTTTTTTACTTCTTGAGTCCTAAGTTCAACTTTCTTTTCAAGCTCAGCGTTAGCCTGTTCTTGATACAGAATTGTCCTTGTGATTGCTTCTTGATTTTCTTTTTTGATTATATTGATTCTATCAGCAAGTGCAAAGGATAATAAGAGTGCCTCCACTAAGGAACCAATTTGAACTGCATAAATATTAAAAGTATTTGCGGGATAAAAACCTAGGATTCTAAATATAGTAATAAAAATGGATACTATAAAAAGTCCCCATGCAATTAAGAAATATCTTGCTGGACGATACTTTCGATAGAAAGTTATGATTCCAGTAAGTAAAATCGTAGCTCCTGTAATAATTGCAAGAATCAAAGATATCTGATGCGTTCTATACTTTTGAATAAACAGAGTATAAAAGCAAACTAAGATTCCGAGAACCATAATTAGATTCAATATTTTATTTAATGTTCTGGCATAAATATGAGTTTTTAAAAATCGTTTAGTGAATAAAACAGCAAAAAAAACTGTGAGCCCAATCATGAAATTCAGTGCATATTTTTTTACAAGTGGATTATCATAAAAAAAGTATAAGCCTAAATGACCCGAGCCAGCTGCTTGCAAGATAATATAGGAAGTAATATAAAAAACATATGTTAGGTAAGAACTGTCTCTTAAACTTAAGAATATGAATAAGTTATAGAGAAGAAGTGCAAGCATTGAACCATAGTAAATCCCATAAAATGTTTCTTCAATGATTGTTGACCTATAGTAATTGCTTGTTTCATAAAGATAAATTGGAATAGCGATACTTGACTGAGTTTTAACTTTAATATAAAATATCTTCTCTTCATTTTTTGAAAGCATTGTTGAGAATACAAAGTCTCGATGAAAAATGGATTTTTTAACTGAAGAAAATTTTTGACCTGTCTGGATATGTGAACAGAAATTTTTTAAACTACATTCATAAAAGTCTAAATTTTCTAACGCATGATTAGAAATATGTATGAAATATTCTTTGTATTGATTCGTATGCCCTAGTATTTTTAGTCTTACCCAAAAGGTTGAATCACTAAAACCTAAGTTTGGTGTTTCATCACTAATATGAACAAAAGGAAACTTTTCTTCGTTAGATATCAAATCTTCTAGTTTTAATTCAGATTTCTTATCTTCAAAAACTTCAATGTACTTTCCTAGTTTTTCTTTTGTGAAGTTATCGGGGACAAGAAAAGTCTCTACTGAAAAAATTGGTATTATGAAAACAAAATAAACAAGATACCAAAATTTTCTTAGCAACATGATACTTAATCGTCTTGTCTTTGCAACCCTCTGATATAGGTGCAGGATTCTTCTTTTTGAATTCCTTTTGATTGAAGAAATTCACAGCTAGAAGATTTTATTTTTTCACCACAATTTCTAAATTCAGACTTAGCTTTTTCAGTATCTTGGACTTGAAGAAGATATATAGAACTCTTCTTATGTTTTTCAATGCAGTTTACCTTACTCAATTTTTCTAGTAAAAATTTTTCTTTAGCAGGGGTTAATTTTTTCTGAAAGTCTTTGGAACAATCCAATACTTTCTCACAAATACTTACTGCAATGATTTTTGATTCTTCTCTCCATGCTTCATCAGGTATTCCCAATTTTTTTTTGGGTTTACATACTGAAAAAAGAATTAGTGCTAAGATTAGTAATTTTTTTTTCATTTACACAACTTTGATAGAATTGATGAACTATTCATCTTCAGAATCTTCAATAATTTCTTTCTTCTTTACTGACTCAGGAGCTTCATACTTTTCTTTGTCACCAATTAGAGAAAGAACTTCCTTTCTATATTCCTTTGCTCTCATAGTGAATTGTGAAGAAGGATAATTATCTATCACTGAATTAAAGATGGAAGCCGCCTCTTTATACTTTCTTCGTTCGTAGAAAATAATTCCTCTTCTTAGCTCAGCAGCTTGGTCAAGGCTTGGGTCGGGGTTTGTAAGAACATCTTGGATGTACTTAAGTGAGTCATCTAATCCACCAATAGCAAAATTACACTCAGCTAGATAGTAATAAATTTTTTCCTTTGTAGAAGCGTTAGTCGCAAACCTCAAAGCTTTTTGAAATGCCAGATTCGATTTTCGATAGTCTTTCGCTTCAAAGTATTTTTTACCTATGCTATAATAATGTTTGAGTCCAAACCTGCGATTAGGAGAATCTTCCTTTAATTTATCTTTTTCAGATTCAAAACTTAATTCCCAAGGAGCCTCATAGATATCAGTTACAGAAATATCTCTTCCTAATCCTCTAAGGGTTCTAGTTAGCCCTATTCTTGCGTGGATATTGTTTGTATCATTTTCTATTGCTGAAAAATAGTTCTTTCTTGCTTCTTCTAAATTTTTTCGTTTATAGTAGAAATCTCCAAAAGAAGTGAATGCTTTGGATTTAAGTTTAAGATTATTAGAAGTTCTGAGAACATTCTCTAGATGGCTTTTGCCTTCTTCCTCTTCTTGATTCAATTTCAAAAGTAGATTGCCTAATTGAAAGCTTAAATTTTCTCTTTGTTCTTTAGAGATATTATTAAATTGGTTCAGTTCACGATATAAATCTAGAGCCAAGGATCTATCCTTGTTCTTTTCAAGTGAAACTGCTAGACCAAACTTTACTCTAAAGTCCTCACCAAAATTCTTTGCAGCAAGTTTAGAAAATATTGCCAATGCTTTTTGATTGCTCAAAAGATTATTTTGTTTGAGAAGTTCCTCCCCTTCTTTTAGCTCTTCAATTAAGGCTTCTCGTTTATCACTAGATTGGAATTTTCTCCCAGAATCTGTAAATAAAACAAAGATTCCTGTTCCAAATCCTAGTGTTAAAAGAATTAGCCCAAGAATGAGAGTGATTGGTTTATTCATGACTTACCTGCTCTATTTACTTCTAGAATAGATAGAGCTTTGGCTATCTATTCAGTTATACCCCGTTTTTCTAAACAACGATTGATATAGAAATCCACTCTGTCTCTATCATAGTTTTGTTTCAATTCTTCTTTTACTAAAATTTTGAGTGCAGAGTCTGAGTCTCCATTTCTATAAAGTGAAACCGCCATATAAAAAAGTGCTTTAGTTTTAATACTTTTATCTGTTTCTTGTTGGTAAATTTTTGAGAATTTTTCATAAGCAGTTTTAAACTTTCCTTGCAGAAAGTAATCTCTCATCACAGTCGAAAACTGATTTTCATCTACAGCAATATCTTCAACTGGTTCTTTTGGCTCTTCTTTAGTGGGACTAGTCTTTTTTTTGGAATCTTTTTTTGCTGTCTTTTTTTCTGATTTAGGTTTTTCTTCAGGTTTAGAACTTTCAGGATAGATCTTCACAAAGGATTCATTCTCTTCCAGTGTAGTGTTTTCTTTCATATTCAATTGTCTTGCAGTAACTGCAAAATAGATCACTTTTTTTCTCTCAGCTTTAGGAATTTGGAATATGGTTTCAGGATGAACAACTTCTCCTAGTTTTTGTGCTTTTCCATTTTCAATGCTCTTAGCAAGATTTTTTGGGTTTGAGGTGGAATAGTAAATTGTATATGTAGTTGCATTTTCAATTGCACCTTGTGGTGGATCCCAAGTGAGTGTAATTCCATCTTTTCTGAATTCATAGTTTAGGTCAGATACTGTAAACCCCGAATCTTTTTTTGGAAGGATAGTAGCAAAGCTCGGTATCTCTTCTTTTTTGGGTTCTACAACAACCTCGGCAGGTTTTACGGGTTCTTCTTTTTTTGGAGGCTCGACAGGTTTTGCAATTTCTTCTTTCTTTTCTTCAACAGGTTTAACTTCTTTTTTTTCTTCTGCAATCTCAGTCTTACGTTTTTCTTTTTTGCGAAGTTTAGTGAACGATCTTTCTTCTACAAGAGGAAGAAACTCTTCTCCTTTTATATCTACTGATACTCCATAATAATAATGAACTCCGCTATCTACATGTTTATCAATATAATTTGTTTCAGGATGATAGATTTCGATGAGTTTATCAGACTCATTTAAGTTTGTACGGTTATCTAATGGAGTTAGGGATCGATAGATATGATAAACAGGGTTGGTCTTATCAGCATTTTCTGGCGGATCCCAGCTAACCCTAACGTACGATTCAAAAGGAGTTATAGAAATATTTTGCACTGATTTAGAGGAATCTACTAATTCTTTTTCTTTAGGTTCTTCTTTTGCAATTTCTTCTTTCTTTGCACCCACTTGGATGGCAACTGTAGTATAGTTTATATTTGGAACTAGAAGAACATCCTTCTTTTTCACTCTAGTTACTGTAGTGATTGCATAATAATAAGAACCGGGTTTTAAATTTCGATCTTGAAACGTACTTAGTTTAGAACTAGCAGTATTCGGGAATCTACCTAGTGAATCAGCATAGTATAATTTTTCAGGAGTATCAATTATGGAAGTAGAACGAGCAATGATGATGTCCCCATCTTTAGTTGGTGGGGTCCAATCTAATTGCACAACCCTAAATTCTTCGATAAGAACTGCCTTTAGATCCATTGCAATGTCATCGGGATAAGTTTTGGTATTATCAGAAAAAAGAGTTACTGAAGAAAAAATGAGAATGGTAGAAAAAAACAAAAAAACTCTAGACTTCATGGAGAATTAGACTACAAAAAAATATTGATAAATCAATCCTTTTCTTAGTTTTGGGAAATTTTTTTATACATCAAAACTAGAAATTTACCCAAAAATATGAAAACTTTACTTGAGAAAATAGCTATTTTCCGAATCAATAAACCAATAATTTTTTCCCAAAGCTGATATTATTTTTATCAAAATTCATTCAACTGAACAAGTAGCCTAAGTCTAAGAGAAATAAGTCTTTAGAACTAAGTTTTAAAATTAGTATCGTTAAAAAATAGTATTTAAGAAATTTGAGATGACTACTTCATTCTAGAATATAGAAATATACCAATTAAAATTAGCAACGAAGCAAAACTAAATCTAACAGTAATTACTGAAATGATAGGTTTAGTAGCAAAAACTTCTGTATGATCTAGGGAAGCAAATTTGAATGGAGCACCCTTAACCATATCAGGATCAGAATTCATATCCAAAAAATCTCTCAGGGAACGATATCTAACGATAGCCACTCTAGTTACTTCAGAACCATAAGAACCAATCATATTATTAAAATAAGTGCCAACATAAATTGGAAAAGAACCTCTGCGGATTAGCATTGGTAAAACAAGCTTAGCATATTCTTTATCAGCATTTTTTGCCTCAATACCTTGTTTTTCTTTTTCAAGATTAATCATAAAAAATTCTTTACCATCATCTTTTGGGATTGCATTTTCAAAATTAGAACGAATCATTGAATATTCTTCTACAGATTGAACTTTAGAGATTTTTTCCATCATATTCTTCCCTTCTTCAATAGAAATTGGATTAGAAGAACCTCCATACCAAAACCAAAAAAGTATGTATATCGTTAATAAACTAAAAAGTAAAATAGATTTTTTTTTCATAAACTTTGCCTTTATAGTTGATAATAAAATTCATCCAAACAGCTACAATAAAAAATTTATTTAGTAATTGAATTAGAAGAAAACACTTCTCTAGTTCCGAAGATTCCAATTCCGATTGAGCTTAATGCAAAAAGATAAAAATAGATCGTTCTAGAATAGTCCTCTTTTTTAGTAAAATCAGTAAGAAAGTTTTTGGGCAGAGCGTAGGTTAGGATTAAAAATAGATAAATTGCAATTAAAAAGATAACAAAAAAGAATCCTCTTCTCTGGATTCTTTTGATATATAGACAAATAATTACGCCAAGCGAGAGTAATGTGAACACTAAATTAGTCTTAGCACTTACTAAGATTCTTTCTTCGATTCCTGTTAATTGGATTTTATATTCTAACCAAGGTCTAGAAGCAAAGATAAACTCAGATATTGCAAATACCAAAATCAATTTTTCCAAGGTATTTAGATTAGACCATTTCTCATATAAGTCTAAGATTAGATTCTTAAAAAGCATTGCCCAAGAATAGAGAAGAACGGGGACAAGTAAAACTAAACTACTGATCAGTTTCATTCACTAAATTCTACAATCAATTCTAATTCTACACAAGCGTTCAAAGGTAATGAGATAACACCTATCGCATAACGTGCATGTCTTCCTTTTTCTCCAAAAATGTCCAGAAGTAAATTACTAGCATAGTTAGCAACTAGATGTTGGTCAGTAAAACTTGGAACGCATGCAACCATGACTCCCATCTTTACTACTTTGGTAATCTTATTCAAATCACCAATTGCAGAGTGAATTGCAGCGAGTGCATTCAAGCAACAAATTTTGGCAGCCTCTCCTGCATCTTCTATACTGACTTCATGACCAACCTTGCCTATAAGATCTAATTTTCCCGCTTTCAGCGGAATTTGTCCCGAGGTGAAAACTAAATTCCCAGAGATTTGGGCGGGAATATAGGAAGCAATTGCTTTGGGAGCATCAGGTAAACGAATCCCTAGCTTTTCTAGATTAGAATCAAAACTCATGATACCAAATTTCCGTTGATTTCATTATATTCAAGAAGTTTATTCCTCAGATTTCTTTTATCGCTTTGGCTCGAAACTTAATCTTCTACTTGAGAGTATGTTTAGCATAAGCATCTTTCAAAGTAGGTAGGATTAATTTTTCTCGAATAGTTTTAGAAACTGTTACATTAGGCTTATATCCTAAGATCCCACAAGTAACCCAAATGATGCTGAAGCAACTGGATTGTTTAGCTAGGTATTCTAATGAATCATTACGATCATCTAGCTTGATATCAATAGTAATATACTTATAGTCATAGAAAAGTGGGTAAATTGTTAGAGTCATCCAAGAAAAAAATTGCAATAGTAAATGTCCTCTATATTCATAGTTTACTTTAGTTCTAGTAACTATAAACCCTAAATCATAAAGTTCCTCTTCTTGTCTTTCTTTTAGAGAATAGTTCTCACCACGAAGTTCCTTTAAGGAATATTTTATATGTAAATTCAATAGTTTAGCTTCTTCTTTAGAATCTAAAGAAGTCTTCAAATCTGAATCAAAATAATTTATTGAAAGATTTACTTTTGTTCTAGGATCATTTGGATCCTTGGAATTGTACTCTTCTAGTAATGGAGGAAGATATTGAATTATCCTTTTCTTGGAAAGTTCTCGAAAGTTAGAGTCAATACTAACTTCAAACCTTGTTTTAGAAATATCTGAGTCTTGCAGTTTATGCTCATCAAATAGTCTTACAGAAGTGCAATGAAAGATTAAAAGCAGGACAAATGGAAAAATAAATAAATTTCTCAAAACCCTACTCCAAAAGAAACATTAAAATAATAAGGTTCTGATCTATCACTATTAACAACTTGAGCCATTGTAGTGAAAAATGTATTTCTGAGTAAAAGCTCAATTGGATCTGATGGTGGTGAAACAGGATAATTAGAATAGTCTCCATTCATAATTACTTTCATATCTTTAGAACTATTTCTTAAAAACAAGCCGAAATCTATATTCATTCTAAGCCTTCCCAATATCTTCATAAATCCAAAACCAGGAGTTAGATAAGTTAATGGTTGCTGTTTGATGCTAACAGAATCTGGTAGCACTTCTTGATTAAAAATAGTATCACCGATTCTTGCTCTAGAAAAATTCATCTTACTAAAAAATATTCCATCAGGAATTTCTCTATGATAATTGTATTCAATACTTCCTTTTTTTTCTAATCCAAAATGAAAAGATAAATAAGAATTATCTTCAACTAAAAGGTAAATTCGCTGAAAGATTTGCATGGAATCCCCGAATCTTCTTTCATATTTATATCTCTCTAATAAAACAAAGTTTACATTTCCAGAAATTTCATGATCCATGGGTCTCATATACTTTAACCCTAACTCAAGCCCATCTATAGGAAACCAACTCATGACGACTCCACTGAGCAATTGATATGGTGGAGGATTCAATGTATTCCAAATTCCATTATCATAACTGAACCTAGAATTTCTAAAACCAAAAGTAGCACTGAGTGTCATAGTATTTCTTTTCACAGGATACAATTCATCTTTCAATTCAAATTTTTCTTTTGCAGATAGATTACTAAAAAATCCAGAGATCATAAGTAGATGGATGATAAAAAATTTCATATAATAGTTAGACACCATCAATTTGATTTAGAATTTTGAACAATATAGTTTTTGGGAACAAAGTCTGTGAGCCAAACATGATTTGCAGAAATATAAAACTCAAAACCATCTCGATGCATTTCCCCTGAAAGTACTTCTAAGACCTTGGGTTTTCCATGTCTTTTTCCAACATTCATTGCATTCTCTATAGTAGAACTTAAATGAACATGATTTCTTTTTTGTTTTTGAATTCCATTTTCAAAAATCGAAGTAAGATTTTTCTCAGCAGTTCCATGATATAGAATTTCTGGTGGAATGGATTTTTCTAGCCCCAAATCCACATCAATTGAATGACCTTGGTTAGCTCTAATCTTTGTCTTAGTCTCATTAAAGCTAAAACGTTTTTTATCGTTAGTCGCAACGATTAATTCTAATTCTTCCTTACTGATGATAAAACCCTTAGTCTGAATCTTTTCTATCAATAAATCAACAAGCACCCAACCATCTTTTTCCATTTGTAAATTGATTAGTTCTGGTTTATGCCTTAAGACTAGACTCAGGAACCTGCTCTTAGTTTTGAATTCATTTTTTATTTTAGAATCATTCCTTGTTTGTTGATTGTTCCCCATGTTCCAGTACCTTTTTTAAACATCTTATGCTCACCTACTTGTTCAGTCTCACATCCATTACAAAAATTGGCTTTTCCATTTTCAAAGGGCTCCACAAAATCAAATCTAGCGGGAATGACTATCTTTGCTTTTTCATTAATAAAACCCATTTTACCATTATGAACAAAACGAATTAGACCCTCAGCAACATAGTCTGCACCATTATCATAAGTAAATACTTCATGGAGTAGTTTTCCTTTTTTATTAATTGCAAACCATTTTCCTTCTTTGGTAACAATAAACCCAATTCCATATTGATTGTATTCAACATTCCCAAAAACTTCTTCGTGGTACTTTGTTACTTTTTCTTTTCCTACAATTCCAATTGTTATAACCAAAAAAAATAGTATTAAATATTTCATTTATCTTCTCCAAACATTGATTTCATATCCCTACAATTTTTAAAAAACTCATCCTGTTCAATAAGCAGTTTAGCTGCTCTTTCGATCGCAATTAGTTTTTTCTGTTCCATTTTTTGATTTTGTTTTAAACTATTGAGATTGGTTATGAATTTTTTTAGACTTTCTCGAGCACTATTAGTATTTCCAACCTTCACAAAAGATCTAAACTCTTTCCAATTAGACGTTAGTTCTGAATTTGTTACTGCATAGTCTTCAACATTTTTTCCATGATAATAATACTCGCTATCCCAAAAGGAATGCAGCATATCGGTCTTTACTTTTTCTTTATAATAATGTTTGCCATAATCATAATAGTTTGGGTTAGAAATTTTCTTTAATTCTTTTTTTTCCTCATCTACAAAACAGTCCATTAGACTTCCTCTTTCAATAATTTGAAAATTCAAAAGCCTTCGATTGATTAGATCCTTGGCGATCTCAAATCTTCCACTTTTTTTGGACTTACATAGATTCTCAAGTCTCATGAATTCCTTGAGAAAGTTTTCTTCATCTTTATCTTGAGTGATGATTTCCTCAGGTTTATCCTCTTTTTTTGCGAGTTCATAGTAAAAATTCTTATAATGAGCATCGTTTGGGCTCAATTCTACTGACTTTTTAGAGTATTTCAGTGCTTCTTTAGTGTTCTTAATTACATTTAATAAAACTGCAGCATTATAACAAGAATTGGAGTCCCTCGTGATGACATTTTCACATCTAGAGCGTAAACTATCGATAGTTCTTTGTTTGGATTCTTCAGAGTCAAAAAACTCTCTGATTAGCTTTTCATTCCTATCTAAGTATTCTTCACTTAGACTAGCCTTTGTTTCAGAAACTTGTTCGCTCGAACAACTACATTGAATCATAGAAAGTATCAAAAAAACCAAACCTAAAAATCTCAAATAAATCACTTCCTTTTTTCCAGTAAAAAACTTTCCAAATCTTAATCCACTGGAAATATTAATTTAAGATTTTAGTTTTGCTATAACTGATGGATAAAATATTTTTTTTTATTTCAAAAAATTTTTGTTTATAGCTTGCAAAAAATTTTCGTCTATAAGAGCGTCGATTTTGGGGTCGTGAGACTCTTGAAAGCCCTAGATTACATTCAGTAATGAATGTCTTACTTGGCATAATAAAAATTTTACAGTTCATTTAGCCGGAGGAAAAATATGGCAGATATGGAAAAAATTAAAGCTATCATCGTTGAGCAGCTTGGTGTTGATGAATCAGAAGTTACACCTGAAGCTCATTTTATCGACGATCTAGGTGCTGATTCTTTGGATACAGTAGAGTTAGTTATGGCTCTTGAAGAAGAGTTTGGTATTGAAATTTCTGACGAAGATGCTGAAAAAATCCAAACTGTTGGTGACGTAGCTAAGTTCATCGATAAGCTAAAGGGTTAATTCACCCATTCGGACTTAAGGTTTCTTTAAGTCCGATTTTTTTTTATAACCATTAGACCTACCCAAAAAAATAAAATCACAGAAGATAGAAAGTCTTCTCTTCAACTTCTTCAAAGAAAGACAGGTGTTTTTTTCAAGGATATAAAACTATTAGATCTAGCATTTACTCATAAGTCTTATAGCAATGAAAATGCAAAACAGGACCACAATGAAAGACTAGAACTACTAGGTGACTCAGTGCTTTCTATATTGACTGTAGAATGGCTATATAAGAATTACCCTAAACATTCTGAAGGAAAGCTTTCTTCTATGAAGGCTAAACTAGTTTCTGAATCCGTTTTATTCCAAATAGCAAAGAATGAATCTCTAGGAGAGTTTCTTTTGCTTGGTAGAGGAGAAAAGGCAACAGGTGGTAGTGATCGTAAAAGTCTTCTTGCAAACCTAGTGGAAGCATTTCTAGCTTCAATTTACATCGACTCAGGACTAGATCATGCTAGAAATTGGATTATTCCCAAGATAAAACTATTTGCCATTAAATCCAGTGTTGAAAATAGTTTTAAAGACTATAAAACTAAACTACAGGAATATTCCCAAAAAAAATGGAAGCTAGTTCCAAGCTATAAATTGATCTCAGAAATTGGTTTGGACCATGAAAAATTGTTTACAGTTGAGGTTTCCATAAATAATGAAAAGAAAGCAATTGGGGAAGGAAAAAGTAAACGGCTAGCAGAACAAGAAGCTGCTGAAAAACTATTCCTACAGTTATCAAAAAAACAATGATGAATTTTTTTTATAAGTCTAAAAAACTCAGAGTAAGAGTTGCCGCAATTATCCAAGACGATAATGGAAATATTTTATTCATCAAACAAAAGAAAAATAAAAAAGACTATTGGCTCCTTCCTGGGGGTGGAATTGAATTTGGTGAAAGTGCTGAATCTGCTCTTGCTCGCGAACTAAAAGAAGAGTTAGAACTAGAAATTGAAAATCCTGAATTTGTTTGTCTTTCCGAAAATATCGATCCTGAAGGCAATCGTCATCTTCTTCAATTAGTATTCAAAACAAAGGTTAAATCAGGAACTCCGAATATTCCCAAAAATGAAACTGTTGTTCTAGACTTTAAATTTTTTTCCTTGGAAGAACTTCAAACAATTGAGATCAGACCTGATATAAAAGATTTCTTAAAGAGCAATCCTAAGCTTGAAATGAATTCAATATATTTAAAAACAAAATGGATCAGTGATACTAAATGAAACTAAAAGTGAATGCCTTTGAAAAAGAATATCCAGTGCTTATCGAAAATAATTTCACTGAACTTGGAAATTCTCTTAAATCCGTCCAACAAGTTAGCAATTTTTTTGTTATCTCAGAAAAAGAAATCTTAGGTCTATTTCAAAAAGAATTAGAGCCAGAACTTCTTAGCACTGGAGTCCCATTTCACTATATTGAAATAAAAGGTAGAGAAAAGAATAAACATATTTCAAAAACGGAAGATGTGTATGATAAACTCATTTCTCTTGGAGTAGATAGAAAATCCGTTATTATTGCTCTAGGAGGTGGGGTTGTTGGTGATTTTTCTGGTTTCATAGCTTCTACAATTCTTCGTGGAATACGTTTTGTGCAAGTTCCGACAACGTTACTCGCAGCTGTAGATTCTTCTGTAGGTGGAAAGGTTGCGGTGAATGCAAATCTTGGTAAGAATATGATTGGAGCATTTCATCAACCTGAACTAGTATATTTTTCTAAAGAAAGTTTAAACTCTCTACCTGAAGTTGAATGGAGATGTGGACTAGCTGAAGTTCTAAAGCATTCTCTACTTTCAGGTACCGAGTTCTTTGAAATGATGAAAGAAGTTTCTAAAACAAACTATAAGTCACCCGAGAAGATAGAATTTTATGTAGAAAAATCTGTAGAGTTTAAGTCTAGTGTAGTTAAGGCTGATCCGAAAGAGAATGGTTTAAGAGCAATTTTGAATCTAGGTCATACTATGGGTCATGCAATAGAATCTTACTTGAACTACAAAAAGCTTTCCCATGGTGAAGCTGTTTCCGTTGGACTAGTCACAGCCCTTCTACTATCAGAAAGAAGATTTGGTCTAAAAAAAGAAGTGCTCAAAGACGTAATTCAATTCCAAAAACGACTTGGTCTTCCTTTTAGATTTACCATTAAACCAGAAGAAGCAATGGAACATATGAAATTTGATAAAAAGAATTCCAATGGGGAGTTTAAGTTTGTTTTGCTCAAAGACCTCGGTGAACCTAGTTTTGGAAACACTGTCACTGAATCTGAGCTATCAGAGATCTTACTAGAACAAACAAAATTAACTTAGTTTTTAAGAAGATTGGTTAATTGAATTTTAAAAAACTGGGGTTCTTTTTCAAAAACCCCTGAGTAAGCAAAATGGTCATTTGCAAATATATTGTTGAATATTTACAATTGCAAACATTTTCTTCTCATATTGCTAAAAATCTTTATTCATAAAGTTCCGTCATAAAAAAAGACAAAACTAATCTTTTTTTACTAATCTACGGGTCGCATTTTCATGTTCAGAAACAGGAGTAAGAGTTTCTAGACCCAAGATTTCTAGTTTCCCATTCTTATCCTTATAAAATTTTATGAAATCATTCAAATATTCCATTGTAGTATATCCAATAACTTTGACTTCTTCCAATTTAATGATGACTGTTTCAGAAACTGGAATTGAATAGAGTGCCATTTTTAATGATAAAAAATTGGTAAACACTATCGTATCTCGAATAGTAATAGTATGAACATTGTTTTCAGAAACAACAGTAAAGTTTGCTTTAAACATAGTTTTTAGTTTCATACCGTTAAGCAATAGAATGATAATCTTAACCAAAATCCCAGCAATCACACCAATTAATAAATCCTCTATTATAGTTAAGATAATCGTTGTTAGAAACACTATGATTTGATCTATACCCTTTTCTTTTGTATGAATAAACTCTTTTGGTGATGCAAGTTTAAATCCTACCATAATTAGAATTGCGGCTAACGCTGTTAATGGAATTTTATGAAGTATATTTGGAAAAAGGATTATGAATACTAGCAAAAAGATTCCATGAAAAAAATTTGCAAATCTTGTCTTTGCACCATTACTCACATTAGCGGAACTTCTAACAACCTCAGCAATGATAGGAAGACCTCCAATAAAACCAAGGATAGTATTTGCTACTCCTTTGGAAATAAGTTCTCTATCCATATTTGTTTCTCTTTTGTAAGGATCAATTTTATCTACAGCACTTGCAGTGAGTAGTGTTTCAATACTTGCTACAAGCATGATGGTTAGATACATTAAGAAGAAATTATATGAAAAAGTTTTACTAAAGTTTGGAAAATGAAATCCTTCCTCTATATGACTTGGAATGGAAACCAAAGACTTAGGTCCAATAGAATATGTTTGATTCAAGAAAGTAAATGTATGTTCTTCTTCCAGTTGGAAATATACACCTAGAATCATTCCTACAATCACAACCACTAATGGTGCAGGAATTTTCTTTACCCATTGTACTGGAATCTTGGGAAGTGCTGCTAGAATAATGATACCTAAAACCCCAATCAAAAAAATCTGCGGGTTCAGTTTTAGGATACTTTCAGGAATTTCAATCAAAAGTCCAAGAATTGATTTAGATTTTGGAACCACACCTAATAGAACATGAACTTGTTTAGAAATAATAATGATACCAATAGCAGCCATCATTCCGTGAATTACTGAGGAGGGAAAGAATATACTCAAATTTCCCGCTCTAAAAAATCCTAATAAAATTTGAGTAAGTCCAGCAAATACGATAGCCGCGAGCGTTAGTTCAAATCCAAGGATTGCATCCCCTCCTCCAAGAACATTTATCGAATTTAAAACTACTGCAATCAAACCTGCAGCAGGTCCATTAATGGTTAGAAATGATCCTCCAAGTAAGGAACCAATGATCCCACCAATGATTCCCGAGAAGACTCCCGCCATAACTGGGGCACCTGATGCAAGGGAGATCCCAATACAAAGTGGAAGTGCAATTAAGAAGACAATAAATCCTGATAAAATATCTTTCTTCCAATTCTCTTGTAAGCCTAAAATCCAGTCTTTAGGTATATTCATTCTTAGTCCTTTTTATCTTTTAAAAGTTTTCTTTAATTCTTTATATCTTTCTTGAATTGCTTTCTGGTAGTTGAAGGTAAATCTTCCCATAAGATATCTAAATGCTTGTAAGATTGTATCTGGTCTTGGTGGATCTCCCGCTATATATAGATCTGGTTCTTTGGGAGTTTTGCCTTTTGTGAATAGTCCACCTGAAATTGCTTCCGTTCCACATGCTATCAGTGCTCTTGGTTCAGGCATTGTGTCCCAAGCATCTTGTAAAGGTGATTCCATATTGATTGAGGGCGGCCCTGAATATAAAATTGCATCTGCATGTTTGGGGGATGCTACAGATCTTACTCCAATTCCTTCTGAATCAAATACATTATTAAAACTAGCACCTAATTCACATTCCACAGAGTTATTACCACCAGAAGCAACCTCTCTATAATTAAATCCATTTTCTCTAGTAAGTTCTTGAAATCTACCGACATTGACAGGAACAGAAAATTCTTTTGGAAAAATCTCTCCCCCATCATAAACAACTTTCAACTCTTCTCTATGAAAAGAAAAATTATAAATAAATCCTGAATCAATAATTTTATCTTTGGGACAAAGTTTTGCACATAAACCACATTGAGTGCAACTTCCGTAGTCAAACTGAATTTGTTTTTTAGAAATGATTTGAATTGCATTTGTTGGACAATTATCTTCGCATACAGAACAAGATTTACAATCGTCATTTTTAGCTAACCCAACAGGCATTGGTATTCCTCTCGAGTTTTGATGAACAGGTTTTTGAGAAGAATAGTCAATAGTCTCACTTCTCAATAGTAATTTTTTAAATTCATAAAATCCCATTATAGATCAAACCCCACATAGCTTAGATTAAATGATTTATTATTGATTGGAAAATCTCCAATCAATGCTCCCCTTGCCGCAAGTTCCAAAGCATGCCAATTGAGAACAGATGGGTCTCTGATATAAGATGCTTCAATTTGTGCTTTCTGATTTAGGTAAAGTGCAACTAGAACATTACCTCTAAATCCTTCCACAGCACTATAGTATAGTCCAGAATTGATTTTTAAATTTTGTAGTTTTAGAAATTTTGTTTTGTCAAACTCAGTGATAGGAAATTCAGGTAGTACCTTTAAGAGCCATTCAATGCTATTTTTGATTTCATTGAATCTTAAATAGAATCTACTCCAAACATCACCAGTATATTTAGGATAATCAATTTTTAATTCAAGTTTATGCTTATAGTTAGAATAGAATTCTTCGCCAAGTCTTAGATCTTGCTCAACTCCTGAGCTTCTGGAAACCATTCCTAAGAAAGAATAATTTTGAACCTGAGACTTTGTGATTATACCACAGTCTTGAAGTCTTTCTCTAATCGTTGCATGTTTAGTTGCACGTTTAAACTCTTTTTCCACTCTACTATATGCTTTCTTTAAGTTCTCAAGCGATTGTAGTATCGTTCTTGAACTTAATTTAGAATTGAGCAATAATTGAGATGGAAATACCGAACCTTTTCCGAATCTTGAACCAGTGAGAACTTCCATCATACCCAAAGGAGCACCTCTATCTGTTGCACACACTCCATGAAGTGGATAATAGCCAATATCACCTGACATGGCTCCTAGATCCCCAATATGCATAGCTACTCTTTCTAATTCTAATAGAACAGCTCTTTGTAAGGTTACTTCCAAAGGAATTGTTTCTTGTAGGGCAGTTTCATAGATTCTAGAAAAAGCTATTGCATAAGCGATTGTAGAATCTCCAGAAATTGTTTCTGAAATTGGAATTGCTTGGATTGGATTTTTCTTTACTAAGATGTTTTGGATTCCTCTGTGTTGAAATCCAAGTCTTATCAAAAGGTTTTGAATCTCTTCACCTCTGACTATAAAACGAAAATGTCCCGGTTCAATAATTCCAGCATGGATTGGTCCTACCGCATGAGAGTATTCGTTTTCCTCAGTAGAAACTTTTAATCCTTTATAGAATAAATTTCTAATATGCTTTTTATCTAACATGCAAAGATTTAGTTCATGTTCTCTTTCTAGGTTTAGGTCTTTTGATTTATGAAAGTGAGAATAGTTTTCTTCTCCACCTGAGATTCCTAGAGAATGTCTGAGCATCCAAATTGGATTTGTACTATCTTGAAGAATTTTTTCTAGACTAGACTTTACTTTAATCATTTCAATTGAATTAGGATATTGAATAAACTTGTAAAAAGTCTTATCAATTGGATTTAAAAAAATTCCAGATGTACTCATTTGAAAATAGTCCCTAACCTAAAGAAAATTAAATAGACCATAAAAACCATAACTTACTAAGAGTAACAAAAGTAGAATACAAAATATAATTCTTCTTTGCATTGCTTTTTCATATCCTTCTTTGATTGGTCTATAAGGAAATCCTAGAATTGGAAAAAATTTATAGAGTAGAACTAGAAAAAAGATGATTGGTAAAATCAAAACTAAGATTACCCAGAACTTACCCAAACTAACTGCTGATTTAAGAATAATTAGATCAGTAACAAAAATTGGGGAGAATGGAACGATAAAAGAAACACCAAAGGTTATAAAAAGCAAGTAGGATGCAATTTTACTTATCGAATTGGAATTTTTGATGTCTTGGATATTTCGTGTTCCGGAATCAATTCTAAAAATTCCAAGCGAAGTAAATAATAATGCTTTAGTCAAAATATTTCCACCTAAGATATAATAGAAAACATTATCAGGAAGGTTAAGATAAAGAACAACAGCAAGCATTCCGCTATGCATTAGAGCGATTTGAGAAAAAACTTTTCTTATATCTAAGGATTCATAAGCAACCCAAAGACTATATACAATGGTCATGAGTCCTAAGATAAGTAATCCAAAGCTAGAACTAAAATGTTTATCAGTATAGAGAGCATCCATTTGAAGAATTGGTCTTAGAGCAATACAAACAGATGTTGAAACCAAAGAACTAAGCATTGCAGAGATTTGGCTTGGACTTTCTGAATATGTATTCGTTACCCAGAAATGATTTGGGAATAAACCTAGCTTGGAGGAATAACCAAATACAGTGAGCCATAGTCCCGCCTCAACCAAAAGATTTTGGTGGCTTGGGATAAGCTTCATGATCTCAAAAGTATTCATAGTTACACTGGAGTGAATTCCATAGGAAAGAATGATTAAACCCATAAAAGCTAGGCCAAGACCAAAAGAGTTTAAAAGTAAAAACTGCCAAGCTACTTCAATAGATTTTTCTGTTCTACTGAGAGAAATGAGTAAAGCTGAAACAAGACTTGTAGCTTCCAAAAATACCCATCTAAGTGTCATATCATCTGACCACCAAGATAGAATGGATGCAATAAATAAAAATACTGTCAGCAATGACCAAGAGGAAATTTTTTCATTACTTTTAGTAAACGCAAGAAGTAATAATAAGAATAGAATTAAAAAGGTAACGAATGCAATGATGGAAAGTATATATAGATTCATTGGAATTCCTCTGGGTTTTTCAGAGTAAATTCTCTATGCCTTAGAACAACGGCAGAAAAAATAATCATAATAGTATCGATAAACGCTCCTAGTTCTACACCAAAGGGAAGTCCATGTCTTAGAACAAGAGCTAAAAGAAAGATTCCATTTTCAAATACAGTAAATCCTAAGATCAGTACAATCCAATGAGTTCGGACAATGAAAGAAAGAATACCTATATAGATAAGTAAAAAGATATATACAACTTCAATTTTATCAATCCCTTTTGGCAATTCACCAATTCCATTCACAACAAGATAGGTCGCACTGATTCCAGTAAGAAAAAGAAAAGTAGTTCCTAGATAGCCAAACCTAGGTTCAGTATGTTCTTTGAGTCTAGTTTTTTTAATACTCCAAAGAAGTATATATGCAGTGAGAACCACTTTGAAAACAAGAACAAGAGTAACTAAAATCCAACTATGAATTTCTTCAATACTATGAACCTGAAAGATAGGAAATACAAGTAAGATACCTTGAAAAGCAATTAGAAAGATTAACCTTTTCAACCTATTTTCAATGAGTATGATGAGTCCTGTAAGTAAGATGCAAAGATAGACTAGATCATAAAAGGAATTAAACATAGCTATAATTTAATGAGTGAACCAAGAGCTAAAAGAAATAGAAGAGTGATTCCCATCATTTCAGGGATCCACTGCCACTTTCGCCTAACGCTCACTGCCTCCCAATATCCTAAAAGACAAGATAAAAAAACAGCTCCAAAAATCAGAAGTATATCTTTAATTAAAACTGAATTTGTTTGAGGAATATAGAATGAAGTATGTTCAAAGGAAACTTTCATTATTAATGTAAGCAGGCTTGCTACTTTTAAGTTGCTACCAATCTCAAAAGCTCCTAAGGTTCTACCAGATGCTTCCAGTAACATTGCTTCATGAACCATAGTTAGTTCTAGATGAGTTCTAGGGTCATCAAATGGAGGCTTAGACATTTCTGCAAGCAATGCCAAAGTAAATGCAGAGATAAATAGAAAACCAACAATGAGTCCTACAACATTAATTGTAACTTGAAATTTAGAAACTGCTACGATGAGTCCGATGACAATTAGAGGCTCAGAGACTACTCCAAGCAAAATTTCTCTACTAGTGCCTAGTCCACCGAAAGAGGAACCTGTTTCCATTCCAAATCCTGTAATGCAAAGTCTTTGTAGTAGAAGAAAACAAGGAATTAGCAGTAAAGAAGTCCATTCAAATACTACTAGTGACCAAATGCAAAGCCCTGCAAGAATGGAAATGGGAGGGGCAACTTCAGCGAAGAATCCTGAATTAGAATTATCTATTGGTCTTTTTTTCATATATCGAACAATATCGTAGAAACTTTGGAGAATGCTTGGACCCTTTCTACCTTGAACCATTGCTCTTACTTTCCGAACAATTCCACCAAGATAAATTGGGAATAGTAGAAAGAAAAAAAACAACATTAGATAATGAACAATCATGAAACAAAAATCCTTAGAGAAATGATCAATGCTATAGTAAAAAGAAAGGAAATAGAAGAGAACAATATGTAATGAGATAGAGTTTCAGATTCTACAAGGGAAGTAATTTTATTTCCAAAGTTTAAAAACCCAACCAGAGTCTTTTCAACTTTTTTTTCAAACCTAACTTTACCGTCAATATCCAAAAGATATCTTCCAACGGAATCATAGAGTGGGTCAGAAACAATTGAAGATGGAATCGAAAGTTCTGAACCAGAATAACTATTTCCACAATCCCAAGCTTTTCTTTTTTCAATTTTGTGAAACCATCTAAATAGGAAAAGACTAAAATAAAGAATGATGAGTGGAATAGAAAGGTACTTGATTTTAGAATAAAATGTTACAAGAAACTCAGGGACAGAAAAATCAAAAAAATTAGGATAGAAAAACAAGAAAATAATTGGTAAGAAAAAAATTATCGATCCAATAAATTGAAGAGTAAACTTGATTCGGTAAACACTCTCATGAGACGAGATTACAACTTTTTTCAAAGACTCTGATGGAATAGAGAGTACGATTGTCAGATAATTACGAAGGTGAGCAGCGGTTGCAATTGCAAAACCAGAAATCACAAAGAACAGAACTAACATATAAGTTGTGGAATGAAAGCCTAAGATTTCGATGAATTTAGAGGATAGGAAAAGAAAACTAACCTCAGCAAGAAAGCCGATGGTTCCAGGAACTAAAACAAAACTAAATGTACCAAAACCTAAAACTTCACTTGGAATTTTGGAGATTCTTCCAACACCTTTGAGTTCATCAATGTTAGTTGTCTTTCCAATTTTGGAAAGGTAACCTAAGGACAAAAATTGAAAGGATTTTGAAATGGAATGATGTATCAAGATTAGATAAAAAACTATTTGGAAAGAATTTGCTATTTGCTGATTTTGAGAATAGCTTATTCCATAGGCGAAGATGCATACCCAAAGAAGATTCATATTTTCAATGGTACTGTAAGCTAAGGATTCTAAGATATTTTTATTAAAGAAAGAACTGAGAGCAGCAACAAAAACCCCAAGTCCTGCGAGTGGCAAGAGAAAGTTCAGAATAGAGATTTGAGGAAGAACAGGTAGAATCCATTTGATAGCAAGCAAAAAAGAGAGCGGAACCAAGGCACCAGAATAGGCACTAGCAGAATGAGCATTTACACTAGAATATGCGATCGGATACCAAATATGAAAACCTAGGAATGCGGTTTTTAGGAGAAGCCCTATGAGTAGAAAATAAGTTCCTTGGATTGATACAGGCAAAAAAACCCAAACACCAAGGAAAAGCATAGAGACTCCACTTGCAAGGATAAAGGACACAAGGCTTCTTGCAGTTTTTTCAGTAAAACCATTGCCTGAATTGATTAGAATAGTGCCAAGGGTTGTTAGCTCCCAAAAAAAACAAAGCCAATAGGATTTTCCGACAATATAGGAAAATCCTATCCCAAGGAAAAATAGACCATAGCCCAGATAAATTTTTTTAAGATTGGCTACTTCATAGTCTTTGAGATAATAAAGAATTGAGGCTCCAACAAGAGTCTCGAGGGAAAATCCTACTAGTAGAATTTTGTTGGAGAGTAAAAACAGATAATCCAGATAAGCAGTCACAAGAATTGGCAAAAACAAACCTAGAATTGCGAATAAGGAATAAAACTGCATCATATACAAGAATTCAAACTCTAAGAGTTAAGTAAATCAATTAACTGACTTCACGCAAAATTTGATTTTTGAAAATAGTTTTCTTTAATAAAAAAAGTGTCAAGGAAATCATAACACCCAAAACCTAAAATCAAATGGGATTTAGTCATACGTAACCTGAGTTAATTAAATAACTTAGTTGAAAATTAGAGAGTGAATATTTTTGTATTCAATCAATGAATAGAGTTTTAATTTTAACTAAGTATGGAGAATGGAATGAGCAATCCAGAAATCGTTTTTATTATCCACTTGAAAAATTTAATATAAAGAAATTTCAATTTAGAATAGAACCTCTATTTCCAAGTTCAAAAAATTTTTATACTAGTTATTCTATAAATACAATACCAAGAATATATCAACCAATAAAAAGAATCATAAAATTAGTATTGAATAGTGATTATGAATTTTTATGGTTGGATACAGAAATATTAGAGATGATTCCATATGAGTGGGAGAGTTTACTAATACCATTAGAAAAAAAAATCATTTTAGATTTAGGGGATTCTAAATTCTTCAAATATACAAAAAGTGATTCAATTTTTACACAGAAATTTTTAGCAAAAAAAATATATTCTTGGATTTATAGAGCTGATACTATCATCACACGAAATCAATACTTAGAGAATTTTGTTTTAAAGATTAGAGAAGATAATGTTTATTATTTACCACCTTTTACGAATCAATTGTATTACAGAGAAAAAAAAATTATTGAAACTCTTAAAGAAAAGGAAAATTGTATTGGTTGGGTTGGTTCCCCATATACTACAAGATTTTTAGAAATTTTACGAGAGCCATTAAAAGAGTTAAACAGAGTATTTCCGATTAAACTAAAAATTGTGGGTGGAGATACAGAATTAGATTTAGGAATCAAGACAGAATTCTTTGAATGGGAAATAGAAACAGAATGGACTTGTATTTCGGAGATGGATATTGGAATCAATCCAATTCCCAAAAATTTACGAGAAACAGGAAATTTAGGAATTAGAGTATTAAAGTATATGGCAATGGGAATCCCAGTTGTTACAACCCCGGTGGGTGGAGGAAGGGATTTGATAGAAGAGGAAGTCAATGGATTTTATGCATCAACTAGCGATGATTGGTATTTAAGCTTGAGAAGGCTTTTAGAAAGCACAGAACTCAGGGAAAAGATGAGTATCGAAAATAGAACTAGATTTGAAACTAGGTATAGCGAAGAAATTTTAATACAAAAACTTTCTGAAATATTTGGGTCTCTATTAAAATAACCTTTACTAAACTCAATATAGGTTTAAATAGGATACATGAATAACACTTTCAAAATTCTAACAACCCTAATCTTCATACTATCGTTTTCTAATTGTAAAAAAGAACTGAGCTTTAAATTTGCTGGTGGTTTCAAGAATGGAACCTACTCTCAGATTGCTGAGTCACTAAAGACAATCCCAGATTTCAAACCAGTTATTTCTAATACTGATGGAAGCACAGATAATATCTTTCAGTTATCAGATAAGAAGGCAGATTTTTCAATCGCTCAATTGGATGTTTTACAGAATATTACCATTGGGCAAGCTGATATTGGAAAAAATGTAAAGGTGCTACTTCCACTATATGGAGAAGAGGTTCACTTGATCACAGCAAAATCAATTAAGGATTTTGATTCATTAAAAAATAAAAAGATTTCAATTGGTGACAGTGAATCAGGAACGAAACTAACATCATTAATTTTTTTAAGTCAGTTTGGAATTGATAATAACAATTCAAAGTTAGAAGAAACATCTTCAGATAAGGCTATAGAGGAGTTAGTAGCAGGAAACTTAGATGCAATGGTTTTAGTTTCTGGACTACCTGTTAAGTTGCTTGCCGACTTACCCAAGAGAATGGAAGATAAAATACAATTGTTGAGTTTCCCTAAAGAAGACTTAGAGACAGTAAAGAATACTGGTTTGATTTATCAAAAGACAGAGATACCTTCAGGAACTTATGTGTGGGAACCAAAACCAATACAAACAATACTCGTCCAATCAGTATTAGTTTGTAGAGGGGATATAGAAACAGAAAAGGTAAAACAATTCTTAGATGGAGTTTGGAAAAACAAGGATGCTCTCGCGACACAACACCCTAAATGGAAGAACTTAACAAAGGAATCAATAGAGAAACATTTAAAGAGAAACCCTAACTTATTTCATCCAGAAGTTAGTACTTTTTTGAGTAGAATCTAACCAATTTACAGTTGCAAAAAACAGGCTCAACAAAAAACTATCCAAAAGGGGCCTGTAGCTCAGCTGGTTAGAGCACACGCTTGATAAGCGTGGGGTCATAAGTTCAAATCTTATCAGGCCCAGGTCAAAATACCCAAATTTGGGGCTTTAGCTCAGCTGGGAGAGCATCTGCTTTGCAAGCAGAGGGTCATCGGTTCGATCCCGATAAGCTCCACAAACTTTTCTAAAATAAATAAAAACAACAAATTCCAATTTTTTAGGGCGTCTTTTCCCGCTCTAAGCTTCGATCAATAAATTTCGATCACAGAGCGATGCACTGAGTTGATTGAAGTGCGAAATTTATTGACCATCGAAAGCCAATAGCAATCATGCGGGAGGCTTGCAGATACAAAATTTCTTACAGAAATTTTGTGCATATTGCTTCGATCTGGGACGCAGGGGTTTTGTTGTTTACATAGCAGGGTTCAGGTGTAGTCGCTCTTTTCCATATGAATTTTTCTCTAATATTACTGACTCTTCTTTGGTTGCTCTAGTTGGGGAGCTTTGTCTTGGTTGCAAGGACTTTTCTGTTGTTGCTGCTTCGTAATAATTATTACCTATTCAATAATTTATTTTGTAATAACTGTTTTTATGAAATTTTTTGACTAAGTAATAACTAAATCTTTAAAGTTCAAGATTTTTTGTAATAATTGTTTGTTTGGCGAAAACACAAAAAAGTCTTTACGCCTAAAAACCATTTTCTCTACCAGCGCGAAAACGTTGAATCAAATACGATCAGATAAGACACCACTAATACAAGATGGCTGAACTATTACAGGACAATTCATACAAAATAGAAGGAGAAGGAACACTCGTTTTCACGCTGAACATGGGAACTAACGCGCTCAGACTATTCAGACGAAAGCTCATCCGATGTAAAACTCATGCTAAGGCAATGCAGGAACTATTGGATCGATATGAAACAGCGAGTTGGTCGGGAATGATCTTGAAACCGAATGCAAACATGAAGACGAAGTATCAGGTCAAAGCAAGTGATTCTGAGGTGGAGGCAGAGAACTACAAAATACAAACGATTCGAGTCTTTTCACGAGACTATTTGAGACTAAAAACATTAGCAAATTTTTTGAGAATATCCATGTCCTTGTTATTTGCATTCATGCTATCGTTTGATGAGACCAATGCAATGCAATTTTATAGAATGGTGAAAAGATCCTTAGCATTAGCCAAAAACTATTCCTTTAGTACAAAGATTCGATTTTTCAATGGATTAGACTTAGTAGAGTTTTTTGTGAAGACTCCACTAGGACGTGGGAGCTAACAAACTTGACTGGGATTGTGGTTCGGCTAGGCTCACCAACCAACTAGGCGTTAATTTTTTGTGAATGCAAAAAATTAACGAGAGAGGAAAGCCCGCAGTCGCCCATAATCTTATTAAATATATTTTTATCAATAAGTTAAGAATAAAAAATTTGATTTACTATAATTCAAATTGATAAATTATAAATATAATCTATATTCAATAAGGTTGTTTATGTCTGTAACAAAAAAAATTGTCCTTGGTGGTGGTTGCTTTTGGTGTTTAGAAGCAGTATATCAGTTGGTAAATGGGGTTGAGAAAATAGTTTCTGGTTACAGTGCGGGCAATACGTTAAACCCTAGCTACAAAGAAATTTGTGAAGGCAACACTGGACATGCTGAGGTTGTTGAAATCCATTTTAATACCGAAATCATAGATCTAAAAAATATCTTAGAAATTTTCTGGAATATTCATGACCCTACTACTCTAAATCGTCAAGGCAATGATGTGGGGACTCAATATCGTTCCATAATACTATTTGAAACTGATGATGAAAAAAAGCTAATTCAAGAATCCTTAGAAAATGCAAGTAAGAGTTTCAAAAATAAGATTGTTACTGAAGTGCAAAAGCTAGATATTTTCTATCCCGCAGAGAACTATCATCAAAACTATTACAAATCCAACCCAGGAAACTCTTATTGTTTCTATGTTGTGAAGCCTAAGATTGAAAAATTTCTAAAACTTCATCCTACCAACGTAAAGACCTAGTAACTCGATTCAGGAATACTATTATGAGTACAATTATAGGTAGGAAATGCCATACAAAAATATGCTGACCAGTTTTATCTTTACATAAAATAGAAAGTAGTATTTCTGAATAAGAATAACCTGTTAAAAATACCAACAAAGAAGAACTTAAAAAATCTGTTGTATAACTAACTTTAAGTCTAGAATATAATACAATCCCGACTAACGTTGTAAAAGCAATAATATTTATCGGACAAAAAAAATGCATCGATGAAAAATCTTCTATCCGAATTGGACTTGTTAGCACTAAAGCACTAGCCTTGAGTAATACAAGAAAGGTACAAATCATTGTAGGAATTGTGAAACTGGTCTCAGGTGAATTTTTTTTTGTAAAAACAAATGTTCCGTAGCAAGCTACAATAATGGATAAAAAAATATCCAAAGAAAATTGAAAATTCCAACCTACGAATTTTGAAATACTCAATACATAAAAAGAAATTACTAAAAAAATGATTATAAATAAAATTTGAAAACTATTCTTTTTAGGTTCATTTGTCCTTAGTTCAAAATCATTTTTTAATACTTCAATGAGTCTATCTTCTTTCATTTATTTACCATCTTCTTTAATGCTTTGATCGCCCTATGAGCAATTACTTTTACATTGGACTCTGAAATCCCCATAAGTATGGAAACCTTTCTAACACTCATATCTTCCAACTTAAGATATTTGAGGACAGTAAATTGTTTTTCAGGTAGTAATTTCATAAGTCTCATCAACTCTCCTTTTTCATCCTCAAGCGTATCCTCTACTAGAATTGGTTTCTCTTCCCATTCACTAAAAGTTACGTCCTGACTTCTTTTTTTTTGTTTTCTAAAATAATCTATCAGTCTATAATTTACTATTGAAAATAACCATGACTTGAAATTTTTGTCTGCCTCATAAGTCGAAAATGATTTATGAACCGAAATTAGTATTTCTTGTAAAACATCATCAACATCTGATTTTTGAAAAATCTTATTATTTAAAAATGGTCTAATTGTACTTGAAGAGAGCTTTAAGAGTTCTGAATAGGAACCTGAGTCACCATTTTTTGCTTTTATTGCAAGATTCTGTAGTGTATCCAATGCTATTAAGTAATCATCTTAAGCTTCAACAGATTTCTGAGTGCCGAAGAAAAACTTTCCCTTTTTCTCAATTAAATTTCTAAGTAATAAATTTTCAGCAATACACAAAACCCCATGTAGAGCTGCCTTGCGACTCGCTTCATCGGATTCACTAAATTCTGCCATTAGTTTATGTACAAATTCTCTTCGTTTCGGGTCTAACACTCCAAGCATAGAACCAACCACCTTTTCATCTCCTGCTAGAAACGATAGTGCAAGTGTCTTAGGTGGTGTTTCATTACATAAATAGTGCAAAGCTAGGTTATCAAAATAAGTCAAGTCTTGAAACCTTTTTACAGTGAGCTCATCAACCGAAAGTTGCTCCATTACTCTAATCCCTGTGTAATTGATTTAAGATATCGAACTAAATAAGAACTATCGGGATATTCACCAGTTGCTTCTTTAATCAATTGGTTTGGCTCATAAAATTTACCTTTTTTATGAATATTTTTTCCTAACCATTTCAATAGACTAGAGAAATCACCTCTTGTTCTAACATCTTCCCAAAAGCTTTGGTGTGTTGATAAGAAACTATGAAAGATTTGTGCTGAATATATGTTCCCTAAAGTATATGTAGGGAAATATCCAAAAGCTCCGCCTGACCAATGTACATCTTGAAGAACACCTTCTCCATCATTTTCTATCTGTAACTCAAAATATTCTTTCATCTTTGAATTCCATACCTCTGGTAAATCAGCAACCTGTAAGGTTCCTGAAATTAAATCGCGTTCTATTTCAAATCGCATAATGATATGTAAGTTGTACGTTACCTGATCTGCTTCGACCCTAATCTTAGTTTTATTCACTGAATTAATAAATTTAAAGAAATCATCAAAAGGAAGATCATAGTGATATATTTGGAAATCCTTTAGTAGCATAGGATGAAAGTATTCCCAAAATGCACGACCTCTACCTACTTGATTTTCCCAAAGTCTGCTCTGTGATTCATGCATTCCATAAGATACTGCACTAGTGAGTGGACTTGGATATTCACTGGAATTAGAAAGACCTAATTCATAAAGTGCATGTCCTGTTTCATGAAGAACTCCAAATATAGAAGAAGTTGGATCATCTAATTGATATCGCGTGGTGATACGTTTATCTTTTTTTCCAATACTTGTGGAAAATGGATGGAGACTAACGTCAAGTCGTGAAACTGATCTAGAAAGTCCAAGAATTCCGGGAAGTTTTTGATTGAATAAATTTTGGTATTCTTCAGAAACCTCTCGTTTAAATGGATTTGGATATGCCTTGCCTTCATGAATAATTGGAATCAATGAATTTTTCAAAGATTTAAAGAGTTCATTCAGAGTGTTAGCGTTAGTTCCAGGCTCATAGCCTTCTAGAAGTGCATCATATCTTTCTGTGTCATGACCATATGCATCAGCCATCTCTTTAGTTAAGGAAACTACCTTTGTTAATATTTCCTGAAACTCTTTAAAATTAGAATTTTTCCTAGCACCCGCCCAAACCCCATGAGCTAGGTTTGTTGTTCTAGAAAATTCTTCTACAAGTTCTACAGGAATCTTTGCTTCTCTATTTCTATCTCGTTTTAGAACTTCTAGTTCTCGTTCTAATAATAATTTTTTTTCAGGCTCTATGTCAGCTGTCTTTAGTTCATGAAAGAGTTTCTCTGACAGATCAGAGAGTTCATTTCCAGTAAAAATTTTATGACAAAGTGATGAAAGTTGAGCGATTTGTTCCGATCGATTGTCCCGTGCATCTTCGGGCATGAATACTTCTGAGTCCCAGTGAAGCAGACTAAGTATATCTTGGTAGTGAACAAGTTCTGACCAAATTTTTCTATAGGATTTAAGAGTTTTTTCCATAAAACAAGTTTTCCAAATACCCTCTGTTTAGAAAACTTTTAAATTCATTGACCGTTTACTGGCTTATAAAATTCTTGTTACATCACATCTGCGGGCGTGGTGTAACGGTAGCACAGCAGCCTTCCAAGCTTCTGGAGGGGGTTCGAGTCCCCTCGCCCGCTATTAATATCATTATACAACAATAATCCTTTTTGCGAGGGACGAGAACGACTGCGAAAAGAAGTTTTCTGAGCTTCGACTAAGAAGCGAAAGAAAACTGACCTGAAAACAGGATGTTTTCTGGCTTGAGCAGGATGGCATGAGCCTTTGAGACACGATGATTTTGACCTCACAATTTTCTTTAAAAAGAAAATTGTTTTAGTCACCAAGTCGGCTTAACGGCAAAGGTGCCTACCGCTTGTAACCAAATAGATTCATCAATGCAAACATAAGTATCTTTCTTTTCTTAGATTAAAATAATAGTTATAATTTGTAAAGGAAAGTTTTTAGATTAAAATGTTTAAAAAAGTAAAAGATTCTGTTAAAGAAAAATCTATTTTAACTTTCACTAATACAAATACAAAGTCTAAAAGAATTTTCGAAAGTAATCATCTTGTGTTAGATCATAATTTTCCTACATGTTACCTAAATCAGGATTGTTTTGATCTATCAGCGTCCACTTTTGAGAATCCACTAAATCAATTCTAGAATTTTTAAGAAATAATAACTATCCAATCATTAACTAAATCTCTTATAGAGATTTATAGTATTTCATCATCAAAGAAATTCTTACTTTCTTATACAAGTAGTAGTGGAAGAACAATTCCATTCAGGATTTATCCAAAATCTATTGTCTTCAAAAAAAGGTTGAGTATTACAAGAATTAAAAAAATTATAAATGATGATTTCTTCAAAATTTCCTTTTGAATCATAAACTAAGTACTTACATTTTTGAAATGAGAAATTCAAATATACAACAAATAGAAATAGAGTCATAAAGAAAATTCCAAAAACAGTTAAGATTTTCTTTTGTGTAAGTGTAATATGCATAATCAGTATCTAAATAAGTAATTCAAATTTATCTATCTGACTCATCATAACGGATAGGTATTCCTCTTCTTTCCATTCTTCAATAAAAATCCATCTAGGGTTTTGTCTTCACAAGGATCAGTTTGAGTTGAATTCAATGAACTATTGCCTAAGAGAATATTTGTTTCCGAATATACTTCATAATCACAATAATAATAAATTTCATCAACGTTAAATACTATCGTCATAACAATAACTATGAAAACAAAAAAAACGAAATATACAATAATCCAGAATATACCATTATAAGCTCCTAGTTTCCAAAACAAGTCCCATCTTATGTTCATTCATCAATAAAATATTGACTCTTACTAAAATAAATAAAAATTTGATTTATGATAAAGTATCCATTCATTCTTAAGTATTTACTACTCTCTATTTTGATTCTATTCTTCAATTGTATTACAGCATATTCTAAGTATAAATTGTCCAATAAAACTGAAATGACTATGACAAGTCCCGAAAAAATTCTGACGATTCAAGAATCAGAAAATTTTGTAAAGATTTCTTGGGTAGAAATTCAAACACTTAAGATTGAAGAGAATTATGAAAAGATTTCTGAATCAAAAGTTTTACGCTCAGCATGTATAAAAAAACCAAATGATTCTAGTAAAAAAATAATTGAAGTATTAGATTATGATAATTGCCCAACTAGAGAAAAGTTTACTCAAATGAATATTCAGAAAAATTCTGAACTAGATGATTCCATTTATTCTCTAGAAAATCAGACTTTTTATAAAATTCCATCTCGTAAATATAAAATGGAAGGCTCTTATATTAACAATTTAATGGAAGATAAAACAGAAAAAAAAATTTCCTTCAAAGTTTTTGCTGATAATGGACTTCAAAGAATATATTTAAAACCAATTGAGGGAAAATTATTGGTATATGATGAAACTAGAGTTTGGAAGAATGATAAATACTTTCAGAACTACTCTCTTAAAAATTGGAATGGAAGTGGTGATTATATGCTTAAAAATAGTAAAGGACTTCAAAAGATTGACATCAAAAATTCAGTTCAAACCGTTCTTATTTTCAAGTCTTATCAGAATAATCAGACTACAAATAGAATGGAACTAGTAACTGAATATTTCCATTTGAGTTTGAGTGATGAAACTTGGAAAAACAAAACAATCCATTTTGCAAATTATGAAATCGTTCGAAATCAAAAATTTAGTTTCTATCCTTTTTTAGTGCCCATCACAATTCCTTTAGATATTGTTACTGCTCCCGCACAACTTATCTATTTTTCTTTTTACGAATATGCAATGATCGTTTCTTGTACATTAGGATTTACTTGTAAAACAGCGTTAGGTTGATCGAACTATTGCAAGAGCTTTCTCTTAGACTATTTGATTTATCCAACTAAAATATTTTAAAAATACTATCATGATTCGATTGCATTATTTATATAAATTAAATTTCCACATTGCAAAGACAAGAAACATCTTCTAGATGTTCTTTCCTTTCTTTATGAGTAAGAGTTTTACATACTTTCTTCCATCACGACCGATTCTTACAGTTCCTATTGGAGTGAAGTAGATTCTTCTGAATGAATACTTGTTGTATTTTTATTGTTCATTCTTTCAGTTTACACTAAAAGTTTTTTCGGGTTGAACTAAATTATAGAAATGACCACGATTTTGAAACCATAGAATTCGGGCAAAGCAGAATTTGGTTCTATATTGGCATGAATCACGCCTCGAGAGTATAAGTTAAACTTTTTTTGGACAAAATAGTAACCGAAAAATAGTATTTAGTTTAATATATACTCTGATGTTTTTATAAGACTAATTAGTTTGAGCTATTTGCTTTATAGAGTTATTTCCAGAATGATTTCAAAGGAAGTAAAAGATCGATCAAGTAAGTCTAAAAATGAATTATAATTAAAAAATACAATTGAAAAGAATTTCAATTCAAAGTTAGTCTAATTATTCAATGATACCTAAAGAGTTATTGCAAAGACTAATCGAGTTTAAGAATTCAAATGAATCCATGGTTTGTTTGACAGGAGCGGGAATTTCAGCGGAGAGTGGAATTCCAACTTTTAGGGGCAAAGAAGGTTACTGGGTTATTGGGTCAAAAAATTATCAACCAGAAGAGATGGGAACATTTTCAATGTTTATGCAAAAACCATTGGAAGTTTGGAAATGGTTTCTATATAGAAAAACAGTTTGCAGTCCTGCAAAACCAAATGAAGGACATAATGCAATTGTTGCATTAGAAAAACATTTCCAAGATAGGTTTAGTTTAATTACTCAGAATGTGGATGGATTGCATTTTAAAGCAGGTTCTAGTTTTGAAAGAACTTTCCCAATTCATGGAACATTGGAAAGAGTACGATGCGTTGATATGTGTACTGAGAACCTCTACCCTTTTCCAGATATACCAAAGCAAAGAAATGAAGATATAACAGAAGAAGAAATTCAAAAATTAAAATGTCCTGCTTGTGGAAAATTTCTTAGACCTCATGTACTATGGTTTGATGAATTTTATAACGATGAATTTTATTATTTCACGAGAAGCGTTCAATTGACTGATGTTTGTAAATTATTTATTATCATCGGTACGACAGGAAAAACAACTCTTCCCTTCCAACTAACACAAATCGCAATCAGAAGAAAGGCTACTGTCATTATGATTGATATAGAAGAAAATAGTTTCTCTCAATTGGTCTCTGAATCGGAAAATGGGTTTTTCTTGCAAGGCAGCAGTAGCAAAGTTCTTCCTGAAATATTAAAAGTACTGATTCCTAGTTAATTAAAACTATTTTTTATTTTTTGAGTCTGATTCAATATTATAAATAAATATCTAAAATTAGAGATGAGAGTATATATCATAATTTCAACTTAGAAATAATTGCTTTCTTTTTATAATTGGATTAATTTTAACTCTATTTATTCTTTAGGAATTTTAAGTATTCCTTTTTTTGTTTTTTTAATTCTTTCAAATTCTGATTCGACTTGAATATCATATCCTCAAAGTTTTTTAATGTATTAGAATCTATGTGGAATTCTATACATTGCTTGAGTAAATATTTTGTGATCTGAATTTTACTTTTTATTTTCAGTTCGGAATGATTAAAATAAATTTCTGCTTCTTCTAGGCTCGCAGTTTTTATTTTTATTTTATCTGTAATTTCCTTTATTCTTTCTTCGAACTTTTGCTTCTCCAAATTTTCTTCCTGACTCAAATATTTTGGGAGAAGAATGTTATCAGGCATTTCTTTTATAAAGTCTGAAAATTGTTTCATCTCTTCTACTGAGTATGGTTTGTTTGTTTGTGGATTTACAGGAGCAATTTTATCTTTAATGTTTTCTTCAAATTCTTTCACTTCTTCTTCTTTTTGTTTTGTTTCTTCTACTATTTTAGATTTATATACTTCGAAAGAAAGAATTTCTAGTTCAAAATTGAGAATATCTTTAGCCTTATAATCTTTTTTATTTTCAATTTGATAAAATTCATAACGATAGTATTCATCTTTACGTAAAACATCTACAACCCATGGAATTATTTTAGTGGACTGAATTTTTAGGGCATTTCTTGTATCATTCAGTGAATACCCATTTACTTGCATGATTATATCACCAGAACTAATTCCCAAACTAGATAGTATTCCATTTTTTCCCACCTCGTAAACTTTAAACCCTTTGAATTTATGATCATCCGTTTCGAAGTTTACACCCCATCTGTTATTTCTAGAAAATTGATGAAAATTCCTTTTAATAAAGTCCCAATCTTTTTTTAAGACCACCTTCTTGATTTTTTTTTTAATTTTTAATTTCAAATCTGGATTTTGAATTTTAGAAGGTGCATCACTTTCTTCACAAGAACTAATAAAAAGAATGAATATTGAAAAAAGAAAAGTAACAAGTTTACTATTTAGTTGAAAGAAATTATTTTTCATCAAAAACTATTTAATTATTTAAAAAATGATGGTCAATACTTTTGCATTGTGAGATCATTCTTTTTAAATTGTCAACAATGGAATTGATAGTCCAGACCAAAGTAAGCCTAACACAACCAAATTAATATCCATTATTCTCAAATTGGTAAAGCTTAATTCCTTGGGAGGATATATCAGGACAAGCACTACTAGCAGTGCTTGCAGGAATTATAGTACCATGTCCTTGGTATGATCCAATATTTGGTGTCAAAAGACAATCTTCATTTGCTTCACAAAGACCATTCTCATTTCCAACTCCATCATTTAAAATTTCAACTGCGTTTCGTAATATAGTTAGAGTTCCAGTGGAAAAAGTATGAGTAAACATTGTGCTAGGACAACCAGAAGCAATATTAGCATTTCTTAATACAGTGTCTGTGGATTTCAAAGAAAAATCCCATAGACTACAAGTTGTAGTACAATTACTATTTTGTGATGAGTTTGGAAAATTAACCATTCCAAGTCTTCCAATAGTTCTAAAATAATTTTCAAAGTTTAACCAATCATTTCCCGATGCAGTAACATTAATTGAAGACATGTGATTCAGTCCAGTGGTTGCATTCTTTGAATCTGTTACTGTTGTTGAGCCAGAACTTGGGACTGCTAGGAATGTACTAGTAGATGATATGGATGAAGTGGTAACAACAGAAATAGAGTCGGATGGAGCAGAAAAATTACAAGCACCAGCAGTAGTGCTGATACCGATATAAACAGCAGCATTACTACAATTTAAACTTGAATTTCCTGACATTTTATATACACCTAGACCTTTATAGGTTCCACTTCCAGCAATATTCAATCCATTATGATTCGAAAAAGAGGCCAGGTTTTGAATCGTTGGATCATTAAAAGTAATTCCATTCAATCCCGAACGGGTCATTTGACTATTATTCACTAAAGTTAAATTCGATAAGATTGAATTATTGTTACTCAAAACATCAATCCCATGAGTATTATTATTCGCCGATGTGATATTGAAACCAACTGTATCATTTGATCCAAAAACAATCCCACTGACAGAATTACTAGCAACAGTTACACCAAAGAAACTGTTTTGAGTAGAAGTAGAATCAACAGAAATTCCAGTTCCAATATGATTGAAAACTAAAATATTATTTAAGAGATTGTATCGACTTGTATTATTGATATAAATTCCAAAATTACTAGTACAACCATTTGTATTAGCAACTACTATATCTTCCAAATAATTATTGCCTATGTTGCCACTAAGTTCTATTCCTGAACAAGTACCTGATAGTATCCCTATACTTTGTACTTTAAAATTTTTTGCGACTGAAAAGCCCGTATTGAGTAAAAGTCCTGTTATATTTGAATTCCCTCGAACTGTTCCTTCGAACCAATTAAATCTAGCATGAGACTGAATCGCTTGATTCGTTGTACCAAAAGTAAAAGCAGTATTTGGATTTAAAAGTATAGCTACCTTATCCGTACTAGTATCAATTCTTATAGCTGTTGGTGTTGTCTTGTATAGATAAATAGTTCCGCTAGAGTTTGGAATTGCTGGTTCTGTTATGTTGATTGGATTTGCCCAAAGGCTTAGTGAGTTCGTGGTAGCAAAAGTAGTTGTGCCTTCATTTATTGTGATCGTTAGTTTTTGCCAAGCGTTATTCGTCCAATCAATTAGGTCTGAAAGATACTTCCCTTTTTTGAGCGCTGTAGAATAAAATGTAACTCCACCTGTTGTCGAGTTTGCTCTGCAAATCCAATTCAAAGCAGAAAGATTATCAGTAGCAGTAAGATTTGTGCATGTAGAACGAGTTGGTATATCAAATTTTCGAATCTCTCCACCATGAACACAGGTTCTATATCCTCCCGTGTTCGATGTATTACAAACAATATCTGGCTGATAAAAAATATCTTTTGAAAAATCTCGATTGATATAATCATTCCAGTTCAATCCATTGCTTGGATAAAGTGCTGTGACTGTAATTAGGTTACAAGTGATGTTTGCGTTAGTTATATTGCTTGTTGCTGTTCCAGTAGAATTTGTCATACTACAAATCTGTCCATTAGGATTTGTTTTTAAAGTAATTGTATATTTAGTACCAGAGGCAACCTTTCCAACTTGGTAAGAATTTGAAGGGTTAAGAATGATATCATTTCCACCATTGAGTTGTAGAATTAGATTTCCAGAAGTAAATCCTGTGATTGATCCTCCAATCGAAAATTCAGGATTTTGCTGTTGTTGCTGTTGTGCAGAAAAAAAACTAAAAAATAGCAACTGAGGATTACTGATATCGAAAGCAGATTTTTTTGCCCTTAAACAACCAAAACTTAATAGGGATAGAATACAATAAGAAATAAAATATTTCATAATTACTTTATTCTATTTTAAAATAAAATAAATCAACTTAAAAAAGATTTATAAAAACAACATTTAATATAAGACTAAGTTTTGTGTAGCCTCAGTAAACTATTGAATTTTTGAATCTTCTAAAATCATCATCTTCTAAGTCTGCTTGACTAGACTTTACTCTCCCAGTAAAAATCAAATAAGATATATTCCTATTATGAAACATTATTAACTTTATTAGTCCATCATTTGTTAACATCTCTAATTCTACTGCTCTATGTTCTTTGAATCTTATACTATTTTCTTTGAGAGTAATTACGATTTTCTCAAAACTTTCTTTCATGTTTTTTTCAA
The DNA here is from genome assembly GCA_033762425.1 of Leptospiraceae bacterium. Lineage (GTDB taxonomy): Bacteria > Spirochaetota > Leptospiria > Leptospirales > Leptospiraceae > JANRLP01. The sequence continues at coordinate 272,695 of JANRLP010000120.1, forward strand.
ATAATCTTTCTTTTGAACCTAAGTCCTCAGGATGGATAACACAAAAAGCATAGTATAACTTACCTTCAGTTTCATCTATGTATCGAAAATTATGGGAGAAGATATTATTCTTATGTTCTTCTTTCTGATAAGTAGGTTTACCTGGGAATTCTATTTTTGTTGAACATGGCATTTCTACCCATTGCCAATCATTAGTTCTACAACTCATAACTAAAAATAGATAAATAAAAACTAGGATATTTATTTTTCTTTTATAGTTGTTCCATCTCATATCATTCTCCCAAATCAAGGATCAGAGATACATCTGACTCTAAAAACATTGGTCTTTGTTGATTGAAATAAATTTCCTGTTATAAAGTTGAGATTGAATGCATTTGCATTATTTATCTGGTAAGTAGTTGAACTCCAAAATTGAACACTAGAATTGTTTACAAAAATACTTTGAACTGTTGGTGAGATTGTCGCAGTTAAGTCTGCTAAAGATTCTACTTCTAAAGCATTTGGGAGTCTCCAAGTTCTACCTGCTAAACTAAGAGTAGTACAATAGTTTACAGCGAAATTCCAAAGTACGCTAGTTCCAACTCCTGAACAGGTAGCATCATTTGTAGTTCCATAGGGACATCTTTGCCAAACTAATCCTGATACTTTATCTTTAATCGTTCCATCTAAATTATCCACATAAGAAGCTGGTTTTCTAGTTAGACCAGTAACACAACGAACTGAAGAATTGGTAGTACTAACGATTTGTCCAGTTTCAGCACTATTAAATGTAACATTATAAGAGTTAGCAGGGGTTTGTGCATTGATTGTGCTACTCCAAAAGTTAATCGATCCATTATTCGGGAAAATTGGGTGAATGGTGGAAGCATTGCTAGAAAAGTCAACTAACGTTAATAATTCAGACCTAGTAGGTAGTCTCCATACTTTACCCGCAAGACTTAGAGTACTACAATACGTCTCTTGGTTTGCTCTTGTATCTGTAGTGTTGCTTCCCGTACCACAACTTACTCCTGAACGTCCTCTTGGACATCTCATCCAGATAAGTCCCGTTCCAGTATCGGTTACTGTTTCATCTCCATTATCAATATAACCTCTAGCTAATCCACTTTGAATCTCTCCATCTTGTCTTTCCACAGGACAAGCAGTAGGAATATTCGTTCCAGTATTATAACAAATTGTTTGTCCCGTTTTTACATTTGGTGAAGTATATTCAGCAGTAGTAACAGTACTGGATATACCGCCTTTGATTGTTATTGCCTTGATCGTTCTTCCCGCAAGTGCCCAAACATGGCCAATAGATGTTGTATAAAGAGTTGATGAGGCAGTTGGAGTAGAACCGTCCATTGTATAATAAATTGTAGAAGCGGTGGTTGTTGTAGAAAGTGTCACCATTTGAGGAATTGTTTGATGACCTCCTGCTATTGAAAAAACTGGTGGGCTTACTGTATCAGAAGTGGAAGTTGTTGTTGTTGTTGGATTGTCAGTAGAACTAGGATTATCGTTGTTTGTTGAGTTTCTGCTTTCAGTACCAATCAATGGAAACAGTCTATGATTAGGTGGCCCTACTTCAGGCCTACATTGAATTATAAAAAAGATAACAATTATTACAAAACGATATTTCACAAAACATAACCACCAACTTGATTAACGTTTATTCCATAATTAAGTCAATGTTTTTTTATTAGTTTAAATTTAAACAAACTAGATTCAGTGAATGTAATAGAAAACACTTAAATCCATTTTCTCCATGTCCATAGTCTATTAGTGTGCAATACTTCTAACCAATTAGCAAGCTTTTTGTCAGAGCATATCAAGTATATTTATCCATTAGCTTTTTCTAATATTCTTTTTTATGCTGTAAATTTATAATTTTAGTAAGATAAGTATTGAAGTTTATCTATACCAAAATTTTAAGTCTATTTTTTATTAACTTACTCCTAATCATTTTGATTTTCATGATTTCGTTTTCACTTAGTCCCAAAATGGAACCCAAGATTATTTTATCTTGTTCGTTCAATATCTCAATAATACTTGATTTCTTTTTAAATTTATCAGCAAATTCTAAAAATAATCTTTTTTCAATTTCAAAATATGGGATTGGTAATCTTTTAAACTCATTAGGTGTTAATTCTAAAACTCCACCTCCATATGTTCTACCATTTAATTCTGCAAACGTTAAAGTTAAAGAGTTATAAAATGAATAAATCAATGATTCTATTCTGTACCCCTTTTTCATATTTACTCTATAACCAGAATCAGTGACTAATACTTTAGCATCATTCTTTAATAGTTTTGGATAAAGGTGACTTCTTTTAAAAAAGAAACCTTCAGAGGCTATTGAAATATTTGGAACTTGAAACCAAGTCTTTCTTTGGAGACACTTGAAACGATTATTAATCTCTCTTTTTTTACCAATTTCAATGTACTCTATAGCTTTTTTGTTTATTGTATTTTTACCATTAAAGTTTATTAAGTAACATGGAATGTTATTCATTTTTAAAAATTTAAAATCTTCATTAAGGAAGCGAATTCCTCCATTCACATAAAAACCTTTTTGAATAATTCTAAGAGTATAACTCTTTAAATTATACTCCTTAGTGGTTTTTTCATTTACTATAAAAAAATCGTTTGCTGCTGTGACAATCCCTGCATTTACATCTGAGTAATCTTCAATTAATTGTAATCTTGCCTTTAATTTATTCAGTAGGTTGATTTCAGAAGTTGAAAGAAAATGGTGAGTCCATTTCATTGAACTAGAAATCAGTTTCGAATTTTGCTTTAAATTAAAAGTTTCACTGGATAATTCTGATTTATCTTTTATGTTACAATAAAAAATTCCTGTGCTTTTGCTTTTCTTATAACCAAATAGTGCAATTGTCTTTTGTCCTTCGCACTCAAATAATAAATCATCGAACGTAAATATCTCCAATCTTTCAAAATTCTCCATTACGATCTTTCTTAATTCTATCGCAAACTTTACTTGTAAAAATTCTGAAGGCAATATTAAAGCTAGAATTCCTCTCTCTTTTAATTTCAAAATTGAGGAGAGTAGAAAAGAAGTCCAAATGTTATATGGAGTTGGGTTCTTAACTTTAAAATCTATGAGTATTTTCTTGCTCAATTCTTGTTGTTCCACAGACAACGAATTTTTTTTAATATAAGGAGGGTTGCCTGCAATTAAATCAAATTTATGTTCAAAGTGTTTTTTAAGAAAATCAGCCCTATTGTAAATAGCTTTAACCTTATTCGGAAGTTCAATATTTTTGATTTTCTCTAATTCATTTTTATTTATCTCTACAATATTCAATTCTAATTCTTTGGGTTTTAGTATACTGAAATTTTTTGAAATTGCATCAATGAAAGAACCGTCACCCGCACTTGGCTCAAGAATATTTATTCTTTTGCTGTCTGACTCTTGCGACTTGATTGCATTGAAGACTCTCTTAATTACGAAGTGAGAGAGATAATCTGGTGTATAAAATGAACCTGTTGTCTTCTTTTTGGAATACGCGGCTAAATCCAAATATCTGCTACCTTTGAGTATCATGACGAGAATATGGTATTACATCGTTATATTGTATAAAAAGTTGAATCATTCTTAGAGATATATCTGTTAGCTCTAAAATTAATTGAGATAATTCTGGATAGTGACCAGAGTTTTCTTTCAATTCACCTATAATTCTTTGTGCCTCAGTTGCTATCTCTTGAGTTTTATTATAATATAAATATTCCTTTCGCAATTGAAGAAGCTGAGGTCGGTTCAGGAAAAGTTTATAAATCATGTAATTACTTGCAGCGTTTTCACCAAAGGCTTCCATTGTCGAAAAATCAATTCCGATAAAATTAGAATAATCATATTTCGATGGATCTGGATAAGAAGGGATATTTAGATCTTCTGTTGGATTCAAAGGAAAGTCATCAGACTTGAAGGAGTTGCAAATAGAACATGCATAAAACAAGTTTGTAAAGATATTTGTTAGCGATTTAAAATCTGCTTTTCCTTTCGGTTTATAATGTTCAACATGAAAATTTCGTATACCTCCAAAAGAACTTTCTTTTATCGTACAGTATACACATTGATGAAATCCTTCTTTAGCTAAATGCCCTTTCCAATCAGAATAAGTCCCTGTTGATGGTTGGACAGAATTTTCTTTAGGAATTCTTTTCCAATTCATTGTTCTTTCCTTTTATCTAATAATCTATTTAATTTTTTGGTAACATCCTCAAATTTATTAATGTTTTCCTCAAATTTTTCCAACCATTCTGTTTTGTTTATAATTTGCTCAGTTATACCTGGAATCATTAATTTAGTTTGAAGAGATTTTAATTCAGCAACCTCTTTTTCAGAAGCATTTCCTAGAGCTAGTTTTTTTGAAATATTTGAAATAGAGTTTAACTCCTTTTGGTAAGTATTCCAATATCGTTGTGCAGCTCTAAGACTTCTTTCAAAATAATTTTCCACAAAATTATCTTTATCTACCACTGATTCAAATAATGTAGCATTGGTAATTATATCTTTATCTTCATCTGCAAAAGCTGAAAAAGAATAAATCGGAAGTTCTTTAAAATTCTCTCTTAAATAGGATATAATTTGACTTCCCTTATAATTAACCCCTATATCCTTTTCATTTAATCTCTCATCTAAGATTAGAGTTGCAATATCATTTTCCTTAATCCAATTAACATAATCTTTTTTGTCACTGAAAGGTTTAATACAAATTACATCCCAATTCGTAATTTCTCTTTTTTCTAACTCAATAATATATCTATTTTTCATAGTAGAGCTAAAACTAATATCATCATCAACTATACCAAATGCTGTCATACTTTATACCTCAGGAATCCAAATTGTAAAATTAGCTCCTTTTAATTCTGGATCATTGTTTACTTCAATTTGACCATCAAGATCTTCAACGATAGATTTTACTATCGAAAGACCTAAGCCAGTCCCAATATCTTTGCCATCTTTATCTACTTTTGTAGTGAAGAAGGGTTCCCAAATAATCTCCAAATTTTCTTTTGGAATTCCGATACCGCTATCTGCTACTGTAAGAGAAAATCCATCTATTTTGTCTTTTTTAAAAGGTTTTAATTCAATAAAAATAACTCTTTCTTTTCTGCTACTTTCAATTACAAAACTATATGCATTAGTTATTAGATTAATAAAAATAGATTCTAAATCCATAGGGTAAATTTTAGTTTCAATTTCTCTAATATTCTTTTTTATTGTTATATTGCTTGAATCGAAAGAAGTAGAGAGTTCATTAATTATTTCTTGTATAATAAGATTTATTTTCTTTTTACTTCTTTTTCTTTTTTCAAATTTAGTTCTCTTGATTGCAAACTTTCCCCACTTAGAAATATTTTCTGTTGATTTTTTGATTTTAACTAATTCTTCCATAGCCATATCAATTTTTGGTTTAGGTAGATTTAATGCTTCGATAGCAGTGCTAGTTGATACTTTTAAATGTGATATTGAACCTTCAATTTCGTGTCCAAAAACTGCATTAGATATTCCAAGAGTAGCTAATCCAGATAAAACTCTCTGTTTGTCAAGTAATTCATCTATTGAAATTGCTACTTGTGAACTTGAGTCATCTAATTTGATTAATGTTTCTTTCGTTTCATTTTTTATTTCAGAATTTTTTAGTAATGTTTTAATTTGCCCTTTTAAATTCTCTAGCTCTTTTTTTAATTCATTAATTACCAAAGCTGAAGATTTTTTTTTATTATCATTCTGTCTTAAATAAAGTTGATGCCTATAACTTTCTATTAGTTTCACAGCAGCAAGAGTAAGTGCTCTAAGATCATAGTATGCTTGATTTTCAATCAACCCTTCTCTACTTGAACTATCTGTAATATTTTTATTTTTATCTAATGAAATAAATACTGCTCCAACAAGCATCGTTGGAACTACTGTATAATCAGATCTTCCCAAACCGGCAGGATTTTTATCATGCCTTTCCCCTAATCCTAGCCAATCTTCATTTTTGACTGAACTTTTTACATGTATATTATCTCTATACAATTTAACTCCTGCATGAAGTTCTAAAAAATCTTTCAATTCAGATGATGATATATTATTAATTTCAAATACTGATTTTATTTTAGGAAAAACTAGGAGTCTAATTTTAACATTCCCGCAATTCAATTTTTCCTTTGGCTCAAATTTATAAGGATCTTTGACATAAGAAATCAAATCTCTCCATTTAGGTGTATCTTCACTTACTTTTTTTGAATAAATATCGGAAATACTGTAAATAATACTTTCACTTTCTCCATCATATTCTAATTCAAGATCAATTTCTGGTTTAAATTGATTAAATTGATTATTAATAATTCCATTATAATTTTCATTAATATTATTTTTTAAATTTATTATAAACTTCTCTTTTTCAAAGGGAGAAATAAACAAAGACAAAAGCTGTCTTAGTTTTTTAATATCTTCATCTTGCCATGAATGCCTTAGGTTTAATATTTCTAATTCGGTACCTGTCTTATCTTTTTTTTGGGGTAATTGAATAATTAGTTCGCTTTCATTTAATTCTTTAAGTTTAATATCTTGGATTTCTGTTTTAGCTTTATCAAATAAATCCCAATTGACTTCTAATCCTGTTTTCTCCTTATTTTCAGATAGTGTCTTTAACCTTAATATACTTCCTAATCTATCAGCAGATATTCTTCCAATTCCCTTTTCTCCTGTTTTTCTCCTCTTTGTAATTGATATTTTTTTATTGTTCTCTCTTTTTTCGGAATATCCAATCGTAAGCCAATTATCCTCTACTTCTTTTTTCGTCATTCCAATTCCATTATCTGAAATGCGAATGAAACCGTTTTTATCTACTGAGTTAATCTCGATTTCAACAATACTTGCATCTGCATCATAACTATTTTTGACTAATTCAATAATTGCAGTATTATGATCCTTAATACTATCCCTTCCGAGATGGAGAATAGTTCGAGCATCAACAGTAAAATTATTTTTCATAACTTAAAACAGAATCCTTCTTTAAGTATGTTAACTCAAAATAATGTTTTGAGTATAAATCAATTAAATCTTTGAATATTATCATATTATTTTTTATTAATTCAATCAATGCACCATAAAGATTCGATACATTCTCCCTACCTATTAAGCGTGCAGTTCTGCCCGATATATTAAATGGTATTTCAGTTGACAATGGTTAAATTTCCTTTATAGCTATAAATAGTAAATATCATTCATTTTGTAAATAAAAATAATTAATCTTATCCTTTTTGGCTTAATAAAAAAAAATTCCTAGTTAACTCTACTAAAATGCTTCCCTATTAGATTCAGTAGGGGAATTATTACTATTGAAAAATCTACTATAAATACTTTCTAATATATTGAATAGAACCAAATAAATAGGTTAAAAAAACTGTGATGGAAAAAAACTCTTTTAGATAGTATAAATCTATTCGTAAAAATGTCTCAGTTAAAAAAAGAATCACGTTTAATGCAACTAGTACAACACCTAACTTTCCTGAAAAATTTGGTTCTCCTTGAAAATGTTTTTTGAAGAAAAGATAGGTACCTAGAAGACTACCCAAGATCTCTCTGATAATGATTAATAAAAGGATCCAAGTCGGGAATTGAAAATACTTATTGATAAGACACAAAGCGACTATCGTTAAAAATTTATCGCAAACAGGATCTAAATACTTTCCAAGGACTGTTTCTTCCTTTAGCTTTCTTGCTAAAAATCCATCTAAAAAATCTGTACTGAGTGCAATCAAAAACACAACAATAGTAGAAAAATATAAAACAGGATTCTGAGGTTGTTTAACAAATTCCTTAGCTAATAGTACAAAGAAAGGAAGCAAAAAAACTCTGAGGGAAGAAACTATATTAGGTAGAATTAGTACTTTTTCGATAGCTAATCTTTTAGCAACCAATGGTAGGTCTGTCATCCTTGAATTTTGTCTTCAATATAGGTAGAAAAATATCCTTTATATTTTTTCTGAATCTCAGGTTTTTTCCAATCCTCACCAGTAAATTTTTTTCTACAGGTTGATCTGGAACAGTTTAATTCGATTTTGTACTCAGGATCAGTTTCAGTCATTGCATAGTCGAACGTTAGTTCCTCATCCGGTTCAATATCTCTGATAGCTACAAACATAGTTTGTCCACGTACCCCACAATTGGGTTCACAACAATGGTTCATTCTCCAATCATCACTTGGATCTTCTGGATTCAGTGGTGCAATTACTAGATTGTCAGCAATATTATAAGCATAATCAAACGTGGAAATTAATTCTTTCCATTCTCTAGTATCAAGTACTACTCCACCAGAAATACTCACAATTTCATTTTTGAAAATTTTTTCCTTAGCAAAAAGTCCGACCCCTTTACCAGGTGTATCTTTTCTCATTACTTTAGGTGAAACATAACTTTCTGCATTAATCTTATCTAAAAACTCTGAACTGTATTTCATTCTCTGCCCCTGAATATGAGAAGTGCTCTACCAAGTCTTATCTCATCAAAATCGTTTAATTGTCTAGGTTTTAAAATCTTTTTACCATTCACAAAAATTCCTCTAGAGGATGCAAGATCATATATATAATAATCACCTGAAATCTTTTTGATCTTTGCATGTGTTGCACTAATTGTTTTATCCAAAAGAATCAAATCACTCGAAGGAGAACTTCCAATGATAATCTCTTCCTTATTCACTGAAAACTGTCTTCCTGGATGAGGTCCTTCTTTCAGTATAATAAATACTCTCTCGTATCTATCAGGAACCTTTTCATCCACAACCTCATCGAAAAAACTTTGAGTGATTGAGCCCGGTTCAGATTCTAATTCATCCTCGTTTTCCTCATCTCTCAAATTACTTTTAAAATTTACTAGTGCAACTTTTTTATCAGTATCATAATTTGTATTTTCTTGATAGTATATATCAGCTTTGAGGATTTCTTTTTGTTTTTTCTGAAGCTCTTCTCTTCTTCTTAATTCTGAATTTTTTGTAAGACTAAATAATATCAAAATACAAATCAATAAAACCCCAACAGTTATTGAATAAAAAAATTCTACATTGCCTAATCTACTTTTCAATACACTGGAAAGATTTACTTCATAAGAAATCTGATACTTTTTATTTCCTATGCCAAGATAAGCTTTAGTTATTTCTTCTCCAAAAAAATCATCCCATTCTAAAAAAGGAGTTGTATATTCTAGATGATATACTGGTTTTCTGATACTGAAAAAATCAGTTTGAATCTTAGTCAAAAACAGTTTATCACTAGATGGATAAAAGGAACCACCACTAATTGCTGCAATAGCGGCTAACGCTTTATCTTCAGCCCCACTGATATGAACTCCTACTCCCCTAGCCCTAATTTTTTTTAGAATTTGTTCAATTGTTTTGAAATTTCCCGAAGGTTTATCAGGTGAAAGTATAAGAATGAATTCTGGTCGAATATCTTCTTCTAGGCTCGCAATTGAATTTAACATCATTTGGAACTGTTTGTTATTTCCTTGTGGCAAGGATAATACTTTATCAATTGCAGCCTTTCTACTTATATTTTGAAAAGTATCAATGGTTTCATTCCCATAAGTCATTAGAGTTAATCCATCATTTGGTTCTAAACTTTCAATCACCGATCTTGCAATGGATGCTGTATCTTTATTCTTTTCATAAGTAGAAGCCTGGACTGAAAGAATAAGTTTTACAGGTCTAAGTGATGTTGATCTAATTACATCTATATTCTCTACGTTTCTAGTATAACCATTTTTAACTTCATATATCTTTAGTCCCTTTATTAGAGAAATGGATTTTTTTCCTGATTCTCTAACATCAATTCTAATTTTCGGAAAACCTTCAATGCTTATCTTCTCAACCATAACCTGTGAAAAGATTGGTAATGAAAATAGAATGATGGAAAATATGAATTTAATCATACATAAGCTCTTGTGCATATTCTGTTTGAAACTGAAAATTTCCTAACCTAGAAATTTGGTTTTCTATTATTTCTCCTCTATATAGAATGGAAATCTCATTTGATAATTCTTTTGCTATCTTTCTATCGTGAGTTATTAATACAATTGATAATTTATGTTTTTCAAATGTATTGTATAAAGAGGATAGAACTGATTTGGTGCTTACACTATCTAAGGCAGAGGTTGGTTCATCTGCAAGTAGAACCTTAGCTCCAACTTGAATTGCTAATGCAATGAGTATCCTCTGTCTTTCTCCACCAGAAATTTTTGCAGCCCTAGATTGAATCTTTTCACTTGGGCTTTGAACATTCAAGCTATTCAATATATCAATAAATTCTTTCCTTGAAAATTTCATTTTCTTGATTTTGAAAAAATCTTTAATTTGAGTTTCCACTTCAAAATAAGGATGAAAAGAATGGATTGGATTTTGTGGAATCAGAAACATTTGCTTTCCTCTGAGCCTAACCCAATCTTCTTCTGAATACTCATTTTTTTCTTTATTGAATAGACTCCAACTCTTTGAATTTACTTGAATATTCTCAGGAACAAGATTTAAAAGAATTTTTAGAAAAGTGGATTTGCCACTTCCTGAAGAACCGAAGACTGTATGGATAGAATTTTCTTTTAAGTCAAAATTGAGTTTAGAAAGAATTTCCTTTTCACTATCCTTAACTCTAACATTCAATCCTTCAATACTAAGTAACTTCAAGACTACTTCATCCTCTTCCTTAAATTAAGAATTGTATTCTCAAACTTTTCTTTTGCAAAGTCAAATTCTTTAAGATCATAGTTTAATGTGTTAGGATTCGATTCCTCGGAGTTAACCCCTCTATTCAAATAATAAAGTTCTTCGGAGACAATTTGTTTTTGCTTTCTAGTTGCAACTTTTAAAAATAAATCCTTGAAGTCATTATCTAGAGTCACTAATAAAACTGCTGTAGTGTTTGGTCTGAGATGTAAAAATAATTGCTCTTTCCAAAACCTAGTCCAAGTAAGAACTTCTTTCCAATTAAACTTAGTCTCAATGACACCTAACGCTTGTAATGATTCATTAGTAAGTTTTAGTCCATTGAATTTACTTAGAAAAGCATCTAATGAAGTATAATCAGCAAGTAACGCTCGATTCAAGGATGCCTCTGTTACTGAAATTAGACCAGTGAGTTTTCCATTGTTTTCTGAAATAAAATTTCCAGTACTAATTAGGATCGAATATGGTCTTCCAGTTTTTTCTGTTCCCTCAATCTTATAAAGTGCATTACCATTTTTGATGAGTGTGTAGTTCTTTCTTTCAATGACCTTACCAGTATCTACTTTTCGAGTTAGCAAAAAATCATTCAATTTTTTCTTCAACTCATCCAATTCAATTTCAAATCCAAATCTTCTTTGTCTAGAAATTGTTTCCTGTTCCTCAGGTTCTTGCTTTTTAAAAATGGATACTATCTTATTTAGAATTCCCATAGTCCTGCCTCAGATTAGAAGGTCTCTGAATGATTCCTTCTTTTATCTCATATAATTTTGCGAATTTTAGGAATGTTGAGAATGATGATGAAACTGCAATGATAAATCCTGCATATCCATCTAAAAATCCTAGCTTAAAAAAATAAATTTCTAGAAACTTTATAAACGGTTTATAGATAGACTTTAGAATTGGGAAACCCACATTTTTTACAGATCTAGTATAACCGACAATGGAAGAGAATTTATTGATTGTATCAATTTGATGGGTTAGGTCTTTAAAACTATAATGAATAATATCGCCCGACAATAGCCCTCCTTCTCCATTGATCTCAATGTAGTCATGAGGATTTTCACCCGTCCATTTCGCAAATCCTTTTCTAAAAAATCGATACCTCTTCAATGGATACCAGCCACTATGCCTAATAAATTTTCCTAAATGTTTTGTGAGCCTTGGAACCTTGAACCCAACTCTAAGATCGTTACTATTTAGTATCTTAAGAATTTCTTCCTTTAATTTATCAGTAACTCGTTCATCAGCATCTAAAGAAAGTATCCATTCTCCAGAACATAGTTCAATTGCATGATTTTTTTGTTCAATATGACCATTAAAAGGACGTGTGAAAAATTTTACCTTAGGAAATTCTAAACTAATTTCTTTAGTTTTATCTGTGCTAAATGAATCGAGTATAATAACCTCATCTGCAATATCATGAAAAGAACGAATACAATCTCCAATATTTTCCTGCTCATTAAAAGTAATTACTGCTACAGAAAATTGAATTTTTTTGTTTTCAAAATTACTCATTATGAAATGGTCTCGTGGATGTCTCTATATAATTTATCGGCGAGCTTTTTCTTTCTCTTCATTATAACTTTTCCTGTTTCCATTACCATTTCTCAATTCTTCGCAATTACTTCCATTTTTTTCACTATTCTTCATCTAATCCAGAAAAAATTAATTTTTAAAGAATTGTACTCTAAAGAGTTTTTAGTTGCATTTTCTATCTATCTCACAATCTTATTATCTAGCCAATTTGATAAAAAATTGTTCTCAACTGAGGTTTCTTTATTTTGGATGAGTTTAGCTTTCTGGAATTCCAGAATACTCTCACGAAACGATAATCATAGAGAAAAAATCAAACTTGCCTTACTCATTTCAGCAACTGTTATTTTGATTACTGGTATAATATCTTTATTTACTGAGATGAGACTTAACTTATTCATTAGAAGTTTTTTTACTAAGATAGAAACCTTTAGACCACAACATTTTGCTGGAAGTTATTTTGGAATTCCAACCTATCTACCCATTGGACTCATGAATACTCATCTAACCTTTGGAGGACTTCTTGGAATTGTCTTTCCTGGAATAGTTTTATACACCATATTCAGTTGGAAAATAATTTCTAATCTTCAAAGACTAAGCTTAGTTATTATGAATTTACTATTTATGATTATTATATTTTTTAATCAAAGTAGATCCATTTGGATTGGGTTAATCTTTATTTTTATAGTATTATCTTTCAAGTTTAGAAAGGAGATACCAAAATTAAAAAAAAGTTCATGGATATTTCTTGTTCTATTGATTGTATTTTCTAGTTCAGTCTTTTTTATCTATAAAGGAAATTTTCTAATTCAAAGAATTTTTAGTGAGTCGCTAAAAGATACTAGCACAGAAAATCAAAGATATTATATTTATAAGCTAAGCCTACCTCTAGTGCAAGAAAATTTTCCTTTAGGAGTGGGAACTGGAAGATTTAAAATAGAACATGAAAAGATTTCTAGTAGTCTTATCCAAGAAAAAGAGCATCTCTGGTATGAACTCTATATAACTCCAAGAGGACATGCTCACCACGATCTACTTCATTTTCTAGTGATTGGTGGAATCCTTCCTTCGATCTTATTTTTATACTTTTGGCATCTACTCATCAATCGATTTTTTAGAGCAAAATTAAATTCTATTTCTAGTTTATTCATTGGATTTATTGTACTACTTCCTGCAGGTTTTTTTCAATGTTATTTTCAAGACTCAGAAGTGTTACTTCCTTTCTATACCTTAGCGGGAATTTTTTTTGGCATTACTGATGAGGATCTAACTGAAAAAAAATATAATACACAAACTTCCTTTTTCTTAGTTTTAATAATGGCATTGAGTATCATACAAATTTTATACTCTACTCGTAAAGATATAGATGAGGTTTTTCAAAGAAGGATTTGGACAAAGAATCAAGAAACTTTTCTTAAAGATAGAAAGACTATCTCAAACACATTGAAGTCTCTTGGAAATGAAATTGATGTTAAGAATATTCAAGATGGATTTAAGATGGAAGGTTGTTTCACACATGAATATGGTGTCCCACCAAAGATTAGAACTAAACCTTTTCAAATAAGACTATTTACTGAGAAAGAAAAAAACTATCCAAAAAAACTCAAACTGAACTTATATAGAAGAGATACTTTCGACCAAGACCAAGTTTATAAGGTTCATGAAACTAGACTTATTCTGGAGAAAGAATTTACCTTGCAAGAAGAAATCACTAAACTTGAGTTTAAAGATTTCATTGAACTGAAAGATTCCAAAAAATTTCCAGAAAATATTTATTTCATAGATTTTGAATTTCAATACATTCCGAATGATGAAACTCAAAAAACAATCATTTTACCTAAGATAGACTTAGGTAAAAACTGTAGTTTCGACTAAAGCCTTAGGATCTTAAGCCTAATTCTTTTTGGTCTAACTCAGATTGAATCTTCAACATAACATGGTCATGAATCAATTCTTTATTTCTAAGATTAATAAGTAATTTTCTTTGTCTTTGAATTAAATCTAATTTTAATTCAATCACTTCCTTTTCCATATGAAGGCTTTGTGTTGCTAGTTCTGTCGGAATTCTATAGGATTGTTTATTGATTACATTCATATACTCTTGTTTCAAAACATCAATATGGGAGAATGCTATCTTTGAATCCATTGGAATTTGATCTAGAGCAAGTAAAGACGCTTCCGCACAAGCTATCCTTGCATCTTTTTCTTCTTGTTCTTGACTGCCTTCTTTTTCTAATTCAAATGCTTTGATTAGATATGGTAGAGTAAGACCAGGCACAACTAACGTTACTAGCACAACAATATAAGTTAAAAAAATCACAAGGTCTCGATAGGGAAAAGGAAACTTAGTGGACGTATCAGTGTAGAGTGGGATCGCAAGTGCTGCAGCAATGGATACAATACCTCTCATTCCTGCAAAACAAGTTACGAATACAGCCTTCCAACTAGGCATCCTTTCTTTTCTTCTGATACTTGGAATCAAATAAGGTAGGAATGCTGCGGGAAAGGTCCAAGCAAATCTTGCTATCACAACTGCTGAGACAACTCCAATGCTTAGTATGACTAACTCTGAAACAGGATAGACTGAGATAGACTTAAAGATCGAGGGAAGTTGTAAACCAATCAATATAAATGCAAGACTATTGATAATAAAAATCATCATCTCCCAAATGGAGCCCGATTTTCTTCTATACAATGGGCTAGATATTACAGGATTCTTATAAGAAACAAAAATACCAGCGACTACTGTAGATATCACTCCAGAGACTTGAAGATGTTCCGCAACTATATAAGCAAAGAATGGAGTAAGTAGTCCAATCACTAATTGCAAGGAAAGATCATCTACTCTTTTTCTTACTTCAATATTCAAATAAGAAATCCCAAGTCCAACAAGTAGTCCACCAATGCTTACTAAAAAAAATTGAAGGCTTGCTTGGAATAGAGAAAAACTTCCTAGAATCACTGCCTTCAATGCAAATCGAAAAACAACTAAGGCAGTAGCATCATTGATTAGACTCTCACCTTCCAGAATAGTAATCATTCTATCGGGAACATTCAGATTTTTTACTATTGCAGTGACTGCAGAAGCATCGGGAGGCGATACTACTGCCCCTAAAAGAAAAGCGATTGCAATTGGAATCTCTGGAATTAATATCTTTAATGTAATGGCAACAGCAGAAGCTGTAAATAGTACTGCACCTATTGCAAGAAGACTTATAGGTCTTATATATGTCTTAAACTCTCTCCAAGAAGTGTAATATGCTGCATAGGATAGAAGTGGAGGAAGAAAAATTAAGAATACAACCTCAGGAGCAAGTTTGACTTCTCGAACTCCAGGCAAAAATCCAATGAATACCCCGCCGATCACTAGAAAAATTTCATGTGCAATTTTTAGATATCTTCCTAAAAAAGAAAGAATCCCCGTGAACAAAAGTAGAATCAAAACTGTTTCTATAGTTTCCATTTATCAACCAAGTTACTGAATTTAAAAATTTTGTCTAGCTATTGAAAGAAGAATAAACTACTCAGATTTCTAATCTCACTTACGCTCGATTAGCAATCTAAATAGACAGGGAAGCCTGTCGGCAACACTTCGACCAACTCAGTGCACCGCTTGGGCTAACGCCCAAACCCTTTCACTTTTAGTTAGAATTGTATTCAACTTTGAAGCTTTATTTCATTACTTCATTCAAATTATATTAGAAATCTGGGTAATATCTATTGATTTCTTAAATTAAGATCAGAAATTAGAGAACTATGAATTTGTTATTGTTCTATCTATTGTTATTGTTATCTTGTAGAGAAAAAGAGCCAATTTTTTCCAAAGGTGTAAAACCTGTCGTTACTGGTTTGGAAACTCTACAATCACTAAGCTCTAAGGAATGTTTAGGGTGCCACAAAGAAGTTCATCCCGAAGAGGATATGCATAGTAAATCATGGATAGATCCACTATTCCAAAAAGCTTTTTCTATTGAAAAAAGAGATTGGTGCATTCATTGTCATGCACCTCTCGTGGAACAGAAGAAAGAATTTTTTTCCAACTTACAAACAAAAAGTTTGTTAGAGGAAGGAATTAACTGCGTTAGTTGCCATGTCAGAGAGGGAAAAGTCTTAGGTTCTATGAATTTTAAAAATGAATATCATGAGGTAGTACTAGAGGAAAGGCTAAACAAGTCAGAATTTTGTGCTGGTTGTCATCAATTCAATTTTCCTATATTTGCAAACGGTACGTTTCATTATTCAGAGGAACCAATGCAAAATACTTATGAAGAATGGAAAAATTTTCAAGAGACAAGAACCTGTCAGTCCTGTCATTACAAAGGACACAAAGTACTTGGAACACATAATAGACTTGAAAAAGATTTTTACGATTTAGCTCTGGAAAGAGATAATAATGGTCTTCTTTTTATTGAATTTCATGCTAAAGAAAATCGTGCTCATAATCTTCCAACAGGTGATTTGTTTCATTCCATTCAACTAGAGTTGTCTCATGATAGTAAGTATCAAAAGATTTTTTATAAAAAGAAATGGGCAAGATTTTATGGTGCAGGAAAAAATTCTCTTGGCTCATTCTGGAATCGAAGTCAAATCAAAAACTCTAGCATTACCCCAAATGAAATAGATTTTCATATTACTGTGGATGACCCTATGACTGATGTATATGCAAGACTAGTATATTATTTTCATGATGATGAACTAGGAGGAAAACTCATTCTAAGTAAAGAATATAAAGAAAAGGTTTTGCTTGAGAAAAAACTTTTCTTGAAAAAATGAAATTACTATCGTGAAAGAAACCTATCTGATTTTTTCTGCAGTTTGTGCTATGGAAAAAATCTGTTCTTGCAAAATTTTTATATTCTCAACTACAATATGAATTGCTTCTTCGATGCTATGGGTTCCCAACATGGCTTCTTTGTTTGCCAATGCTTGCTCATTAGCGATTGTTTCCAATTGTGCTGACAATTCTTTTAACTCTTTTTGACTTGAGACTACTCTTGAATTAAGACTTTGCATTTCAATAATTTTTTGATTAAAACTACGAATACTTGTTTCTATAATTATTAATTCTTTGTTCTGATCTACAGCCATAGAAGAAGCTTTCTGAGCTGACTCATTCCCAATCCCAAGATCTGATCTAGACTTTGTTATTGTTTTAGAAATAATACTTGCATTATTGGATGAATTATCAGCAAGTTTTGCTACTTCTTGTGCAACTACTGCAAAACCTCTTCCATGTTCCCCCGCCCTTGCTGCTTCAATCGAAGCATTCAATGCTAGTAAATTTGTTTGATCAGCAATTTCTTTCATAATCTGATTAACTTCTTCTACTTTTTGAAAAGAAGCAAGTATATCGGCTAACGCTGAGTTTAATGATGACATAGACTTTGAAAGATCAGTGCTGAAGTTCGCCGAGTGGTTAACTTGCTTAGTAATTTTATCTATCTCAATTCTAATCTCCCCAACGATAGAATCTAAATTAGAACTTTCTTCATTTAGTTTTTCAATTCTTTTATACTGATCATTTACGAATTGAGAAGAATTCAGAGTTGATACTGAGATTTCAGTTAAGGAAGCACTCATTTCCTCAATTGATGCTGCTTGAGTTTGAACTTGTGAATTTAAGTCCACAGTAAATGATTTTAAGGAAATTACTGCTGAATTTAATTTCTCAGCAACCCTAATCATATTTTGTTTTTGATTTTCAAGTGTAAGTGAATGTTCATCAGCATTCTTCTTTTCTTGCAATGCTTTGTCTTTAATTGAAATTAATAAATTGACTACTTCTCCAATTGTATATGTTGCTGCAAGAATAAATAGAATTTTGACAACCTCAATAGATGAACTGACTGCATAAGGCATTTTGAAAGTTTCTGAGTTATTTATAAATTGGATTCCCATATAATATGCCAAAACTAAATTTATGAAATGTATAAATGTATTAACAGAACCAATAATAAAAGTTTGTTTTCTAGAGAAAAGTAATCCTGAATAAATCACTAAAAAAAGACTAATAATAATTTGAACTCCCAATTTTAAGGAGGTAACTGCTAAATCTTTATCCACTAAAGTCTGACCAATTGTAACCATATTGATGCTAATTGTGTCAAAAAGCAAAAATAAAAATGCTTTTGGATCCTTATTAGTTTGAATTAAATAGGTTTCCAATAGAGCTCCAAAAAGATAAATACAAGCTCCAGCTAACAATATAGTAACTTGTAATACTTTCAAAGAGCCAAATGTAGTTAGAATACCTACAAAGAAAAATAAGGATAAAAAATAACGTATTCCATTAATAATCTTTATACCTTTCAGATTAAAATCATCCATAAGAACAGTAGGAAAGAATCATTTGAACTTTGCAAGAAATTATTACTCAGATTTCAGTTTAGCTTGGAATTCAGCGAACAATTTTTGGAAGGCTGAATATCCCCACCCATTGCTGCAGGAATATGTACTAAAACAACTAATAGCAATAGACATAACGCTAATAGTACTGATGCAAGTTTATCATATCTCTTGACGATAGTGCTCACTACAAATCATATAAAACATACTCCGACAAAGCAAACCCAAAACGCAGGAAAAGCAATCCATTTAGGAACATAGGGCAAACTAAATTCTAGTGGATCGAAAAGCAAAAAACGATCGGGATTTTAAAAAAAATTTTGTAATGTATGAAAGAAAATAGCATACAAGAGAAATTTTTAGTAAAAAGTAATTATTTGAATATTTAGCTTTTATCTGATATTTTAGGATCGATCAATTTTGAATACATGATGTTATAAATAAGTTAGGGAATTAAACTATTATTGCTATTATATAAATGAATATTTTTAAATAAATTGTATTACACTTAATTGATTAGCAAGAAATGCTTATTAAATAATCTGAAACTAAATTAAAGATTATTTCAGTTAAGGAGCTTAGTCAAAAATTTATTACTATATTTAATAATTTTAAATATAGTTTTATTCTATATAGAAGATTTAATTTGAAAGTTTTCTTTGTATATTCATTACTTCTAATATTCACTTTTAGTTGTGCAATTTTTCAAAAAAAGAGTCCTAAGCAACCATTTCTAATTAGCAGTAGGAATTCATATCTTTTTAATCTTGCTTCTGAGAAAGTTAAATCAAAAAAACCAGATCTATATAAAAGTGCAATTTTGGATTTCGATGAAATCATTCACACAGAACCTAATTTTTCAGGTACGTATAATAACAGAGGTATTGCAAAAAGAATGTTATTCGATATTATGGAATTTATGCCAACCGTATTAAAGAAAAGCTAGAATCCATCGAGCAAAGAACTTGGGCGCGGGCGATAGAAAATAGTTTTGAGGCAAAGCCGCAAAACTTGCCCTGACTGTTTTAAAAAGATGCGGCTAACGGTTGTTTATTCCTATTCAGCTAGAAAAACGATTGAAGGATTAAAAGAGACGCATACTTTTCTGAATGATTACTCTCGACCCAAAGCTTGCCCGCCATAAGTAATTTTCAATTATTATTTTTGAATTTTGAATCCTATTGACTTTTTTTAAAGCCAGGTTTTCCTTAGAATCTAAAGGAATATCCTCATTAAAAAAGCTCTCAAATTTTGGCGCAAAATTATTCCTCGTTTAGTTCAAAACATCTCTTTATGACAGAGACTCAAACGGATTTTGCTTTAAGCTTTTAATTTGTTGGATAGAATTGTAGAGAATTATCGAGAAGTTGGATGCAAATTACTAGAAAGACAAGTAGAATTTTTGGGGAGCGAGGAGTAATAAGTGATAAACAAATTAGGCATTAGCCGCTAAAAACAAAAAAGATTTCTAAATTACAAACTCGAAAAAGAAAAAGATTTAGGAAGCTGATAAAATCATTAGTTTGAATAAATTTTACTATGCAGAATTCCAAATCAGGACAAGCTCTGCAGCGAGGTCACTATGAAAAAAATACTATTGATAGTTTTAGTTATTTTTACTTTAGCTTTACTTGCCGAGGATTATTCGGAAGACGATTCTGCTGAGGATAACGCTTCGGATTCTCATATCTACTCAGCGGAAGAACTTTCCAAGGAATTTCTTATAATACACAATGCTTTCCGAGCGAAATTTAAAGTACCTCCTGTTACCTGGGACTCAAGAATTGCTGATTACGCTCAGGAATAGGCAGATTATTTACAGCAAAATAATGACTGTAAGATGCAACATCGCAGTAAAGCGGGTATGAAACTTAAAGCATACGGGGAAAATCTTGCCTGGGCGTCCGGAATGCATTCGCGTCCGATTCAGGTTGTAAAAAGGTGGGTTCAAGAAGCCAAATATTATGACTACGACACGAATAGCTGCCAACCCGGAAAAAAGTGTGGTCATTTAACCCAGGTAGTCTGGAAGACGAGTACCAAGATTGGATGTGGTGTGGCTTATTGCGATAATTCTGAAGTATGGGTTTGTAATTATGATCCACCAGGCAATATAAGGGGAAAGAAACCATATTAGAAGAGAGTCAAAAAGTGCAGCAACTTTATTATTCAGATTTATCATAATAATTTTCTGACGATTGAGCCTAATAAAACGGTCGGGAATTAGGGAAAAAAGGATTAGCAAATAAAATCAAAGGTAAATTGTATCCTAACCAAAGTAGAAATGCCCACCCATGAATTATAAAGGTTGCATAGATAGAACCATAAGTGCCTAATGTACTATCAACAAAATGCCAAGGTGAGATAGTTTCATTCACTCTTTCCAGTTTGGGATATTCCACTTGGATTTTATTCTCAGCACAAGTAACTGATTTTTCTTTTAAATGTTCGTTAGTATTTTGAGCATATTGATAGCTGAGATAAGTAAGACAATTTGAATTTAAAAGCAAAGCTATTATCAAAAATAATTTATTCATATCGCACAATAATACTATTGTATCACAATAGTAAAATCGACTATTAACTCTTTTTGGTACGTGAGTAAAATGACTATTCATCAATCGTGTATCACTCTTGCCATAGAAAAATTTTTAGGATGATAGACAATGCTTACAATCTTTCCTAGTTCCAGTTCTGATTCCAGAATTTTTTGCAATAAAGAACGTTGGCTAAAACCAGATTGTATGATTTCTTTGTCAATTTCTTCAACATAGTATTGGATTGTGCAATGAGTTGAATGAGTTGTGGAATTTCCCGACCGAGTTTGTGTGTTCCAGACTTTAATGATTTCTCCTCTCGTGGACTTACCCTTAAATAAAAGCACAATAGTATAATAAATTTCAGAACAATAAAGCAATATGCCAGCAGTTGCCATATAAAAACTTGTACTGGAAATTACTATTCCCATGACCCAAATTAGTAATAACTTTAGTATGGATAGTGCGGAGATAGGTTCTAGTTCCCAAATTTTTGTTACTGAAAACAGAGGCATAATCACCAAACCAATTCCTGCCAATAAACCTCCCAACGATAGTGGAAAAAGAATCGGAGCAACCAAACACATAAATAGAAATGTTCTTAGCGGATGCGTAATGATTAGTCTTGCTTCCGCAAATTCTGGTAGTCGAATCAGTTTTTGTTTTATCCAATCGAACATGGTATATAAATTCTTTATTTTACTTTTTTGTAAAACAAAATTATATAGTTGATTAGAAAGGATAATACAATGAATCAGTATAATATTCTTAGAAAAAAATTTACGAATAAATTACACTTACTTTTCTTGATTCTATTGATTACAATTGTATTCAAGACAATATTCAAAGAGGCAACGCGCTCAATGATGAAAATTTTGGGGAAATGTTTTTTCAATTCAATTCCAAAAATTCTAAATTAGCTGAGTTAAATCCTAAGATTACTTTTAAAGGAAGTGAAAAATTAGACTTGAATTCAGAATTTTCTCCAATCACTTATAATCTTTATGATTTTATCTTAGACTTAAATTTAAATGAGATGGATAATGTTTCTATAAAACTAAAATCGGGTTCTTATTTTGGATACTTTGAATTAAATAATAATAAGGTTCAACCTCTTTGGGTGAGTAGATTTTCTATTCAAAAAATTTATTTTGGCTATGACCCTTCAAAGTATAATGCACTATCAAATCAAAATGTGGAGTTTTATAAGGATAACAAATGTAAAAAAAATTCTTTCAACCATTTGATTTGTCCAAAAATAGAAATAGAAGCGGGAAAAAAATATTATGTACAATTGCAAATCGAAGAAGAAGTGTTTGATGGAAAGTCAACTGCGATTCTTTGGTTGGGAACTCCTTTTCTGCCAGCAGTAACTTTGGGATTTATTCCTCCTAATATATTGTTAGGTACAATGGTATATAAACAAGAAATCAATGTAAAAGTAAATCAAAAGAAATAGTTATTCATCACAATAAATTTTTTATCTCCAACAATTATTCTTGTATCTAAGATTAGATTTATAAAAATAATTACTGAAATAGAATGAGCGATTCCCTAATCCAAAAAATTATCAGAGAAAGAGAATTAAGAAATGAAAAGAAAGTTGCAATTGCAAGACTTTGCATCATTTTACTTGGCTTCAGCACTGATATTCTAGCTTATCTGGGTTTAGTGGGTTATAGTACTCTTCAACCTTCTCGTTTTACGATAGTAATTGATTTTATATTCTTTAGTTTTTCTCTATTCTTAGTTATATTTCTCTATAGAAATAATTATTTTCCATTCCTCAAATACCTAACAATCAGTTTTGATTATTTCATTGCTGGAGTATTTTTAGTATTCGATTCAACCCTGCCTAGAGAAGGATTGCTTTTGCTTTGGACTGCACAAAACGGAGCGCTATTTATGTTCATCATAAATCTTTTGCGATTTTCTAAAGCGGGAACAATTTATTCTGGAATCTTGGCAATCTTACTATTGGGCTCAGTTGCACTTCTCAATCCAAATTCCGTTTCACAAGAATTCTTTTTGTTTTTCATGAACATGGTTCTAATTCTTATCGTTGGATACTTAATCACTCAATCTAATTTGAGCATGCTAGTAGAAGCGAATACAAAACAAATCATGGAGAGATATTTACCAGAACAACTAGTGAATTCATTGTACGGAAAAAATGCTAATATCGAGCCAGGTGGAAAAAAACAAGAAGTTACGATTTTATTTTCTGATCTTAGAAGTTTTACCTCGATCTCTGAAACTCTTCCTGCTGAAGAAGTAGTTCATCTACTCAATCTATATCTCACTGAAATGACTAAGGTAATTTTTTCTAATAATGGAACAATCGACAAGTTCATCGGAGATGCTATCATGACAATCTTTGGTGCTCCAATTGAAACTAAAGATAATCCAAGAAGAGCAGTGATCAATGCAATAGAAATGCAGAAAGCTCTAGATAAATTCAACTCAGAATCCAGTGCAAATAAATTGAAGATGGGTATTGGAATTCATACGGGCGAAGTCATTGTCGGAAATATTGGTTCTGAAAAAAGATTAGATTATACAGTAATTGGAGATAACGTTAATATCTGCTCTAGAATTGAAGGATTGACTAAAATCTATGATTGTTCTATTTTAATTTCTGAAGCTACCTATAATTTACTAGAACACAAACAAGATGAAAAACTATTCCAAGTTCGTGAGATAGACACTGTACAAGTGAAAGGAAAACTAAGGAGCATAAAAATTTTTGAGGTATTGTATTAAAAATGTATAACCCAATAAAAGATGGAATCGATAAAAATTATGGGTCAGTGATTTATAAGGAACAATCCCCTCCCGATGACCTAAAAGATATTGTTCATTCTTATTGGGAATTAAAATCAAATCATCTACTGGAAAATGATTTTGTATTGCATGTAATTCCTGATGCTTGTATCAATGTTCTATTCAATCTATTAGATACTAAAATTGCAGCGATAACCTATCGTGAAACGACTTATGTTGCACTCAATTTAGGAAAATCATTTCATTATTCTGGAATTCAATTTTTCCCTGGTATGTGGAATGGTGATCTAAGTGAAGTGATTCATGGATTCGTTGACTCTCCGTATCAAGGAGAGCTTCCACTAATTGAAACTGCAAAAAAAGTTGTTAATTTACAATTTAAAGATTTTAATTCAATCTTTTCAGAATTAGTAAGATTTTTTATCTCAAAAAACATTGTTCAAAAGAATATTGTTACAGAAAGAATTTTATCAGACCTAGATGTAATTGAATCAGTAGAAGATATGGCTGCTTCCGTGAATCTATCTACACGTCAGTTACAAAGAAAATTGAAACAGACAACAGGATTTTCTCCACATGATTTTCTAAAAATTCTAAGACTACAACAATCCTTTAGAAGTCATTATTTAGATTTTTATGTGGACCAATCTCATTTTATAAACAACTTCAAAAAAATTACTGGTTATACTCCCAAAGAATATTTTAAAACCTTCGATGTCTGATTTATACAATACTAACTCTCAAAGATAGAGTAAATTCTATTTACAATAAAATTTAAAGACTAGGAGAGTAAGTCTATGACAAAGCCTAATGCAATTGGATGGTTCGATATCTATGTGGAGAATTTAGATAGAGCAACAATTTTTTACGAGAAAATTTGTAACCAAAAACTAGAGGACTTAGTGGACCCTACTGGGGAAACTAAGATGAAAATTTTCGTCGGGGAAATGAATGTTTATGGTTCTACGGGAGCGTTAGTTCAATCAAAATATTCTAAACCGGGAAAAGGGGGAACGTTAGTTTACTTCAGTGTTGAAGATTGTGCTCTGGATGAATCAAAAGTAAAAAAGGTTGGAGGAAAGATCATTCGTCCCAAATTCTCAATAGGACAATTTGGATTTGTAACTTTATGCGAAGATTCTGAAGGAAATTTGATTGGATTGAACTCCATGAAATAAATTTTCCTAGAGAGTATAATCCAAAATTATACTCTCTATTATTTTTATCATATCTTTTTTTGAATGATCTATTCAGTGGTATTATTAAATGAGGTATAATGAATTTTTACTGGAATGCATTTTCTATAAAGAATATAATCATTGATATTTTAATTTTGCTTGGATATGTTTTTATCTTTAACTATAATTTTAAGAAGAAGAATCTAAAAGTTTTTTCTTCTAACCTTTTTCAAAAGTTTATTTAATCAGTTTTCTAAAGTCAGTATTTTCTGTTTTGCTTCTAGCTACAATCCTTGGCTTTGTGCTTGGAATATCTACTTTTTTTAGAGCACATATTCTTTGGTGTTCTGCTACAGTTTTTTTGCCCGCTTTTCTATTCATATATGCAATTAAAAATAGAACCTATTTTTTGATAATACTTGTTATTCCTATTTTACTTATAAAATTTTATGCAGAGAAGATGGAACCAAATGATCTGGATGTTGAGAAAATCACTATTCACTCAAAAAAAGTTAAGAGCATAATTAGAATTACTCATATCTCTGATCTTCAAACAGATGATATTCGTGAACTACACAAAAGAGTTCGAAAATTTTCAGATGAGTTTAATCCTCATATCATTTTATTTACTGGGGATGTACTGAATCATATTTCCATCCAAAAGGAAGTAGAAAATTATCTATTAAGCTTTAAGAAAAAGGATTCATCTTATTTTGTGAGTGGTAATGTAGATGGGATTTTAGATTTAAAAGTTTTTACAAAAAATATTGGATTTGAATTTTTTGACAATCAATCCAAGACAGTAACTATAGAAAACAATGAGATTGGCTTAATCGGTCTTGGACTGAATGAGTATAATAATGAAAAGTTGATCTATAAACTGAGTAGTGAAGTATCTTCTACTAAGTTTAAAATTTTAATGAGTCATTATCCCGATTCCATTTTATATTCTAAAAATTCTGATATAGATTTAATTCTTTCAGGACATACTCATGGTGGGCAAGTTTGCCTTCCTTGGTTCGGTCCAATCATTACCCTTTCCAATGTTCCAAGAAAAATTGCTGCTGGAGGGTTACATTTTTTCAATGATAAAAATATTATAGTAAGTAGAGGTTTAGGAATGGAAGGACATATCGCACCACGAATTAGATTTTTCAGTAAACCACATTTAGTTTTATTAGAAATCGTTCCAGATTAGTAAAATACTTTCTTAATTAAATAAGAAAATTTAAAAAAAACGTTATACGAAATTTGAAAATAGTAAAGTTAGAAATAAATTGATTTCATTGATTTAGTTTATATTACAATTTTATAGTAAGTTCATTCAAGAAATATTTTATGATTGAACATGAAAATAAATGATTAATTATGACTTTCAACACAAGATCGAAATACAATTTTTAGAATTGTACAAGTCATAAAGAGAGGAAATATGAAATTCATAATTGCTTTACTAATAATCCTTACTTGTTCAAAGCCTAAGCCTAAGTATAAAACTGAAAAAAATTCTGACTATAGAGAACTTTCTTCCCCAATATTTTTGAAACACTATAATCTAATGATTCTACCAAAGGAAAGTAATTATTTACAAAATGAAAATTTAAAAGTTGAAATTCACTTAGGCGATCAAAAATATTTTTCTAGTTCAGACAAAATTCAAAATAACATAAATTATTTATGGAAAGATTTAAATAATTCTGATGGAAAAATAAATTATTTATTTAGTAAAGATATAGCAATTATAACTAGGGTGGATGAAATCGATTTGGATGAACCGGAACGTTACACACGATTTCCAATTCCTTTTTCAGTGATAATAGGAATAACTCATGACACAAATAAAGATAACAAAATTACTGAAGAAGATGATGTTTCACTATTTTTATTCAATTATTCAACAAAAAAACTCACTAAAATTTCTCCCGAAGGAATTGGAATTAAATCTTCCTCCTGTGAAATTGTTTTCTTAAAAAAATCATCTTCGTCCGATAAATTTAATCCTGAAAGCTATATCATATATTTTGAAGATAAGAATAATGTAAATAAAAGATATTTCTATCATATAAAAAATAATTATCTAGAAACTGTTATTAATTTATAGACCAACTATGTTTAACTTGAACTTAGAAAATTATTCTGAAAACGTAAAAAGCTTACCTAAAGATGGACAGAGAATCATTGGAAGTATCTATAATAAACTAGAACTTGAAAAAGATTCTTCAACAGGAAATACCAAGGAAGTTCCAAAAGAATACATTGTAGTTTACCAAGCATATAAACCTAGTATCGCAAACTATGCAGTAGAAAATCAAAAACTTGGTGGACCTGATTTTAGTTATTCAAGGATGAGTTGGATAAAACCAAATTTTTTATGGATGATGTATCGTTGTGGATGGGCAGAAAAACTAGACCAAGAAAGAGTGCTTACAATTTGGATAAGTAAGGAAGTGTTTGAATCCATTTTAGAAAATGCTACATTTACTTCATTTCAGTCAAAATATTTCGATTCAGAAATGGAATGGCGAAAAGAATTGGAAATCAAAAAAGTTAGGTTGCAATGGGATCCCGATCATGACTACAAGGGAAACAAATTAGAAAGAAGAGCAATCCAACTTGGACTAAAAGACGAAATTCTAGAAAACTTAGTAGTGCTTTTAAAAATTTTTACTCAGCAAGGTTTCCAATATGAAGATTAAAGTATTATTATCGATACTATTTGTTCTGCTATCGCTTAACGCTACTGAAAAGAAGAAAGCAAAAATCCATCCATCCTTTGGCCTCTCCCCAAGTACGGAAGTTATACTCAAGCAAATCAAGAAAGCAAATCCAGACGGAACCTATGTTTTGAATGAGAATGATATAAATGCTTTACTTACAATCCTAACAAAAGCTGATATTGCAATCAAAGCAACTGTTGAAAACATAACCAATGCTAAAACTATTGGTTATAAACGAATTAGAACAATTGATTTGATTTCCAATAAACGAGGATTGCAACTGCAAAGATCCTTTAGTTTAGGTAATTTGGTTTCTACTGGTCATAAGCTAGATATTGCTATTGCAAGTGAAATTGGTTTTTTAGCTTTCAAGGATGATAAAAAACAAATTTTTTATTCAAGAGATGGTTCTTTAAAGATTGGAACTGAAAGAACCTTACTAAATTCTTTCGGGCATAAACTCATCCCCGAAATTCAATTTGAATCAGATGATATAATCGAAACTTTGAACATCTCGGAAGATGGTGTATTGAGTATATCCAATTCATCAAAAAAAAATAGAAAGATTGATCAGCTTAGACTTTTTCAGTTCCAAAACACTTCTGATCTTATCTACAATAAGTTGTACAATTGTTTTAGTCCAATCAACGATTCAATCAAAGCACAAGAAAAATTCCCTGGTCAATCAGGAATGGGTGTTGTGTTGCAAGGCTTTTTAGAACTCAGCAATGTAAATATCACTGAAGAACAAAGAGACTATCTTTCTTTTATTAGATTCTATAATTTAATTTATGATTCAATCTCTAGGTTAGACCCTAGTTTTGTGGGAGCCTACAAGACTCATATCTTTGATCCGAGTTATATTAAAAATATGGAAGAAGGAAAGTAACTGTCACCCAAGATATGGATGACAGTTAGGTTGGTTTTAGAAAATGAACAACATCTCAGCATAAGTAGGAATTGGCCAATACTCACTATCAACTAACGTTTCAAGTGTATCTGCAATTTCTCTTACTTCGTTCATTTTAGGGATAACTGAATCACGGAAATGTTTTGCATGTGCTAGAACATCCCCATCTTCATGGTCTAGAGCCTTTGCTAGTACATCTAGTTTAGACTTTAGGCTAGAGTTAAGTGTAGCAATTTGTTTTAGAAGATCAATTTGCTCTTTCACAGGACCTTCACCAACAAGTGCCTTAGTATCTTCAATGTTAGAAGCTAGATCACCTTGGAATGCAATTGATGCAGGCAAGATTTGTCTTCTTCCAATATCTACAGTTACCTGCCCTTCTTGGTTGATAGTTTTGTTGTAGCCTTCAAGTTGGATCACATATCTAGATTCAAGCTCACGTTTAGAGAAAATTCTATATTTCTCAAATAGTTTAATGCTCTTATCAGTGATTAGTGCAGGCATACAATCTACTAAAGTTTTGAAGTTTGGAAGTCCACGCTTTTCTGCTTCAATTCTCCACTCATCAGAATAGTTATCTCCATTGAAGATCACTGCTTTATGAGCTTTGATTGTTTCAGTCAATACCTTAGCTACTGCTTTTTCTAGAGTTGCTCCACCTTTGATATCAGCTTCTAATTTAGTTGCCATTTCGTCTAACGCTTCAGCAACCATTGTATTCAAATATGCATTAGGATCACCAAGTGATAAGGAAGAAGGAACAGCACGAAACTCAAATTTATTTCCTGTGAAAGCAAATGGAGAAGTTCTATTTCTATCAGTAGTATCTTTTGGAAGATGTGGCAATGTGCTAACACCAATTTCCATAAAAGTTCCCGCTTTAGAAGAAGTAACAGGTCCTTTTTCCAATTGTTCAATGATGTCAGTGAGCTGATCACCAAGGAAGATAGAAATGATCGCTGGAGGAGCCTCATTAGCACCTAAACGATGGTCGTTTCCAGGGTTAGCAATTGCTACGCGCAATAGATCCCCATGTTTATGAACCGCTTGGATAGTTGCTGCTAAGAAAACTAAGAACTGTGCATTTTGGTGAGGATTATCACCTGGTTCTAGCAAGTTTTGTCCGTCATTGGAACTCATAGACCAGTTATTGTGTTTTCCTGAACCATTTACTCCACGGAAAGGTTTTTCATGCAATAGACAAGCAAGTCCATGTCTGTTAGCAACTCTCTTCAATGTATCCATAACTAGTTGGTTATGATCCATTGCGATATTCGTTGTAGTGAAGATGGGAGCAATTTCATATTGAGCAGGTGCTACTTCGTTGTGACGAGTCTTAGCATTCACTCCAAGCTCCCAAAGCCCTGCATCGATGTCTTTCATGCAAGCAAGGATTCTATCTTTGATGGAACCAAAATAATGGTCTTCTGATTCTTGACCTTTAGGAGGTTTTGCACCAAACACAGTTCTTCCTGTTGCAATCAAATCTGGTCTTTGGTTGAAGAATAGTTTATCAATCATAAAATATTCTTGTTCTGGACCAACAGTTGTAGTAACTCTAGTTGCCTCAGTGTTTCCAAAAATTTTTAGAACTCTAAGTGCTTGTTCCGAAAGTGCATCCATAGAACGAAGAAGTGGAGTCTTTTTGTCTAGAGCTTCCCCTGTATAAGAACAGAAAGCTGTTGGAATGACTAGAGTGGTATCTCTAATAAAAGCAGGAGAGGTTGCATCCCATGCAGTATAACCACGAGCTTCAAACGTAGCACGGATTCCTCCCGAAGGAAAAGAAGAAGCATCAGGCTCACCCTTTACAAGCTCTTTGCCACTGAACTCCATAATCACTGATCCATCACTTTGTGGGTTGATGAAAGAATCATGCTTTTCTGCAGTGAGTCCTGTCAATGGATGGAACCAATGTGTATAGTGAGTTGCACCATTTTCCAACGCCCAGTCTTTCATAGCGTTTGCTACAACATCTGCAACTTCTGGATCGAGTGGTTTACCTTCGTTGATAGTTTTTTTGATGGATTTGTAAACACTTTTAGGAAGACGCTCTTGCATCACCTTGTGGTTGAATACTTTACTTCCGAATAGCTCAGGAACAGGTTGTTCCATGGAGTCAAAATCAGAATCTGTTGGGATTAGCTCAGATATTTTGGCAATCGCTTCCTGTCTGGCATTCATGCTCATATTTTATTCCTCGGGGTGTGAAAATTCTTACAGATTGCATAGTTCCAAAGCAGTCTTTTTAGAAAAATCCTTTTTTTCTGCTGAATTTGGATTTATTTGCAATTTTTATAATTCATGCAAAAATTATACCTGCACTTGTATTTCCGATTTAAAAAAAGAATAGTGGAGAAATATTTTGGTGAGGGGAGAACTAGTTTATCATATGCACAAATATATTTGATTGAGTGATCTCACCAAAAAATAATTTCATAAATTCAATATGTATTATGAATTACTTTTGTAAAAAAGTTTCTTATTGTTCTGCACAAAGAAGTCTATGCGACTCACTACAGTCGGGAGTGCCCGAGCGAATTGCTGTGCTATCAGTAACATCACTTAAACCTACCCTACCATTATTTATTGCGGAATTAGATGTCCAGTCGATACAATCGTTGGATGAACTTCTCCAGTCAGCTCTGAGTCCCGTCCAATAAGAAACTTGTGGTCCAGAAAGGAAAGAATTTGGCATTGTGCCATAAGCAAAGATACCAGCAGCGTTCGTAGTAAAAATAGAAACTGAATCTGATGCTCTTATATAACTTGTGTTAGGCTTTAAAACCCAATCCAGATTTTCTGCGGCACTTGTACAATCTCCATTAGTACAAGCTCTTCTTGTTCCAGCATTATCTACTACAATCGCTTTATATGTACTTCCATCTAAAGGTTTGTTTGCATCAGCATTACATCTAGTATCTGATCCCGAAATTCCACCAAGATTTCCTGAATAGGTTGCGTTTGTTACAAAGATTCTAAAGGTTGTAGCTGCGGATCTATTCGCAGTGATTGTATATGTTGTACTAGTTCCATCTGTGCTAGTAACTAAAACTATAATTGAGTTCGATCCAACTGATAAAGAAATAGTTCCAGAAGCGGAACCAGAACTAACGTTAGTTCCATTGACAGTTACCAAAGAATCTGTTGAACTAAGGGTTGGTGTAACTGTAATTGAGCTAATTGAGTTTGCTAAAGCCAAAGTATATGAAGTAGTACTGCTAACAAAACTAGGACTCAAAACTCCCAGACTCACTGCCAAGTTTGAAAGAGTATTTAGAGAGCCAAGAGCACGAGTGACGAGGATGGAATAGGTTCTGGAGATGGAATTATTAGAAATGATTACTGTAATTGTATTAGCGCCAAAATTTAAAGAAATAGGATTGGATTCTGAACCTGAAATTACTGTCGAGCCGTTTACAGTAATTGTTGAATTGCTTAGATTTGTTGTAGGAGTTATTCGAATAGTAGAAACTGAACTATTCACACTCACAGTGTATGAAGTTGTATTTGAAGAAAAGCTTGGACTTAATGTTCCCTCACTTAGTGTAATATTCGTTAGCACAATATCAGTATTAGTATTGTTAGTCTGTAAAAGCGGAATGATTGAGATGATTTTGGTGTCTGATTTATTGCAATTGAAAAGAAGCAAAAAAATCAATGCAATCAGTTTAAGTCTCATACTTTATTTGACAATTAAAATCGCAGGATTTCTCGTAAAATAATAATTTTTTACTTACTCACCTACAATAATCCTTCACTTCTTCTAAGAACTCTATTGGCGCTTTTCTGGGTCTAGACTTAGAAAGTGCTATAAAGAGTTGTTCGTCTTTCATCTTAACAAGAACCTTTCCATCACTAGAGACAATATCTTGTCTGAAATAGAAACGAATCTTTTCTAGTTCATCAATCCAAGTGTGAAG
The DNA here is from genome assembly GCA_033762425.1 of Leptospiraceae bacterium. Lineage (GTDB taxonomy): Bacteria > Spirochaetota > Leptospiria > Leptospirales > Leptospiraceae > JANRLP01. The sequence goes on from JANRLP010000120.1 coordinate 305,331, forward strand.
TGTGATTGTGGAACCTGGTTCTGGGAGTTCTAAGATTTCTATTTCACCACCCATAAAAAAAGTAGTTGTATCTAAACTTGTGACAAGACTTAAATCAACTACTTCATGAAAAAATAAAAAACGACCTTCCTCAAAAATCTTCATGACTGAATCTGCAGGTAAATTCCAAAAACAATTCATATCACTGAATGGAACATACATGGAATGAACTAACGTCTTCCAAGAAGACTCTCTATCGTTCAATTTTACTGTAACTAAGTCGGAGTCTGTTTTTTGAATAGAACTAATTTCAATTGGTTTTGAATTTTCATCTAATAGAACTGATTTGTTTCCAATTGTGCAAACTAGACCTTCATTTTTATCAACAATTTTTTGATGAAAATGATAAGAAGAATTTGAATCTCTATAAACTTCAGTATCCACTCTAAGTTCTGAGCCTGAATATTGTTGAGAATGAAATCTAACAGTACAATTTTGACTTACCCATTTCCAATTCTTCTTCAATATATCTGCAATTGGATGACCTAGCTCATTTAGAATTTCTATTCTTGCTGCATATGCCATCTTTTCATAAACCCTAGAAGTCACATGCCTGTTCCAGTCTAGATCGTAATAGTTTGTTTGAAATGTTTTATTATAAATCATAATAGTTCATCTTTTCCTTTTTAGATATTGATTGAGTACTAGTTCAGAGAGTTTAGTCAGTCCATTCAAAGTTTTAGCATCTCCTAAGATTCTATAAGATTGAAGAACTCCTTCATAACTATAAAAAAGTTGTAGTGCTAGTTCTTTGGTGGGAGCATTGGAGCTTAAGAAAGATTTTTCTTTTGCTGTAATTAAAAATTCTTCAATTGTCTGAATTGTTTCATTGGCAATTGTTTGAATCTCAGCTAGGATCAAAGTTTCTTTTTCTTGGATCTGTGCTCTAAAGTTTGCCATTCCACATCCATGAAGTTTCGATTGGCTAGCCTCATGTTTCAAAATTCGAGTCCAAGCACGGGTGAAGTCCAACGGATAGGGAAATTTTTGCATGAGTCCTTTTATCAATTGAATTCTTTTACTTGAATATTCCTTTAAGACTTCTTTTCCCAATTCTTCTTTAGAAGAAAAATGTTGATAAAGCGAAGCCTTAACTGTTTCAGCCTCTTCTACTATTTGATTGAGTCCAGTTGCTGAATAGCCATGTTTTAGAAAAAGCCTAAAACTCACTTCTAGGATTCTGTTTCTGGTTGGTTCTTTTTTCTGACTACTCATCTTAATTACCATTATCTAGAGTAGCTATAAAATTACAAGAATATATACCGACCAGTCTGTTTTTTTATACCGACTGGTATGTATATTTTTATTATTGATTACTCGATTCTAAACCTTATCCAAGAGTTTTAATCCATCTAGAAGGTATTTTAAGTCTTTTTCTTTATGTTTATTGGTTTTACAAACCTCTAGAATTTTTATGAGAACTTTTTTGATCTGAGTTAACTCAAATATCTTTTGTTCTACTTCACTCAATTTTTTGTTGATTTTTTTATTCACTAGTTCATCTTTTTGCATGGATCTATTTTGAAAAACATCAACAACTTCTTTGATTTCCTCTAAACTAAATCCTAGTTTTTGGACATTCTTCACAAATAGTACGATTTGGATTGTATCCTCAGAATATTCTCTGTAATTGTTATCCTTTCTTTGCACAGAAGTATAGAATCCTGATTTTTCATAATAACGAATTGTGTGAATAGAAACACCAGTTCTAGAAGCTAATTCACCTATAAGCATTATTGAATTATATCAAACAAAAATTCTTTGTCAAAAAAAATTTTATAAAAAAATAAAAAACTATTGACCATAGACTTAACTCTATGGTTTACACTGGCAAACTGAACATTCTTTGGAGGAACCAATGAAAAAAATATTTATCTACTTTCTATTCATTTTGCCGAGTTTACTATTTAGTTGGGATTTAGCAAAAAACTCTAATTCAATTAAGGTTTATACTCGTAATGTCGAAGGCTCTGAATTAAAAGAGTTTAAGGCAACAACTAGTTTAAAAACTTCTCTTTCAGCGTTAGTTGCGCTTCTAAAAGATGAATCAGCGATGCTTTCTTGGTGGCCCGACAGCAAGGTTGCAAAAATTGTAAAAGAAACCTCTGCTTCAGATTGGTATTACTACTTTGAGATCAAAGCACCTTTTCCTGTAAACAATAGAGATATGATAAATAGATTTCAAGTCTCACAAGCTGCAGACAAAAAAGTAACAATCACACTCACTACTCATCCCGAATATATGCCTGTAAAATCAGGAATTGTTAGGCTTCCTAAACTAAAAGGCTTTTGGCAATTGACCCCACAAACTGATGGAAATGTTGAAATAATTTATCAACTACATAGTGAGCCAGGAGGAAGCCTGCCTGATTTTCTAGCAAATTCAACTGTAACCGATTCTCCCCATAAAGTTCTAACGAATTTAAGAAAGAAAATTCTAGAAGAAAAATATCAGTCTGCAAAATTTGACTTCATTAAAGAGTGAACCTAAATGAAGAAAATATTGATAGCAATCACTAGTCATATTGGAGACTGGACTATTCCTAGAAAAACAGGTTATTGGCTTGGAGAAATTACTCATTTCTATAATATTCTATCTAACGCTGGTTTTGAGATTGATCTTGTAAGTCCATTAGGTGGGACACCTCCCTTAGACATCAAAAGTGTAGAAGGAATTGAACTTTTCGATTCTGTAAATAAAAAATTTATGGAGAACAAAGATTTTCAAAATAAATTAAAGAATACATTTAAGCCTGAAGAGATTAAACCAGAAGACTATTCAGTGATCTATTTTGCAGGAGGTCATGGGGTTATGTGGGACTTTCCGAATAATTCAACGTTAGTCGAAATTTCTAGAAATATCTATGAATCCAATGGAATAGTATCAGCAGTTTGCCATGGTTCAGTAGGACTATTGAACATTAAACTTTCCAATGGTAAAAGATTGATTGAAGGAAAAAAAGTTACTGGTTTTTCTAATCTTGAGGAAAAACTCATCGGGCTTACGAAACTAGTTCCTTTTCTTACAGAAGATGCACTAAAAGAAAATGGTGGAGTCTATCAAAAATCGATCCTTCCTTTCACACCTTACGCAATCATGGATGAAAGACTTGTCACGGGACAGAATCCTTATTCTTCCAAGAAAGTTGGAAATCTAGTATTAAAAATTTTAGGAGAAAAAAAATGAGTTACGCAGCAAAAACAGTTTTGGCATTTGGTGTATATATGGCAGGTCAAGGAATCATTCTAATGATTGCGCCTAACGTTCTTCTTTCCCTGTTTGGAATCCCTGAAGCAAATGAAGTTTGGGTGAGAGTTGTGGGGCTTAGTCTTTGCATCTTCGCCTTTTACTATATTCGTGCTTCCCTATTAAACATAACTGAGTTTTTTAAGCTCACAGTACAAGGAAGAATTCTACAATTCATTCTTTTTTTGGCACTGGTTGGATTTGGACTAGGAAAACCAATCCTACTCCTATTTGCAGGAGTAGAAATGGCTTCGGGCTTATGGACATATTCAGCTCTAAAAAATTAAGATTGTTTCCTAATTCTTAGATAACCTTCGTCAAAGTCTGCAAGAACTTTGACGTTAGTTTCATAGTCTCCTTTTAGGATAAACTCACTGAACTTATTTCCTAGTTCACGTTGGATAAGTCGTTTCAATGGTCTCGCACCATATTCTTCATCATATCCATTTCTAGAAAGATACTCAGCAACACTTGGAGCAAATTCTACCAAGATACCACTTTGCTTTAGTTTTTCAGAAAGATTACCAAGATGAATTTGAACAATTTTCTCAATAGAGTCTCTAGTGATGGAATTATAGATCACAACCTCATCAAGTCTATTGATAAATTCTGGTTTAAAATACTTCTTCAATTCTTGGTCTAACTTTCTTTCTTTTTCTTCAAAAGTAATCTCATTCTGCGATAGTATATGCGAACCAATATTAGAAGTCATGATGATGACTGTATTCTTGAAGTCCACATTTCTTCCCTTGCTATCTGTAAGTCTTCCTTCATCAAAAAGTTGTAAGAATACATTGAACACATCCTTATTCGCTTTTTCAATCTCATCAAAAAGAATGATACTATAGGGCCTTCTACGAATTGCTTCCGTTAGTTGTCCCCCATCTTCATGACCAATATAACCTGGAGGTGCACCAATGAGTTTTGCAACAGAATGAGATTCCATAAACTCACTCATATCGATTCTTACCATAGCTGATTCATCATCAAAAAGAAAGGATGCAAGTGCCTTTGCAGTTTCAGTCTTTCCAACACCTGTGGGTCCTAAAAATAAAAACACACCAGTTGGACGATTTGCATCAGAAAGACCCGCCCTACTTCTACGGATGGATTCAGAAAGAATCGATATTGCATGATCTTGCCCAACCACTCTTTCTTTTAAGGAAAGTTCCATACGAAGTAGTTTTTCTTTTTCTCCTTGCAGCATCTTGGAAACTGGAATTCCCGTCCAACGAGATACAATGTTTGCAATGTCTTCTTCAGTGACTTCTTCTCTAAGAAATTTCTTAGTCTCTGAATCAGCTTGTAAGTCTTTGGTTGCCTGTTCTAGTTGTTTACTCAATTCAATTAACTTTCCATAACGAATCTCAGCGACTAGATTTAAGTTTCCATTTCTCTCTGCTTCTTTTTCTAAGTTCTTATACTTTTCAATCTCTTCTTTTAGAATCTTAGTTCTTCCAATCTTTTCTTTCTCAGAATTCCATTTAGCTCTATAGATCGAAAATTCTTCTTCTAGACTACTCAATTCTTGCTCAAGAGTTTGTAATCTTGTTTTGGAAGCTGTATCAGTTTCTTTTTTCAACGCCTCACGTTCAATCTTTAGACTCTGAACTTTTTTCATCATCTTATCTAATTCTTCAGGCATACTATCAATTTCAATTCTCATCTTGCTACTAGCCTCATCAATTAGATCAATAGCTTTATCAGGAAGAAATCTATCAGAGATATACCTTGAAGAAAGATTTGCAGAAGCAATGATTGCTGCATCAGTGATTCTAATTCCATGATGCATTTCATAATGATTCTTAAGACCTCTTAAAATCATAATTGTTTCTTCAATGCTTGGCTCTTTTGCATAGACTGGTTGAAATCTTCTTTCTAGGGCAGCATCTTTTTCAATATACTTTTGGTATTCTTTTAACGTTGTTGCACCAATACATCTAAGTTCACCACGAGCTAGTGCGGGCTTTAACATATTAGATGCATCTAATGAACCTTCACTTGCACCTGCACCCACAAGAGTATGAATTTCATCGATAAATAGAATGATGTTTCCATCACTTGCAAGCACCTCATCTAGTAGTGCCTTCAGTCTATCTTCAAACTCTCCCCTATACTTTGCCCCTGCAATCATTGCACCTAAGTCTAGAGCATAGACTGATTTATTTTTAATTCCTTCAGGAACATCACCTGATACAATCTTTCCTGCAAGTCCTTCCACGATAGCAGTCTTACCTACACCAGGTTCTCCAATCAACATTGGATTATTTTTGGTTCTTCTAGTTAGTACCTGAACAATTCTTCGAATCTCTTCGTCTCTACCAATCACTGGGTCTAGTTTTCCCTTTCTTGCTAGTTCATTTAAGTCTCTAGCATATTTCTTTAATGAATCTGTTTTACTTTCAGGAGAGTCATCAATAATTATTTTACCATTTCTTATTTCTTGGACTTGTTTCAAAAAATTATTATAACTAATTCCTGATTTTACAAACTCATTTTTTAAACTGCTATCACTATGTTTCAAGAAAGCGAGAAAAAAATGTTCAGTAGAAAGATACTCATCTTTCATCTCTTGTTTGATCCCATCTGCTTTTCTCAGTAGATTGATTAAATTTCTAGAAGGTTGAATCTCAGTATAGTTTGCACCAACCCTAGGTAATTTTTGAATCTCTGTTTCCGCTAGAATACTAAATCGATTCGTAGCTTGTCCCATTTTGTTAAATATAGTTTCTAACATTCCTTCTTTTTGATTCAGAAGTGTGAATACAAGATGTTCTTCTGTTTGTTCAGGATTATTTCTTGTCTCCGCAAGACTCACCGAATCAGAAAGTGCTTCAGTCATTTTTCTAGTTAATTTATCTAGTTTCACAATATTCCTCCTTAATTATTCTTCTGTTTTATAGTATTTAAGTCTAGGCTCTTCAATAACTCTTTTGTATATTCATTTTTTGAATTTTTAAATATCATTTTGGTTTCTCCATTCTCTAAAATTTTTCCTTCTTTCATTATATAGATTGTATCACAAACCTCACTTGCAAATTCTAAATCATGGGTGATGATTAGAATACTAAATTTATTTTTTTGATTTAGTAAAATTTCTTTTACCTTTCTAAGCATTAGACGGTCAAGTCCAGTCACTGGTTCATCCATAAGTAAAATTTTTGGATTGGTTAATAATGCTCTTCCGATTTGAATTCTCTGTTGCTCACCACCAGAAAATTGCATTATATTTTGATCTAATTTTTCAATGCTGATAGAAATTTCCCCAAGGATTCTTTCTAACTCAGAATGAATTTTTTCGATTGCATATTTCTGAATTTCTAGAGGCTCGGATAGAATCTCTCTTAAGGAAAATTTAGGATTAAACTGTAGGGAGGCTTCTTGGTTCACAGATTGAATTCTTGGATCAAATTTTTTATGAATAGAATTTCCCAAAAGCAAAATCTCACCTGTTCTTTTAGCCGAACTTGATAATTCATTTAGAATGCCTCTAAATAGAGTTGTTTTACCAGAACCTGAGGCACCAACTAGCCCTGTAATGGAACATTCTTCTACAACCAAATTGACGTTAGTTACTATTTCTTTTTTATTGATTTGAATGCTTATATTTTTTAGTTCCAGAACAACACTCATGGATAGATCTCTACATTTATATTTGTGCAAGATTCAATTTGTTTTTGAACAGTTTCCAATCTTTCTAGACTAACTGGTTTCAATCCTTTAACCTTAGTTTCTCGTGCAAGTGTATAAAGCTGAATTAGAGAAAATTTTCCTCCTATCTCCTTCATCGAATTGAGTATTTTACAGTATTCACTAATGGAAAAAGTTTCTTTGTTAGACTCATCTTGATAAAGAATTGTTTGAAGTGTTATACTTTGTATTTTAGAAAATTCTAATATTCCATCAAGGATCTTTGAGAAAGCGATCTTAGTTTCAGCAACTTTTTTGAACTCATCTTCGGTTCCTGCGTCTAGTTTAATCCAAGCCTCTCCCTCTGCTTCATAAAACCTAAGCAGTACATTTTTTACTTCTTCTCTATTCAATGTGCTTCCATTGGTAATTACGATTGGTTTTATTTTTAAAGACTGAATCTCTTTTTGGCTTAAAATTTTTAGAACAAGGTTAGATGTTTCTAGAAAGTACTTTGAAGTAGTTGGCTCCCCATCTCCACTGAGTGCAATATCATTTAATCTTCTATATTCCATTGGAGTATTCATAAACTTAGGAGTATCATAAATAGATTCATTCTGAACCATATCAATTAGCGATAGTAGTTCATACTCTAAAACATTTAAGTCAATAAATTTTTCTTTAGGCTCGATTACTGTTCTATCTATCTGACAATATGGACAATCAAAATTGCATTCTTTACGCATAGAAAGATTGATTCCCAAAGAAACTCCTTTGGATCTTCTGGATACTACAGGATAGACATATAGGTTTGATTCAAAATTTCGGGAATGATCTTGGAATACGCTAGAATACTTCATTCAAATTTATTTCTAACTCAGGAAGTAAAATGGATTTAGCAATTTGAGTCTGTGTTAGTTCAGTTTGCAGTTGAAACTTAGAATCTTGATGAAAATAAATTTCTAGAGTTTTTTGCATTGGATCCACAATCCAATACTCTTTTACTCCAAATTTTTCATAAACAGATTTTTTATGCTTCATGTCATAATAGGCAGTGGATGGAGAAAGAACTTCTACAACCAAATCAGGAGAACCTTCAATTTTTGTTTCTTGCATCTTAGAAAAATTTTCTTTGAGTAAGACAAATAGATCGGGTTGATAGACCTCTGTATCTGATAGATATACATCCAAGGGAGAAACGAAAACTTCTCCTAATTGAGACTTTTGTAAAAAAAGATCTAACAGTGCTAGAATTTTTTTTATGATCCTTTGATGGTATAAATTAGGTGAGGTCATCTCAATGATTTCTCCTCCGATAAGTTGGAATTTACTGCCCTCAGGTGTATTAAGATAATCAGCGTAAGAAGATTTTTTTGCAGTAGGGATATCAAAAACTATCATAGATTTACTATATTCATAAAATCAGAAATGTCAAGGATTATCTCAAGAGAAAGCAAGAGGCAAGAAACATTTTTAAAATACTTCATTCAAATTTATTTCTAGTTCAGGAAGTAAAATGGATTTAGCAATTTGTGTCTGCGTTAGTTCTGTTTGCAGTTGAAACTTAGAATCTTGATTAAAATAAATTTCTAGAGTTTTTTGCATTGGATCCACAATCCAATACTCTTTCACTCCAAATTTTTCATAAACAGATTTTTTATGCTTCATGTCATAATAGGCAGTGGATGGAGAAAGAACTTCCACAACCAAATCAGGAGCACCTTCAATCTTAGTCTCTTGCATCTTAGAAAAATTTTCTTTGAGTAAGACAAATAAATCGGGCTGATAGACTTCAGTTTCTGATAGATATACATCGAGGGGAGCTATGAAAAGTTTGCCCGACTTATTCTTTTGTAAATAATTTTTAAACTGAATGCAAAGATTCAAAAGAATTTCTTGGTGGTATAAATTAGGTGAGGTCATCTCTATAATCTCTCCTCCAATGAGTTGGAATTTACTGCCTTCAGGTGTATTAAGATAATCAGCGTAAGAAGACTTTTTTGCAGTAGGAGTATCAAATACAATCATAGGGATTATTCTATTCATAAAATATGAAATGTCAAGAAATACTTAGAGGAAAGTTTTAAATAAGAAAAATAAAGTTCATGATAGAACGGGATTGAACTTGGAAAACTAAAAGAAAGATTTACAAGTTCTAAAGAATAAAAAAATTGGAATTGTGCTTTTTCTTTTTGCAATTTTAAGTTTTGTTGGACATAGCTTGTTTTATAGAGCAAACCTTCCGAAACAATTCCAAGATGTTCCCAACCATAGGAGTATGCACGAAAAACCTGTCAAAAAATCTGCGGGAATTGTATTTGTTGGAATCTTTTTAGCTCTACTAACAATTCAATTTTTTTCTAATGAACTTAGAAAGGAAGACTATCTGTTCATACTTATTGGAACTAGCTTTTTTTGTATCTTAGGTTTTATTGACGACTTGATCCATCTTTCTTCAGTTCTAAAGTTAGTTTTAGAAATTATTTTCCTAGCAGTTCTACTCAATTTTTTTCCACAAAGGATTCATTTTTTTGGATTAGAAATCTATTTCCCAATTGGAGTGAGTATCCTACTCTTGATTCTATTCATAGTATTTACTACCAATCTTTGTAATTTTATGGATGGTTTGGATAGTTATCTTTCGGGAAGTTTTCTTGCGTTCACAATAAATTTAATCTTTCTAACAGGACTTGAGTCCCAAACAAGTCTCATTCTAATTTCAATGCTAATCTCTATGACCGGTTTTTTCTATTTCAATTTACCTAACGCTAAGATGTTCATGGGAGATTCAGGTTCTTTAAGCATTGGATTTCTAATTTCCACTTCCCTATTTTTACTGAAGGATATTGGTTCTGAGAATTCCATTAAAGGAACAGTGTTTGTGATTCCTTTTTTAATTCCGATATTTTTTTTAGATGGAATCGTGACGATTGTAAAAAGAACAATTCAAAAACAGAATGTGTTCCTTGCTCACAAAGAACATCTATACCAAAGAATCCAGACTGAGGTTCTTACAAAGGTACAAACGATAGTTCTATTCATAGGTTTAAACTTTATTCCACTGATCGTATTTATTGGTATTCACTATTTTGGCACTAGTCTAATCATTGGGTTTAGCATCATCCTTATCTTAGAAGTTTTTATTTATTCTTTTTTAGATTCATTGACATGAGTTATTAGTAAGGATTTGTTACATATAGACCCCACAGTTTATTTTTATATTCATGGCAACCAAGTTCATCAATACAGTGAGATTGACACTGATCTTTGAAATATGCATTATACTTATGTCCTGATAAAAAACTAGAAGGATATAAAGAATAAAAATCTAGAACTTTATTTTAATTTAAATCCAATGAAACAAATATCATCTGCTATAGGTTGATTTTCCATAAACTTCATTACTGTATCCAAAACACTTTCCATTTTAAGAGGCAACTCTGCATCTGCTTTGACTAGTGTTTTCTCCAATCGATCCACTCCAAATTCTTCATTACTATCATTCCACTCTTCAAAGATTCCATCCGTAAAAAGAAAAACTTCATCACCTTGATTCAAAGTTGTTTCATGAAGCGTAAAGTTCATATTTTCCTTAGCACCGAGCAATGAACCTTTGGTCTTTAATAGCTCAACTGACTTGTCTGACTTTACAATGATTGGGTAAGGATGTCCCCCGCCTGAATAAGAAATTGTTTTTGATTCCAGATTAAGATCTAAAATTCCACAAGTGAAATAGGTAAATAGTATCTGATAAAAGTTGATAAACTTATTATTCAAAATTCCCATAACCTCACTCGCAGGTATATCCAAGTTTTTTATAGAATCATAAATCGTTTTGATTGCCATCGTAATAAGAGATGCTTGCACTCCGTGCCCAGTTGCATCTGCAATAAAAAAACGTATAGTTCTATCATTCACAAAATGAATATCATAAATATCCCCGCCAACTTCAGACATAGGAACATAGATACTATAAATACTAATTTTTTCTCTCACCTTCTCTAATTTAGGAAGTATTGAAGTTTGAATTTTTTTTGCTGTATTCAAATCTCTATAGATAGCTTCTAAAGTATGAGATAGTGCATCCGTTCTTTCTTTTACTTTCAATTCCAAAGATTCAGTATAATTCTCTAACTTATCCCTAGACTCTTTAATCTCTTCAGACATTTGGTTCATACTTTCAGCTAAGTCTGAAAATTCATCATTTCTATCTAAATATAATTTCTTATCAAAATTACCTTTAGAAATTAAGTTAGAATACATTTTTAGTTTTCCGATTGGTTTAGAGAAAAATTTGGAAAACAGAAAAATTAATATTAATGAAATTGGCAAAGAAACTAACGTTCCCAAAAATATTTTTTTAATTAACTGAGATTTAAAATCTCTCAGATTATCTCTAGTGATTTTTAAGATTACCTGTCCAACAGGTTTAAGTTTTTCATCTCTAATCACTGAGGTTACAATGATATAATCGCCAAAGTTAAATTCAGAGAATTCATCTTTAAAGCTATCAGTTCCTTTCTCCATAAACGAATGAAGTTCATTTCTAAAATTTTTATTATTAAAAAATTTTGAACCTTGGATAATATCTTGAGAATTCTTTTTTACAAAGGTAAGTTGTAATGGGTCTTCTTTTAATTCAGAAAACCAATCTATATTGATTAAATTTTGTTCTTCCAGATCAATTTTTTTTGAATTTATTAAACAAAAAACTTTTCCATCTTCTATTAGTATTGTTTCTTTAGAAATCCCATCTTCTGTAAAAATTAATTTTTTAATCTTGCTAGAAATAATTTTATATTCTATAAATAATTTATTAATTTTAAAAGCTTTATTAGAATCAACTAATACTCCCTTGTAATACAAATTCCAAGTATTATTGTTTTTAATTAAAGAAAAACCTAATGACCAGTTTTCTACCCAAATGGAATCTTCTTCAGAAATAGTTGCAGAACTAGTATATTGAAATTCATTCAATTCTTCATTAAAGTATATTGTAAAAAGGTAAGCTATAGTTTTATCTTTATTCACTATCTCTTGAATAAATTTTAAATACTTTTTATAATCTTCTGTTTCACTCGAATTTTTATCTATCCAGCTTTTAAATTTAGTACCAGATGCAATAGTAGAAGAAAGTTTAGCTACTAGAACTTTTTCTTCTTGAAATGCTTGGTAATAATTGTTATAAGCAAATAGAAATACTAGAACTCCAACGATAGTAGCTGTAAAAATTCCAAATAGAAAAAACCCTAAAAAAAATTGAAAGCTGATTGGAAATCTTAATTTATCCTTCATGCTTTTGTTATTTGTTATCAAAAATGCTTCCTAATAACTTCAAAATTTTTTCCAATTATAGTATATCATAAATGATGAACTCAGTTTTCTTGATCTCTGTCAATGAATTTTAGCTTCCATCTTTTTGAGTGCATTCCTTATTTAATTTCAGGAATGATTCTAGTTCTAAATAGCTAACATTTGGACTGAGCTAATTCTTTAGATTTAAAATTAAAGCTCAATATGAAGTACTAGAATTTAACTTATTGTTACTTAACGCTAAGGAGTAAATTTGTGATGCTGGGACTAATCTTATCTTTGATTTCATTATAAGCTTTTTTTGCAGGTGGTACATTTTCTACTTTCATTTCATCTAGACAATACCTACTGACTGTTTGAAATTCTTTCCAAAATACTATAAATTCATTGAGTCTTTTCATTTCACTAGAAGTTGAAAGCATTAACTCTAGCTCTTTTAAGTCATTTGTGATTCTTACATTGATTTCTTCCCATTCTAAGATAAAATAGTCCAAAAAACTTTTGGGCTCAACAAATAAACCTGTGATGAGCATTCCACGAATATTCAAGACCCCTTCTACAATCTTTTCAACTGTTTCCACTTTTTTTTCTTTTGCATTGAAGTTTGGAATATTAAATCCAGAAATCAGTGAGTTCATGACTCTACTTGCTGAAAAAGTAGAATGGGCTTTAGATTCAATTTCTTCTACAGTATTTTTTTCTAATATAAGAAAACTAGAAATCTCCTTTGCACTGGAATTGGACTCTTCCAAAAGAATTGAAGTATTCTTTAAATTTTCATTGATAAGCTTTAAACTAACTTCTAGATTTACAAAGGATTTGTTAAATTCGTTTGCTTCCCCTAAGACACTAGTAATAGAATCAGCTACATTCAAATAGGTTGCATGTGCTTCTTGAATTTGCTCTTCTGAGTTTTCTGCTAACTCTACTGAAGAATAAACATTAATTTCAGTAAGCTTGGCTTGTTCCTGCATTTCTAAAATCCCACGTGAGATTTCTTTAGAAAGGGTTGCATTTCTAGAAGCTAGTTTTCCCATTTCTTGTGCTACAATAGAAAATCCTTTTCCCGCCTCACCGGCATGTGCAGATTCAATTTCAGCATTCAATGCAAGCATCCTAGTACTTTCTGCAATCTTAACCATTTCCTTAGAATGATTTACAAGTAAGGAAAATTTTTTCCAAAGATCGACAATAGTAGAATTTAATTGTTTATTTTGATCCACAAGTTCAGAAATCAAAAAAACACCGTTTTGCATTGTCTTAACTCCTTTTGTAATTCTCTCTTGGATTTGTTTAGAATTAGTTAGTATGCCCTCATTTTTATTCGACATGATTCCTGACTGTAATCTAATTTCAGTAATCTCACTGGTAATGTTTTTCATCTCAGTTGTGATTTCTCTTAAATTAGTTATATAATCATCCATGGATTTGTTTGTTTTGATGACTTCATCTTTTAGAGTTTCCACTTGCAGCGAAATGGACTTCATGTTTGTATTGACCTGATTCGAGGAACGACTTATGATTCTCAAGAATGATGTAAACTGAATTAGGAACTCTTGGAAGAAGATAATTATGCTAGATGACTGAAACTTAGGCTTAATTGATGTAAGATCAATATCTAGGTTCTTATCTTTTAATTTTTCAAAAGACTTTTCCAAAAATTGGTTTAGCTTAGAATCCTTAAAAAACAAACTCATTGACCTTGATCTATCTCCTTCCAACTATTTCTTTTTAACTAGACTTATAATTATATATTTAAGTAATTACTAAATAAAGTATTTATTTCCTATCTGCTTATCTCAATTTCATAATGGTTTACACTTAAATTGATTGCAATCAAAATTCAATTTGACCCTTCAGATTGATCTTTGCAAACAATACACAAGCCTAAAACGATTTTTACAAGAATAAAAATTATTTTTTTACTTTAAACTAATCTTGATTCCAGAAAATCTCTTATTATGTTTTTAAAATATTGTTATATTGTATTTATATTCGTATTTCCAATTTATTCAGAGAAAATAATCACTGCAAAACCTGAATTACCTGATTCCTATTTCGGACTCAAAGTTGGAGCAGTACTTAGTCCAAGCTTTGGGTTTAGATACAGAGACCAATCCTCAGGAATCTCAAATGCTAGAAAGGATGATAGAACAGGTTTTTCCATGCCTTGGACTCTTCTCATGATTTCTAAAGAATGGGAGGAGAAAAAGGTTACCGTAGAGTTTTGGGCAGAGCTTACTAGAGCTAGTAATTTTTCTTCAGATACAACATTTGATAACTCTAATTCCAATAAAACAAATCCATATACTTTTCTTATTAGAAGAGCTAACGTTCAAAAGAAATGGGGAGATGAAAAAATGAATTTTAAGATTGTTTTTGGAATCCAAGATCTACCCCATCTTCATACTCAATGGAATGGAAACTGGAAATGGAGATACGTTTCTAGAGCTCCCCTTGAGTTCCTTGGTTTTGCACCACAACCTGCTGATCTTGGGCTTTCGGGACAATTTCAATACCAGTTCCTACAAGTACAAGTCGGAGTCATGAATGGAGAAGGATATAGAGATACTCAAAACACACGTTCAAGTGCATTTGATGTATTTGGAAGAATCTCGCTAGAAAAAGAATTCGGAAAGTCTAAACCGGGAATTCATTTCATTGGAAGAGCGGGAAATGCATTTGGGGAAGCTGGGAATGAATGCAGGGAAGCAGTTGGCAGTTGTGTTCCTTCGGATAACAATATGAATACAATCCTTAAGAAAGATCTTCGTTCTTTACAAAGTAGAACTGGGGCAATAGAACTAACGTTTCAGTATGCAGAGAACATCAATATAGGTCTTGGTGCTCTCGCAAGACGACAGTATAGTGGAGTTACTAAAGACATTCTAAATCCTTATGCCTATCCTGTTTATGATAGAGATAGCATTGGAAGAGCGGTCTATGGTTGGTTTGGAATCGGTGCTGCTGGGTTTTGGTTAGTGTATAGAGGAGAGCAAGGAACTGGTTCTTCAGGAGTGCTTGGAACAACACATAAGTATATTGATCCTTTGCAGTCAACTTTGCTTAGAACATATTCTTCCAAAACTTACTTTAAAAGAAATGAAATATTTGCTGAATATAATTTCACTGACTTTTTTAGGATGAGTATTGGATTTGCATCCATCCTAAACTTCGATTTTGATGGCAGACCTGAAAAAGTTTATATTGATCAAATTGGAAACCAAAGATCTAGTTCTGAATATTTAGGTCAGATTTCAACTCCATCAGGAATAGTAGAGTATAAAACAATTGATAAGATTTACTATATAAAAAGTACGATAGATTTTTAATGAAACTGCTAATCCTTATTCTCCCACTATTCTTGAGTAATTGTATTGGCTATCTACTTCATCTAGGTAAGGGACAGTTTCAAATACTTTATGATCGTAAAGAAATTTCCAAACTAATCAATCAAACTGATATTGATTCTAATCAAAAAGAAAAATTAAAGTTAATTGCTGATGCAAGAGAATTTGCATTAGAAAATCTTAGCCTGAATAAAAAAGGTGGTTTTTTATACTTCACTAAACTAGATAGAACTGAGGTAGGTTGGCATGTAACTGCTTCTTATCCACTGAAGTTTGAATCTTATACTTGGTGGTTTCCGATTGTTGGAAAGGTTCCTTACAAAGGGTATTTTGATTTAGAGGAAGCAAAAAAATTAGAAGATGATCTCATCAAAGAAGGACTAGATACAAGACTTCGAATCACTGCTGGTTACTCTACCCTTGGTTGGTTTTCAGATCCCGTTCTTTCACCACAGTTGAGACTTAGAGACGATGAACTTGTAGCCTTAGTGATCCATGAATTATCTCATGCAACAGTATATATCAACGGAGATTCTATATTCAATGAATCTTATGCATCTTTTGTAGAAGAAATGGGAACAAAAAAATTTTTTGAAACTAATTTTAAAGAAAAGTCAGAAGAAATTTTAACTAAACGAAAAAAAATACAAACAGAAAATAAATATATCATCAGTGAAATGAAAAAAACTGGAAATCAACTCAAAGAATTGTATAATGAAAAAATTACTGATGAGGAAAAATTGAATCGAAAAAAAGAAATCATTGAAACTTTTAGAGAAACCATTCTTTCGAATCCTGAGTTACAATTTCTGGATAAGGAAAGATATAAAAAGATCAAACTGAACAATGAAAGTTTTATTGGAGTTCTACGTTATGCGTCGGGCTTTAGTTTTTTTCAAAAAAAACTAGAAGAAGTGAATGGAGATTTTAAAAAATTTCATGAAGAGATGGAAAAAATGAAATCACTAACGAAACAAGAAAGAGAAAAATTAATTGTGGAATAAGGTTATTTTAGTAGTAACTACTCAGCTAATAAAAATTCAGAGGAAGAAAACTATTTGATAAAAGCAATCGCTTTTTAAATCTATTTAGGTGAACATAGACGTACTTGTATAAAGAATAATATCTTGATATAAGCGAAGACTTTTTCTTTGTTCCTCTAGTTGTTTGATTTGATTATTTAGGGCAAGAAAAAATGTGGTCGTAGTGGTTTGTCTCTAGTTGTATCTCTTTGATCGAAGCGTTTTATCCTCATCCCTCTGGTATAGAGATTCTTTTGTGGTTGCCAGAACGTGCCTGTAAACAAAACAAGTCGCAGCTTCGAAGAGAAGCGAGACTACAAGCGGTAGGCACCTTTGCCGTTAAGCCGACTTGG